>NZ_JBITLO010000008.1:0-165836 GCF_044465345.1 Nonomuraea sp. NPDC049684 | reverse complement strand
ACACGCCGAACCACTGGTGCCACTTCGCGCCGAAAGCGAGCCCCGCCCTTCCGGGCAAGGCCTGTCCGCCACTTCAGACGCGCAACCCTGGTCGGCCGCCCATCGGACGACTGGGGCCTCCCTGCGTCCGAGGCGGGCCCACCCTCGCCGGCACAGCCCGGCCTTTGCCGGTGCCTTGACGCCGGGGGAATCGGTATATCGCGGGTGTTTCGAAATGCGCATACGCCGCCGCAACAGTCCCCCGTCTTCAGTAGGAGGCACCGGCCACCTGGTGGGTGATCGGCTGCCGACGGCGGTCGCGTCCAGCCTTGCGGCGGTCGGTTCCGTCGTCAGGAAAGGACTTTGATCTTGGACTCGGATTCTCTGGGTGGCATCGGCCGGCGGCGGCTGCTCGGGTGGAGCGGGTTGGCCGCTGCCGGCGCGGTGGCGGCCGGCGCGCCGCTGGTGGGCGGCAGGTCCGGCGAGCGACCCGGCGACCGGCCCGGCGACCGGCCCGAAGATCGGCCCGAAGATCGGCCCGAAGATCGGCTCGGTGACCGACAGCATCGTCCGGCCGCGACCGGCACCGGTGTCCCGCCGGACGCCCGTCCCGGCGGAGCCTACGACCGGTACGTGGCGAAGCTGGCCGCGGAGGGCAGATTCTCCGGCGTGGTGCTGTTGTCGCACCGGGGCCGGACGGTGCTGTCCCGCAGCTACGGCATGGCGGACAGGGAGAAGGGGATCCGCAACCACGAGGGCATCGCGTTCAGCCTCAGTTCGGCGGGCAAGCCGTTCGGCGCGGTGGCCATCCTGCAACTGGTGCAGCAGGGCAAGGTCAAGCTGTCCGACACGGTCGGCACCCACCTGAAGGGCTACGCCAGGGACGTCGCCGACCAGGTGACCATCCACCACCTGCTCTCGGGCGCCTCCGGGCTGAACACCCCCGAGGAGGACCCGCAGCGCATCTTCCGGAGCCGGGAGGAGGTGCACGCGTTCTACGAGCAGTGGGCCCGCAAGGCCAAGCTGGTGGCCGCCCCCGGCACTCCCACCGAACACGCCGGGGCCGACGTCGTCATCCCGGCGCTGATCGTGGAGGCGGTGACCGGCAGGACGTACTGGGACTACGTCGAGGAGAACATCTTCAGGCGCTGCGGCATGACCGGCTCGGCGTTCCGCACCAGGCCGCAGTGGCTCACCGACGCGCACCTCGCGCACCCTTACATGCGGCTGGCGGACGGCAGCGTGGTGGACGCCGTCCGCAATCTGGGCAAGAGCAGCTCGAACCGGTCCACGCCGGGCAAGAACCCGGGCCGCGGCTTCATCGACGTCCCAGGGGACGGCGGCTTCGCCACCGCGCCGGATCTCATCCGGTTCGCGCACGCCCTGAGCGACGGCACGGTGCTGGAACGGCCCTACGCCGAGGTGCTCACCGCGGCCAAACTCCCCCACGGACCGCAGTCGTTCGGGGCTTACCACATGCCGGTCCGCATCGTCGGCGGTCAGTGGGTGCACGGGCGCGCCGGCGCCAACCCCGGTGTCGGCGCGAGCTGGAACATCTACCCGTACACCGGCTGGGTCGGTGTCATCCTCAGCAACACCGACGGCGGGACGCTGCAGGAGCTGACCGGACGTGAGACACAGGCGGTCACCGGAGGCACGCCCGGCGGCGGGGACGGGGGCGGCTGAGGTGGCCCGGCGGCCGACACGAACGGAACGGAACGCCGAGGAGACACGGCCTCGCCTGCCCTGAGCCCGCGCGTTCCGGCTCGGCACGGCGGACACCGCCACAGAGGCGGACGTCGCCACACCTTTGAGGCCCTTCAAGCGAGCGAGGAGGAGTGGGTCGTGTATCCGAACGCCGACGCCGTGGAGGATGGGCGTTCCAGTTCTCGGGCACTGGCTCACGGCCAGACGTCCATGTACGCCATGTCGCTCATGGGCAGTCCTGTGCTCGTAACCCGCTTGCGCAGTTCGCTGCTCAGGTGTGTCTCTTCGAGCCGCTCAACCGTCACGAGGGCGGACGGCCACCTGGCCGATTCCAACCGGATCTCGGAGGGCTCTCTTCGCGTCGCGTGCCAGCCATGCTGCTTCAGCCGATGTTCGATCTCGGCGACCACGTCCTCCTTCGCGTTCTCATCGAGGTAGATCACGAGGTCGCTCAATTCGATGTAGTTGTTCTCCCACTGGTGCCCCACGACGGTGTCTTCGCCGACCACCCGGCCGACGGCCCGTAACTCCGACAGCATGGCCGGGTCTATGCGCGATATGCGGGGGGCGAAGACGAAGTGCAGCGCGGCCCACACCAAGCCCATCACGACGAGCACGACAGCTACCAGAACCACGGGCGCGGTCACGGCGCTCTTCGGGCGGTTGCGTACGTACGACCGTGTCATGCCACCCGCACCTCCGTGATCACGCTGCCGGTCAGCACGCCCGGCGATCAAGGGCGAGCGCTGCCGAGGGCACCATCGCTCCTGCGCGCCGGAACGGATCTCTCAGATCCTCTCAGAAACGGCACGGGCCTGGTTGATCGCCGACGTCGCGGCGGGCGCAACCTTGATCATTGCCATCCGGCGTCGATGATCAGTAAGTTCGTGCCAGCGAAGTGCCGGTGCGTCAAGGAAGGTGCGGATGAGTTTCCGGCTGGCGGCGTACGCGGTGTGCATCGAGGACGAGCGGGTGTTGCTCGCTCGTCACGTACCACCCACAGGCGAGCCTGCCTGGACTCTTCCCGGCGGCAGGGTCGAGCACGCGGAGGATCCGTTCGACGCGGTGATCCGGGAGATCGCCGAGGAGACCGGTTGCGACGCGGTGGTCGAACGCCTGCTGGGCGTGGACTCACGGGTGATCCCCGCCACCGTCGCCCGTGCCGGTGCCGAGCACCAGAACGTCGGCATCTTCTACCAGGCCCGCATCACCGGCGGCGAGCTCCGGCCGGAGCCGGACGGCGAGATCGCGGAGTCGAGGTGGACTCCGATCGCCGACGTCGCCGGGCTGCGCCGATCATCGCTCGTCGACATCGGCCTTGCCCTGGCACGGACCCTTCCGGCGACCGGCCACGTCGCTCCCGTCCCGGTCGGTGGCCTGATCCAGCATTGAGGCCACCGCCGACATCCACCCAGCCCGCCCGACCGCCGTCCACAAGGCGATGACGGTGGCCGGGCTGGAGGGGTGAGTTGCGCCAGGTCGTGATCAACGGGGCGGGTGGGAGCGCGTCCCCCGGCCGCCGCAGGGGCATTTGGGGATCAGGGGGCCGGGTCTCCGCCGGTCGTGGCGGCGTCGAGCGATCGCAGGGCCGCCCGGCTGCGGGCGATCAGCTCGGGGTCGCCTTCGGCCGTGCGCAGGGCCAGGGCCTCCTGGAGCACCTCGCGGGCCTCCTCCGTGCGCCCCAGGTCGGCAAGGGTCTTGCCGAGATGCTGGAGCGGGAAGCACACCATCTCGGGTGCTTCGTTCCTCGCGAGGGTGAGCATCGCGCGGCAGAGGGTTTCCGAGGCTGCCGCGTCGCCTGCGTACCGATGGGCGTCGGCCAGGTTGAGCGACGCGGCGATCCGCCTGCCGGTCGTGTCCGCCAGGTCGAGCGCACGGCTGAGGCAGTGGATCGCGTCGCCGTACTCGCCCAGAACCAGCAGCCCGACCCCGAGCGCGCGCAGCGTGCTGTGATCGGCGGGGTCGCGGGCGCGGGCGGAGTCGACGAGCGTGGCGAGCAGGCCACGGTCGCGGGGGACCATGCGCTGGCGTTCGTCGTAGGCGATGAGCTGGTTGACTGCTTCGAAGAGCACGGCCTGACCCGGGCTACAGGTATTCGTGGGGGCCGGTGGGCACGGGTTCGGCGGAGGGCGGGTCGTCGTCGGACAGGCCGGTGAGGATGACGGCGAGTTCGGCGCGGGTGTGGATGCCGAGCTTGCGGTAGATGCGGGCCAGATGGGTGTCCACGGTGCGCTTGCTGATCGACAGCGTCGTGGCCACCTCCAGGTTGCTCATCCCGCGCAGCACCAGGTCGGTGACCCGGCGTTCGCCGACGGTCAGCACGTGGTCGTCCTGGCCGGGGGTGAGCGTGGCGACGCGGGCCGGGGCGGTGGCGGCGCGGTGCTTGTCGGCCAGGGCGGCCAGGCGGCCCGCGCCGCAGTCGGCGGCCAGCCGCAGCGCCAGGGCCAGCGTCTCGTGGGCCTTGCCGTCGTCGCCGGCCTGGCGCTGGGCGATGCCGAGGCGCAGCAGGGCCCTGGCGTGTTCGAGCCGGGCGCCCCGGTTGCCCAGCAGGGCGACGGCCTCGTGCAGCATGTCGAGCCGGACCCGTCCCTCGTGGGCGAGGCTGCCCGCGCTGAGCGCGCGGGCGACGACGGTGGGCGCGCCCCAGGCGCGGGCCAGCTCCAGCTCCCGTTCGGCCACCATGCGGGCCGCCGAGCGCTCCCCGGACAGGACGTAGGCCAGGATCGAGTTCGTGCCCCAGGGCACGCAGGCGGGGTTGGTGATGCCGGCGGCGGTCAGGCGGCGGCCGCACTCCAGCAGGGTCAGCAGGCCGTCGCGCGGGCGGCCCTGCGCAAGCCGGAGGCGGCCCAGGGCGTCGAGGGCCTGCCCGGAGATCATCGGGTGCCAGTCGCCGTACGGGGCGACGGACTTCAGCGCCGACTCCGCGGCCTCCAGGTCGCCGAACTCCACCAGCACCCGGGCGGCGCAGGCGGCGGCGGCCACGTGGAAGCCCTCGGCCTGGCACTCGCGCGCGCTGGCGACGGCGGCCTCGGCGTCGGCCAGCCCGGCCTCCAGGCTGCCGAGCTGGTAGCGCACCTCGGCCCTGGTCAGCAGCGCCAGCGCCAGGCCGGTGCCGGAGCCGGCCTCCTGGGTCTCGCTGACCAGGCGTTCGGCCCAGTAGGAGGCCTCGTCGAGGCGGTCGCCCCACACCAGCGGCAGCACGGCGGCCGCCGGCACCGGGCCCTGGCCGTCGAGGCAGCGCCGGGTCTGGGCGAGCGTGCGCGGCAGGCTGCGGCCCCGCGCGCCGGTGGCCAGGGCCAGCACGCTGAGGAACTCCCTGGCGGCCGGGCTGACCAGCGTGCCGAGGGAGCGGCCGAGCCGGCGCAGGCCGAGCCGTCCGGCCGAGCGGCCCCACAGCAGCGCCTGGGCGGCGAACACGAGCAGCAGGTCCGCGCCGCCGAACTGCGGGACGGCGGCGGCGCTCTCGGCCGCGCCGGCGAAGACCTCGGCGGCCTCGGCGGAGTTCGCGGTGACCAGGATGTCGGCGAACGGCGCCAGCGACATCAGGGCGTGCGGGGCCAGCCTGACCCGGCCGTAGGCGGTGCGCAGGTGGCGCAGGCAGGCGGGCAGGTCGCGGTGCTTCTCCACGGCGCCCAGCTCGGCGGTGACCTCCAGCACGGTGTCCTGGTCGTCGGTCTCGGCCAGCGCGCGGTGCAGGTAGCCGGTGGCGTCCTGCCACGAGTGCCTGGCGGCGGCCTCGCCGGCGGCCTCGCGCAGCACGGTGACGGTGAGCGGGTCGCCGGTCGGGCCGGCCGACATCAGGTGGCGGGCCGAGCGTCTCAGCGGCGCGCCCAGCCGGTACAGCAGCGACGCGGTACGCCGGTGCAGCCGGTCGCGCTCGCCCGGGTCCATCCCGGCCAGCACGGCCTGCTGGATGCGCGGATGGGCGAAGCGGTCGGGCGGCGTGCCGGTGACCAGCCCGGCGCGGCGCAGCGTCTCCCCCGCCGCCCTGGCGGTGTCCTGGCCGTGTCCGGCGATCATGGAGGCGACCTCCATGCCGTCCTCGGGCGCGACGATGGCCAGGCTGCGCAGCAGGTCGACGCCGGCTGCGTCCACGCCTGAGCCGCTGCCGGACAACCAGCCGAGCGCGGTCTCGGTCAGCGCCAGCGCGCCGATCTCCAGCACGCGGGGCAGCTCGGCGGTCACCGGGCGCACGCCGGACCGGCCGAGCCGCCCGGCCAGCTCCCGCAACAGCAGCGGGTTGCCCTGGGTGAGCCGGTGGCAGGCGGCGGCGACCTCCTCGCCGATCTCGTCCCCGCTCTCGTCCCCGCTCTCGTCCCCGCTCTCGTCCCCGGTCTCCTTCCCGGTCTCCTTCCCGCCGGCGAGCACCGACTCCATGAGCCGGGCGGCGCAGCGGGCGCACAGGGGCGCGGGCCGCAGCAGCCGCGTGTACGGCAGCGCCGCCAGGTCCCTGACCAGGTCGTCGGGGCCGCCGGAGTCGGCGGTGGTGTCGGCGGTGGTGAGGACCATCGCGATGGGCAGGCCGTCGAGCCGCCGGGCGATGTAGGAGCACCACTGGGAGGACTGCGGATCGGTGTGGTGCACGTCGTCGACGGCGATGATCAGCGGCCGGTCGCCGGTGAAGGACCGGGTGGCCCGGTAGAGGCCGTGCAGCAGGTCGGGGGTGACGGGATGGCCCCGGTCGAGCCCGCCGCCGAGGTCGGGGCCGACGACGGCGCTCCCGCCGGACGGCGGCGCGCGCCCGGCGGTCATGAGCGGTTCGAAGAGCTGGCGGACCACGCCGAACGGGTGGTCGCGCTCGGTGGGGTGGCCCCGGGCCATCAGCAGCAGCGCCCCCACCTCGCCCCTGGCCGCCAGCGCGGCGTTGAGCAAGGTCGTCTTGCCCATGCCCCGGGACCCCTGGATCAGCAGGACGGAGGGGCCGCCGGCACGGACCCTCGACAGCGCCTCCCGCATCGCGGCGGTCTCGACGTCACGGTGTAGCAGCGGCTGTCCCGAAGACATCGCCACTCCCCACAGTTCGGCCCCCCTGAAACTGTCCACCAGGATCATGCCGCCTCAGCCGGGCGGGCTGTCAATACCTAGGCGCACGAATCCGACTAATCCGGACTATTGGCACCAGGTTCAACAGCCGGCCCACGCCGGGGCGCATGCGCATTCCCGACGGACCAATACGTATTTTCCCCCGTCGTACCGGTGAAATGCGTACGCCGGAATTACGTCTTTACACCGGATCCGGCCCGGTGCGACTCTGCGATCAACCGATATGGACCCGATACGGGGAGGGTCATGGACCGCCCACGTCTCAAGGCGCACTTCACACCCCAGGTGATCGACGGGTCGAAGGTTTTTCTCCTGGCCGAGGGGCAGCACTACCTCGTCCAGTCGGCGGGGGCCGGGAAACTCCTTCCCTACCTGGACGGACGGCGTACCGTCGCGGAGATCGCGAGCGCGCTGAGCGACGAAGTGCCGCTCCCGCAGACGCTCATCGCCATTCGCAAATTCGCCGCATTCGGCCATCTCGCCAATGGCCGGCCCGATTGGCCGGACAGCACGCTCGCATTCTGGGACGCGCAGGGAATTGACCCGGTCCACGCCCACGACGCGCTCTCCCGCGCCGAATTCACCGTCGTAACGTGCGCGGGCGCCGACGCCGAGCCGCTGCTCCCGGTGCTGCGCGAGCACGGATTACGTATGCGTACGACAAGCGTGGAGCAGGCGGCCGCCGAGCCCGGCGGGACGATGTCGGTCGTGGTGGCCGGCGACTACCTCGACCCGGCGCTCGACCGGCTCAACGCCGCCTGCCTGGCCGCCGGGCACCCGTGGGTTCTGGTGAAACCGGGCGGGATCACGCTCTGGGTCGGCCCGGTGCTCCAGCCGGGACGCACCGGCTGCTGGGCCTGCCTGGCGCAGCGGCTGGCCGGGAACCGGCAGGTCGAGCGGTACCTGGCGGGCAAGCGCGGCGGCGGGGCGCCCTTCCACCCGGCGCGGGAGTCGGCGCCCGCCGGTCCGGCCGTGGCGGGCGGGCTGCTGGCCGTGGAGCTGGCGCGGATCGCCGCGGGGGCGGCCTCCTCGCGGCTGGAGGGCCGGATGACCACCGTCGACCTGCGCACGCTCGGCGTCATGGAGCACACCCTGGTCCGGCTGCCGCAGTGCCCGGCCTGCGGGGATCCCACGCTGATCAGCGAGCGCAGCCCCAAGGTCGCGCTGTCGGCGCGCAGCGCCCGGCACGTCACCGACGGCGGCTACCGCATCGAGCCGCCCGCGCGCACGTACGCCCGGCTGGAGAAGCACATCAGCCCGCTGATCGGCGCGGTCACCCGGCTGCACACCTTCGCCGAGCAGGACAACGGCGTCACCTACAGCTTCACCGCGGGCCACAACTTCGCCATGATCGGCGACAACATGGACCTGCTGCGGCGCAACCTGCGCGGGCAGAGCGGCGGCAAGGGCCGGACCGAGGTGCAGGCCAGGGTGAGCGCGCTGTGCGAGGCCATCGAGCGCTACTCGGGGGTCTGGCGCGGCGAGGAGCCGGTCACCGAGGCCGCCTACGCCGACCTCGACCCGGCGGTGGCCGTCCATCCGGAGTCGCTGCTGCACTTCTCCGACGCCCAGTACGCCGGCCGCGAGGAGTGGAACAAGGACCCCGCGCACCGGCTGCACCTGGTGCCCGAGCGGTTCCGTACGGACCTGCCGATCGACTGGTCGCCCGCATGGTCGCTGACCGAGGAGCGGGAGCGGCTGGTGCCCTCCGGCTACGCCTGGTACGGCCACCCCGACCTGGAGCGCCACTTCTACTGCGTGGGCGACTCCAACGGCAACGCCTCGGGCAACTCGATCGAGGAGGCCGTCCTGCAGGGCTTCTGCGAGCTGGTCGAGCGGGACGCGGTGGCCCTGTGGTGGTACAACCGGGCCCGTCGGCCGGCCTTCGACCTGGACTCGCTGCGCGACCCGTACGTCGACACCGTGCGCGAGTTCTACCGCGGCATGGACCGCGACCTGTGGCTGCTCGACATCACCACCGACCTCGGCATCCCGGCGTTCGTCGGGGTCTCGCACCGGCTGGGGCACCCGGTGGAGGACGTCATCGTCGGGTTCGGTGCGCACCTCGACCCGCGGATCGCCGCCATCAGGACGCTGACCGAGGTCAACCAGTTCCTGCCCTCGGTGGAGCGGCGCGACGAGCGGGGCGAGACGCTCTACCTGGACGACGACGTCGCCACGCTGGCCTGGTGGAAGCAGACCAAGCTGGCCGAGGAGCCGTGGCTGGTGCCCGACCCCGCCGCGCGTCCCCGCACCCTGGCCGACTACGCCCGCTCGGACGGCGGCGACCTGGCCGGTGACGTGCAGACCTGCGTGGCCAGGGCCGCCGCGGCCGGGATCGAGGTCATCGCGCTCGACCAGAGCCGCCCCGACCTGGAGCTGAGCGTGGTCCGGGTGATCGCGCCCGGCATGCGGCACTTCTGGCGGCGGCTCGGCCCCGGCCGCCTGTACGACGTGCCGGTCTCGCTCGGCTGGGTCCCCGAACCCCGCGCCGAGGACGAGCTCAACCCGACCAGCGTCTTCTTCTGACCGGTTCGCGGGGCCCCTGGTGACGGAGAGGAGCGGGCCATGGACGAGACCAAGCTGCGGCTGCGGCGGGACGCGGAGCTGACCGAGGCGGACGGCGAGGTGCGCATCTCCGCGCCGGCCGGCTCGCTCGGCCTGCGCGGGCTCGACGCCGGGACCGCGGCCGCCCTGCGGATCCTGGCCGGCGGCGACGCGGGCGAGACCGCCCTGGCGGCGACGGTGGGCGAGGCCGGGCTGCTGCGCTGGAACCTGCTGGTACGCCGCCTGTCCAGAGCCGGTCTGCTGGAGTACGCCGCGGCGGGGGCCCGGCTGCGCCCGGTCGGCGCCGGGGCCGTGGAGCCCGCGCCCGCGCCGGCGGCCGACACGCCGATCAGGCTGTCCCGCTTCGCCGTCGTCACCGCCGGGGACGGCGTGCTGACCGTGCGCTCCCCGCGCAGCCCGGCGGTGGTCGAGCTGTCGCCCGCCGCCTGCGGGCTGCTCGGCGCGCTGGCGTCCTGGACGACCCCGGCGCAGGCTCCGGGACAGGGGCAGGCGCTGCGGTTCCTGGCGGCGGCGGGCGTGCTCGCCACCGGCCCCGAGGACGACGACCTGTCCCAGGCCCAGTGGCACCCGCGCGACCTGTGGCTGCACGCCCACAGCCGCGGCCCCCGCTACACCGGCCGGTACGGCGGCACGTACGCCTTCACCTCCCGCTTCGACCCGGTGCCCGCCGCCCCCCCGCCGTTCACCGGCGAGCGGATCGAGCTGCCCCGCCCCGACCTGGAGCTGCTGGCCAAGACCGACCCCAGCCTGACCGACACGCTGGAACGCCGCCGCTCCCTGCGCGAGCACGACCCGGACGCGCCCATCACGCTGGCCCAGCTCGGCGAGCTGCTCTACCGGACGATGCGGCGGCGGGGCGTGTTCACCTCGCCGGACGGCCAGGAGCTGGCCGACCGGCCCTACCCCTCCGGCGGCTCGGTCCACGAGCTGGAGGTCTATCCGCTGATCGTGTCCTGCCAGGGGGCCGAGCCGGGCCTGTGGCACTACGACACCGCCGGGCACGCCCTGGAGCTGGTCTCGCCGCCCACGCCCGCCGTGCGGGCGCTGGTCGAGCGGGCCAGGTCGGCGGCCCAGCTCACCGGCGACCCGCAGGTGGTGCTGACCGTCACCGCCCGCTTCGGCCGGGTGATGTGGAAGTACGAGACGATCGGCTACTCGCTGGTCCTCAAGCACGTGGGCGTGCTCTACCAGACGCTCTACCTGGCCGGCACGGCCATGGACCTGGCCGTGTGCGCGCTGGGCGGCGGGGACGCCGCCGACTTCGCGCTGGCCAGCGGCCTGGACTACCTGACCGAGGGCAGCGTCGGCGAGCTGATCGTCGGCAGCCGGCGGTGATGGGCACATGACGGCACGACGGCGGCCCGGCGGCCGCTTCCAGGGGACGGCGTGATGAAGTTCCGGTTCAAGGCGTTGCAGCGCATGCGGGAGCCCGACGAGCTGGACTCGCCGACGCTGCTGGCCTCCCCGCGCGGGTGGATCGCCACGTTCGTGGTGCTGATCATCGTGGTGGCCGCGGGGGTGTGGTTCTTCGCCGGGCGGCTGCCGGTCACGGTGCCCGCCGTGGGGCTGCTGACCCATCCCGGCGGCACCGCGCGGCTGCAGAGCCCGTACGGCGGGACGGTGCGCTCGATGCTCGTCCAGCCGGCCGAGGCGGTGCGGGAGGGCCAGGCGGTGGCCGTCATCGCCGCCGACGGCGGGACGGAGCAGGTGGTGCGCAGCCCGTTCAGCGGGCAGGTGGTCGCCGGTTCCGCCGTGCCGGGGCACGTGGTCAGGGAGGGCGAGGAGCTGCTGCTCATCGAGCGTACGGACGCGCCGGGCGACCGGCTGGTGGCGATGCTGTTCGTGCCGGTCGACCGGGCGATGGGCGTGGTGCCGGGCAAGCCGGTCGATCTGGCGGTCTCCTCGGCGCCGCCCGGCGCGTACGGGCTGCTGCGCGGCCGGGTCGCGTCGGTCAGCGCCTATCCGGTGATGACCGAGCAGGCCGCCGACCTGGTGGGCGGCGAGGACCCGGCACGCGGTTACCTGCGCAGCACGCCGTCCAGGCTGGTGATCGTGGACCTGGTGCGCGATGCCGGCACGCCGTCCGGTTACGCCTGGTCGACCAGGAAGGGGCCGCCGGTGGGCCTGCAGTCGCAGGTCTCCGTCAGCGGCGCGATCGGGCTGGGCAGCCAGACGCTGTTCGACCTGCTGCTCGGGCGCTGAGGTGGGCCGCGTGCAGGCCCCCGCCGCCCGGCCGAAGGAGGGATGCGTGACCACGACCAGCGCCCCCGGGAGGGACGTGTGACCACCACCGGCGTCCCCGAGCAGGGGCATGCGGACCAGGCCGCCGGGCGGCCCGGGGAGCCCGCCGCGCCCGCTCCCCCGGCGGCCCCCGTACGGCGGCGGCGAAGGTGGCGGTGGCGGCGGCGCACGCCGACGGTGATCCAGATGGAGGCCGTGGAGTGCGGGGCCGCCTCGCTGGCGATGATCCTCGGCTACCACGGCAAGTTCGTGCCGCTGGAGGAGCTCCGCTCGGCCTGCGGCGTCTCCCGCGACGGCGCCAAGGCCTCCAGCGTGGTGGCCGCCGCCCGCCGCTACGGGCTGATCGCCAGGGGCTTCCAGATGGAGGCCGACGACCTGCGCACGCTGACCGAGCCGGCCATCGTGTTCTGGGCGTTCCAGCACTTCATGGTCCTGGAGGGGGTGCGCAGCCGGTTCGGCAGGAAGGCCGTCGCGGTCAACGACCCGGCGGGCGGCCCCCGGATGATCGACTGGGACGACTTCGACTCCGGCTTCACCGGCGTGGTCCTGACGTTCGAGCCGGGGCCGGACTTCCGGCCCGGCGGCCGGCCCACCCGGGTCGGCCAGGCCCTGCTGGCGCGGCGGATGCCGTCGGGCCGCGCGCTCCCGCTGGTGCTGCTGGCCAGCCTGCTGCTGGTCGTGCCGGGCATCATCGGGCCGGCGTTCAGCCGGGTGTTCATCGACCGGATCCTGACCGGGCGCGACCCGGGCTACCTGGTGCCGCTGCTGTTCGCGATGGGGGTCACCGCGGTCGTGGTGTTCGTGCTGACCTCGGTGCAGCGGCACTACCTGCTGCGGCTGGAGATCCGGCTCGGCCTGGTCAGCTCGGCCCGGTTCTTCCGCCATCTGCTGCGGCTGCCGGTGGAGTTCTTCCTCCAGCGCCGTCCGGCCGAGGTGGCCAAGCGGGTGCAGGCCAACGACGGCGTGGCCGAGATCCTGTCCCGGGACCTGGCCGTCACGCTGGTGAACCTCGTCCTGGTGCTGTTCTACGCGGCCGTGCTCATCCGCTACGACGTGCTGCTCGGGCTGGTCGGGGTGTCGATGGCGCTGCTGAACATCGCGGTGCTGCGCCAGGTGTCGCGGGCGCGGACGGACGCGGTGGCGGCGCTGCGGGCCGACCTGGGGAACCTGACCTCCACCACGTTCAACACGCTGCAGCTCGTGGAGACCGTCAAGGCGACGGGCGCCGAGCCGACGGCGTTCCAGCGCTGGGCCGGGTTCCTGGCCAAGGCGGTCACCGCCAAGCAGCGGCTGGGCGTGGCCACGGCGACGCTGACCGTCGTGCCGCCGCTGCTGGCCGGGATCAACAGCGGGCTGATCCTGCTGATCGGCGGGCTGCGGGTGGTGGACGGGGTGATCAGCGTCGGCATGCTGGTGGCCTTCCAGACGCTGCTCAACGCCCTGTCCAGGCCGGTCACCCAGCTCACCAACCTGGGCGGCCAGTTGCAGGACATCTCGGCCGACATCTGCCGCCTGTACGACGTCGAGAAGTACCCGATGGCCAGGACGTTCGAGCGGGCCGCCGCCGTCGGGGAGCAGGCCGACCCCGGCGGCCGCCTGGACGGACGGCTGGAGTTCGCCGACGTGACCTTCGGCTACAACGCGCTCGCCGCCCCCGTGATCAGGAACCTGTCGTTCACCGTGGTGCCGGGCCGCCGGGTGGCGATCGTCGGCAACTCCGGCAGCGGCAAGTCCACCGCCGGCAAGCTGGCCGCCGGCCTGTACGCGCCGACCGGCGGCCAGGTGCTGCTGGACGACCGGCCGCGCGACGACCTGCCGCGGGCCGTCGTGGCCGCCTCCGTCGCCTACGTGGACCAGGACATCACCCTGTTCGAGGGCACCGTGCGCGACAACCTGACGTTGTGGAGCGACGACGTGCCCGACGAGGTCGCGGTCTCGGCGCTGCGCGACGCGGCGCTGTTCGACCTGATCGCGGCCCGGCCCGGCGGCCTCAACAGCCGGGTGCTGGAGGGCGGCAGGAACCTCAGCGGCGGCCAGCGGCAGCGGCTGGAGCTGGCGCGCGCCCTGTCGATCCAGCCCACGCTGCTGATCCTGGACGAGGCGACCAGCGCCCTGGACCCGGAGACCGAGCGGACCATCGCCGACAACCTGCGCAGGCGCGGCTGCGGCTGCCTGATCATCGCGCACCGGCTGTCCACCGTGCGCGACGCGGACGAGATCATCGTGCTCGACCGCGGCGAGGTGGTCGAACGCGGCAGGCACGCCGAGCTGCTGGCGCTCGACGGCCACTACGCCGAGCTGCTCAGAAGCTCCCGCAAGAACGGCGACGCCGGATGACACGGAGGATGACGCAGTGCTGAAGGTGGCCGGTTTCTCCCCGTTCTTCACCGACGCCGCCACGCCGGTGGACTACTCGGCGGAGAACCTGTTCGTGCTGTCGGGCGTGCGCGAGGTGCTGCTGGTGGAGGAGGGCGCGGTCGACCTGTTCGCGGTGCGGCTGGAGGGCGGCCGTCCGGTCGGCCGGTGGCACTACCTGTGCCGGGTCCGGCAGGGCACGCTGCTGCCGGGCTCGCCCAAGGGGCCAAGGCACGGCATCGTGGGCCGTCCGGTGCTCGGCACCCGCGTGTCGCGGCTGCCGCTGGCCAGGCTGGGCGAGCTGTCGGGCACCAACCGGTCGGCCACGATGTCCACCGCCGAGTACGGGCTGGCCGTCCGGCAGTTCGTCCGCGGGCTGGAGGCGGGGCTGATCGCGCTGGCCACCGCCCTGCGCGACGCGCTGCCGCCGCGCGAGTTCGTCCCGCTGCTGCCCGACGCGGTGACCGAGCTGCCCGCCGGGCGCGCGGCCCGGTCGGTGGACGGCGTGCGGTGGATGACCGTCGAGGCGGGCGCGGTCGAGATGCCCGACGGGGTGGCCGGCGTGCTGACCGCGGGCGCCGAGCTGGCGGTGACCGAGCGGGACTGGCTGGTGGCCGACGCGCCCGCCCGGCTGCGCGCCCGTTCGACCTGGCAGTTGCTGGCCGACGAGACGATCTGGGCCCGCTGGGTCGAGCACGCCATCCGGTTCCTCTACACCGTGGACCGCCGGGTCGAGCGGCGGCGGGCGCAGGAGCTGGAGGCGTTGCGGCGGCGCAAGGAGCGCGAGGCCGGCACGACGCGGGCGGCCCGCCGGGGCTTCGACACGCTGGTCCGCGACACCGAGGCCAAGGTGCGCCTGGCCGACGTCACCGCCGACCCGCCGGCGCTGGCCGCGGCCAGGCTGGTCGCCTCGCACGGCGGGTTCACGGTGACCGCGCCGCCGCCCGGCCAGGCCCGCGGGGCCGATCCGCTGCAGGCCGTCGCGCTGGCCTCCGGGGTGCGCACGCGCTCGGTCCGGCTGGACGACGGCTGGTGGAAACGCGACATCGGGCCCATGGTGGGCTACCGGGCCGACGACGGGACGCCGGTCGCCCTGCTGCCGATCGGCTCGCGGTACGTGGTGGCCCAGCCGGGCCACAGCCGGGTCACGCCGATCACCAAGGCGGTGGCCGCCACGCTGAGCGGCAAGGCCGAGGTGCTGTACCAGCCGCTGCCGCGCGAGGTGCGGACCGTGGCCGGGCTGCTGCGCTTCGGCCTGGCCCGCAACGGCCGCGACCTGTGGGTGCTGGCCTCCCTGGGCACGCTGGTGGCGGTCATCGGCCTGCTGGTGCCCGCGATGACCGGGCTGGTGCTGGGGACGTTCGTGCAGCGGGCCGAGCGCGACCTCATCGTGCAGGGCGCGGCGCTGGTGATCGGCGGCGCTCTGGTGGCGGGGGCGCTGTCGATCGTGCAGAACGTCGCGGCGCTGCGCATCGAGGGCCGGTCGTCGGCCCGGGTGCAGGCGGGCGCGTGGACCCGG
This sequence comes from Nonomuraea sp. NPDC049684, assembly GCF_044465345.1. Taxonomy (NCBI): domain Bacteria; kingdom Bacillati; phylum Actinomycetota; class Actinomycetes; order Streptosporangiales; family Streptosporangiaceae; genus Nonomuraea; species Nonomuraea sp. NPDC049684. The sequence continues at coordinate 150,424 of NZ_JBITLO010000008.1, read as the reverse complement.
CTGCTGTCGCTGCCCGTCACGTTCTTCGGCCGGTACTCCACCGGCGAGCTGGGCACGACCGTGCTGGGCGTGAGCGCGGCGCAGGAGACGCTGTCGGGCGTGATGACGACGGCGACGCTCGGGCTGTTCGGCGGGCTGGCCAACCTGGCGCTGGTGTACTTCTACGACGTCGGCCTGGCGCTGCTGGCGACCCTGCTGGTGCTGGCCGGCGTGCTGGTGTGCGCGGTCGCCGGGTTCTTCGAGGTGCGCCTGCAACGCCGCCTGTACGAGCAGGAGCAGCGGCTGTCCTCGCGGGTGTTCCAGCTCCTGTCGGCGGTGCCCAAGCTGCGCGTGGCGGCCGCGGAGGACCAGGCGTTCGGCGTGTGGACGCGCGACTTCATGGCCACCAGGACCACCTCGGCCGCGGCCCGGCGGCTGCAGAACGTGGTGACCACCTTCAACGCCGGGTTCCCGCTGGTCTGCTCGGTCGTGATCTTCGCCGTGGCCGCCGGGCCGCTGCGCGGGCAGCTCCCGATCAGCGCGTTCCTGGCCTTCTTCGCCGCGTTCAGCCTGCTCATCGCCTCGGTGTTGCAGTTCACCGGGGCGGCCATCACGGCCATGGGCGTCGTGCCGATGCTGGAGAAGCTGGCGCCGGTGCTGGAGGCCGAGCCGGAGGACCACGCGGGCAAGGCCGACCCCGGCGACCTGTCGGGCCGCGTCAGCCTGTCGCGCGTGTCCTTCCGCTACGGCGAGGACGGCCCCGCGGTGCTCACCGACATCGACCTGTCGATCGAGCCCGGCGAGTTCGTCGCCATCGTGGGCCCGACCGGCAGCGGGAAGTCCACGATCCTGCGCCTGCTGCTCGGCTTCGAGCAGCCCGACGTCGGCTCGGTCCTGTACGACGGCCAGGACCTGGGCGAGCTGGACCTCGGCGCGGTGCGCCGGCAGTGCGGCGTGGTGCTGCAGAACGGCGCGCTGCTGGCCGGCGACATCAGGCAGAACATCGTCGGCAGCACGAACCACACCATCGACGACGCCTGGGAGGCGGCGGCGATGGCCGGCATCGCCGACGACATCACGGCCATGCCGATGGGCATGCACACCGTCCTGTCGGAGGGCACGAACACGCTCTCCGGCGGCCAGCGGCAGCGCATCATGATCGCCAGGGCGCTGGTCTCGCGGCCCCGCATCGTCTTCTTCGACGAGGCGACCAGCGCCCTGGACAACCCCGCCCAGAACGTCATCGCCGAGAGCACCCGGCGGCTCAACGCCACCCGCGTGGTCATCGCGCACCGGCTGTCCACCGTCCGGGACGCCGACAAGATCCTGGTGCTCGACGGCGGGCGCATCGTCCAGCAGGGCACCTACGACGAGCTGCTCGCCGAGGAGCAGGGGCTGTTCGCGCGGCTGGCGCGGCGGCAGATGTGAGCGCAAGGGAGGAGCCGTCATGGAGTTCGCGCTGCTGATCCACGGGCCGGAACGGGCCTGGGCCGAGCTGCCGGAGCAGGACCGAGCCGCGCTGTTCGCCGCCTACCTCGACTTCGGGCGGGAGCTGCGGGAGGCCGGCGTCACGGTGCTGTTCGGCGCGCGGCTGGCCCGCCCGGACGCGGCCAAGGGGGAGCCGCGCGAGGACGGCCGGCCGGAGCTGGGCGGCATGTGGATCCTCGACCTGCCGTCGGAGGAGGCGGCGCTGGAGTGGGCCGGGCGCCTGCCGTCCGGGCCGGGCGACCGGGTCGAGTTACGGCGCTGCGACCGTGGAAGGATGTCACGATAGTGCCAACCGGGGCTCTGCCCGCGCCCCACCACGCCTTTGGGGCAGAACCCACAGGGAGGTAGACGACTCATGGACTTCGTGCTGCTGATCCACGGCGACGAGATGCTCTGGGACGCCTTCAGCGAGAGCGAGCGGGAGCGGATGGCCGAGGCGCACCGCCAGTTCGGCCGGGCGATGGCGATGGCCGGCGTCAAGGTCAAGTACGGCGCCGGGCTGACCAGGTCCAGGGAGGGCAAGCTGGTCAGGCCCGACGGGCCCGCCGTCGACGGGCCGTACGCGGTCGGGCGGGAGCAGATCGGCGGCATCTGGGTCATCGAGGTCCAGTCGGCCGAGGAGGCCGAGTCGTGGGCGCGCAAGATGCCCTACGCGCCCGGTGACATCGTCGAGGTGCGCCCCTGCGACCCGGCCTCCTGACGGGCCGGGCCCCCGGGCCGCCCTCAGTAGCGGGCTCTGCGGCTGAGCAGCACGCCCACGGCCAGGAACAGCAGGCCGGCGGCGCCGTACACGATGGCCAGCGAGGTCGCGGGCGGCTTCTCGCTGGCGTTCACGACGGCCAGCCCGAGGCCCACGATCGCGCTGATGTAGCTGAAGATCGCGATGAAGATCTTCCAGAACGGACTCATGACGTGCTTCCTTCCGATGGGTGCTGAGCCGGTCCGTACGGGGCGGTCCCGGCGACGACGAAGCCGAGCAGCATGACCCAGGCGTCCGGGTCGGCCAGGAAGCGCCGCCAGCGGTCGGCGGCCAGGGCCAGCCCCGCCATCGGCAGCGCGCCCGAGGCGACGAGCGGCGCCAGGCGTTCGGGCCCCAGGTGCGGGGCGAAGGCCGCGGTGGGGTGGGTGTCGTTGGTGGTGGCGAACGGGCGCAGCACCACGTCGGCGAACCCGCCGCGGCGCAGCAGCCGGGTGAGCTTCCTGCCGATCTGCCGGTCGCCCCCCGCGCCGCGCTGGGCCTGCGCCATGGTGGCGTGGACGGAGGCCAGCTCCAGGTACATCGGGTCGGCCAGCCCCCACAACATGCTGTCCACCTCGACGACCACGATCCGGCCGCCGGGACGCAGCACGCGCAGCGCCTCAGCCAGCATCGGCGCCGGATCGCCCACGTGCTGCAGTACGTACCGCAGCAGTACGCCGCCCACGCTGCCGGTACGCAACGGCAGCCGGGCGCCGTCGGCGGTGACCAGCGGCGCGCCGCAGCCGTCCGCGTTGCGCAGCAGCGCGGCGTCCACGTCGAGCGCGATGACCGGCAGCCCCGGCTCGGCGGCGCGCAGCCTGCGGGTGACCGCGCCGGACCCGGCGCCGAGCTCCAGCAGCGGGCCCTGGCCGGTCAGGCCGAGGTCGCGCATGATGCGCAGCTCCTCCTCGAAGGAGAGCGCCGCCTGGGCCTCCAGCCGGGCCAGCTCGCCCGCCACGCCTCCCCAGGTGGTGTTGGCGGCGTCGTAGGAGCCTGCACCCACCCGAGCACCCACCGGGGCATTCACCGGGGCGCTCACCGGGGCCTCGGGGTCATCATCAGGCCGTGCCGGGGCCGCAGCGTGACCAGCGCCTCCGGCTCGACGGGGAAGCCCGGCACCAGCTCCATGCGCAGCCCGCGCAGGATCACCGCGAGCACGAGCGTGGCCTCCGCCAGCGCGAAGTGCCGGCCGACGCAGATGCGCGGGCCGCCGCCGAAGGGCAGGTACTGGTGGCTGAGCAGCCGGGCGGCCCGGTCGGGGTCGAACCTCTCCGGCCGGTACGCATCCGGCTGCTCCCAGTACCTCGGATCGCGGTGCAGCACCCACGGGCTGACGCACACCAGCGACCCGGCCGGTACGTCGTAGCCGTCCAGCACGTCGTCGGCCGTCCCGCGGCGGGAGATCAGCCAGACCGGCGGGTAGAGCCGCATGGCCTCCTGGACGGCCTGCCGGCAGCGCCGCAGCCCGGGCAGGTCGGCGGCCGTGGGCGAGCGGCCGGCCAGCACCTCGTCGATCTCGGCGTGCACCGCTCCGGCCGCCTCCGGGTTGCGGTCGAGCAGGTAGAGCGTCCAGGTCAGCGACTTGGCGGTGGTCTCGTGCCCGGCCATGACGATGGTCAGCACCTGGTCGCGCAGGTCGGCGTCGGACATCGCGTGCCCCTCGGCCAGCATCGCGCCGAGCAGGTCGTCGCCCGCGCCGCCGGCCCGGCGGGCGGCGATGATGAGCCGGGTGACCCGGTCGAGGAAGGCCCGCGCGCGCAGGAAGCCGGCGTGCCGGGCGGCCGTGTCGGCCGGGTCGGGGTCGTCGCTGGGCACGTAGTGGCCGATGAAGCGGTTGACCGCGTCCACGGCGCGGCCGAAGCCCTCGCCCGCGACGCCGATGTCGGTGCCCAGCATGGCCTTCACGATCACGGTGAGGGTCAGCGAGGTCAGGTCGTGGTCGACGCGTACGGGCCGGCCGCCGGCCCAGTGCGTCACCAGGTTCTCGGCCGCCTCCACGATGACCCGGTCGAACCGGCCCACCTCGGCGGGCCGGAACGCGGGCGCGCACATCCGGCGCTGGGCCGCCCACTCGGCGCCGTCGCTGGTCAGCAGGCCGTTGCCGAGCAGGGGGCGGAGCATGTCGTCGTCCGGCGTGCGTTCCTTGGTGTAGGCGGCGCCGTTCTCCTTCAGCACGTGCCGGGCCAGGTCGGGGCGGTTGAGCATGTAGACCGGCTCGCCGTCGGCGTCGTGGCGGGTGACGTCGCCGAGGGCCGCCATGGCGGTGACGAACTCCAGCGGAGCGTCGCGCATGGCCCTCAGGCTCTGGGTTCCGGCGGGTCCCGGCGGCACCCGGGGGGATACGTACGTCCCGGACATGGGTTCTCCCGATGGCTACGCAGACGAATATTCTCGATACGCATTTCCGGCCATCGAATACGTATATCGCTTCGCATTGTTCCGGTCGGCGTATTTGCAGAGTACCTTTTAAGCAGAGGGCTCTCAATACTTAATCCAGGGCCCCGGAAATTAAGTCTAGGCACTCCGAATTCGGCTGTGTAAGACTCCGTTCCGAGACGGCGCACCGCGCCGAAGGGGAAAAGCTCCAGGAGGACGCAATGGCCCTGAACCCCAGAGAGCGGACCGAATTCGTCAACGCCTACACGCGAGTCCTGATCACCGCGTGGTCGAGCGAGGAATTCTCGGCGAAGCTGGACAGCAACCCCCGCGAGGCGCTGGCCGAGGCCGGCCTCGAGGTTCCCGCGGGCGCCCAGATCACCCTCGTGCGCAACGTTCCCGACGGCCACCACGACACGAACCTCGACGTGCAGGTCTCGCTGTGGGAGCGCGGGCTGGAGACGGGGACGTTCGAGTTCCACATCCCCGAGACGCCGCAGATCGACATGGCCGAGCTGAGCGAGGGCGACCTCGACTCGATCGCGGCCGGCGACGTCAACTGCTGCTGCTGCCCCTGCTGCTGCTGCACCTGACGCCGGGAGCCACGCACGCCAAGAGGAGGTTGAGGAGATCATGTCCGACGACCAGGCGAACCCCATCCACGTACGGGGGCTGCGCAAGCAGTACGGTCCCGCTCTCATCCTGCAGGGTGTGGACCTGGACGTTCGTCCCGGAGAGGTGTTCGCCTTACTCGGGCCCAACGGCGCGGGCAAGACGACCACGGTCGAGATCCTCGAAGGCGTGCGCAGGCGTTCGGGCGGCGACGTGCGAGTCCTCGGCCGTGACCCGGCCGAGGACGCCCCGCAGTGGCGGGCGCGGCTCGGCATCGTGCCGCAGACGACGGGCGCCTACGCGGACCTGACCGTCCGCGAGGTCGTCGAGCACTTCGCCGCCTTCTACCCCGCGCCGCTGCCCGCGGCGCAGGTGATCGACATGGTGGGCCTCGGCGCCAAGGAGCGCAAGCAGGCCCAGACCCTTTCGGGCGGCCAGCTGCGCCGCCTGGACGTGGCCGTCGGCGTCGTCGGCGACCCCGACCTGATCTTCCTCGACGAGCCGACCACCGGGCTGGACCCGGAGGCCCGGATGGAGGCGTGGGACCTGGTCCGCTTCTTCGCCGACCAGGGCAAGACCACCGTGCTGACCACCCACTACCTCGACGAGGTGGAGGCGCTGGCGCAGCGCGCGGCCGTGATCGTGGCCGGCCGGATCGTCGAGACGGGGCCGGTGAGCGAGCTGGGCGGACGGCGCGACACGCCCGCCGCGGTGAGCTTCACCCTCACCCCCGAGCTGAGCGCGGCCGACCTGCCGGACCTGCCCGCGGGCACCGCGCTCGACCCGTCCTGCGCGCCCGGCGTGCCCGGCGGCACGCTCACGCTGCTCACTCACACGCCCACGCGGGCCCTGGCCGCGCTGCTGCCCTGGGCCGCCCGCGCGGGCGCCGACGAGCTGCCCGACCTGCGCGTCCACCGGCCCACGCTGGAGGACGTCTACCTCAAGCTGATCCGCGAGAACCAGGGGGCCCAGGCATGACCAGCTCGAACGCGATCGTGGCCGAGCAGGGCCGTCCCGTGCGCGCGACGGGCGGCGGGTCGGGGCTGTGGCGGGCGTCGGCGGCCCGTTCGTCGGTGGAGCTGAAGTCGTTCTTCCGCAACCGGCAGTCGTTGTTCTTCACGCTGCTGCTGCCGATCGTGCTGCTGCTGGTGCTCGGCTCGATCTTCTCCGGCACGGTCCCCGGCACGCACACCGACTTCAAGCAGATGTTCGTGGCCGGGATCATCGCCTGCGGCATCATGAGCGTCAGCTTCAACGGCCTGGCCATCAACATCGCGATCGAGCGGGACAACGGCATGATCCGCCGCCTGGCCTCCTCGCCGATGCCGAAGACGGCGTACTTCGTCGGCAAGATCGTCCGGGTGGTGGTGACCGGGGTGCTGGAGGCGGCGATCCTGCTCGGCGTCGGCGTCGCGCTGTTCCGCCTGCCGCTGCCGCCGGACGCCGGGCACTGGCTGACCTTCGCCTGGGTGCTGCTGCTCGGGGCGACGTCCTGCTCGCTGCTGGCGGTGGCCTTCAGCGCGATCATCCCGAACGCCCGCTCGGCCGCGGCGATCGTCACGCTGCCGTTCCTGGTGCTGCAGTTCATCTCCGGGGTGTTCTTCCCCTACAGCGAGCTGCCGGCGTGGATGCAGAGCCTGGCGGCGTTCTTCCCGCTGAAGTGGATGACGCAGGGCCTGCGCTCGGTGTTCCTGCCGGCCGACTTCGCGGTGGTGGAGCCCGCAGGCACCTGGGAGCTGGGCAGGACCGCCGCGGTGCTGGGCGGCTGGTGCCTGGCGGCGCTGCTGCTGAGCCTGCTGACCTTCCGCTGGCGCGGCGCCAACGTCCGCTGACCGGGGAAGGGGCTCAGATGGCGAGGGTGAAGCCGGTCAGCCTCCTGGGCACCAGGCCCAGCGCCCAGGCGGGCGGCTTCCCCGTGCGGCGCAGCCCGGGATACCGCTCCAGCAGCCCGCTCAGCAGCAGCCCGCCGGCCTGCCTGACCAGCGGCGCGCCCAGGCAGAGATGGGTGCCGGCGCCGAAGGCCAGGTGGGGGTTGGGCGACCGGGTGACCAGCAGCTCGTCGGGCCGGTCGAACACCGCCGGATCGCGGTTGGCCGCCCCGACCAGGGCCAGCACCCGCGCCCCCGCCGGGATCACGCCGCCGTCCAGCGGGACCGCCTCGGTGGTCACCCGGGCGGTGAACGGGATCGGCGACTCCAGCCGCAGCAGCTCGTCGACGGCCGGCTCGGCCGCCTGCGGGCCGCCGTCCCTGATCAGGCCGGCGGCCTCTTCGCGCGGCAGCAGCCAGTGCAGGGCGTTGCCCACCATCTCGGCCAGCGGCTTCCATCCGCCGACGACCGTGAGCGCGGCGATGCCCAGCATCTCGGCCCTGGTCAGCCGGTCGTCGGCGGCCAGCCGCCCGAACGGCGAGCCGCCCGGCCCCTTCCCGGCGGCGGCGGCTTCGGCGGCTTTCGCGGCGGCGTCGGCGCGCTCGCCGAGGAAGCGGGTGAGCTCGCCCATCGCGGCCCGCCCGGCCGCGGCGGCCTGCGGCCCGGCCAGCGGGTCGAGGTTGACCGACACGCGGGCGGCCAGCCCGGCGAAGGCCGGCACGTCGGCGGCCGGCAGGCCGAACAGCCTGGCCAGCACGCCGGTGGCCAGCGGCTCGCCGAGGTCGGCGGTGGCCTCGATCTCCGCCCGGCCGGCCAGCCCGTCGAGCACCGCGGCGATCCCGGCCTCGATGTCGCCGGCGATGCCGCGGATCGCGGCCGGGCCCATCAGCAGGGCGCCGGGCGAGCGCAGGCGCTGGTGCTCGGGGGGATCGGTGGTCAGCATCGACGGCGGCAGCTCGTCGTCCCTGACCCGCTCCCGCTGCCCGAGCGCGGCCGAGAAGCGCGGGTCGCGCAGCGCGAGCGCGCAGTCGGCGTGCGCGGTCAGCAGCCACATGCGCGAGGTGACGTCGAAGTGCACCGGATCGTGCTCGCGCAGCCAGCGGTACGCCGGATACGGGTCGAGCCGCCCGCGAGGAGAGAACGGGTGCGCAAGGTGGCCGGGCAGCGTGCGGGGTGCCGTCATGGCGTCTCCTCGTGATCAGGCCGAGGACAAACTACTACAGAGGATGTGCCGGTGGCAGAGCTTGACGTCGTCGTGATCGGCGCCGGGGTGAGCGGGCTGGCGGCGGCCGCGCGCCTGGCCGCCGCCGGGCTGGCGGTCACGGTGCTGGAGGCCAGGGAGCGGGTGGGCGGCCGGATCCGCACCCACCGGCCGTCCCTGCTGGAGCTGGGCGCGCAGGTCATCCACGGCGACCGCAACCCGATCGCGGCGCTGCCCGGCCTGGAGGCGCCGGTGCCGGTGCCGCGGCGCGCGGCCCGGGTGCTGCTGCCCGGCGGGCCGCGCCCGCTGACCGCGCTGCGGCCCACGCCGCCGCTGCTGGAGGAGCGGCTGACGTCGGGCGCGGCCCGGGAGCCGCTGCGCCGCCTGGCCGGAGCGAGCCCATGGGACGTCCCGGTCGCGACGTGGCTGAAGGAGGAGACCGCGCAGTGCCCGCAGGCGCTGGAGCCGGCGGCGGAGTGGTTCAGGCAGAACTGGGCGGCCGAGCCGGAGGCGCTGAGCGCGCCCGCGCTGGCCGCGCTGCGGCGGGCCGACCGGTCGGGGCGGGGCGAGTTCGCGCTGCCCGGCGGCTTCGACCGGCTGCCCGCGCGGCTGGCCGAGGGGCTGCGGGTGCGGCTCGGCGACGCGGTCGTCCGCCTGTCCTGGAGGCCGGGCCGGGTGCGGGCGCTGACCGCCTCGGGGCATGCGGAGAGCGCCGCCGCCGCCGTGCTGACCGTGCCGCCGCCGGTGGTCGCCGAAGGACGGCTGGTGCTGGACGACCTGCCCGTGCGCAAGCAGGCCGCGGCCTACGAGCTGCGGCCCGGCGACGCCTGGTGCGGGCTGGCCGCCTATCCCGTGGCCGCCCCCGAGTCGGTCGTGGTCTTCGACGCCGGCGGCCGTCTGGGGTTCGTCAGCACGACCGCCGGGCGACCCGAGGTGCTGGTGATGGCCAAGGGGCGGGCCGCCGCGGCGGCCAGGAGCGCGTGGGCCGAGCCGGGCGGCCTGGCCGCGCTGCTGGCCCGCGCCCTGCCGTGGACGCGGGGGCTGAACCCGGAGGTGGTGGTGTCCGACTGGGGCGCCGACCCGTGGGCGGGCGGCGCGTACACCTACCCGGGCGTGGGGACGTTGTGGGCGTCCCCTGCCTGGGCCGAGCCGCTGGGCGGGACGGTCTTCTTCGCCGGGGAGGCCACCGTCGGCCTGTCCGGCCCGCCCATGGCGCACATGGCGATGGCCAGCGGGGAGCGCGCGGCCACAGAGGTGATTGGGGCGCTGGAGAGATGACGGCCGGTAACGGGGAGCTGCACGGCGGGTGGTTCCTGCTCGCCCTCGACGACGAGATCGGCCCGGGGATCACCCCGCTGCGGCTGGGCGGCGCGCGCCTGATGGCCGTGCGCGACGGCGAGCGGATCCGGGTGTTCGAGGCCACCTGCCCCCACCGGGGCGCCCATCTGGCCTACGGCGGCAAGCTGGACGGCGACTGCGTGATCTGCCCCTTCCACGGCAAGCGCGTCTCGCTCGGCGGGTCCGGCCGCCGCTGGTCGGTGGGCGAGCTGCGGACGCTGCGGGCCGGGGCGGCGCTGTTCGCCCGGCTGTCCGGCGACCCCGGCGACGACCGCGGCTTCGAGCAGGCGATCAAGCAGGCGGCCGAGGACCTGGTGATCGTGGCGGCGGTGCACCAGCCGGTGACGGTCCCGGCCGAGTACGTCGTCGAGAACGCCTTCGACGCCCAGCACTTCAGCACCGTCCACCTGGTGCCGTCGGTGCGCGGCATGCGGGTCAGCATGGGCGGGCACGACGAGCTGGTCATCGAGGGCGAGTTCCGCACCAAGGCGCCGCCGTGGGAGCGGGAGCGGCGGCTCGACTTCGCCTCCCGGTTCGTGGCCCGCGCCTACAGCCCGCACCTCGTGGTGACCGAGCTGGGCACGCGGGCGGCGCCGTACACGATCGTCACCGGCGCGGTGCCGGACGGGACGGGCTGCGTGGGACGGGTCGCCATCGGCGTGCGCCCGGACCGGCAGGACTCGCTGCCCGCGCTCGTCCACGGCGCCCGCTACGCCTTCGACCAGGACCGCGTCGTCTGGGACCACCTGGACACCGGCGCCCCGCAGCGGCTGGACGCCGGCGACACCCCGGTCATCGCCTTCCGCCGCTTCTGCCAGGGCTTCGCCCCCGCCTCGACCTCCGCCGGAGCGTCCTCATGAGCCTGTACGTGCGCTCGACCGGCGAGGGCCGGGCCGTGCTGTGGATCCACGGCTACACGATGGACTCCTCGGTATGGGAGCCGCTGTGGAACCTGCTGCCCGGCTGGCGGCACGTCGGCGTGGACCTGCCGGGGCACGGGCGGTCCGGGCCGCTGCGGCCGGGCACGTCGCTGCCCGCGCTGGCGGCCGAGCTGGCCGGTCTGGCCAGGACGGAGTCGGCCACGCTGGTGGTGGCCGAGTCGATCGGCTCGATGATCGCCCTGCAACTGGCCGTGGACCACCCCGGCGACGTGCGCGGGCTGGTCGTCGGCTCCCCCACCATCGCCGGCGCGCCTCCCGAGCCGGGCACCGCCGAGCGTTACCGGGCGCTGGCCGGGCTGGCCCGGCTGGGCGCGGACGGCGAGCAGCTCGCCGACCTGTGGATGTCCTCGCCGCCGGACATCTTCCGCGGCACCGAGGACCATCCCGAGCTGCGGGCCAGGCTGCGGGCGATCGTGGCCGGGCACTCGTGGCGGGAGCTGCGCGACGGCGCGATGCACGGGCTGAGCAGGCACGTCCACACCGTGGACGACCTGCGCGGCATCCGGGCGCGCACGCTGGTCGTCGTCGGCGACCGGGACATGCCGACGTTCCGGGCCGGCGCCGCGCTGCTGGCCGAGTCGGTCCCCCGGTGCCGTACGGTCACCGTCCCCGGGGCGGGGCACCTGTGCCTGATCGAGCGGCCCGGGGTCGTGGCGCCGCTCCTGGCCGCGCACCTGCGGCTGTCGGCCCTGGAGACGGACGAGGAGGCCGGGCGTGCCGATTCACGAGCACTATGAGCCGGGCGAGCCGTGCTGGGTGGACTACGGGGCGCTCGACCCGGCCGGCGCGCGGGCCTTCTACGGGGAGCTGTTCGGCTGGACCTTCCGCGACGAGGGCGGCTACTCCTTCGTCGAGCTGGGCGGCCAGGTCGTGGCCGGTTTCGGCCGGGTGCCGCCGGGCCTGCCCGCCTCCTGGAACACCTACCTGGCGGCCCCGGACGCGGACGCCGTGGCCGTGCGGGTGAAGGAGCTGGGCGGCGGCGTCGTCTTCGGCCCGCTGGCGGCCGGGCAGGACGGGCGCGTGCTGTTCGCGACCGACCCGGCGGGGGCGGCCGTCGGCTTCTGGGAGGGGCACCGGCCGGCCGGGATCGTGCTGGCCGGCGAGCCGGGCACGTGGTACGCCCACGAGCTGTGGTCGTCCGGGACCGCCTTCTACCGGGACCTGCTCGGCGCCGCGCCCGAGGTCCGCGAGGGGACGGGGGCGCGGCCGCAGTGGATGACGTTCTTCGCGACCGCGGACCGCGCCGCGACCGCCGCGACGGCGGCCCGGCTGGGCGCCACGACCGCCCCCGGGCATCCCCGGGCGACGATCGTGCGCGACCCGTGGGGGGCGCTATTCGCGCTGACGTGACCGGCCGGACAGCACGAAGAACAGGGCCACGAGGACGGCGCCGGCGATGACGACCACCGAGCCGACCGCCTTGCCGATCAGGAAGGCCACGACCACCGCGGCGGCGTAGACCAGGGGAACGACCAGCCGGAGGTTCAATCCCATGCGCGCTCCTTGAAGTAAGACGGAACGGAACTCAGACGCATCATCGAACAGGCCGGGCCGGCGGTCCAGAATAACGCCGGAATATACGTATCGGCCTACGTATTGGGCCCCGCACGCCGGGCCCGTCACTGCGTAATACGTATCGATTATCGGAAGGGCTCGCGATGACCAAGGTATTAGTGATCGGCGGCGGCCCGGCGGGCTCGATCGCCGCGACGCTGCTGGCCCGCAACGGAATGGACGTCCGGCTCCTGGAACGCGAGCGTTTTCCGCGTTACCACATCGGCGAGTCCGTCTCGCCGTCCTGCCGGACGATCATCGACTACGCCGGGGCGCACGAGAAGGTCGAGGAGCGCGGCTATCCCGTCAAGGAGGGCCTGCTGCTGCGCTGGGGCGCCGAGCGCGACTGGACGGTGAACTGGGCGGCCACCTTCGGCCCCGAGGTGCGCTCCTGGCAGGTGGACCGCGACGACTTCGACCAGGTGCTGCTGGACCACGCCGCCTCCCAGGGCGTCGAGGTGATCCAGCGGGCCAGGGTCAGGCGCGTGCTGTTCGAGGACGGCCGCGCCTGCGCCGCCGAGTGGGACCGCGGCCTGGAGCGCTTCGATCACGTGGTCGACGCCTCCGGACGGGCCGGGGTACTGTCGGCGCAGCACTTCCGTGACCGACGACCGCACGACGTCTTCAGGAACGTCGCGATCTGGGGCTACTACCAGGGCGGCGAGCTCCTGCCCGGCACGCCGGGCGGCGGCATCAACGTGATCTCCGCACCGGAAGGGTGGTACTGGGTGATCCCGCTGCGCGGCGAGGTGTTCAGCGTCGGCTTCGTCACCCACCAGACGCGCTTCCTGGAGCGGCGTCCCCGATACCGGTCGCCGGAGGAGATGTTCCACGCGGTGGTGGCCGAGTCGCCGACCGTGGCGGGGCTGGTCGGCAGGTTCACCGGCCCGGTGCGCATCGAGCAGGACTTCTCGTACGTGGCCGACTCCTTCTGCGGCCCCGGCTACCACATCGCCGGCGACGCCGCCTGCTTCCTCGACCCGCTGCTGTCGACCGGCGTGCACCTGGCCATGTACAGCGCCCTGCTGTCCGCGGCCTCGATCACCGCCACCGAACGCGGCGAGGTGAGCGAACAGGAGGCCCAGGGCTTCTACGAGTCCCTGTACCGCAACGCCTACCAGCGGCTGCTGACCATGGTCTCCTCGGTCTACCGGCAGTACCGCGGCCGGGCCAGCTACTTCTGGCTGGCCCAGCACCTGGTCAGGGGCGGCGGGTCCGACCACGCGTTCGCCGCGATCACCGCCGGGCTGTCCGACCTGACCGACGCCACCACCGCCGGCGGCACCGCGCCGATGAGCGAGCTGGTGACCGCCGCCCACGACGCGGGGCTGCGCGCCCTGCGCAACGTCACGCCCGCCGGCAGCACCCTGGCCCCCATGCGCATGGACGCCAACGACCTGTACGACGCCGCCACCGGCCTCTACCTGACCGCTCACCCCCGGCTCGGCATCAGCCGCTCACTGACGAGGACGCCTTGATGAAGTCACTGGTCCGCCTGCTCCTGCCGCTCGCCTTACTGGCGGCCCTGCTCTCCCCCGGCCCGGCGACGGCCGCCCGGACGCCCGACCAGGCCGCGGCCGGGCAGGCGGAGGCCATGCGGCGGCTGTCGTTCATGATCGGCACGTGGGCCGGGACGGGCTGGACCGTCACGCCCTCCGGCGCCCGGCAGGAGTTCCTGCAGACCGAGCGGGTGCGCCGGCAGGCGGGCGACCTGGTGATCTCGGTCGAGGGTCAGGGCCGCGACAAGGCCGACCCGCGCACGATCGTGGACAGCGCCCTGGCGGTGATCAACTACTCCGAGGCGACCGGCCAGTACCGCTGGGAGGCGTTCTCCCGCGGCTACGTCACCACGGTGGTGCCGGTGGTCGGCGACGGCACCTTCCAGTGGAGCCTCCAGACGCCCGCCTACACCAGCCGCTACACGCTGACGTTCACCGCCGCCACCTGGCACGAGATCGGCGAGACCACCGTGGACGGCGGCCAGACCTGGCACCAGAACTTCCAGATGGACCTGCGCCGGCTCCGCTGACCTCAGCGCACACTTGTACATATGTAACACTGTGCGAAAATTTGGTATCAATGCGTGCATAGTGCCAGTTCAGCCGGGTACCGCGACTCCATAGGCTCCTCGTCCTGGAGGAAACCGTGGACATCAATATTGGCCAAGGCCTGACGGACGCCTGGCGACAGGTCGCGACGTTCGTGCCCAGGCTGGTCGCGTTCCTGGTGATCCTGATCATCGGGTGGATCGTGGCGAAGGCGCTGCAGAAGCTCGTGGACAAGATCCTCGACCGCGTCGGCTTCGAACGGGCGGTACAGCGCAGCGGCGTGCAGCGCTGGCTCGAAAGCAGCCGGTACGACGCCAGCGGGCTGCTCGCCAAGCTCGTCTACTACGCGATCCTGCTGATCACCCTGCAGATCGCCTTCAGCGTCTTCGGGCCCAACCCGATATCGGCGCTGCTCAACGGGGTGGTGGGCTGGCTGCCCAAGGCCGTGGTCGCCATCGTGATCATCGTGATCGCCGGGGCCATCGCCCGGGCCGTCCGCGATCTCGTCGACGGCGCGCTCGGCGGGCTGTCCTACGGGCGCTGGCTCGGCATCGCGGCCGCCGTCTTCATCTGGGCGCTGGGCATCATCGCCGCGCTCAACCAGATCGGCGTCGCCACGACCGTCACGACCCCGGTGCTCATCACCGTGCTCGCCACGATCGGCGCGATCATAGCGATCGGCCTCGGCGGCGGGCTCGTCCGCCCGATGCAGCAGCGCTGGGAGCGCTGGATCGGCCGGATCGAGGCGGAGGCGCCGCAGGCCAGGGCGCACGCCGAGGCCTACCAGCGGGGACGTGAGGACGCCCGCTCGATGGCCCGGCCCGCCGAACCGGCCCGCACCACACCCGGCGCGCCCGGCACGACCGGCCCGACCGGTCCCACCACGGGCCCGACCGGCGGGGCGACCCGCGCGGACATCCCGCCGGAGAGCTGAGCTCCGTGTGGCCGGGACGAGCGCCCGGTCACGCGGACCCCGCACGGGGGACGCCGCACGCGGACCCCGCACGGGGGACGCCCGGCGCGGGCTCAGGCGGGTTCGGCGAGGAAGCCCTGCTCGCGGGCGAGCCAGCAGACCGCCGTCAGCCGCAGCGCGGGCGCGTCGTGGTCGCCGCTGAAGATCCAGCCGCGGTGGCGCAGCTCGTCGAGGAAGCCCAGCAGATAGTCGCCGAGGGTCTCGCGGCTCAGCGGGATCGCGTCACGCAGCAGCGCCGCGTGCTGGTCCACGGCCGCGACCAGCGCCGGCTCGGACTCCATCCTGGCGAGCTGGGCATGGCCCAGCGTGTCCATCAACCACCGCAGGGGCGAACGCGCCCAGCCCTCCTCGAAAACCACGCGCCAACTTTAAGGCATCGCCCGAGGTCAGCCCCCAGGGGGGCCGGTCAGTCGAAGGGCAGGCCGACGTAGTTCTCCGCCAGCGTGGTCGCCGCCGCCTCCGAGGAGGTGACGTAGTCCAGGTAGGAGGTCTGGAGCCGGCGTCCGTACGCGTCGTCCTCGTCGAAGGTGTGCAGCAGCGTCGTCATCCACCACGAGAAGTGCTGCGCCCGCCACACCCGCTTCAGGCAGGCCGCCGAGTAGCCGTCGAGCAGCTCCGTCGAGCCGTGCTCGAAGAAGGCTGCCAGCGCCTCGGTCAGCACCCGTACGTCGGCCACAGCCAGGTTCAGCCCCTTGGCGCCGGTCGGCGGCACGATGTGGGCGGCGTCCCCGGCCAGGTAGAGCCGCCCGTACTGCATGGGCTCGGCGACGAAGGAGCGCATCGGCGTGACGCCCTTCTCGATGATCTCGCCCGTGGCCAGCTCGAAGCCCGGGACGGTCTCCAGGCGGGCCTTCAGCTCGGCCCAGACGCGCTCGTCCGGCCACTGCGCCACGTCGGCGTCGGCCGGGACCTGGAGGTAGAAGCGGCTGACCGTGGGCGAGCGCATGCTGTGCAACGCGAAGCCGCGCTCGGTCCTGGCGTAGATCAGCTCCTCCGACGACGGCGCCACCCGCGCCAGCACGCCGAGCCAGGCGAACGGGTACTCCCGCTCGAACACCTCCAGGACCCCGTCCGGGACGCTCGGCCGCGAGACGCCGTGGAAGCCGTCGCACCCGGCGATCACGTCGCAGTCGAGCCGCTCGCCGCCGAAGGTGAGGTACGGCTCGGACTCCAGCGCGTGCACCTCGACGTCCTCGACCTCGAACCGCAGGTCGCCGCCCGCCGCCAGCCGGGCCGCGATCAGATCCTTGACGACCTCCTGCTGCCCGTAGACGGTGATCGCCCGGCCGGGGACGAGCTTGTCGAAGGCGATGCGGTGGCCCGCGCCGCCGTACCGCAGCTCGATGCCGTGGTGGGGCAGGCCCTCGCGCAGCAGGCGCGCGCCGACGCCCGCCTCGACGAGCGTGTCCACCGTGCCCTGCTCCAGGACGCCCGCGCGGACCCGCCGCTCGACGTAGGCGCGGCTGCGCCTCTCCAGCACCACCGAGGAGATGCCGCGCAGGTGGAGCAGATGAGACAGCAGCAGGCCCGCGGGGCCCGCGCCGATGATCCCGACCTGAGTTCGCATGAGGGAAGTCTGCTGCCTGCCGCCCCCGGGAGCCGAGTAGCCTCTTCCACTGAGTGGAAGATTCGCGCAGGAGTGTGGTCATGTCCGGAGGAGCCCGGCGTCCGGGGCAGACGGTGACGTCCAAGGTGCTGGCCATCCTGGGGGCGTTCGACGCGGCCCATCCGCAGCTCACGCTGACCGACCTGGCCAGGCGGAGCGGGGTGCCGCTGAGCACGGCCCACCGGCTGGTGGCCGAGCTGGAGGAGTGGCAGGCGCTCAGCCGCTCCCCCGACGGGCGGCTGCGGGTGGGGCTGCGGCTGTGGGAGCTCGGCCAGCTCGCGCCCGGCAGCCTCCAGGGCCGCGCGCACCCCTGGCTCCAGGAGCTGTTCGCCACCACCGGCGAGAACGTGCACCTCGCCGTCCGCGACGGCCTGGAGGTCCTGTACGTGGACAAGGTGTACGGCAGGCGGGCCGTGCCCATCGTCTCGCGCACGGGCGGGCGGCTGCCGATGCACCCGACCGGGGTGGGCAAGGCGCTGCTGGCCTTCGAGCCGGAGTGGTTCGTGCAGGCGTACCTGGCCCGCGCGCTCGAACGGCCCACGCCGCACACCGTCACCGAGCCGGGCCGGCTGGCCAGGGAGCTGACGGCGGTGCGGGCGCAGGGCTACGCCCTGACCCACGAGGAGATGACGCTCGGCTCCTGCTCGGCCGCCGCGCCCGTCGTCGTGGACGGGCGGGCGGTGGCCGCCGTCGGGATCGTGCTGGCCTCGCGGCGCGCCCGCGAGCTGCCCCGGCTGGTGGACCCGCTCCTGGAGACCGCCGCCCGGATCGCCCGCGCCTGCCGGGTCTCCTGACCGGCCGGCTCAGGGGGTCAGTCGGTGAACCTCTGGATGCGGTCCTTGAACAGGGTGGTCGCGATGGCCGCCTTGTGCGGCTGCCCCTTCAGGAACGCCTGGGCGAAGCTCTTGGCCTGGTCGTAGGAGACCTTGCCGGGCATCGGCGGCTCGTTCGGGTTGACGTCCACGTCCACCAGGGCGGGGCCGTCGTGGGCGAGCGCCTGCCTGATCGCCGCGGCCACGTCCCCGGACTTGGTGACCTTGGCGCCGAACCCGCCGCACGCCCTGGCCCAGACCGAGTAGTCGGCCTCCGGCTGGGCGAAGCGCACGCCGTGCTCGGGGTAGCCGAGGACCATCTGCTCCCACAGGATCTGGCCGAGCGAGTTGTTGTTGTTGATGACGACCTTGACCGGCAGCCGGTGCTGGGCGGCGGTCAGGAACTCGGCCATCAGCATCGCGAACCCGCCGTCGCCGACGTAGGCGATGACCTGCCGGCCGGGGAAGGCGTGCTGCATGGCGATGGCGTACGGCAGGCCGGGCGCCATCGTGGCCAGCGTGCCCGACAGGTAGAACTCGCGCCCGCCGCGGATCGTCCAGTGGCGGGCGGCCCAGGTGGCGATCGTGCCGCTGTCGCAGGTCAGGATGGCGTCGTCGGCGGCCAGGTCGTCCAGGACGGACATGGCGTACTGGGGGGCGATCGGGTCGCGGTCGGGGTTCTCCAGGCTGTCCATGTCGGCGCGCCACTTGGCCATGAGCTTCTGGTACTTGGCCAGGTGTCCGTCGCCGTCGCGCCGGGTGAGCAGCGGCAGCAGCTCGCGCAGGCCCTCCTTGGCGTCGCACACCACGGGCACGTCGGTCGGCACCCGCGCCCCGGCCCTGGTCGGCTCGGCCTCGAACTGCACCACCCGCGCCTTGCCCGGCTCGGGGAGGAACTTCGAGTAGGGGAAGTTCGTGCCGATCATGAACAGGACGTCGGCCTCGTCCATCAGCTCCTCGCTCGGCCTGGTGCCGAGCAGCCCGATCCCGCCCGTCGTGTACGGCGAGTCGTCCGGGACGACCGCCTTGCCGGGCAGCGTCTTGACCACCGGCGCGCCCAGCGCCTCGGCCACGGCCAGCACCTCCTGCCGGGCGTGCAGCGCGCCCTGCCCGGCCAGGATGGCCGGGCGTTCGGCGGCGTTGAGCACCTCGGCGGCGCGCGCCAGGTCCTCTCGGCGCGGCAGCCCCGGCGGCCGCAGGTAGATCGGCGCGGTCTCCGGCGCGCGCACCGGCGCGACCGTCCGGTACGGGTCCTCCCCCGCCTCGGCCACCTGGATGTCGTTGGGCAGCGTGAGATGGGCGACGCCGCGCCGCGCGTAGGCCGTCCGGACGGCCAGGTCCACCAGCGAGGGGAGCTGGGCCGGGTTGGTGATCATCATGTTGTACTCGGCCACGTCGGCGAACAGCTTGTCGAGGTGCACTTCCTGCTGGTAGCCGGTGCCGAGCACGGCGGTCTCCTGCATGCCGGTGATCGCCAGCACGGGGACGTGGTCCAGCTTGGCGTCGTAGAGGCCGTTGAGCAGGTGGATGCCGCCGGGGCCGGAGGTGGCCAGGCAGACGCCGATCCGTCCCGTGGCCTTGGCGTAGCCGGTGGCCATGAAGGCGGCGGCCTCCTCGTGGTGCACCAGCACGAACCGCACCCGGTCACGATGACGGCGCAGCCCCTCCATGATGCCGTTGATGCCGTCGCCGGGCAGGCCGAAGACGGTGTCCACGCCCCACTCGGCGAGCCGTTCGATCAGGGATTCGGATGCGATACGAGCCATATCTGCGGCTCTACCCCGCACCGCCGTCCACAGACCTCGTCACGAAAATCATTGTCATCTCTGGGGATTCGCGGGTATGGACCCGGCATGCGCATTCTGGTCACAGGAGCCACCGGCACCCTCGGCAGGGCCCTGGTGCCCGTCCTGCTCAAGGCGGGACATCGGGTACGGGCGCTCAGCCGTACCCGGCACGAGGACCGCGGCGGCGTGGAGTGGGTGTGGGGCGATCTGGCCTCGGGCAAGGGCGTCGCCGAGGCCGTCCGGCAGGTCGAGGCTGTCGCGCACCTGGCCACCGGCGGCCGGCAGGGCCGCGCCCAGGTGGACCTGGCCGGCACCCGCACGCTGACCGCGGCGGCCCGCGCGGCCGGGGCCGCGCACGTGCTGCTGCCCTCGATCGCCGGCGCGGACCGCGCACCCGGCCACCGGCACAAGCTGGAGGCCGAACGGCTGGTCAGGGAGAGCGGCATGGCCTGGACGGTCGTCCGCGCCACCCCGTTCCACCAGTCAGTGGACCGGCTGCTGCGCGACCTGGCGGCGCTGCCCGTGCTGCCGGTGGACCGCTCGCTGCTGTGGCAGCCGGTGCACGTGGACGACGTCGCCGGCCGCCTGGCCGCGCTGCTGGCCGGCGGCCCGGCCTGCGCCGTCCTGGAGTACGGCGGCCCGCAGGTCCTCGGCACCGAGGAGCTGACCAGGACCTGGCTGGAGGCCCGCCGCCTGCGCCGCCTGTGCCTGCCGGTGCGCATCCCGGGCAGGCTGGCCGCCGCGCAGCGCGCGGGCGCGTTCACCACCGAGGCCGACCCCAAGGGCCGGATCACCTGGCACGACTACCTGTTCCCGCCGCCGCCCGTGCCCTCGGACGACTTCGCCGAGGAGCACACCGCCTCGCCCACCAGCCCGGCCACGCAGCCCGAGCGGGACCCGTCGGTGCGCGTCTACGGCGGCGACGAGGGCTACCAGCGGCCGACCCGCGGCTGACCCGCGGCTGACCCGCGGCCGTTCCACAGCCGACCCGCGCCGGCCCCGCGGCTACGACCGGTTACCGTTTCGTTAGGCACCCCCCTCTTGCTGGGCTTTCTCCGCCGTCGGTACCGTCACTGAACAACTTGTTCAGCCTGACCGATCGAGAGGTTCGATGACGGACCTGGGCACCCGCATCCGGGTCTACCGAGGCATGCGCGGCATGACCGTGCGCGCCCTGGCCGGCGAGGCCAAGGCGAGCCCCAGCTTCATCAGCCAGCTCGAACGCGGTCAGACCAGCGCGAGCATCGGCATGCTGCGCAGGATCGCCTCCGCGCTCGGCATCACCGTGGCCGACCTGTTCAACGAGGACGACGAGCCCGCCCACCGCGTGGTGCGCCGCGCCGAGCGTCCCGAGCTGGCCACCGCGCCGGGCACCCGCAAGTTCCTGATCTCCCAGCGCCCGCTGCGCACGGTGGAGATGTACGCCGGCGAGTTCGACCCCGGCGCCTCCACCGGCGATGAGCCGTACACGCACGGCGACTCGCAGGAGATCTTCCTCGTGCTGCGCGGCAGCCTCACGCTCTGGCTGGGCCCCGCCGGGTCCGCCGCCGCGCACCCGCTGGGGCCCGGCGACAGCGTGGAGTACCGCACGTCGGTCCCGCACCGGGTGGTCAACGACGGCGACGAGACCGCCGAGGTGCTCTGGGTGATCAGCCCGCCGACCCCGTCCAACGGGGAGGCATCGGGGGAAGCAGCAGCCGTGGAGGCAGAACAGTCATGACAGGCATCCCGCTCACCGACGACTACGCCAACGGGGGCGTCTCGTTCTGGTACCGGCAGATCGGCCTGCCCGCCAGGCGGCCCTCGCTGCCCGGCTCCCGCGAGTACGACGTGGCGATCGTCGGCGGCGGCTACACCGGCCTGTGGACGGCGTACTACCTGAAGAAGGCCCAGCCCGACCTGCGGATCGCGATCCTGGAGAAGGAGTTCGCCGGGTTCGGCGCCTCCGGGCGCAACGGCGGCTGGCTGTCGGCCGAGTTCGCCGGCTCCCGCGAGCGGCACGCCCAGGCCCGCGGCCGGCAGGCCATGATCGACCTCCAGCACGCCATGTTCCGCGCGGTGGACGAGGTCATCGACGTCACCCGCGCCGAGGGCATCGACGCCGACGTGCACAAGGGCGGCCTCGTGCACGTGGCGACCAACCCGGCCCAGCGGCGGCGGCTGCGCGAGGAGGTCGCCGACCTGCGCTCCTGGGGCTACGGCGAGGACGACATGCGCCTGATGGACCGCGACGAGCAGCGCGAACGCCTCCAGGTGGCGGGCACGCTGGAGGCCGCGTACTCGCCGCACTGCGCCCGCGTGCAGCCGGCCAAGCTCGCCGTCGGGCTGGCCTCGGCCGTGGCCGCGCTGGGCGTGGACGTCTTCGAGGGCACGACGGTGACCGAGATCCGGCCGCGCGTGGGCGGCGGCAAGGCGACCGCGCACACGCCGCTCGGCATCGTCTCGGCCGACTACGTCATCCGCGCCACCGAGGGCTTCACCGCGTCGCTGGCCGGGCAGCACCGGCAGTGGCTGCCGATGAACAGCTCCATGATCGTCACCGAGCCGCTGCCGGCCGAGGTGTGGAAGCACATCGGCTGGGCCGGGCACGAGCTGCTCGGCGACCAGGCCCACGCCTACGTCTACGCCCAGCGCACGGCCGACGACCGGATCGCGATCGGCGGGCGGGGGGTGCCGTACCGGTTCGGGTCGCGTACCGACCGCAGGGGGGCCACCCAGGCGCGGACGGTGGCGCTGCTGTGGCGGATGCTGGTGAAGCTCTTCCCTGCGGCGGCCGACGCGCGGGTGCAGCACTCGTGGTGCGGGGTGCTCGGCGTGCCGCGCGACTGGTGCTCGACCGTGCACCTCGACCACGTGAGCGGGCTGGGCTGGGCCGGCGGGTACGTCGGCAGCGGCGTCACCACCACGAACCTGGCCGGGCGCACGCTGCGCGACCTGGTGCTGCGGCGGGACACCGAGCTGACGGCGCTGCCGTGGGTGGGCCGGCAGGTGCGGCAGTGGGAGCCGGAGCCGCTGCGGTGGGCGGGCGTGCAGCTCATCTACACGCTGTTCCGGGCCGCCGACCGCCACGAGAACGACCGCGGCACCGGCACCTCGCTCTACGCCCGCCTCGGCAACCTCGTCTCCGGCCGCTGACCCGCCTGCGCCGGCAACCGGCCGCGGCCCGGGCCCCGGCCGGACCGGTCAGGAGCCGCCCGCTGAGGGGCCGCCCGCTGAGGGGCCGCCCGCTGAGGGGCCGCCCGCTGGGGGGCCGCCCGCGCCGTGCCAGGGGTCGTAGTCGACCTCCAGCGGCTCCTGCGCCGGCCGCTCGCCCTCCGGCACGTGCTGGAGGTTGACCCGGATCCGGTACCACACGCTGCTGCGCCCGCGCATGCCGTCGACCAGCACGTCGGCGGGCTCCAGCAGGGCCGCGACCCCGGGGTGGCGGGCCTTCCAGCGGTCGAGCCCGGCAAGGGCCTCCTCCTTGTGCTGGGCCCTGGCGATCTCGATGACCGGCATGGTCTGCTGCCTGCGCCCGCTGCCCTTGGGCGGCTTGGGCGCGGGCCCGAGCTCCTCGGCCAGCTCCAGCAGGCCGTCGAGCGAGCCGGGGTGGAGATCCATGTCCTCCCACGGGTCGCCGAGCTCGGCCAGCCGCTTCGGCACGCTGTCGACGGTGAACTCCTCTGGCCGGCAGCCGGGCACCTCCTCCCAGCTCAGCGGGGTGGACACGCGGGCGTCGGGCACCGCCCGCACCGAGTACGCCGAGGCCACCGTGCGGTCGTAGGCGTTCTGGTTGAAGTCGACGAACACGCCGTGGCGCTCCTCCTTCCACCACCGGCTGGTCGCCAGGTCGGGGGCCCGCCGCTCGACCTCGCGCGCCACGGTCTCGGCCGCCTTGCGCACCTGGGCGAACGACCACCGCCGGTCGATGCGGGCATAGACATGGAAGCCCCGCGACCCGGACGTCTTGGGCCAGGCGACCAGCCCGTGGTCGGCCAGCACCTCGCGCGCCACCTGCGCCGTCGCCAGCACGTCGGCCCATTCGACGCCCGGGACGGGGTCGAGGTCGATGCGCAGCTCGTCGGGCCTGGCCAGGTCGTCGGCGCGGACCGGATGGGGGTTGAGGTCGACGCATCCGAGGTTGACCACCCAGAGCAACTGCGCCAGATCGGTGCAGACCACCTCTTCGGCGCTCAGCCCGGACCGGTAGCGCAGCTCGGCCACCTCGATCCAGTCGGGCCGCTTGGCCGGCGCGCGCTTCTGGAAGAACGCCTCCTGCTCGATGCCGTGGACGAACCGCTTGAGCACCATCGGCCGCCCGTGCACGCCGCGCAGCGCCGCCTCGCCGACCGCCTGGTAGAACCGGATCAGGTCGAGCTTGGTGTGGCCGGACCGCGGGAAGACCACCTTGTCGGGGCTGGTGACGCGGACGGAACGGCCCGCGACCTCGATGTCAGGCATGAGATCACGATACGCGGCGGGTCCGACAGTCAGCCGGGACGCCACCCCCGGCTGCGCGCCTCCCAGTAGGTCAGCCCGAGCCGCCGGTGCAGCTCGACGGCGGCCTGGTTGTGCTCGCGCGCCTGCCGTCCGCGGCCGAGCCGCAGGGCCAGCTCGGCCAGCACGTCGTGCACCGAGCCCCAGGCGGCGCTGCCCATGCCCATGACGATGAGCTGCCCGGCGCTGGGCAGCAGCCGCTCGTACAGCTCGGCGGGATCGGGCGTGCCGAGGCGGGCGGCCACCAGCCCCCAGACGGGGTGCAGGAAGTCCGCGGCCCAGTCCTCGCGCAGCTCCACCCCCCACCGGCCGATCAGCTCCCGGGCCAGCTCCGGCCGCCCGGCCTCCAGCGCCGCGAGCACGGCCAGCGGGCGCACCGGGCTCATCAGCGGCCGCTCCCCCGCCGCCACCAGCTCCTCCAGCAGCTCCGCGCCCCGGCCCCGGCCGCGCCTGCAGGTGTAGAGGGTGGCCAGGCGGCGCGCCTCGATCCCCCACAGGCTGCCGCCGAACGCCAGGCCGGGGAAGCGGCCGAGCAGGGCCTCGGCCTCGTCCCAGCGGGCGTGCAGGGTGTGCGCGGCGGTCTGGGAGACGCGGACCATGGCCTCCAGCTCGGGCCGGGCCACCTCGTGCAGGAGCTGCTCGCAGCGGTCCAGGTCCCTGGCCCACTCGGCCAGGTCGCCGGCGCGCAGCAGGCACGACATGCGCAGGACGCGCCCGACCAGCCGGGCCTCCCTGGGCAGGCCCGGCACGGCCAGCATCTCCTCGGCCGCCCGGCGCCGCACGTCGTTGCGGCCCGGGACGAACCCGGCGATCAGGTAGTTGTTCAGCGCCCTGGCCAGCAGCATCGGGTCGTCCAGGCCGCGGGCCAGCTCGACGGCCTCCAGCGCCAGCCGCTCGCCCTCCGCGCGGCGCGGGCCGTAGTGCAGCTCGATGCCGAGCGTGCCGAGCAGCGCCGCCCTGGACGCCGGGTCCGGGCCGCCGGCGAGCAGGTCCTCCAGCACCGCGACCATCGTCTCGTCCACGACGCCGTACGGCCGCCAGTTCCACACCGACAACCCGCCGAACACCGAGACGGCGGCCACCAGCGCGTCCCGGTCGCCGAGCCGCTGGGCCTGGGCGACGGCCTCGTCCAGGTCGCGGTGGGCGCCGGCGGCGTCGCCCAGGCTGCGGCGGGCCCGGCCCAGCTCGGTGAGCAGCCGGCAGCGCCGCGGCGAGTCGCCGGGCGGGAGGTGGGCGAGCGCCAGCTCCCACAGCTCGACGGCCTCCTGGTAGCCGTGCCGGGCGGCAGCCTGGGCGGCGGCCCGGCAGGCGTGCGTGACGGCCTTGGGCGCGCCGCCCAGCCTGGCCGCCGCGGCGAAGTGCCCGGCCAGCAGCGCCGGGTCGGCGCCGGGCACGCTCTCCAGGTGCAGGCCGGCGCGCAGGTGCAGCCGGGCGCGGGCGAGCGTGGTCAGGCCGGCGTCCAGGGCCTGGCGGACGAGGGCGTGCGAGAAGCGGTAGCCGCCGGCCTCGGTCAGCAGCCCGGCGGCCAGGGCCGGCTCCAGGCCGGTCATGACGTCCTCGACCGGCTGCTCGGCGAGCGCGGCCAGCAGGTCCGCCTCAACCTCGCGGCCCGCGACGGCGGCGGCCCTGAGCAGGTCCAGCGTCGTTGCGGGCAGCCTGGCGAGCCTGCGGTCGATCACGTCGCGGGCGCCGGGCGGCACGAGATGGCGTTCGCGTTCGGGCAGCCGCAGCAGCTCGGTGAGGTAGAACGGGTTGCCGCCGGAGCGGTCGAGCAGCTCTTCCGCGTCGGCGCTCACCTCGCGCAGGCGCAGGAAGTCGCGCACCCCGTCGGCGTCGAAGGGCGCGAGCGGCAGCCTGCGGCCCTCCCTGGACAGGGCGGCCAGGGTCTCGCGGAGCTGGGCCGGGTGGCCGTCCGGCTCGGGCCTGAGGGTGGCCAGCACCAGGGCGGACGTGCCCGCCAGCTCGCCGGCGACGTGGCCGAGCAGCTTCAGCGAGGAGGCGTCGGCCCAGTGCAGGTCCTCCAGCACCAGCAGCAGCGGGCCGCCGCGCAGCGAGTCGAGCACGGCGTCGTAGAGGTCGAACAGCTCGGCGTGCGGCGACGGCGGGATCATGCCGGCGCGCGTCCACGGCCAGAACGCCGGGGCCGTGGCGTCGTCCAGGCACCTGCCCCACTCCACCCGGAACCCGCGGGCGGCGGCCAGGTCGGCGGCGGCCCTGGCCAGGCTGGTCTTGCCGATGCCGGGCTCGCCGGTGACCAGCGCCAGCCCGCCCCGCCCGGCCCGCGCGGCGCCCAGCAGCTCCTCCAGGGTCCGCAGCTCCGCCTCCCGGCCCACCAGCCGCTCCCCCGCGGCCCGGTCCGCCGCAGGCGGGGGCGTCGCGTCATTGTCCGTTCCCCGGTCCGCCGCCGGGCGGGCGGTCGTCGCGCCGGGGGCGTCCAGGGCCGGGGACTGGTCGAAGACGGCCTGTTCCAGACGTCTGAGCTCGGGTCCCGGCTCGATGCCCAGCCGTCCGGCCAGCAGGGCGCGCACCCGGCGCAGGGCGGCCAGCGCGTCGGCCTGCCGGCCCGCCCGGTAGAGGCCGAGCACCAGCAGCCGCCACGCCCGCTCCCGGTACGGATGCGCCTCGGCCAGCGCCTCCAGGTCGGGCACGGTGGCCTCGCCCAGCTCCAGCCGCGCCTCCAGCCGGTCCTCCTCGGCCGCCAGCCGCAGCCCTTCCAGCCGGGCCGGCACCTCGGGCGCGAGACCGGGGAACTCGGCCAGCGGCTCGCCGCGCCACAGGGCGAGCGCCCGGTCGAGCACCCGCGCCGCCTCGCGGTGCCGTCCCTGCCGCACCAGCCGGGCGCCGTCGGCCGTCCAGGAGGCGAAGCGGGCGACGTCCGTCTGGCCGGGCGCGATGTCCAGCAGGTAGCCGGGCTCGCGGGTGAGCAGCACCCGGGGCGGCGTGCGCGGCCTGCGTCCGGGTTCGAGCACCCGCCGCAGGTGCGACACGTACGCCTGGAGCGTGGCGGTGGCCCTGGCCGGAGCCTCGCCCGCCCACAGCTCGTCGATCAGCCGGTCGAGCGGCACGACGCGGCCCGGTTCCAGCGCCAGCATGGCCAGCACCGCGCGCTGCTTGCGGGTGCCGGGGTCGAGACGGACGCCGTCGGCGTCGTCGACCTCAAGCGGCCCGAAAAGTCGGAAGTCCACAGACCTCAAGTCAACCCCAATTCCCACGCAAGTGGGATGACACATCATCGATCACATGAACGAACTGAGGAACATGACGGCCGGCCCGGTGCTGCTCCCCGGCGACGACGGCTTCGACCAGGCGCGACGGCCCTGGAACGTGGCGGTGGACCAGCCGGTGCGCGCGGTGGTCGAGGCGGCCGACGCCGACGACGTGGCCGCGGTGATCGGCTACGCCCGCCTGCACGGCCTGGCGGTCACCGCGCAGCCGAGCGGCCACGGCGCGTCGGGCGACACCGAGGGGACGATCCTGCTGCGTACCGGCCGGCTGGGCGGGGTGGAGATCCGCGACGGCGTGGCGCGCGTCGGCGCGGGCGTGAAGTGGGGCGAGGTGCTGGCGGCCGCGAGCCCGCTCGGGCTGACCGGCCTGGCGGGCAGCTCGCCGGTGGTGAGCGTGACCGGTTACACCCTGGGCGGCGGCCTGAGCTGGTTCAGCCGCAAGTACGGCTTCGCCGCCGACAGCGTGCGCGCCGTCGAGGCCGTGGACGCCGACGGCGGCCGGGTCAGGGTGACCGCCGAGCGCGACCCCGAGCTGTTCTGGGCCCTGCGCGGCGGCGGCGGCGACTTCGCGATCGTGACGGCGCTGGAGTTCGACCTGCACCCCGCGCCCGTCCTGTACGGCGGCCGGATCATCTGGCCGGCCGACCGCGCCGAGCAGGTCATGGCGGCCTTCCGCGAGGTCACCGCCGGCGCGCCGGAGGAGCTGTCGGTGTGGTTCCAGCTCCTGACGCCGCCCGGCGCCCCCGGCTTCGTCATGGCCGACTGCACCTACCTCGGGGCCGACCCCGGGACGCTGCTGCGGCCGTTCGAGGCGGTGGGCGGGGCGATCGCCGACACCAGGCGGCGGCTGCCGGTGGCCGAGCTGGCCTCGATCTGCGACGAGCCGGTCGACCCGAGCCCTGGCGTGGGCCACACCGAGCTGCTGACCAGGCTGGACGACGAGGTCGCCGGCGTGCTGGCCGGCGAGCCGATCGAGCCGCTGCTGGCGGTGCAGGTCCGGCACCTGGGCGGGGCCGTGGCCAGGCCGGTCGAGGGCGGGGGTGCGGTGGAGCGGCTGGCGGAGCCGTACCTGGTGCACGCGCTGGGCCTGCCGTCGCCGGAGGTGTCGGAGCGGATGGAGCGGCTCGGCAAGTCGCTGGTGCCGTTCAGCACGGGGCGGCGTCCGTTCACCATGCTGCACGGCGGGGAGCAGGCGGCGGCGGCGTTCTCGCCCGAGACGCTGGCCCGGCTGCGCGACCTCAAGCGGGCCCGCGACCCGCTGAGCGTCATCAGGTCCAACTTCCCGGTGCTCGGCTGACGGGCCTACGGTTCGTCGAGGACCAGGTCGTACGTCGCCCGGGGATCGAGGAAGGCGCACAACCGGGCGGCCTCGGTCAGCAGGGCGTCGCGATCCGTGCGGCGCAGGGGGGTGAACGGCCGGACGCGCAGTGTCCGGTCCCGGATCCGCCAGGTGCCCTGCCACATGCCGTCGATCAGGAAGGTGCCGGTGGTCGCGCCGTTGCCCGGGGGGAGCGGGACGGGGCGGTTGCCGGGGATCACCCGGGTGCGGTCCTTGTGTGACAGCAGCAGATTGTCGTATTCGGGGAGGAATCTGGGCGGAGCGGGCACGTCCTCGGCCGGGCGGGGCGCGTCGGGCAGGTCGTACAGCACCTGCCGCTCCTCCCCGCGGAACACCCGCAGGGGCAGCCGCTCCACCACCTCGCGCAGGCGGGTCAGCCCGGACCACAGCTGGACGTCCGCGACGCTCGCCGGGCCGAACGCGCCGAGGTAGCGCAGCACGAGCGCGTCCACCGTGACCGGGCGCAGCGGCGCGCCGAGCCAGCTCTCCACGGGCGTCCACGCGGCGGGGCCGGCGCCGCCCCAGACGCCCCGCGGCGGCACCTGGCACAGCGCGAGGTGATGCGTGACCGCGTGGGCCAGCGCGCTCGGGTCGGCGCCCGGCCGGCTCCGCGCGAGCAGCCTGCCGAGCTCGCCGCGGGTGCGCGGCCGCTCCGCCAGCAGCCGCCCGGCCTGTTCGAGCAGCGCCTCGCGGTCCGCGTCGCCGAGGCCGTGAGGGAAGTGCGCGCGGAAGTGGGCGCGGAAGCCGGCGGCGTGCAGCGGGTGGAACAGCGCGCGCCAGCCCAGGCAGTCGCGCGCGCTGACGAGGTGCACGGTGTTGCGCATCAGGTGCAGCCGCACCACCTGGCGCCGCTCGGTCAGCGCCGACAGCTCGCCCGGCTCGAAGCCCCGCAGCCGGGTCCACAGCCCCACGTACGGGGCCAGCGGCGCCTGGGACTGCTTGCCGCCCAGGTGCTCGATCGCGTCGATCGCCCGGCCCGGCGCGCGTTCCAGCAGGTACTGGCGGGCCAGCGTGGCCCGGTTGAGGCGACGCCGGCTCAGCACGTCGCTCATCGCAGCGGCCCGAAGAAGGCCCGCAGGTCGGCCGCCAGCAGGGCGGGGGCCTCCATCGCGGGGAAGTGCCTGCCGCGCTCGAACTCGCTCCAGTGGGCGCCGGCCGGCGCGGGCACCAGCCTGCGCACCGTCTCGTCGGCGCCGAAGACCGCGAACCCCTGCGGCACGGCGGGCGGCGCGCCCCAGTCGGCGGAGTGGGCCTGCTCGTACAGGGTGTGCGCGGCCGAGGCGCCGGAGCCGGTGAACCAGTACAGGCTGACCGTGGTGAGCAGCTGGTCGCGGTCGACCGGCAGGTCGGTCCACTCGTGGACCTTCTCGGCGATCCAGGCGAGCTGCAGCAGCGGCGAGTCGGCCAGGCCGTAGCCGATGGTCTGCGGGCGGCTGTTCTGGATCGCCAGGTAGCCGGAGCCCTCCTTCCGGAAGGCGTCCATCCGGCTCAGGATCAGCTTGTCGACCGGGTCGTCGGCGTCGAGCCGGTCGGCGATCCCCGGCATGAAGGTGGCGACGCTCGCGGCGGTGAACGGGTCGGTCACCACGTGCACGCCGACGACGTGCTCGCCGTCGAGGCCGGCGAGCAGGCCGGACACGCCCGCGCCGACGTCGCCGCCGTGCACGCCGTACCGCCGGTAGCCGAGGCGGCCCATCAGCTCGGCCCAGGCGCGTGCGGTGCGGCCCATCGTCCAGCCGGTCCCGCCCAGCGGGGTGGAGAAGGCGTAGCCGGGCAGCGACGGCGCGACGACGTGGAACGCCGGGCCCTCCGCCGGGTCTACCAGGGGCTCGATCAGGTGCAGGAACTCGGCGACGGAGCTCGGGTAGCCGTGGGTGATCAGCAGCGGCGTGGCGTCCGGCCGGTCGGACCTGACGTGCAGGAAGTGCACGCGCTGGCCGTCGATCTCGGTGGTGAACTGCGGGTACCGGTTGAGCCGGGCCTCCTGGGCGCGCCAGTCGTACTGCGTCCGCCAGTAGCCGGCCAGCTCCTTCAGGTGGCCGAGCGGCACGCCGCGGGTCCATTCCACGCCGGGCAGCTCGCCGGGCCAGCGGGCGTGGGCGAGCCGGTCGCGCAGGTGATCGACGTCGGCCTGGGGGATCTCGACGCGGAAGGGCTGGATGTCGTCGCGCACGGCGCTTCTCCTTGTCAGCGGCGTGAGTGCTCTTGCGCTCACGCCGGGAACACTAGGAACATTCGCGGAAAGGTTCGTTCCTAGATTGTCGGCAGGATCGAAGAATGCTGGAGACCTCGGCGCGGCTGCTGCGCCTGCTGTCCCTGTTCCAGGCCAGGCGCGACTGGACGAGCGCCGAGCTGGCCGCCCGGCTCGGCGTCACCACCCGCACGGTCCGCAACGACGTCGGCCGGTTGCGCGCCCTCGGCTACCCGGTCGACGCGCGGCCGGGCGTGGCCGGCGGCTACCGGCTCGGCTCGGACGGCGTCCTGCCGCCGCTGCTGCTGGACGACGACGAGGCGGTGGCGGTCGCGATCGGCCTGCGCACCGCCGCGAGCGGGTCGATCGCGGGGATCGAGGAGACCTCGATGCGGGCGCTGGCCAAGCTGCAGCAGGTGCTGCCCGCCCGGCTGCGTCACCGGGTGAGCGCCTTCCAGGCGTCCGCGCTGCCGATGCCGTCGCGCGGCTCGCAGGTGGATCCCGACGTGCTGACCGTGATCGCGAGCGCGTGCCGCGACCATGAGCGGCTGCGGTTCGACTATCGGGCGCATTCCGGGGCGGCCACCAGGCGCTCGGTGGAGCCGTACCGCCTGGTGCACGACCGGCGGCGCTGGTACCTGGTGGCCTGGGACGTCGACCGGGACGACTGGCGCACCTTCCGGGTCGACCGGATCGAACCGCGGACGCCGTCGGGACCGCGCTTCAAACCCCGCGAGCTGCCGCCCGACCACGAGATCACGGCGCGGGTGGCCCGCGGAGCCGGCGAGGCGACCTGGCGCTACCGCGCGCGGGTCATCGTGCACGCGCCCGCCTCGCACGTGCGCGACCGGCTGCCGATCCCGGTGGACGTGCAGCCGCTGGGCGAGGACCGGTGCGTGTTCGAGCCGGGCTCGGACCACCCGGAGATGCTCGCCCTCCACCTGGGCCTGCTGGGCGCGGACTTCACCGTCGAGGACTCGCCGGAGCTGGTGGCCGCCCTGCGCACGCTGACGAGCCGCTACCAGCGCGCCATCGACGCCGCCGACCGGACCCCCGGTTAGCCGGCCCCTCCCGACGACGCCCGGTCAGGCGGAGTCGCCGTGGCGGCCCGCGCCGGCGGCGAACCTGGCGGCGCCCTCCGCCGCGTCCGGCAGCGAGACCAGGCCGTGGCGCAGCTCGTTGCGCATGGCCTCGTCCTCGGGCAGGCCGTGCTGCTCAAGCAGCGACATGCGGTCGCCGCGCAGGCACGCCTGCGGGAACGCGGCGATCCGCGCGGCCAGCTCCTCGGCGTGCCGCCGGGCCGTGCCGGTGGGCACCAGGCGGTTGACCAGGCCCATGTCACGGGCCTCCGGGGCGCTCACCGCGCGGCCGGTGAGGATCATGTCCATGGCGCGGGAGGCGCCGACGAGCCGGGGCAGCCGCACCGTGCCGCCGTCGATCAGCGGCACGCCCCAGCGGCGGCAGAAGACGCCGAACACCGCGTCCTCCTCGGCCACCCGCAGGTCGCACCAGAGGGCGAGCTCCAGCCCGCCGGCCACGGCGTGCCCGGCGACGGCCGCGATCACCGGCTTGGACAGCCGCATCCTGGTGGGCCCCATGGGGCCGTCGCCGTCCTCGCCGACGTGGTTGTCCAGCGCCTTGAGGTCGGCCCCGGCGCAGAACGTGCCGCCCTCGCCCCACAACACCGCCACGGCCGCGTCGGAGCGCTCGAAGCCGGCGAAGGCGTCCGTGAGCGCGTCGGCGGTCTTCCTGTCCACCGCGTTGCGCGCCTCCGGCCTGCTGATGACGACGGTGGTGACGGGCCCCTCGCGCTCGACGCGTACGGTCATGCGACCCTCCTCCGGGGGACGTGCGGCTTCGCCTCGGGGAAACCTGCCGAGCGTACCCTCAGGCCAGGGCACCGGCCAGCAACGCGTCGAAGTGGTCGGCGGCCGGGGCGTCGATGCCGCGCAGCGGGCCGCGCTCGGCCAGGTGCGCCTCGGCGTACAGGCGGGCGACCAGGGCCTTGCGCCCGTCGTCGAGGCCCCAGCCGGCCTGGTCCTCCAGCAGGGCGGCGGCGTAGACGTCGGCCATGAACTGGGCCAGCGGATAGAGGCGTTCCTCGGCGAGCGCCGGGTCGAGCCCGTGCCAGGCGGCGACGGCCTTGGACAGGTCGTCGATGCGGGCGTTCACCAGGTCGGAGGTGGCCAGGGCGCGCAGCCGGGCCAGGAACGGCACGTGGGCCTCCTCGCGGAGCACGGCGCGGCGCACGTCCAGGCACAGGATGTTGTCGCCGCCCTCCCAGATCGGGTTGACCTGGGCGTCGCGCAGCAGCCTGGCCACCGGCCACTGCTCGATGTAGCCGTTGCCGCCGTGCACCTCGATCGCGTCGCTGGCCGCCGTCAGGCCGAGCCGGGCGGCGCGCAGCTTGATCAGCGCGGGCCCGAGCCGCAGCCGGGGGCCGACCAGGCCGTCGAACACCATCGCCTGGGCGGCCTCGACCTCGACGATCACCTCGGCCAGCTTGCGGCGCATCAGGGGCTGCTCGATGAGCGGGCGGCCGAACGCCTCGCGGGAGCGGGCGTAGCAGATCGACTCGACCAGGGCCCGCCTGGCCACGCCGACGCCCATCATGGCCACGCCCAGCCGGGAGGCGTTGGTGAGCTTCATCATCGTCCCGAGCCCGGAGCCGGAGCCCTGGCCGGCCAGCAGGAACGCCTCGGCCCCGGTGAACTCGACCTCGGCCGAGGCGACCGAGCGGGTGCCCAGCTTGTCCTTCAGCCGGCGGATGCGCACCGCGTTGCGCGAGCCGTCGCGCCGCTCCCACAGCGCCAGGAACGGCGCCACCGACCCGTCGGGCGTGCGGGCGAGCACCACGAACGCCGAGCCGTTGGCGTTGGAGGCGAACCACTTGAACCCGGTCAGCCGCCACGCCTCCCCGTCGGGCTCGGCCCACGCCTCCAGGGCGGCCAGGTCGGAGCCGCCGGTGCGTTCGGTGAACATCTGAGCGGCCTCGCCGGAGTAGTAGCCGTCGGCGAAGATCTCCCGGACCCGGTCGCGCACGTCCGGCGGCGCGTGCTTCTCGGCCAGCGAGACCACCATGTCCCCGCCGGTGCCGAGCGCGCAGCCCATCCCGATGTCGGCCTGGTCGAGCAGGTACGTCCAGGCCGCCGCCAGCGCCGACGGGTCCGCCCCGTTCGCCCGCGCCTCCTCCGCGAAGGACGGCGAGGTGAAGTTGTCCGCCATGAGCGCCGCGCGGGCGGTCTGGAAGGACGGCGGCATGACGACCCGGCTGACGTCCCTGCCCCACTTGTCGTACTTCTCCAGGCGGGGCGGGTTGCGGTCGGTCTCCTCGGCGCATTCGGCGACCAGGCCGCCCATCAGCGCGCCGAGCCGTTCGAGGTGCGGCTCGGCCCAGGCGAAGCCGTCGCCGAGGTGGCGCCGCATGAGCAGGCGCAGTGTGGGGTCGCAGGTCCACCAGTTGCGCCCGGCCGCCCCCTGGTAGCGCTCGGTGGCGTAGCGGTCGCTGTGGTCGAAAGGTTCGATGAGATACCGGCCCATACTCGCGAGTGTTACATATAATCAACACGCGATGGAAGACCGTAACACCTCACTCAGCGCCCGGTCGGCGGTGCTGAGCGCGCTGCTCGGCAGCCACCCGCCCCGCCTGCCCGCCCGGCACCTCGTGCGCATCGGCGCGCTGTTCGGCATCGCCGAGGGCACGGTCCGGGTGGCGCTGTCGCGCATGGTGGCGGCCGGCGACCTGACCCAGCAGGGCGGCCGCTACACGCTGTCCGAGCGGCTCGTCGAGCGCCAGGCCCGGCAGGACGAGAGCCGCGACCCGCACACCAGGCCGTGGGACGGCACGTGGGAGGTGGCGGTGGTCACCGCCGAGCGGCGCGCCCCGGCCGACCGCGCCGCGTTCCGGCACACGATGTCCGCGCTGCGCATGGGCGAGCTGCGCGAGGGCACCTGGCTGCGTCCGGCCAACCTGGTGCGTGAGTGGCCCGAGACCGTCACCGCGCAGTGCACTTTGATCGACGGCCGCCCGCACGGCGACCCCACCCCGCTGCTGTGGGACCTCGACGGCTGGGCGGCCGAGGCGGGCCGCCTGGAGCGGGCGCTCGACCGGGCCGACGGGCTCGCCGAGGGCTTCCTGGTCTCGGCCGCCGTGCTGCGCCACCTCCTGGCCGACCCGCTGCTGCCCGCCGAGCTGCTGCCCGCCGACTGGCCGGGAGCCGCCCTGCGGGCCCGCTACGACGCCTTCGACCGCCGCTACCGCGAGGTCCTGCGCGCGCACATGGAGGGCTGAGCCCTCCTGAAGCTGAGCCCTCCTGAAGCTGAGCCCTCCTGAAGCTGAGCCCTCCTGAAGCTGAGCTCTCCTGAATCAGAGCTCGACGCCGAAGACGATGCGCTTGTTCCTGAACTCGGTGACGCTCCACACCTTGCCGCCGCGCACCGTCAGGTCCTCAGGCCCGATCGGGTAGGGCCTGGTCAGCAGCTTGTCGCCGCTGTGGACGAGCAGCCTGCCGTTGGTGACGGCGTCGGCCGCCTGGCTCAGGTACCACTTGCCGCCCCACGAGACCGCGCCCTGGATCTTGGGGTGGCCCATGACGAAGGCGTCCTTGGGCGTGCCGTCGGTCAGCGGCAGGTTCCAGCGGGCGACCCACCCGCCGGGGTCGTTCTCCCGGTACTCGCCCGACACCAGCGCGGGCGTGCCGCCACTGCGGTCGACCGACAGGAACGAGAAGTGCGGCCCGCCGCGGGCCAGCTTCCAGCAGTCGGTCTGCGGGAGCAGGTAGCGGTAGCCGAAGGCGTGGAACCTGCCGCCGGAGCGCCCGATGCGCGCGGGGTCGCCCAGGTCGCTCTGGGCGGTGCGCAGGTCGAGCAGGTTGCCCAGGTCGAAGACGCGCAGGCCGTTGTAGGTGTCGGCGACGTAGAGCAGGTCGCCGTGGCAGGCCAGGCCGCCCGCGTGCACGTCGATCGGCCCGTACGAGCCGTCGGGCCTGGCCTCGACCAGCAGCGCGTGCTGGTACTTCAGCGTCCGGGGGCTCAGGAACGACACCCTGATCCCCCGCTCGCCCGCCGCCGGCTTGAAGTACCAGCTCACCAGCAGCACCGGCACGCCGATGGCGCCGGACTCCTCGCCGCAGGTCACGCCCTGCGGGTACCAGTCGACCGTGTGCTGGTCCTTCGCGTCGAAGGCGTACCAGTCCGCCGGACGGGGCCGCATGGAGCCCAGCGCCGCCGTCGCGCCCTTGTGGACGGCGGTCCTGTTGGCGTGGGCCAGCAGCGCCTCGACCCCGGTCGCGCCGATCTCCCCGGCCAGCTTCGCCGCCCCCGCGGCCAGCGTCCCCGTGGCCCGCGTTAACGCGTAGGGCGCCTTGTCGGCCGGTACCATCCCCGTCGCCGCCATATCTGCCTCACTCCGTCCGTCTCTCGGAGTAGTTTGACGGACGCGCGGCGGCATTTGTTGGCGTTCAGTCCCACAGGTGCACCGGCAGGCCCGACAGGGCCAGCTCGCGGTAGCGGCGCACGAGCCGTTCCCGGTCGCCGCCGAAGCGCGCCAGCGCCTCGCGCTGCCAGACCGCGCCGGTGCGCCGCAGCCGGGTGCGCTGGGCGATGACGTCCAGCGCGGTGTCGGCGTCGTGCGGGGTCACCCCGGCCGCCAGCAGCGCGGCCCGCGCCTCGGGCAGCAGCCTGAGCACCAGGTCGGCGGCCTCGAACTCGCCGTCCAGCCCCGGCCAGGTCAGCTTGGCCTCCAGCCCGTCCTGGGCGGCGCGGTAGAAGTTCTGGTACGCCTCGGCGAACCGGTAGCCGGTCAGGTCCCGCTCGGCCTGCGACAACGTCAGCCCCAGCAGGAACGCGGTGTTCGCGGTCATGTCCGCGCACGAGGGCCCGGCGGGCAGCGCGCGCATCTCGACCCGCAGGTGGCCGCCGTCGGCCGGGTCGTAGACGGGCCGGTTCCACTGCCAGATCGTG
The DNA here is from genome assembly GCF_044465345.1 of Nonomuraea sp. NPDC049684. Lineage (NCBI taxonomy): Bacteria > Bacillati > Actinomycetota > Actinomycetes > Streptosporangiales > Streptosporangiaceae > Nonomuraea > Nonomuraea sp. NPDC049684. Next base: position 113,911 of record NZ_JBITLO010000008.1, on the reverse strand, counting down.
CCCTGGTGCAGCCGCAGCTCGGGCACCTCGTGCGGCTCGGCGTCGTCGGACAGGTCGGGCACGATCGGCTCGTAGTCCTGGACGTACCGCTCGAACAGCTCGTGCGCGCCCTCCCGCACCCAGTCCGAGCCGAACGTGACCCGCCCGTCCCTGCGCCCGCGCCGCTCCACGTCGCGGTCGTCGGCCGCCTCCTCCATCAGCGCGATCCGCGTCTCGGCCCACAACTGCCTGCCCAGGAAGAACGGCGAGTTGCCGCACGCGGCCAGCACCGGCCCGATGGCGAGCTGGGCGGCGTTGAACAGCCGGGCGAAGCGGTCGGGCGGCGTGCGGATGTGCACCTGCCAGGAGGTGTTGGCGCTTTCGAGGATCACGTCCTCCACCGACAGCTCCAGATCCTCGATCTTGACGAGGAACGGCTCCAGCCGCAGCCGCCTGATGCCCCTGCTCATGGCCCGGTAGCGGTTCTGGTCGCTCATCGCGCCGATGGTGAAGTCCTCGGCGGCCAGCGTCGGCAGGATGCCGATCGGCAGGGCGCCGCCGTCCTCGACGGCGGCGTCCACCTTGGTCACCGTCTCCTGGATCTCGGCCCCCATGCGCTCGAAGGGCGCGCCGGCCAGCGGCATCGGGGTGAGGTTGACCTCGATGTTGAAGCGGCCCAGTTCGAGCACGACGCGCGGGTCGCCGAGCTTGTCCCGCACCTCGTCGTTGCGCGGCAGCGGCCGTCCTTGCTCGTCAATGAGGAACAGCTCCAGCTCGGCCCCGATGGTGGCCGGCCCCTGGCCGAAGCCAGGGGTTTCGAGCAGCTCGCGAAGAGTGCCGAGCTGCTGCCGGATGCGTTCTCCGAAGCGCGCGTACTCCGCCTCGGAGAACCGCTCTTTGTCCAGATCTCGTCCCATCGCCCCCTTCTGTCCAGTACGCAAGTGTCCACACCTCACCAGCCGATCGGCCCGCCGTCCTCCAGGTAGGCGCCGGTCGGGCCGTCGGCGTCCAGGGTGGCCAGCCGTACGGCGATGGCCGCGCCCTGCTCGGCGGTGCGGAAGCCGGTGTGGGCGTAGGCGGCGAAGTTGAGGTCCCAGAACGGGCTGACCGGGGTGCGGGCCAGGCTGATCGAGCCCAGCTCGCTGGACATGTTCACGATCCGGCCGGCCGGCGACCTGCGCAGCAGCGGCAGCATGGCGTTGGTCACGGTGACCACGCCGAACACGTTCGTCTCGTAGACCTCCCGCAGCTCCCGCGCGGTGACGGCGCTCGGGAGGCCCCCGTCCAGCCCGCCGGCGACGCCCGCGTTGTTGACCAGGATGTCGAGCCAGCCGTACTCAGCAGGGCCGGGGCCCGCACCCGTCGGCAGGTGCTCGGCGCGCTCGGCCGGGCGCTCATGCTGGACCAGGACGAGCGCGCCCACCTGTTCCGGCTGGCCGGCCAGGTGCTGGAGACGCCCCGGATCAGGGAGGACGTGCCCGCGGGCATCCTGCACCTGCTGGCCTTCCTGGAGGACGTCCCCGCCTACGTCCTGGACGCCCGCTACGACCTGCGCGCCTGGAGCCCGCTCGCCAACATGCTCATGGGCGACCTGGACTCCCTGCCGCCCGACGGGCGCAACGTGATCCGCTGGGTGTTCAGGTCGCCCGGCATCGCCGAGCACCTGTCCGACGAGGAGAAGAGCCGCTTCGCCCGCGCCTCGGTCGCCGACCTGCGCGTGGCCGCGCCATCTGCCAGGTGCTCGCGGTGCCCGACCGCGACGACCTGCGGCTGGTGCTCTACACCACCGAACCCGGCTCGCCCTCCCACCGGGCCTTGCGCGACCTGCGGCGACTCACTCTAAGCTCATGAGATGCGAGCGGTTGCCTTTGACGTCTTCGGTGGGGAGCTCGACCTGCGCGAGCTGCCCGATCCCACCCCCGCGCCCGGCGGGGCGGTGATCCGGGTCGAGGCGACCGGGTTGTGCCGCTCCGACTGGCACGGCTGGCAGGGGCACGACCCCGACATCAAGGTCTTCCCCCACGTGCCCGGCCACGAGCTGGCGGGCGTGATCGAGGCCGTGGGCCCCGACGTGCGCGGCTGGCTGCCGGGGGCGCGGGTCACCGTGCCGTTCGTCTGCGCCTGCGGCGCCTGCGCGGCCTGTGCGACGGGCGAGCAGCAGGTGTGCGAGCGGCAGACCCAGCCGGGCTTCACCCACTGGGGCTCCTTCGCCGAGTACGTGGCCGTCGACCACGCCGACGTCAACCTCGTCCCGATCCCCGAGGAGATGGCCTACGCCACCGCCGCCGGGCTCGGCTGCCGCTTCGCCACCGCCTTCCGGGCGGTCGTCCAGGTGGGCGAGGTGCGTCCGGGCGAGTGGGTGGCGGTGCACGGCTGCGGCGGGGTCGGGCTGTCGGCGGTGATGATCGCGGCGGCGTCCGGGGCGCGGGTGGTGGCCGTGGACATCAGCGGCGACGCGCTGGAACTGGCCGAGCTGGCCGGGGCCACGCACTTCGTCAACGGCTCGGCCGGCGACGCGGCGGCCCAGGTCAGGGAGCTGACCAGGGGCGGCGCGCACGTCTCGCTCGACGCGCTGGGCAGCCCCCGCACGTGCGCGGCCTCGGTCGAGAGCCTGCGCAGGCGGGGGCGGCACGTCCAGGTCGGCCTGCTGCCGGGCGGCGCGACGCCGGTGCCGATGGACCGCGTGATCGGCCACGAGCTGCGGCTGCTCGGCAGCCACGGCATGGCCGCGCACGCCTACCCGCCCATGCTGGAGCTGATCAGGGCCGGGATCCTGCACCCCGACCAGCTCGTCACCCGGACGATCGGCCTGGCCGACGCGGGCAAGGCGCTGGCCTCGATCGGCTCGGTCCCGGGCGTGACGATGATCCTGCCGCGGGCGGGCGCGTGAGAGCCGGGGCGCGTACGGGCGGGTGAGAGCTCATTCCTCCAGTTGCACGCCGAACGTCCTGAGCACCAGCGCCAGCATGGCGTAGTGCGCGACGAGGACGACCAGCTCGATCCTGCACACCTCGTCGTAGCGGTCGCACAGGGCCGCCCAGGTGGCGTCGGTGAGGTCGCCCGCGTAGTGGAGGTCGTCGGCCACCTGTAACACCAGGCGGTCCTCGACCGGCCAGAGGGCGTCGAGCTGGCGGACCGACTCGATCTCCACGTCGGTCAGGCCGACCTCGCGGGCGATGCGGGCGTGGTGGGCCCATTCGTAGGCGCTGCCGCTGTGGAAGGCGGTGCGCAGGATGGCCAGCTCGCGGTCGCGGGCCGGCAGCGCGCCGTTGAGCAGCGCGCCGCCGAAGCGCAGCCAGCCTTCGTAGAGCGCGGGGTGCCGGCCCAGCGTCGTGAACACGTTCTGGGGGTTCGCCTGCTGAAAGTCGTCCCATTCCGCAGGAGGCAGGGGCTTCACTCGAGGCTTCATGGCCATGAGCATTCCCCAAAATGAGCGTCCACTTGTGCGGCGGCGGCTTTACCGTCACTTAGGAGGACTTTCCACAGTGCGGGCTTTACGTCAGGATTGAGTGGCCCGCAGGACGTTGCAAGCCTGGTCGACCGCAAGGACCCCATGGTGATTCGAACGTTGCTCGCTGAGGACATGAACCTGGTACGAGGGGCGCTCGTGGCGCTGCTGGCCTATGAGGAGGACATCGAGGTCGTCGCCGAAGTCGAGCGGGGCGACCGCATCCTGGCCGCCGCCCAGTCGTGCCGTCCGGACGTGGCGGTGCTCGACATCGCCCTGCCGGGCATGGACGGGCTCGCCGCCGCCGGCGAGCTGCACGACAAGCTGCCCGACTGCGGCGTGCTGATCCTGACCGGCGTCGGCACCCCCGGGCTGCTGAAGCAGGCGCTGGAGGTGCACGTACGGGGGTTCATGGCCAAGGACGCGCCGCCGGAGCGGCTGGCCGACGCCATCCGCCGGGTCGCCGACGGCGAGCGGGTCATCGACTCGGAGCTGGCCATCGCGGCCATGCGCCCGCCGGAGCCGCCGCTCACCCCCCGCGAGCTGGACGTGATCGGCGCGGCGGCCGACGGCGCCTCCATCGGGGAGATCGCCGCGTCGCTGTTCCTGGCCGAGGGAACGGTCCGGAACTACCTGTGCCGGACGACGGCCAAGCTCGGCGCGCGCAGCCGCATCGACGCCATCCGCATCGCCCGCGAGTCCGGCTGGATCTGACCTCCCTCCGTTGTCACCGCCCGCCCGCTCAGGGACGGGTGTGGGCGGCCAGGAAGGCCAGGACGTCGGCGGCGAGCGCGATGGACCGGCTGACGGCGCGGGCACCGTGGCCGACGTCGCGCTCGTGACGCAGCAGGACGGGACGGGAACCGGCCCGCTGGGCTCCCTGAGCCCCCTGGCCCCCCTGGGCCCACTGCATGGCCGCGCACATCTTGCGGGCGTGCATCGGGTCCACCCGGGTGTCGGCGGCCGAGACGGTGAACAGCGTCGCCGGGTAGCCGGCGCCCGGCCGGACGTGGTGGTAGGGCGAGTACGCCATCAGCCAGGCCAGGTGGTCGGGGGCGGCGGGGTCGCCGTACTCGCCGGTCCAGGACGGGCCGAGGCCGCTGAGGTGGTAGCGGGCCATGTCCAGCAGCCCGGCCGAGCAGACGGCGGCGGCGAACAGGTCGGGGCGCTGGGTGAGGGCCGCGCCGACGAGCAGGCCGCCGTTCGACTCGCCCCAGATGCCGAGCTGCTGCGGGGTCGTCCAGCCGTCGGCGATCAGTTTCTCGGCCGCGGCGACGAAGTCGTCGAAGACGTTCTGCTTGCGTTCCAGCATGCCGTCGCGGTGCCAGGACTCGCCCTCCTCGCCGCCGCCGCGCAGGTTCGCGATGGCCAGCACGCCGCCCGACTCCACCCAGGCCAGCGAGTCGGCCGCGTAGCCGGGCATGAGGGGGATGCCGAAGCCGCCGTAGCCGTTGAGTATCGCCGGGCGGGGGCCGGAGCCGGAGGAGAGCGCGACCACGACCATGCGCACGGGGGTGCCGTCGGCCGAGGTGTACTCGACGTGGTGGCTCTGCACGTCGGGCAGCGCGACGCGGCCGGGCGGGGCGGCCCACAGGGTGGCGGCGCCGGTGCGGGCGTCGTAGCGCCAGATCTCGGCGGGGGTGACGGCGTCGGTGTAGGTGAACCAGGCCTCGTGGCCGCCCTCGGGGCGGGAGCTGAGCGAGGCGATCGAGCCGCTGCCGGGCAGGGGCACCTCGCCCAGCCGCTCCCCCGTCCTGGCGTCGTGCACGGCGATCTCGCCGACCGCGTGGCGGGTCCTGGAGACCAGCAGGCGGTCGCCGTCCAGCAGGGTGAACGCGCCGAGCACCGCCCGGGGGTCCTCGGGGACCAGCTCGCGCCACACCTCGGGCTCGGCCGGGTCGGCCACGCACAGCCGGCGCCGGGGGGCGTTGCGGTCGGTGAGCAGGTACAGGCGGCCGTCGGAGGCCACCGCGCCCGCCGTGCGGACGTGCGCCCCCTCCTGGACGACCCGCAGCTGCGGCCGGGCCGGGTCGCCGCCGGCCAGGTCCGCCAGCCAGAGAGAGTTGCCGGCCGTGCCGCCCGCGGAGATCGTCAGCCAGCGGCCGTCCGCGCTGAGCTGCACGCCGTAGGAGACCGGCCCGCCGGTCAGGACGGGGACGTCGTCGGGGACGCCGAGCCGGTGCAGGTGCACGCCCTCGTGGAAGCGCACGTAGTAGAAGCCCTCGCCGCCGGGCAGCCAGGCGACCGGGGAGTAGCGGCAGCCGCCGATGGGGCCGTCCACGAGCTTGCCGGTGTCGACGTCCTCGACGTACAGGTCGGCCTTCTCGTCGCCGCTGCGCGAGAGCTGGTAGGCGACCAGGCGGCCCTGCGGGTCGGGCTGCCAGTCGTCCAGGGTGGTCAGGCCGGTGGGGTCGCGGTCGGCCGGGTTCAGGAAGGGCCGGTCGTCGCAGTACAGGACCGGGTGCTCCTGGCAGCCGGTCTGCCGCAGGTGGAAGCGCCGGCCGCCGCGCCACACGGGCGGGGTGACCAGGCCCGTGACGCTCAGCTCGGTGAGCCGAGTCAGGAAGCGCTCGCGGTCGGGCAGGCGCGCGGCGGCCTCCCGCCACAGCCGGTCCTGCGCGGCCAGCCATTCCCCGGTCCGCGGGTCGAGGGGGTCCTCCAGCCAGCGGTACGGGTCGGGGATGTCGCGCCCGTGGAGGCGGTCGGTGACCGGTTGACGTTCGGCGGGCGGGTATTCGTCTGCAAATGTCATGACACGGGCTCCGGTTGCCAGTGGCCGGCCAGGTCGGCGTACAGGGGCGAGACCCGGATCAGCTCGTCGTGCGTGCCGATCGTGATCCGGGGTCCGTCCATGAGCAGGACGCGGCGGGCGCGCAGCGCGGAGGTGAGGCGGTGCGCGACCACGACGAGCGTGCCGCCTCTGGCCGCGAAGGCGTTCTCGGCCAGGGCTTCGGCGGCGGGATCGAGGTGACAGGTGGCCTCGTCCAGGATGATCAGCGGGGCCTGGGTCAGGTGGGCGCGGACGAGGGCGAGGAGCTGGCGCTGCCCGGCCGACAGCGCCGCCGGGTCCAGCGTGGCGTCGTACCCGCCCAGGCTCTCGACCAGCTCGGTGGCGCCCAGGGCGGCCACGGCCTCGTCCAGGCGGCCGGACCCGGGCGCGAGGTAGGCGAGGTTGTCGCGCAGCGTGCCGCGGAAGACGTACGCCTCCTGGGGGATGAGCACGCGGGCGGCGGGGTCGGCGCGGTCGGCGGGCACGCCGCCGATCAGCACCTCCCCCTCGCCGGGCCGAAGGATGCCGCTGAGCAGGGCGGCGAGCGTCGACTTGCCCGCGCCGCTCGGGCCGACGACGGCCAGGTGGTCGCCCTCGGGGACGGTGAGGTCGAGGCGGTCCAGGACCGGCGCCGAGTGCGGGCCGTAGGCGAAGGTGACCGACCGCAGCGTGACGCCGCCGCCGGACGGACGGACCTTGGGCGGGGACGGCGGCTGCGGCGGCGCGGCGGCGGCGATGCGGCGCAGCGTGGCCACGAGCCGCACGCCGCTCACCCCGAGCCCCTGGACGAGCCCGCCGAGCGCGGGGGCCAGCGACTGGGTGACGTAGGCCAGCGCGCCGACGATCACGCCGGGCCGGGCGCCGCCGTCGAGCAGCCAGGGCGTCCCGGCGAGCAGCAGGACGACGGGCAGCCAGCCGCCGACGGCCAGCGCGGCGGTGCGCACCGCGGTCACCCTGGCCAGGGCGCGGGCGGCGTCGCGCTGCGCGCCGACCTGGCGGGCCAGCCGCGCGTCCTCGCGGTCCTGCAGGCCGCACGCCTCGATGTCGCGCAGCCCGGCGGCCGTCGCGGTCATCGACCGGGCCAGCTCCTCGTCGGCCAGCAGGAACGCGCGCTGCCGCCGGGCCAGCGCGGGCAGCGAGGCCAGGAAGAACGCCAGCCCGGCCGCGAACGGCGGCAGCACCAGCACGAGCGTGCCCGGCGCCAGCGTCAGCAGCCCCAGCACCACGCTGACCAGCGTGAACGCGAACCCCCTGACCGTCGTGACCACGGCGGCGAAGGCGTCCCTGGCCAGCTCGACCTGGAGCCCGGCCCGCGCGGTGGCCGCGCTGTCGGGCCGCTCGTCGAGCGGGCGGCGCAGCGCTCCCTGCACCACCCGCGTCAGGAGGTCGTCGCGGAACGGCTCGGCCACGGCGGCCACGGCCAGCACCACCTGGCGGGCGCCGACGGCCGAGACCAGCCACGCCACGCCGAGCGCCGCCAGCCAGGCCAGCCCGGTCAGCGGCCGGGCGCGGGCGAAGCCGTCCTCGATGGCGCGGGCGACGGCGTGCCCGACCAGGAAGGCGGGCGCGGCCTCCAGCACCGACCAGAGCAGGATGGCGACCAGCCGCCGCGGGTCGCGGACGAGCGCCCGCCGGAACCCGGCCGCCGCGCCGGGGACCGCGGGGACGCCGGGAGCCGCGAGGACGCCGGAGTCGGGGACCGTGGGGACGCCGGGAGCCGCGGGGACGCCGGAGCCGGGGGTCATGGGCGGGCCTCCTGGAAGACGGCCCGGTAGGCGGGGTCGCGCCACAGCACCTCGTGCGGGCCGGCGGCGCGCACCCGGCCCTCCTCCAGCCAGACGACCTGGTCGGCGCGGGCGGCGGTGGCCAGGCGGTGGGCGGTGATCAGGCGGGTGCGGCCCCGGGGGTCGCCGGTGAGCGCCCGGCTGACCTCGCGTTCGGTGACGGTGTCCAGGCTGGAGGTGGCGTCGTCGAGCACCAGCAGCCGATCCCCGCGGGCGAACGCCCTGGCCAGGCCGAGCCGCTGCCGTTCGCCGCCGGACATGGGCGTCTCGGCCAGCGGCGTGTCGTAACCGGCGGGCAGCCGGCGGACGAACCCGTCGGCGCGCGCCGCCAGGGCGGCCTCCCGTCCCTCCTGGGAGCCGGGGACGGCGCCGATCGCCTCGCCGACGGTGTCGCCGACCAGCACCGGCCGCTCGAAGGCGTAGCCGATGGCCGAGCGCAGGCCGTCGCGGGTCAGCTCCCGCAGCGGGACGCCGTCGAGCAGCACGTCCCCGCGCGCGGGGTCGGCCAGGCGGCCGGCGAGCGCGGCCAGCAGGGACTTGCCGGAGCCCGACCGTCCCACGACGGCGGTGACCGTGCCGCCGGGGATCGTCAGGTCGCCCACGGTGAGCCCGTCCGCGGCGACGTCGCGGAACTCGACCGTGCCGGGGCCGGGCGGCAGCGCGCGCGATCCGTGGCGGACCGGGGGCAGGGTGAGGACGTCGGCGACGCGGGCGGCGGCGGCCCGCGCCCTGGCCAGGCCGCCGACGTAACCGAGCGAGGTGCTGAGCGCGGCCCCGAGGGCGGCGTAGCGGGCGGCGGCGTACAGGTCGCCGACGGTGAGCCGCCCGGCGGCCAGCATGAACCCCCCGGCGGCCAGCACGGCGACCTCCAGCAGCGGGATCATCAGCCCCGACCGGACCCCGGCGGAGGCGTTCGCGCGCCACAGGGCCATGCCGTGCTCGCGCAGCCGGGGCAGGGGCGCCAGCACGCGCCGGGCCTCCTGGCCGGCGGTCCCGGCGGCGGCGATGGTGCGGGCGCCGTCGAGGGCGTCCACGAGGCGGGCCGCGATCTCGCCCTGGACCTCCTGGTAGCCGCCGGAGATGACGGTCGTGGCGCGCAGGAAGGCGCGCAGGACGAACACGATGAGGACGATGCCGGCGGCGAGGGTGAGGGTCAGCAGCGGATCGATGAGGGTGAGCGCGACCAGGGCGCCGACGGTCGGCACCAGCAGGGCCAGGGCGCCGGTGACCGTCTCGGGGGCGCGTCCGGCCTCCTCGGCGTTCAGCCCGGCCCGGGTGACGAGGTCGCCCTCGGGGAAGCGGCGGGTGGCGGCCCGGCCGACGCCGAGCACGTGCCGCAGCACGCCGAGCCGCAGCCGGGCGGCCGCGTACGCGCTGCTCGCCCCTCTGGCCCAGCCGCCGAGGCTCTCGCAGAGCACCACCACGGCGACCACGCCCGCGCACAGCGCCAGGGCGGTGACGGCCGCCGGCGAGCGGGCGAGGAGCAGGTCGAGCGTGCGGCCGACGAGGAACGGGACGGCCAGCTCACCGGCCGCGCCGGCGACGGCGGTGAGCGCCAGCACGGCGGGCCACGGGCCGCAGCGCCGTACGGCGTCCGTCACCAGGCGGTCTCCCGGTCCCACCTGCCGGCCTCCTTCGGACTCGAGAGGTCCCCGCGCCACCACGAAACGGCGCGGGGACCCTGTCAGCTATCAGTGGCAGAGAGCGACACTGAGGTTGCTCGGGTGACCCGAGTGACACGTGAGAGCAGTGAGCGAGCTGCCGCCGCTGGCCACGTCGCTGGCCGCGGGAGCCTCCAGACCCTGCAGGTCGAGAAGAACCATGTTCTACACCTCCTTCCGCGGTTGATCATGCGCAGGCCGCTCTGGTGCGGCCTCCAGGAACGGCAGGCGTGCCGGCTGGTCTCCCAGCACCGCCCCGAGGGCGAACAGCACGCCGGCCGTACCGGTCGCGAAATCCATGGACAGGCGCAACAGCCCGTCGCCGGGGAAGGCCAGGCCGCCGCCGTACGGGATGGCGTGCCAGGTCAACCCCTTGATCAGCTCGCGGGCCACCGGATCTCCGGCGAGCGCCGCGATGATGCCCGCGCGGCCGGTGAACAGCCCCGGCTGGACGAAGAACCCGGAGCGGGCGACCAGCTTGAGCCGGTCCAGCTCGGCGGCGAGTTCGTCGTCGTCGCGGTGCGCGAGATAGCGTCGGAGCACCATGGCGATGCCCACGGAGCCCTCGTCCAGGTAGGGCAGCATCCGCCAGCCCTGGTTCACCTGGAGCGAGCCGTCCTCCGAGGCCCGGCAGCGCCGCAGGTCCTGCCTGAGCGCGATCTCGGCCAGGTCGAGCAGCGCCCGGTCGCCGGTGTGCTCGTAGGCGTGCAGGAAGAGCAGGGCGGAGCCGGACGAGCCGTACATGAGGCCGGCTCTGGGGTTGTCGCCGCCGCTGATCTCGGGCACGTCCTCGGGGCCGCCGAGGCGGTCGGCGCAGATGTCCACCGCGCGCATGGCGTGCCCGGTCAGGGCGGGCTCGGTCCGGCCGAGGCGCAGGAGGTTCAGGCCGATGCCGGACAATCCGGAGTGCAGGGCCGTCTCCATGCGTTCCCACTGCTCGCGCAGGGCGATGTCGACGACGTCGAGCGCGTCCTGGCGGTGCCCGAGCCGGTCGAGGACGTGGGCGATGCCGTGCAGGCCGTCGTACAGGCCGATGCCGGAGCCGGGGGCGGGGCGCAGGGCGCGCTCGCGCAGCCAGGTCTCGTACTCCGGGAAGGGCCCGAGGCCGGTGGCCGACAGGGCGAGCAGCACGCCGGCCGCGCCGGTCGCCACGTTGAGGCCGCCGCCGGGCTTGAACTGGGCGACGTCGCCGGGGAAGAGGCGGTCGTCGCGCTCGGGGGTCGCGGCGGCCCGGATGGCCCGGCACATCGCCTCCCGCAGCTCGGCCCAGGTGGCCGTCCCCGGCATCGGCACGGGGGTCTCCACGGCCTGGTCACCCGCGATGGTCGCGGCGGCGGCGTCCATGAAGGCACCGGGGACGGGGAAGGTCTCCTTGACGATCCGCGCGAGATGGACGATCTTCGGCCGGTGGATCGGCAGCATGATCGTGCACTGCGGGGCGAACAGGGCGAAGCGCAGGCAGGCCAGCGCGTACCGGTCGACCTCGACGCCGTGGCGGTCGCGCGGGGCGGCGAAGGCGGGATGGGCCAGCGCGGCCCTGGCCCGGTCCGCGGCCAGGGTGGCGACCTCGTAGTCGATGAGCACGACCCGGCCGTCCTGGGTGAGCAGGATGTTGTCGGGGTGCAGGTCGCCGAAGACGACACCGCGTCCGTGCAGCGACTCGACGGCCTCCTCGACGCTGTGCAGGGTCGTGGTGGCCCAGGCGGTGTAGTCGGCGAGATCCTGCTCGTCGCAGGTGGCGCGGGTCAGCGGGAAGCGGCGCACCAGCCGCCGCTGGAGCGGGGTGCCGTCCACGAACTCCTGGACGAGGAAGTGGTGGCCGCCGATGCTGAAGTAGTCGCGCAGCTCGGGGGCGGCGGGCAGGCCGGCCAGGCGGCGCAGCATGTCGCGCTCGTGTTCGAGCCTGGCGACCGCGTCCCGGCCGGCCACGTCGAGGCCGGCGTGCGGCCTGGCCTCCTTGAGCACCACCCGTTCGTCGGTGCGGGTGTCGCGGGCCAGGTAGACGCCGCCGCCGTTGGAGAAGTGCAGCACGCTCTCGATCCGGTACGGCAGCCCCTCCATGGTCACCGCGTTGCGCGCGGCCAGGTGGGGTTCGAGGAACTCGGGCAGCGTCGTCCAGGGCGGCACCGAGAAGGTCGCGCCGCGCACGTCGGGGATCAGCTTGCCGTCGCCGTCCTCGACGGCCAGCACCCGCTCCCCGGACGGGGACAGGCAGTGCCGCTCGGCGAACCCGCCGTACCGGACGAACATCGGCCCATCGCCGTAGCGCAGGTCGCTCAGGATGTACGGCCCCTCGACGCCGCGCAGCAGCTCGTCGAGCTCCTTGAGCACGAGTTCGAGCTGCCCCTCGTCCCGGGGGTAGATGGTGACCAGCTTGCCGCTGGAGGCCCGGGAGGCGGCCTTGGAGTTGACCATGACCAGCACCGCCGGGCCGCGCAGGAACTTGAAGGCGACCCCGCGGGGCACGCAGTAGTCCCACACGGTGTCGACGACCTTCTCGGCGTCCTCGACGCGGGCCGACACGTGGATCTTCCAGCCCTGGGTCGGCAGGGGCGCCTCGCCGGTGGGCATGTAGTACGCCCAGGTGTCGCTGAGGTCGTGGGCCCAGCCGTCGGGGACGGGCCGGCGCAGCTGGGCGAAGTCGACGTCCGCCGCCGTGCTGTGGTCGGGAGTGTCGTAGAAACACTGGTCCACAAGGCAGTAGAGCTCGTACTTGTCCATTTGGCGCGGCCCTCCGAGGCGGTGTGGTTAGAGCCTGCCGCACCCGCGCCGGGTCGGACTAGTAACACGCAACATGCGCCATATATGGCTATGGAATGTGCTTTGATGCGTTTTTCACAAAAGGTAATTATCTGCGCGGGGCATAAACGCTGAACGAGAATTCCCCGCTGCGCGAGGTGGACGCCTCCAGCCAGCCGCCCAGCGCCGAGACGCGTTCGGCCAGGTTGAGCAGGCCCTGACCGGCGTCCCCCGGCCGGCGCGGCGGGCGTACGCCGTCGTTCCTGATGGACAGGCGGACCACATTGTCGCGTTCCATGAGCTGGATCCAGCACTGCCCGGCCTCGGCGTGCCGCAGCACGTTCGTCACCCCCTCGCGCAGCGCGTGCGTGAGCGCCTCCTCCACGTCGGGGTGCAGGTCACGGCAGGCGACCCTGATCTGGCAGCGCACCCGCGCCGACTCCAGCAGCGCCCGCGCCGAGCCCAGCTCGGCCGCCAGCGAGGAGCTGCGCAGGCGGCCGTGCGCGACGGCCCTGACGTCGGCCGACAGGTCGCGCAGCAGTTCGAGCGTCTCGCCCACCTCCTGCCGGGCCTTCTCGTCGCCCTCGGCCACCAGGCGCTGGATGAGCTGCGCCTTCAGCGTCAGGACGGTCAGCCGGTGCCCGACCAGGTCGTGCAGGTCGCGGGTGAAGCGGCGGCGCTCCAGCGTCACGGCCTGGCGCATGACGTCGGTACGGGCCCCCGACAGCCGGCGCACCCGGGCCAGCAGGCTCAGCAGCGCGAACTCCACGACGCCGATCAGCGGGGTGACCAGCGCCCACACCGGCTCCACCTGCCAGGAGCCCGGCGCGGCCAGCAGCACCGGCCCGCACGACAGCGCCAGCGCCACCAGCACGACCGACCTGATCCGGGACGCGACCACGAGCAGCGCGCCGGCCAGCAGCCCGCACACCGGCGTCCAGGCCGGCCCGAGCACCGCGAGCGGCACGTACGTGAGCCACGCCTGGACGGCCACCAGCCACCACGATCCGGCGCGGCGCGCGGGCTCCTCCAGCACGAACCTGACGTGCAGCGTGAGCAGGACGGCCAGCGCCACCGACCCCTCGACCACCAGCCCCGCACCGGCCAGCCCGGCCTGCACCGGGATCACCAGCCCGACGCCCCCGGCCACCAGGCCGAGCCCGCCGGCCCAGCCGGGCGAGGCCAGGACGCGCGCCTTGGAACGTAATCGAGGCGCCGGGCCACGGTGTGTGGCGTCCACCTCACCCCCGGTGTGCGGTTGACGTGACGGGACAGTACGCGTGGCGAGTGCGCTCACCGCTCCCTCGTTCCTCTAATCGACCTGACACCGCGACCTTATGTAAAGACCGAGGCCGCTTCCGGACACGCTGACTTCCCACCCCACAAGGGGTTAGGCAGTTCATATCAGTCATAGGGTGTCGGTATGGATTACATGCGACTTGGCACCACGGGTATGAAAGTTTCTCGCATCTGTTTGGGGATGATGAGCTACGGCGATCCGGCCCGTCAGGAATGGGCGTTGCCGGAGGAGCAGGCCGAGCCGATCATCCGGCGGGCCGCCGACGCGGGCGTGACGTTCTTCGACACCGCCGACATCTACAGCCGCGGCCAAAGCGAGGTCGTCACCGGCGCCGTGCTGCGCCGGATCTTCCCCCGCCGCGAGGACTACGTGCTGGCCACCAAGGTCTATTTCCCGATGGGCAGGGGCGCCAACGACGGCGGCCTGTCGCGCAAGCACATCCTCGCGGCCGTCGACGCCTCGCTCGCCCGGCTCGGCACCGATTACGTGGACCTGTACCAGATCCACCGGTGGGACGACGAGACGCCCATCGAGGAGACCATGGAGGCGCTGCACGAGGTGGTCAGGTCGGGCCGGGCCCGCTACATCGGCGCGTCCACGATGTGGGCCTGGCAGTTCGCCAAGGCCCAGCACGTCGCCGAGGCCAACGGCTGGACGCGGTTCGTCTCGATGCAGAACCACTACAACCTGCTCTACCGCGAGGAGGAGCGCGAGATGCTGCCCCTCTGCGCCGACCAGGGCGTGGGCGTGATCCCGTGGAGCCCGCTCGCGCGCGGCGTGCTGGCCAGGGCGGGCGCGGCCGGCCCGGCGGCCTCGGCGACCGCCAGGACCGGCTCCGACGCGCGCATCGACTTCCTGTACGACCCCGACAACGACCGGCGCATCCTCGACCGGGTCGCCCAGCTCGCCGCCGAGCGGGAGCTGCCGCCGGCCCAGATCGCCCTGGCCTGGCTGCTGCACCAGCCCGGCGTCACCGCGCCGATCGTCGGGGCCACCAAGGACGGGCACGTGGACGACGCCGTGGCGGCCGTCGGGGTGGAGCTGTCGGACAAGGAGCTGGCGTTCCTGGCCGAGCCGTACCGGCCGCGGGAGGTCAAGTTCTGAGCCCCGGGATCGCCGGCCGGAGATCCTGTCGGTCGGAGATCCTATGGTAGGGGCATGCGGGCAAATGAGGAGGCGGCGGCGGCGCTGCAGGAATACGCGGAGCTGTTCGCGCTGAGCGGCGGCGACGCCTTCCGGGTGCGGAGCTACCAGAAGGCGGCCAAGGCGATCGCCGGGTTCCCCGAGGACATCTCGGAGGTCGACGTGCGCGGCGTCCCCGGCGTCGGGGAGGCCATCGCCAAGAAGATGGAGGAGTTCCTCCAGCGCGGCAGCTTCCGGCAGCTCGACGACCTGCGGGGCCGCGTGCCCGAGGGCGTGCGGCGGCTCACCCGGGTGCCCACGCTCGGCCCCAAAACAGCCATCATGCTGTTCGAGGACTACGGCATCGACTCCACGGTGGCGCTGGGCGAGGCCATCACCTCCGGCCGGCTCGACGGCGTCAAGGGCCTCGGCCCCAAGACCCTGGCCAACCTGCTCAAGGGCATCGAGCAGCTTGAGCAGTCGGGCCGCCGGGTGCACATCGGCGTCGCCATGGCGCTGGCCGAGCAGGTCATCGGCTCGCTCAAGGCCGAGCGGGTCGCGTACGCGGGGTCGCTGCGGCGGATGAAGGACACGATCGGCGACATCGACATCCTGGCGGTGGCGCCCGAGTCGATCATGGCCGACTTCCGCGCGCAGCCCTACGTCGCCGACGTGATCGCCGCGGGCGAGAAGAAGACCTCGATCCGCACCACCTCCGGCGTCCAGGTCGACCTGCGCCTGATCCCGGCCGGGTCATGGGGCGCGGCGATGCAGTACTTCACCGGCTCCAAGGAGCACAACGTGGCCATCAGAGAGATGGCGGTGAAGAAGGGCTGGAAGCTGTCCGAGTACGGGCTGTTCGAGGGCGAGCGGGTGATCGCCGCCGAGTCCGAGGAGGACATCTACGAGGCGCTCGGCATGCAGTTCGTGCCGCCGCCCATGCGCGAGGACGGCGGCGAGGTCAAGGCGGCGCTGCGCGGCGAGCTGCCGGTGCCGGTGGAGCTGGCCGACCTCAAGGGCGACCTGCACACCCACACCGACCTCACCGACGGCATCGCCTCCCTGGAGGACATGGTGGCCGCCGGCGCCGCGCGCGGCTACTCCTACTACGCGGTCACCGACCACGCGCCCGACCTGGCCATGCAGCGCATGACCCTGGACAAGGCGCTGGAGCAGCGCGGGCGGGTGGCCGAGCTGCAGAAGAAGTATCCGCACATGCGCATCCTGCACGGGTCGGAGCTCAACATCGCGCCCGACGGGTCGGTCGACTGGCCGGGCGAGGTGCTGCGGGAGTTCGACGTGTGCGTGGCCTCGGTCCACTCGCACTTCGGCATGTCCCGGGAGGAGATGACCCGCCGGTTCATCGCCGCCTGCGAGAACCCGTACGTGGACATCATCGGCCATCCGACCACCCGGAAGATCGGCAAGCGCCCGCCGGTCGACGCCGACTGGGACACCGTCTTCCGCGCGGCCGCCCGTACGGGCACCGCGATGGAGATCGACTCTTATCCCGACCGCTCCGACCTGCCGTCCGACCTGGTGCGGCTGGCCAAGCACCACGGGGTGAAGTTCTCCATCGACAGCGACTCGCACGCGATCCCCCACCTGGCCCACCAGCGGTTCGGGGTCGGGATCGCGCAGCGCGCCTGGCTGACGACCGACGACGTCATCAACACCTGGCCCCTCCCCCGCCTCCTCGCCTTCCTCGGCCGCTGACCGCCACCCGTCCCCGGCGGGGGCGGGCGCTGTCCGCGCTGGGGTGTGGGTCGCGTTGGGGGTGGGTCGCGTTGGGGTGTGGGCGGCCTTCCTTGGGCACGCCCAGTGCGGACGGCACCCGTCCCGGCGCGGGGCCGCACGGGGTGGGTGTGGGCCCGCGATCCAGGGGAGAGCGTGCTCCAAGGTTGCGGCAAATGTACCGATTTATGGTGTTAAGTCCGGATGCTGAGAGCAGAATTCTGGTGGATGCCCGTTCCTGAAGAAGGGGTGCGACCATCTGCGGCGGATGCCCCCCGTCGAGGCTCGGGTGCGGCCTGCGCTGGGTGCGGGCCGCGCCCGACCGGCGCCCCGACGCAGGGCGCGCCGATCCGCATGCCGACATGGGCGCCACCCACCTCGACATGGGCCGCGTCCGCCCGCGCAACGCCCGGCGAGCAGCACGCAAAGCCCCCTTTACGGACGGCGCACACAGTGGCTCTGACGGATGACGAAGCCACGGCCCCTGCGGGCACGCACGCAGCCCCCGTCCGGCACGCGGGACACATACACCCGCACACCTCCCCATGGGCAGCGCTCGCACGGCCCCTCCGGCATCCGGCGCACGCACGCCCTTCCAGCGACGTACGCACGACGTCACCCGAAAACGGCACACGCACAGCCCCACTTCCGGGACAGCGTCCGTCCCCCGGGCGGCGTCCGCCCAGCTTCCCCTGCGGGCGGCATGCGCCGGGACTCCTGACACGCGGCGTACGCATAGCCCTCCGTCGGCGTGGCCATCGGCCCCTCCTGCGGACGACACACGGAAGACCTCTCTGCGTGTCAGGGGCTGCCCAATGGCGTGCACAGCACTCGGCCCGGCGAACAGGCGCCAGCGCCCGTCCTGTGAGGGCGGGCGTCAGCACCCGTCCGATGCCCGCCGACGCCAGGGCGGGTCCGATGACGGGAGCGCCAGGGGCCGCCCAATGGCCGCCGGCGCCAGGGCCCATTCGATGGCGGCGGGCACCAGGTCCCGCCCCGATGCCCACCGACGCCACGGCGGGTCCCGTGGCCGGGCAGGTCCGATGGCCGCTGACCAGGGCCCGTCCGGTGGCGGCGGGTGGCAGGGCGGGTTCGGTGGTGGTGGGGTGCGCGGGGATTCTGTTGCTTCGCTAGCTTGGACGGCGATGGAGGACAACCAGCCCCCGCCCCCCGCAGCCCCGGACCCGGCCTCTGCGCCTCGGCCCGCCGACTCCGCCGGGCCACCGCGCGATCCGGCTGGCCCTACCGCGACCGCCGGTTGTTTCAGCAACGATCCCGCCACTAAGTTGCCTGCCGATCCCACTCCCGCCGAGACGCCGGTCGGCCCTAACGCTGCCGGGGCGTCCGTCGATCCCACCACCGCCGGGTCGCCTGCCACTCTCACCGCCGCCGGGGCGCCGGTCGGCCCCACCGGCGCCACGTCGCCTGCCGATCCCACCACCGCCGGGTCGCCGGTCGGTCCCACCGAGGCCGCGTCGCCGGTGGGTCCCGTCGGGGCGCCCGCTTCGCGCTCAACGACGGGGCGTCGGGCGCGGCGCGTGTGGAAGGTCGTCGTGGTCGCGCTGGCCGGGCTGGTGATCGCCGCCGTCGGCGGGGTGGCGCTGGCCTACCCTTCGCTGGCCGCCACCACCTGCCCCGGCTGCTACGGCCTGACCGAGCTGAGCCCGGGAGTGTACGTCGAGGACGGCCTGACCCCCGCCCAGCGTGAGCGCGTTCGCGAGGTGGCCGACCAGGCCGCCCGCCGGGTCACCGCTTTCTACGGCGGCCGCCTGAGCTCCCCCGGCCTGCTGGTCTGCCTCACCGAGGCGTGCTACCGGCGCATCGGCGGCGGCCAGGAGCGCGGCGTCGCGGTGCTCAACCGGTCGGTCATGCTCTCGCCGCGCGGCCTCGACCCGGTGATCGCCTCCCATGAGATGTCCCACGTCGAGCTGCACGCCAGGCTGGCCTCCTCCGCCGAGGTGCCGCAGTGGTTCGACGAGGGGCTCGCGGTGGTGGTCTCCGGCGACCCGCGCTACCTGGCCCCCGAGCCCGCGCCCAACCACCACCCGGCCCCGGCGTCCACGCCTGACCGCCACCCGACCCCCGAGCCCACACAACAGGACCGCCACCCGACCCCCGAGTCCACGCAGGACCGCCCTCCGGCCCCCGGCTCAGTGCAGGACCGTTGTCTGGTGGCGCCGTCCGGGCCGTTGCCGGTGACGTTGGAGGAGTGGCTGCGCACGGCGAGCGCCGACCCCGCCACGTACGCCAAATCGGCCTGCCAGGTGAGCCGCTGGCTGGACGGGAACGGCGGCCGTGCCGGCCTGCTCGCCCTGGTGGCCAGGTTGAACGCCGGCGAGCCCTTCTCCGCACTCGTCCGGACGCGCTGACGAACCACCCCGAAAGGCACGGTTGCCGCACCCGTGCCGCTGGGTAGGTCTTCGTACGGCTGGAACGGTCCCAGGATCGGGACAGCATTCGGCAAGCACGCGCACGCGGAGACAGCGCGAGGAGATTAAATGGTTTCCAGGTAGGAAATACGTCTTGCGAGAGGTGGCTCCCATGAAGCAAGTCGCGGCGACGATCGTCAAACCGCTGCCCGACCACCTGTTCCGGGTCCACGACGGGAACGCGGAGATGCGGTGGGAGGCGATGTCCGGGGTCGGCTACCACACGCCGAACGACCGCTTCTTCGTCAGGAACCACACCTCCACCCCGCTGATCGACGCCGCCGGCTGGCAGCTCCACCTGCACGGCGCCGGGCTGCGCGGGCCGCGCGCCTTCACCTACGACGAGCTGCTGTCGATGCCCTCGCGCACCCACGACGTGGCCATCGAGTGCGCCGGCAACGGCCGCGCGTTCTACGGCACCCAGCAGGGCGACCCCGCGCCCGGCACCCAGTGGGGCCTGGGGGCCGTCGGCGTGGCGCGGTGGCGCGGCGTGCCGCTGCGCCACCTGCTCGCCGAGGCGGGCCTGCGTCCCGAGGCCGTGGACGTGCTGCCCACCGGCCTCGACGCGCCCTTCGAGGACCACGGCCACGTCCGCCGCCCGCTGCCCGTCGCCAAGGCGGTGCGCGACGTGCTCGTGGCGTACGAGATGAACGGCCGGCCGCTGCCGCCTGACCACGGGTTCCCGGCCCGGCTGGTGGTGCCGGGGTGGGTGGGGATCGCCTCCATCAAGTGGCTGGGGGACATCGAGGTGTCGACCGCCAAGCTGTTCACGCCGTGGAACACCGTCTTCTACCGGGACGTCGCGGCGCAGCCCGTGAAGAGCGCCTTCGAGCTGCCCTGGGACGCCCGGCTGCCGCTCCGCGGCCCGCACGCCTGGCGCGGCCGTCCGGGGCCGCACGTGCTGCGCGGCCGGTCGTGGTCGGGGCGCGGGCGGATCGTCGCGGTCGAGGTCAGCTTCGACGGCGGGCAGTCCTGGCACCCGGCCGAGCACCACGGCCCGCACCTGGTCGGGGCGTGGTTGCCGTGGCACGTCCAGTGGGCGCCGAAGCACACCGGGCCCGCCGTGCTGATGGCCAGGGCCACCGACGAGACGGGCGCCACCCAGCCGCTGCGCACGCCCAAGCACCCCTTCGGCTACTCCTTCGACGCGGTCGTGCGGCATCCGGTGCAGGTGGTCAACGGATAGGTAAGTGTCACGAACACGGCTGAGCTGGCCGTTCATCAGAAGGTGGTTCGGAGGTGTGCATTTCATCTGAAAGACTCTCGCGGAAACGTTACGGAAATGACACCGTGCGAGGCTTTCGCACAAGACGAAGCAGTCATCGAAGCTTTCGTCGAAGAACGCAACGAAGAAGGGAGAGCAGATGCGCCAGCTGACCCCGTTGGACGCCCAGTTCCTCCATGTCGAGTCCGAGACCACCGCGGCGCACGTCGCCGGGCTGGCGGTCCTCGACCCGGCCGGCGGCGCGGTGGACCGGGACGCGCTGGCCGAGCTGCTGCTGGACCGCGTCCACCTCTCCCCCGCGCTCAGCCTGCGCCTGGTCGAGGTGCCGTTCGGGCTCGACCGTCCCTACTGGTGCGCCGACCCGGACTTCGACCTGGCCAACCACCTGTTCGAGACGACGCTGCCGGCGCCCGGCGACGACGCCGCGCTGGCCGGGGCGGTGGCCGCGATCCACGAGCGCCGGCTCGACCGGTCGCGTCCGCTGTGGGAGATGCACCTGATCAAGGGGCTGGCGGGCGGCCGGGTCGCGGTCTACACGAAGGTGCACCACGCGGCCATCGACGGCGTGTCGGGCGCGGAGACCCTGGCGACCCTGCTCGACCTGACGCCGGAGGGCGTCCGGGACCGCGGGCCGCGCCCGGCGCCGCCGCGGCAGGACCCGCCGGGCCTGATGGAGATGCTGGCCGGGGCCGCTGTGCGCTCGCTCACCCATCCGGTGCGCGCCGCCCGCTCGGTGGTCAGGGCCGCGGGCGACCTCGACGCGATCCCGCTGGCCGGCGCGCTGCCCGGCGCGCAGGCGATCGCCAGGGCCGCCCGGCTGGTGACCGGCGACCAGAAGCAGCGCCCCGAGCTGCCGGGGCTGACCGCGCCGCGCACGCCGTTCAACGGGCCGATCAGCGCGCGGCGCGAGCTGTCGTTCGGGTCGGTGCCGCTGAAGGAGGTCAAGAAGGTCGCCAAGGCCAACGGCATCAGCGTCAACGACGTGGTGATGGCACTGTGCACCTCGGCGCTGCGGTCATGGCTGGACGAACGGGACGCGCTGCCCGCCGAGCCGCTGGTGGTGGCCGTGCCGGTGTCGGTGCGTACGGGCGGGGCCACGGACGTGGTCGGGAACCAGATCTCGGCCATGGTGGCGCCGATGCCGACGAACGTCCCCGACGCCGGGGAACGGCTGCGGGCGGTCGGCGAGACCATGAGCAGGGCCAAGCGGCGCTTCGCCCTGGCGCCGGCGAGCTGGCTCGGCGAGCTGTGCTCGCTGCTGCCCGCGCCGGTCACCAGCCTGGCCACCCCGGCGATCTTCCGGCTGGCCGGGACGGCGTTCCCGCCGATCAACCTGATCATCAGCAACGTGCCTGGCCCGCAGTTCCCGCTCTACATGTGCGGCGGCCGGGTGCTGGCCTACTATCCGCTGTCGGTGCTGACCGACCTGTCCGGCGGCGTGAACATCACCTGCTTCTCCTACGACGGCATGCTCGACTTCGGCATCGTGGCCTGCCCCGAGCGCGTGGACGACGTGTGGGGCCTGCTCGCCCACCTGCGCGACGCCCTCGACGAGCTGCTAGCCGAGGGCGTGGGCGATGAGTTCGGCGACGGCGTCGGGGTCGATCTGGTGACCGGTTAGCTGGCAGAGGTTCTCCTGGTAGAGCAGCACGGCGGCGAACGTCGCCGCGGCCACCTCCAGGCGGGCCGCGTCGCCGCGGGTGCCGGGCAGCGCCAGCTCCAGGGCGAACCTGGCCCTGCTGATCAGCTCGCCGTTGAGCCTGCCGAGCCGCTCCTTGACCGAGCCGTGCGTGTCGGCCTCGCGGAACAGGATGCGCCGCATCGCCGGTGAGGCCCGCAGCGGCAGCCCACGCGCCAGCCGGGCCAGCGTGCCGGCCGGGTCGCCGGGCACGGCGTCGACCTCGCGGCCCTCCTCGACCAGGGTGCGCTCGTCGACGAGCGCGACGAGCACGTCGATCTTCCGCGGGAAGTAGTGGAAGATCAGGCCCTTGGGGACTCTCGCGAGCCGGGCGATCACCGCGGTCGGCGTGGCCTCGTAGCCGCTGCCCGCGAACAGTTCCTCGGCCGCGTCCAGGATGCGCGTGCGCGCGTCACCGATCGACACAGCTCGCACCCTAGCGCCACCTGCGACTTCATCGCCATCCCGCCGGGGCGAGAGCCTGCTGCCCTTCCGCCGGGATGTAGACTTGAGACGTAAATGTCTCATATTTGACGGAGTTGTCTCATGGTGGTGAGCCGGGAGCAGATCATGACCGCGGCGATCCAGCACCTCAACGAGCATCCGGCCGCCTCGATGGCCCAGCTCGCCGAGGCGGTGGGGATCAGCAGGGCCACGCTCCACCGGCAGTTCAGCAGCCGCGAGGAGCTGATGACGGCGCTCGGTCACCGCGCGCACGACCGGTGGCACGACCTCCAGGCGCGCGCGGACGTGGTGGCCGCCGCCGCCTCCGACGACCCCGGCGAGCTCCGCCGGGCCCTGGAGATCCTGCTGGAGGGGTGGATCGAGATGGCCGACGAGTACGGCTTCGGCCTCACCGACTACGCGATGGCCGTGCACCCGGAGCTGCTGCGCCGCGCGGACGAGCTGGAGGAGCGCGAGATCGCGCTCTTCGCCGCCGCCCAGCGGGCCGGCCTGCTGCGCGCCGACCTGCCCGCCCGCTGGATCAGCAACACGGTCTACGGCCTGCTCGTGGCCGTCCGGGAGAGCCTGCGCCGCGGCGACGTCGCCCGCCGGGACGTCGCCAGGCTGCTGCGGGAGACGTTCCTGACCGGCGCGGGCGCCGGGGGGTGGTCGTGATGACGGTCACCGGCATCTCGGCGCGCCGCCGGTGGGCGGGCCTGGCCGTGCTGTCGGCCAGCGTGCTGCTCGTGGTCATGGACATGACCGTGCTCAACGTCGCCCTGCCCGCGATCACCGAGGACCTGCGGCCGACCTCGGTCGAGCTGCTGTGGATGGTGGACGCCTACTCGCTGGTGCTGTCCGGGCTGCTGGTCACGGCCAGCGCGCTCGGCGACCGGTGGGGGCGCAAGCGCATGCTGCTGGCCGGGTTCGCGGTGTTCGGGGTGGCCTCGACGGCGGTGCTGCTGGCCGACTCGGCCGCCGAGGTGATCGCCGTACGGGCGCTGCTCGGCGTGGGCGGCGCGATGATCATGCCGTCCACGTTGTCGATGATCCGGAACCTGTTCACCGATCCGGGCGAGCGGGCCAGGGCGCTCGGCGTCTGGTCGGCGATGGCGGCGATGGGCGCGGCGCTCGGCCCGATCCTGGGCGGGTTCCTGCTGGAGCACTTCTCCTGGCAGTCGGCGTTCCTGGTGAACGTGCCCGTCATGGCGGCGGCCGTCGTCGCCGGGCTGCTCCTGCTGCCCGAGACGCGCAACCCCAGGCCGGGCCGGTGGGACGCGCTGGGGACCGTCCTGTCGATGGCGGGCATGGCCGCGCTGCTGTACGCGGTCAAGACGTTCGGCAAGGACGGCCTGACCTCGCCCGCCGCCCTGGCCGCCACCGTCGTCGCGGCGGTCGCGCTGGGCTGGTTCGTGGTGCGGTGCGCGCGCCGGCCCGATCCGCTGCTGGAGATCAGGCTGTTCCGCAGCGCGCCGTTCTCGGCGGGCGTGGTGACGGCGCTGACCACGTCGATCGCGATGGCCGCCGTGCTGCTGCTGCTCGCGCAGTGGATGCAGCTCGTCCAGGGGTACGCGCCGCTGGAGACGGGCGTGCGGCTGCTGCCGGCCGCGCTGGCCGCGCTGATCGCCTCGCCGCTCGCGCCGGTCCTGGCCGAACGCGTCGGCGCCCGGGTGGTGCTGACGGGCGGGCTCGCGGTGACGGGGCTGGGGTTCCTGCTGGTGTGCCTGGCGCCGCAGCCGCTGGGCTACTGGCCGGTCGCCGCCGCGCTGGCGCTGATCGGCGCGGGCAACGGCGCGCTGGCCATCGCCTCCGCGGTGATCATGGCCGGTTCGCCGCCGGAGAAGTCGGGCAGCGCGGCGGCCATCGAGGAGACCAGCTACGAGGTGGGCGCGGCGCTCGGCGTGGCCGTGCTGGGCAGCGTGGCCGCCGCGGTCTATCGCAACGCGCTGGACTACGCGGGCCCCGGCGCGGAGGCGGCGCGCGAGTCGCTGGGCGGCGCGCTCGACGTGGCCGCCGAGGCCGGGGCGCAGGCCGCGCGGCTGGTGGAGACGGCCAGGGCGGCCTTCACCGACTCGCTGGCGCTGACGTCGGGGGCGGGGGCGGCGCTGATGCTGGCCGGGGCGCTGGTGGTCTGGCTGCTCACCCCGCGCGACCTCGACCTGGCCTCCGTGGAGCACTGACCGGACGTCTCCCACCAGGCACGGACGTGACCGGGGCGCCGTCCGTGCCTGTTCGCGGGGGGCACGGATAATGGCCGCATGAGATCAATAGGCACGACGGACCTGTCCGTTTTCCCGATATCGCTCGGCACCAACGTCTTCGGCTGGACCGCGGACAAGGAGACCTCGTTCGCGGTGCTCGACGCCTATGTCGAGGGCGGCGGCAACTTCATCGACACGGCCGACGTCTACCCCCACTGGGTGACCGGCGAGTCCACGTCCGAGCTGATCATCGGCGAGTGGATGGCCGACCGCGGGAACCGGGACTCGGTGGTAGTGGCCACCAAGGTCGGCATGCTGGAGGGGCTCGAAGGGCTGGCCCCCGCCACGATCCGGACGGCCGTCGAGGACTCGCTGCGCCGCCTGCGCACCGACTACATCGACCTGTACTGGGCGCACGTGGACGACCGCGACACGCCCCTGGTGGAGTCGCTGGCCGCCTTCGACGCCCTGGTCAAGGAGGGCAAGGTGCGCCAGATCGGCGCGTCCAACTACGGGCCGGCCCGGCTGGCCGAGGCCCTGCGGATCTCCCGGGACGAGGGGCTGGCCGCCTACGTCGCGCTCCAGCAGCCCTACAACCTGGTCGACCGGGGCTACGAGGGCGAGCTGCGGGACGTGGTGGCCGCGGCCGGCCTGTCGAGCACGCCGTACTTCGGGCTGGCCCGCGGCTTCCTGACCGGCAAGTACCAGCCGGGCGTCACGGTCGACAGCCCGCGGGCCGGGAAGGCGGCCGAGTACCTGGACACCGAGCACGGGCGCAGGACGCTCGAAGGGCTGCTGAAGGTGGCGGCAGAGCGCGGCGCCGAGCCCGCCTCCGTGGCGCTGGCCTGGCTGGCCGCCCAGCCCACGGTCACCGCGCCGATCGCCAGCGCGCGCGACCCCCGCCAGCTCAAGCCGCTGCTGGCGGCGGCGGAGCTGGAGCTGAGCGAGGAGGAGCTGGCCCTCCTCGACGAGGCCTCCCGCCCCTGACGCCACGGACCAGCGTGGCGGGCGGCCCCGGGCCGGCAGGTCAGTGCATGCGGCCGGCCAGGGAGAGGCAGAGCTCCTTGAGCTCGGCGGCGGCCGGCAGGCATTCGTCCAGCACGTCCAGCGCCGCGGTCAGGTGCCGGGCGGCCAGCCGGTCGGCGGCGTCCCGGCCGCCCGCCTCCTCGATCAGGCAGGCGGTCAGGGTCAGGGCCGCGTCGTCGGTCTCGCCGGCGAGCGCGTCGGCCAGGCGGCCGGCGGCGGGCTCCCCCGAGGCCAGCGCGGCCAGGATCGGGACGGTCTTCTTGCGCGATCGCAGGTCACTGTGCACCGGCTTGCCGGTGACCTGCGGATCCCCCCAGATCCCCAGCACGTCGTCGGTGATCTGGAAGGCCACGCCGAGCTCCACCCCCATGGCCCACATGCGCTCGGACAGTTCGGGCCGGCCCCCCAGCGCGACCCCCGTCGCGGCGGCCGCCCCCAGCAGCGCGCCGGTCTTGCCCGCCGCCATCTCGGTGTACTCGGCCATGCTCACCTCGCCGGGCCCGCGCCAGGGACGGCTCTCGAACGCCATGTCGGCCGTCTGGCCGTGGACCAGCTCGACGAGGGCTCGCGACAGGTAGCCCATCGCCTCCGGACGGTCGGCGAGCCGGGCCACGGCCAGGGCCAGCAGCGCGTCGCCCGCCAGGAGGGCCGGCCCCACCCCGTACGCCTTCCACAGGGCGTCCCGGTGCCTGCGTCTTTCGTCCTGGTCGATGATGTCGTCGTGCACGAGGGAGAAGGCGTGCACCAGCTCGACCGCGACGGCCCCCGGCAGCGCGGACTCGGCGGTGCCGCCGGCGGCCTCGGCGCTGAGGAGGGCGATGGCCGGTCGCACGCTCTTGCCGCCCGCACCCTCGTACGGGCGCCCCGCGGCGTCCGACCAGCCCAGGGTGTAGGAGACCATGTCGGCTCCGCGCGGGTGGAGGCGGGAGACGGCGGCGCGCATGGCGGGCTCCACCAGGCGGCGGCAGCGCGCGATCACGTCGGTGTCCGGCAGGGACGTTCCGGTGCGGCTGAGGTTCACAAGAGGTTCCTGTCAGACTTCGATCTTGAATGTCTATGTACGGCCATGTGATACTCCAGCCTGAGTTTAACTTTCGTCATTAAATGTCCGTTATGTAAGACGGGCGCAGAGGAGACACGCCCGTGGCGGACAATGCCACTGCCCCCAGGACTGTCCCTTTCCTCGGCAGGCTCAGCAGACACCACCGTGTCCCGGTGCACGCGCTGGAAGAGGCCGGCGCCGAGGCCGACGGCCGGGTCGTGCGGCTCGACATGGGGCCCTTCCGTCCCTACCTCGTTACCCACCCCGACCACGTCGAGCACGTGCTCACGGTCCGCCAGCCCAACTACGTGCGCGCGGGCATGTTCTGGGACCCGCTCGCGCCCCTGCTCGGCGAGAGCATCCTGTCCGACGGCGAGACCTGGGCCGACAGCCGCCGGATCCTCCAGCCGCTGTTCACCGCCCGGCACGTCAACGCCATGGCGGAGAACATGGCCCGGATCATGGACGAGCTGATCGAGACGACCGTCGTCCCCGGGCGGCCGTTCGACGTGACCGAAGGCATGGGGGCCCTGGTGCACCCGGTGATCGTGCGGCTGTTCTTCGGGGCGAAGATCTCCATGGCGGACATCGACCGGCTGGCGCCGGCCTATGACGTCGCCGTCACCGCCAAGGCGCTGCGCCTGGTGCTGCCGTTCGTGCCGCACCGGGTGCCGCTGCCGGGCGACCGGGCGTTCAGGCGAGCGATCAGGACCATCGACGAGGTCGTCTACCCCTGCATCGCGCGGGCCCGCCACGAGGAGGGCGACGACGTGATCTCGCGCCTGGTCAGAGCGAGGGCGGACGACGGCGACCGGCGCATCAGGGACGACCTCGTCGCCATGCACGGCGCCTCCACCGAGACCACGTCCACCGCGATGTCCTGGGTCTGGCCGACGCTCCAGGCGCATCCGGAGATCGCCGCGAAGGTGTACGAAGAGGTGGACCGCGTGGTGGGCGACGAGCCGGTCGGCATCGCCCACCTGCCGCACCTGCGGTACCTGAAGATGTTCGTCAGCGAGCTGCTGCGGGTCTACCCGCCCGGCTGGCTCCTGCCCCGCAGGACCGTCGAGGCCGACGTGGTGGGCGGGGTCGGCGTCGAGGCCGGCTCCACTGTGATCCTCAGCCCCTACCTGACGCACCGGCTGCCGGAGTTCTGGGACCGCCCCGCCGCGTTCGACCCCGGACGCTTCGCCCCCGGCGGGGACGCGCGGCGGCACCGCTACGCCTACTGGCCCTTCGCCGCCGGGCCGCACGTGTGCCTGGGACAGCACCTGTTCGCGTTGAAGGCGCCGCTGCTCATCGCCGGCATCCTGCGCAGGTACCGCCCCCACGTGCACCTGGACCGGCCGATCGTGCCGCGCCTGGCCTCCACGCTGCGCCCGCCGCACGGATTGACCATGACATTGGAGAAGCGACGGTGAACCCCTTCGACATCGGCCGCACCTGCGCGCTGGCCGTGGCCGGCGGCCGGGAACTGGCCGCGCACGCCGCGCGCTTCGGCGACCTGTTCCCCGCCGGCGCCTTCGACGCCGGGCTGCACCTGTCCCTGGGCCTCGCCGGCGCCTTCGGCTCGCCGTCGGCGACCGCCGCCGAGCTGCGGGCCGTCAACCGGGCCTCGCTGCTGGTGTTCGCGGTGGACCGGCTGATCGACCACGAGGCCGGCACGCGCGAGGAGGTCGCGGCGCTGGTCGGCGACTGCCTGTCGGAGTTCCCCGCCGGGCCGGCCGGCGCGTTCGCCGCCGACCTGCGGGCGGAGCTGGGCACCACGCCGGAGCTCGCGTCGGCCTGGCGTGACCGGCTCGCGCGCATGCTCACGGCCATGGCCCGCGAATGGGAGTGGAGCCGCGCGGACGAGCCGCCCGCCGTCGAGGAGTACCTGGCCAACGCCGACAGCTGCGGCGCCTCCTTCGTGGCCGTCTCGCACTGGATCGCCACCGGCCAGGTGGGCGCGCCGGGTGACCTGGAGGTCCTGCGCCCGGCGGGCGAGGCGGTGCAGCGCTACCTGCGGCTGCTCAACGACCTGGCCACGCACCACCGGGAACGGGCGTACGGCGACCTCAACGCGTTCGCCCTCGGCCTGACCCACGACGAGGTGACCGAGCGGATGGCCGTGCTGGCCCGCGAGGCGCACGCGCTGATCGAACCGCTGCGCGGCGACCATCCGCGCCCGGCCGGCTACCTGGCATGGCAGATCGACTACAGCGCGGGCTTCTACGGCCTGTCCGACTTCTGGGCGACGACGTGAACCTCTCCGAACAGGCCTGTCTCCTGGTCAACGAGCTGATGGCCAAGCCGTGGGGCCAGGTGTCGCCGTCGGTCTACGAGACCGGCCGCCTGGTCACGCTCGCCCCCGGCCTGGCCGGGCACCGGGAGCGGGTGGCATACCTGCTGGCCGAGCAGCACGGCGACGGCGCCTGGGGCGCCCCGGACGGCTACGGGCTGGTGCCCACGCTGAGCGCCACGGAGGCCCTGCTCACGGCGATCGCGCGCGGCGACGGCGACGACGGCGTCCTGCTCCCGGCCGCCGAGGCCGGGCTGGAGGCGTTGCGTCCCATGCTGGCCGCGGCGTCGGAGCCGCCGGACACGCCGGCCATCGACCTGATCGTCCCCGCCCTCGTCGAGCTGGTGAACCGCCACCGCCCGGAGGGCTCCCCGCTGCCGCTGCCTCCCACCATGGACACCACCCGGCTCACCAAGGTCAGGCGGCTGCTGGCGTCCGGCGCCGAGCCGCCGCAGAAGGTCCAGCACGTGCTGGAGGTCGTCGGGGTGACGGGGGCGATACGGCCGGCGCCGATCGGCACCGTCGGCGCCTCGCCCGCGGCCACCGCCGCCTGGCTGTCGGCCCGGCCCGATGCCGAGGCCGCGGGCCCGGCCCGCCACCACCTGCGGGCCGTCGCCGGACGGTACGGCGGCCCGGTGCCGGTGGGGCTGCCGATCACCGTCTTCGAGCGGGCCTGGGTGCTGAGCTGGCTGCTCAGGGCGGGCGTCCCCGTGGACGTGCCGCCGGAGATGACGGCCGACCTGTGGGCCACGATCGGGCCCGCGGGCACCCCCGCCGGGGCCGGTCTGCCCGCCGACGCCGACACCACCAGCGTGGCGCTCTACGCCCTGGCCCTGCTCGGGGTCCCGTACGAGCCCGCGTCGCTGGCGGCGTTCGACACCGGCGCGCACTTCTGCACCTGGCAGGGGGAGGACGGCACGTCCGTCAGCGTCAACGCCCACGTGCTGGACGCGCTGGGCCAGTACGCGCGGGTCAGGCCGGCGGCCGGGGAGGCGTACCGGCCACGGATCGAGCGGGTGGCGAGGTGGCTGGCCGAGCGGCAGCGGCCCGACGGGAGCTGGAGCGACAGGTGGCACGCCTCCCCGTACTACGCCACGTTGAGCTGCATGCTGGCGCTCGGCGAGTTCGGCGGCGCCCGGTACGCCGGGGCCGTGCGCAAGGGCCGGGAGTGGATTCTGTCCACGCAGCGGGCCGACGGATCCTGGGGCCGGTGGGCGGGCCGGCCGGAGGAGACGGCGTACGGGATGCAGGCCCTCCTGCTGGCCGGCCCCGAGCCGGACGAACGGTGCCTAGGGGCGGCGCGGCGCGGTTATGAGTACCTGAATCGGACAGCCAATTTAACCGACTATCCACCGTTGTGGCATGACAAGGAGCTTTACTCGCCGACAGCCATCGTGCGGGCAGCGGTCATCGCCGCTCAGCATGTCACGATATGTAGCACCGAAGGAAATTCCAGGTACGAAAATAGGACATAATACCCTTTACGGTGCTCTAGCGTGTTGAGGCAGTATTCTCGCGTTGCTAAGGTGATCCGAGTGCCGGATTACTGGAGTGCCCCATTCTCCGCCTTGACATGGCCTGCTGACCCCGCGGTCTTTTCTTCCGGAGGGCTTCATGCGCTTCCGTAATGCCAGTGTCCGGGCCAAAGTCACGGCGCTTATCGTGTCGCTCACGCTGTTGTGGGTGTTCGCGGCCTGGGTCACGGTGCGCGAAGGCGTCAACCTGCTCGGGGCCGCGACGGTCGACAGCAGGATCGTCGAGCCGAGCGAGCCGCTGCTGGTGGAGCTCCAGCGCGAGCGCCGGCTGACCGTCGCCCACCTCGGCACCGGATCCCGCGTCGTGGACAAGGGCATGCGCGACCAGCGAGCCAGGACCGACTCCCTGCGCGCCGAGTTCACCTCCATGGCCCAGGGCGACGTCGTCGACCTCGCCGCCGAGGACTCGCTCGTCGAGCGCATCGCCGCGGTCAACGCCGAGCTGGACAAGCTCGTGGCCGCGCGCAAGGCGATCGACGCCGGCGAGACGGAGCCGTCCCGGGCGACGCAGCAGTACAACGACACGATCGACGCGATGTACCGCATGTACGACTCCGTGGCCGCCTTCGACGACAAGGACATCGCCGCGGACGGCCGCGCGCTGTCGGACCTGCACCGCTCCCGGGAGTACCTGGCCCGCGAGGACTCGCTGCTGTCCGGGGTGTTCGCCAGGCGCGGGTTCACCGCCGACGACCACGCCGAGTTCCTCAGGATGTCGGCCGTCTTCCACTACACGCTGACCGACGCGCTGAACCGGCTGCCCGACGAGGACCGGGCCACCTTCGACGCCTGGCTGAAGAGCGAGCCCGTCGTCCGGCTGCAGACCATGGAGGCGCAGCTCGTCCGGTACGAACCGGGGACGGGCCCGCTTCCGGTGAGCGGCGAGAGCTGGCGCGTGGCGGCCGACGCGACGCTCTCCGGCATGCACGCGCAGGTGGTCGCGGGCGGTGACCGGCTGTTCGACCGGATCGTCCCCGTCGCCATCGGCGTCGTCATCCGGCTCCTCCTGGCCGGCGGCCTCGGCCTGATCGCCGTCGTCGCCTCGATCATCCTGTCCATCACCACCACCAGGCAGCTGCTCGCCCAGCTGCAGAAGCTGCGCGACGCCGCGCACGAGCTGTCCGACGAGCGCCTGCCCGGCATCGTCGAGCGCATCGGCCACGGCGAGGAGGTGGACGTCGCCAAGGAGGCGCCCGCGCTGGAGTTCGGCGACGACGAGATCGGCCAGGTGGGCCAGGCGTTCAACACCATGCAGCGCACCGCCGTCAGCGTCGCGGCCGAGCAGGCCGAGCTGCGCCGCAGCATCCGCGACATCCTGCTCAGCCTCGCCCGCCGCACCCAGGGCCTGGTGCACCGGCAGCTCACCGTCCTCGACGTGATGGAGCGCCGGGAGACCGACCCCGAGGAGCTGAAGGAGCTCTTCCGCCTGGACCACCTGGCCATCCGGATGCGGCGCAACGCCGAGAACCTGATCGTCCTGTCCGGTTCGTCGCCCGCCCGTACGTGGCGGCGGGCCGTCCCCATGGTGGACGTGGTGCGCGGCGCGCTGGCCGAGGTCGAGGACTACACCAGGGTCACGCTCATGCCGATGGGCGAGGTCGTGCTCGTCGGCCGGGCCGTCGGTGACGTCATCCACCTGCTGGCCGAGCTGATCGAGAACGCCGTGTCGTTCTCGCCGCCGTACACGAACGTCCAGGTCAGCGGCCAGCTCGTGGCCAACGGGTACGTCATCGAGATCGAGGACCGCGGGCTCGGCATGAAGCCCGAGGACCTCGACGCGGCCAACGAGCGCATCGCCGACCCGCCCGAGTTCCGCATCTCCGGCACCGCCCGGCTGGGGCTCTACGTGGTCAGCCAGCTCGCCCGGCGGCACGACATCCAGGTCGTGCTGAAGCCCTCCCCGTACGGGGGGACCACGGTCGTGGTGCTGCTGCCGCAGGAGCTCGTCGAGCTCGACCCGGCGCCGCGGCACCCGGAGGGCGACACCCGGCCGAGCCTGCCGCGCCGGACGAGCACCGGGACCACGCTGGCGACGGTCGCGCGGCCCGCCGAGAACGTCCGCACCCTGACCCCGCCGCGTCCCGCCCCCATGTCCACCCCCGCCCCCGCCCAGCTCCACGCGGTGGCCACGCCCTTCCCGGCACCAGCACCCTCGCCTTCACCTGAACCAGAACCGCCCGCCGAACCGGAGCAGCAGCCTGTGGCCGAGTTCACGCCGTCCGGCCTGCCGTTCCGAGTCCCCCAGGCCAACCTGGCGCCAGCGCTGCGGGACGACACGCCGACGCAGCCCGACTTCGAGGAGGACGATGACGAGCGCTCGCCCGAGGAGATCCGCGCCATGATGGGATCCCTGCAGTCAGGCACCCGTCTTGGCCGCACCGAGGCGGCCAGGCTGATGGAAGAGCAGCCGGGAGGCGAGGCATGACCGCCGCGGCCCGGCTCCCGACGGGAGGCCCGACATGACGCCCACCGCGGGCACCGACCTCAACTGGCTGCTCGACGACCTGATCGGCCGGATCAAGGAAGCCGAGCACGCCATCGTGCTGTCCTCCGACGGCCTGCTCATGGCCTCCTCCGCCGGTCTGCAGCGCACCGACGGGGAGCACCTGTCGGCCGTCGCCTCCGGCCTGCAGAGCCTGGCCAAGGGCGTCGCGGACCACATCGCCGCCGGCGCGGTGCGGCAGACGGTCGTGGAGTGGAAGTCGCAGTTCCTGATCGTCACGACCGCGGGCGAGCGCGCCTGCCTGGCCGTGCTGTGCGCCCAGAACGCCGACATCGGGCTGGTCGCGTACGAGATGGCGATGCTGGTGGCGCGGGTGGGCCAGTACCTCACCTCCGGCGCGCGCAACGCCGAGGCCGTCGCCAGGAGCGACCGGTGAGCACCACGGAGGAGTCCACGGACGAACACTGGATCGATCCGGAGATCATCCGGCCCTACGTCGTCACGCGCGGGCGGACCCAGCCCGCGCACGGCAAGTTCGACCTCATCTCCATGGCGCTGGCGGTGGGTCCGCCGCCGGGGCCCGACGCCGGGCTGGACCCAGAACACCTGCGCATTCTCCAGCTCTGCCGCGAACCCAAATCCGTCGCCGAGATAGCCGCGCACCTCAACCTGCCGGCCGGCACGATCCGCGTGCTGCTCGGCGACCTGTTCGACCGCGAACTCGTCTCTGCCCAGGAACCGCAATCCGAGGTGGACATGCATGACATGAAGATGTACAGGGCGGTGCTCGATGGTCTTCGCTCGCTCTGAGCGCCCGCGCCTCCCGACGGCGATCAAGATCCTGATCGCCGGCGGGTTCGGGGCGGGCAAGACGACGATGGTCGGAGCCGTGTCCGAGACCCGGCCGTTGCGCACCGAGGAGGTGCTGACCGACCGCAGCGTGGGCGTCGACGACCTGACCTCCGTGGAGGCCAAGCGCACCACCACGGTGGCCATGGACTTCGGGCGCATCACCCTGGGCACCGACTACGTCCTGTACCTGTTCGGCACCCCCGGGCAGGAACGCTTCTGGTTCGTGTGGGACGAGCTGGCCGAGGGCTCCCTGGGGGCCGTCATCCTGGCCGACACCCGCCGCCTGGCCGACTGCTTCCCCTCGGTCGACTACTTCGAGCGGCGCGGGACGCCGTTCGTGGTGGCGGTGAACTGCTTCGAGGGGTCGCCGACGTTCGAGCTGGACGAGGTGCGGCTGGCGCTGCAGCTCAACCCGTCGATCCCGATCGTGATGTGCGACGCGCGGAAGCGGGACTCCAGCCGGGAGGTGCTGATCACCCTGGTCAAGCACTCGGCCCGGCTGCGCGCGGAGCCGGTCGGCAGCTGACCCGCCCCGGGGGGGGGGGGGGGGGGGGGGGGGGGGCGGGCCGCCCCCCCCCCCCCCCCCCCCCCCCCCCCCCCCCGCGGGGGGGGGGCGCCCCGGGGGGGGGGGGGGCGGGGCGGGGCGCGCGCCCCCCCGCGGGGGCGGGGGGGGGGGGCGGGGGGGGGGGCCGGGGCCCCCCCCCCCCCCCCCCCCCCCCCGCCCCGCGCCGCCCCCCCCCCCCCCCCCCCCCCCCCCCCCCCCCCCCCCCCCCCCGGACCCCCTCATCTGCCGCCGGAGGTGGCGATGCCCCTGACGAAGTGCTTCTGGCCGAGGAAGAACAGCACGATCATCGGGATCGTGGTGAGCACGCCGGCGGCCATGACGATCTCCCAGTGCCACTCGCCGCCGAACCCGTACTGGTCGAGCAGGGCCTTCAGGCCGCGCGGGACGGTGAAGGTGCCGGAGTCGCGCAGGTAGATCAGCGGCCGCATCAGGTCCGTCCAGGCCGTCTGGAACTCGAACAGCAGCGTCACCACGACGGCGGGCCGGCACAGCGGCAGCGCGATCCTGGAGAAGATCTTCCAGTTGTCCGCCCCGTCGATCCTGGCCGCCTCGAACGGCTCGCGCGGCAGCGTGAGGAAGAACTGCCGCAGCAGGAAGATGTAGAAGGCGCTGCCGAACAGGTTCTGGGCCCACAGGGGCGTGAGGCTGCCCACCATGCCCAGGGAGTTCCAGATCAGGAACACCGGGATCATGGTGACCGCTCCGGGCAGCATCATCGTGGCCAGCACGAGCCCGAACAGCGGCCCCCTGCCGGGGAAGCGGAAGTAGGCGAACCCCCAGGCCACCATGGCGCTGCTGAGCGTGACCGCGACCGCCGCGAGCACGGTGACCAGGAGCGTGTTGGCCATCCAGAGCGCGAGCGGCGCCTCCTGCCAGACCTTGATGTAGTTGTCGAAGGTGAACGTCTCGGGCAGCAGCCGGTTGTCGAACACCTCGCCGCGCGGCTTGAACGAGGCGCTCAGCAGCCACACGAACGGGTAGATGAACAGGCCGGCGAACGCGGTCAGCGCCGTGAACGCGGCGACGCGCCGCAGGCGTCTCACGGCTGTCCCCCTTCGTAGTGGACGTACCGTCTGGTCACCAGGATCTGCACGGCGGTGATCAGCATGATCACGATGAACAGCAGCCAGGCCAGCGCCGAGGCGTACCCCATGTGCAGGAACTCGAAGGCCTGCTGGAACAGGTAGATCACGTAGAACAGGGCGGCGTCGTTGCTGTAGGTCGTGTTGCCCGAGCCGAAGAAGGCCGTGTACGCCTCGGTGAAGGACTGCAGGGCGTTGATGGTGTTCACGACGAACAGGAAGAACAGCGTCGGGCTGATCAGCGGCACGGTGATGCGCAGCGTGCGGCGCCACCAGCCGGCGCCGTCCACCCGTGCGGAGTCGTGCAACTCCTGCGGGACGCCGCGCAGGGCGGCGAGCAGGATGATCATCGACGAGCCGACGGTCCACAGGTGCATCAGCACCAGGCCCGGCTTGACCCAGTCGGGATCGGTGGTCCAGGCGGGGCCGTCGATCCCGAACAGGCCGAGCACACCGTTGATCAGCCCGTTCTGGCCGTTGAACAGCATCAGCAGCAGGATGCCGACCGCCACCGGCGGCGTCATCTTGGGCAGGAAGTAGGCGGTGCGGAAGAGGCCGGTGGCCCGCGCCGCCGTGTTGAGCAGCAGGGCGAGCCCGAGCGAGACGACGATGTGGGCGGGCACGGACAGCGCGGTGTAGACGAAGGTGTTCCACAGCGCGAGGCCG
The DNA here is from genome assembly GCF_044465345.1 of Nonomuraea sp. NPDC049684. NCBI lineage: Bacteria > Bacillati > Actinomycetota > Actinomycetes > Streptosporangiales > Streptosporangiaceae > Nonomuraea > Nonomuraea sp. NPDC049684. Next base: position 77,905 of record NZ_JBITLO010000008.1, on the reverse strand, counting down.
ACCTTCGGGTCGGCGAAGAGCTGCCGGTAGTTGTCGAGGCCGACGAAGTCCGGGTCGTTGATGACGTCGTAGTCGGTCAGCGACAGGTAGGCGCTGTTGACGATCGGCCAGGCGGTGAAGATCAGGAAACCGGCCAGCCAGGGGCTGATGAACAGCAGCGCCGCCCGGGTCTCGACGAAGCGCGCGGTGCGGAAGCGGGTGCGGGCCATGTCAGCCGGTGCGCTTCGTCCACCAGGCCCACGCCTTGTCGAGCGCGGCCTGGGCGTCCCGCTGGGCCCTGTCGAGCGCCTGCCGGGGCTGGTCCTGGCCGTTGAGCACCCGGTTCACCGCGCCCTGCCAGGCGTCCTTGAACTCCTTGTCGGCCGGGTTCGCCGGAAGGCTGAAGGTGTGCTCGTTGGCCTCGTAGAACGCCTTGACGCCCGAGTCCCACGGTTCGCCGCCCGAGGTGACCATCTTCCGGATCTCCTTGTCGGCCCGCACGTTGCCGGTCAGCACGCCGGTGAACGGCTTGCCCTCGCCCTTGCGCTTGTCCAGCCGGGCCTGGGCGGCGGCCGTCCAGGTGTCCACGAGGGTCATCGTCTTGGCGAAGCGGCAGGCGGCCGCGGCGTTCCCGGCCCCCTTGGGGATGGCCCAGGCGGAGCCGGACGAGTAGGCCAGCGGCTCGCCGCGCGGGGTGCGGAAGGCGTCGAAGGCCAGCGGCGCCTCGGGCGAGACGTCGTTGAGCACGTTGACGTACCACTGCTCCATGGGCATCGCCCCGAGCTCGTGCTCGGCGAACTGGTTGCCCTTGCCGAAGAAGTCGGCCGCGTCGCGCACCGCCTTGACCTTGGCGAAGCCGCCCTGGGCGGCGTAGATCCCGACGGCGAACTCCAGCGCCTCGACCACCTGCGGGCTGTTGAGCCGCGCGGTGCGGCCGTCGGGTGACAGCAGGTCGGCGCCGTTGGCCTTGGCCCACAGGGGCAGGAACTCGGGCAGCTTGCTGTCGAAGCCGATCACCCGGAGTTTGCCGCCCGGCGCCTTGACCAGCTTCTTCGCCGCCTCGGTGATCTTCGCCCAGTCGGAGCCGTTGACGTCGGCGACGGTCAGCCCGGCCTGCCTGAGCAGGCCGGCGTCGGCCATGACGATCTGGACCTGGTTGAACTCGGGGACGGCCCAGACCTCGCCGCCGAACGTCACCTGCGCCAGGGCGTTCTCGTCGTACATCGAGGTGTCGATCCCCTCGCCCTTGACGCAGGCGGTGAGCGGGACGATCGCGCCGCGGGAGGCGAAGGTGCCGATCTGGTCGCGGTTGGCGTAGACGAGGTCGGGCGGGTCGCCGGCCGCCACCGAGGACAGGAACTGCTGGATGTCGAGGTCGCCCTCGACGAGCTTGACGTCCGCCCCGCCGAGCGCGGCCTTGGCCTTGGCCAGGCGGGTGGCGCCGATCTCGTCGTCGCCGCCGAACCCCATGACCGTCAGGGTGCCCGTGAACGTGGCGGCCGGGTCGTACCGGCTCGCCTGCTGGGCGGCCGGCGGCCCCCCGCCGGTCCCCTTGGCGCACCCGGCGAGGGCCAGAGCCAGGGAGAGGGTGAGCGCCGGCCAGCGGACGATGGGGGATCTCATGGGGTTTCGCCCTCCACACTCTCAAGGCGGCGCGGGGCAGTGTGTTCGTCTGTCGGAGAACGTACCGGTGTCGCCGAAATCGTGCCGACCGCTCGCGTCACTGGGTTCTCTCCGCCGGTCAGAGGTGACGGCAGAGCCCGGGACCGCTTCCCCCGCCGGGCACGCGTAAACGGGGCCCGGCCTGTGGCAGGCCGGGCCCCGTCCGTCCGGGAGAGCGGGGGTCAGTGCTCGGTGGCCTTCTCGGCGCCCACGCCGGTCAGCGAGCGCACCTCGATCTCGGCGTACTTGGCGGCGTTGTACTCCTTGCTGAGGATCGTGCCCAGCCAGCCGAACAGGAAGCCGAGCGGGATCGAGACGATGCCCGGGTTGCTCAGCGGGAACCAGTGGAAGTCCACGCCGTGGATCAGCGCGGTCACCGCGCCGCCCGCGGGCGGCGGCGGGGCCGAGACCACCGGCGAGAAGATCACCAGGATCAGCGCCGAGCCGAGGCCGCCGTAGATGGCCGCGACCGCGCCCGCCGTGTTGAACCTCTTCCAGAACAGGCTGTAGAGGATCGCCGGCAGGTTGCCCGAGGCCGCGATGGCGAAGGCCAGGGCGACCAGGAACGCCACGTTCTGGCCCTGGGCGAGGATGCCGAGGCCGATCGCGATGGCGCCGATGACCAGCGCCGAGACGCGGGCCACCACGACCTCCTGCCGTTCGCTGGCGCCGCCGCGCTTGAAGACGTGCGCGTACAGGTCGTGGGCGAAGCTGGAGGAGGAGGCCAGGGTCAGGCCCGCGACGACGGCCAGGATCGTGGCGAAGGCCACGGCGCCGATGAGCGCGAGCAGGATCGTGCCGCCGACCTCGCCGAAGATCTGCGCGCCGATGCGCTCGGCGAGCAGCGGGGCGGCGGTGTTGGCCGCCTTGTCGGCCTTGAGGATGTCGGTCTTGCCGACGATGGCCGCCGCGCCGAAGCCGAGCACCAGGGTCAGCAGGTAGAACACGCCGATGATGCCGATGCCCCACAGGACCGACTTGCGGGCGTCCTTGGCGGTGGGGACGGTGTAGAAGCGGATGAGGATGTGCGGCAGGCCCGCCGTGCCGAGCACCAGCGCCAGGCCGAGGCTGATCAGGTCGATCTTGCCCGCGAGCCCCTGGGCGTCGGTGCCGTACTTCAGGCCCGGGATGAGGAAGTTGCCGGGGTTGGCCTTCGGGCCGCTGGTGGCGGCGGCCTGGCCGAGCAGGGACGAGAGGTTGAAGCCGAACTTGCCCAGCACCAGCAGCGTCACCAGCGCCGCGCCGGTCATCAGCAGCACGGCCTTGACGATCTGGACCCAGGTGGTGCCCTTCATGCCGCCGAACACCACGTAGACGATCATCAGCGCGCCGACGCCGATGATCGTCCAGACCTTGCCGGCCTCGCTGGTGATGCCGAGCAGCAGGCCGACCAGCGCGCCCGCGCCGACCATCTGGGCCAGCAGGTAGAAGATGCTGACCACGATCGTGGACACGCCCGCCGCCGTGCGCACCGGGCGCGGGCTCATCCGGAACGCCAGCACGTCGGCCATGGTGAACTTGCCGGAGTTCCGCATCAGCTCGGCCACCAGCAGCAACGCCACCAGCCAGGCGACCAGGAACCCGATGGAGTACAGGAACCCGTCGTAGCCGGAGACGGCGATGATGCCGGCGATGCCGAGGAAGGAGGCGGCCGACATGTAGTCGCCGCCGATCGCCAGGCCGTTCTGGACGCCGCTGAAGGACCGGCCGCCCGCGTAGTAGTCGGCGGCCGTCTTGGTCTGGCGGCTGGCCCAGAAAGTGATGGCCAGGGTGCCGGCGACGAAGGTGAGGAAGAGGATCATCCCCAGCGTCGTGGAACTCACTGCGTCTTCTCCTCGACCTCGTGACGGAGCTTGTCGGCGATCGGGTCGAGCTTCTTCTCGGCGTGCCGCGCGTACGCCCACGCGATGAGGAACGTCGAGACGAACTGCAGCAACCCGAAGATCAGCCCGACGTTGATGTCGCCGAACAACTTGATGCCCATGAAGCCGCGGGCCCAGCCGGACAGCACCACGTACAGCAGGTACCACACCAGGAAGGCCACCGTCATGGGGAAGGTCCAGCGGCGGAAACGCCGCTTCAACTCCTGGAACTCACTGCTCTCCTGCACCTGTTCATAGACGGACGCGTCATGTTCTCTGGTCGTCACGAGACCTCCACTGTGATGCGGATCACGCTCAACGTAAGAGCGCAACCTACCCGTCGTGGAGAGGCGTGGGGGTGCTGTTCGGCGAGCCGCTCGCGTACCGCGATCAGTTGGGGATGGCCTGCGGTGAAAGGTCTGTTCAGCGCGATGAGCGGTCGGGTATTCCGTTCACCCCGATATCGGACGCGGCGGGCCCGGCAGTGCGCTCAGCGCCTGATCCAGGTCCTCGACGAGGGTCGCGGCGGGCTCCAGGCCGACCGACAGGCGGGCCAGGCCGACGGGGATGCCCATGGTGGCCCGTACGCTCTCCTCGACGGTCAGGGCGGGGGCGTTGACCAGGCTCTCGAAGCCACCCCAGGACACCCCGATCCTGAAATGTCGCAATTTATCGAGGAAAAGTGCGGCCTGTTGGCGATCGTCCGTGGCGAGTTCGATGCTGAACAGGCTGGAGAAGCCGGACATCTGCCGCAACGCGATTGCATGGCCCGGATGCGAGGGCAACCCCGGATGGTTCACCGCCCGTACGGCGGGATGCCCCTCCAGGAACGCCGCCACCGCGAGCCCCCGCTCCTGGTGGGCGGCCATGCGCACGGGCAGCGTACGCAGCCCCTTGATCACCTTGGCCGCGTCGTGCGGCGACATGGCCGCGCCGTAGAGCTGGTACTCCGTCAGCGCCAGCGGCCGGATCAGCCGGGCCGGCCCGACCACCACGCCGCCGACCAGGTCGCTGTGCCCGCCGACGTACTTCGACAGCGAGTGCACGACCAGGTCCACGCCCAGCGTCAGCGGTTTCTGGAACAGCGGCGTGGACCAGGTGTTGTCCATGACCGTGACGAGCCCGCGCCCGCGCGCCCAGGCCGCGACCTCGGCGATGTCCACGATCGCGTACGCCATGTAGGAGGGCGACTCGAAGTAGAGTAGGCGGGTACTCGCCCTGATAGCGCTGTCACATCCCGCGAGGTCGTCGACGTGCGTATGCGTGACGCCGTACTTCTCCAGGTAGCGCAGGAACTGCGTGGTCGGCCCGTACACCGCGCCGAGCACCAGCACGTGGTCACCGGCGGAGACGAGCGAGGAGATCGTCGCCGAGATGGCGCCCATCCCCGAGCCGAAGCACTTGGCCCGCTCACCGCGCTCCAGCGCGGCCAGCTTGCGCTGCGCCACGTCGACGGTCGGGTTGGTGCCGCGGCCGTAGACGTACCGCTCGTCCTCGTCCCGGATCGCGGCGCCCAGCTCGGCCGCCGTCCCGAAGGTGAACAACGAGTTCTCGAACACCGGCGGGTTCACCGCGCCCAGCGTCCACGGCTCGTCCTCGCCCATCCGGCCGCAGATCCACTCATCCTCCATGGGGGCAGACTATGACAACGCGTAAGCCCACCATGGCGGACGTCGCCAGGCACGCGGGCGTCAGCCTGAAGACGGTGTCCCGCGTGGTCAACCAGGAGCCGCACGTCCGGGCCTCGCTGCAGCAGCGGGTGCACGACTCGATCAGCGCGCTCGGCTTCCGCCGCAACGAGGCCGCCGCCCGGCTGGCCCGCGGCGCGAGCATGCTCACGCTCGGCCTGGTGATGGAGAACATCTCCAACGAGTTCTACGCCCGTCTCGCCGCCGCGGTGGAGGCGGCGGCGGCCGAGCACGAGGCGCTGGTGGTGTTCGGTTCGTACGAGGAGCGTCCGGACAAGGAGCGCATGCTGATCGAGTCGATGCACGCGCGGGGCGTGGACGCGCTGATCGTCGTGCCCTCGCCGGCCGACCACTCCTGGCTGGCCGAGCACGGCGGACCGCGCACGGTCTTCGTCGACCGCGTGCCGCGCGGGCTCGACCGGGCCGACGTGGTCATGCTCGACGACGAGCGCGGCGGCCGGACGGCGACCGCGCACCTGCTCGCCCACGGGCACCGTCGCATCGCGCTGATCTCCGACGACGACGGGCTGAGCTCGGTGCACGACCGGGCCCGCGGCTACCGGGCGGCGCTGCGCGAGGCGGGGGCGGCGGCCGACGAGGCGCTGGTGGTGCGAGGGGTGTTCGATCCGGGGCGGGTGGCGTGCGAGGTGGGGCGGCTGCTCGGCCTGCCCGACCCGCCGACGGCGTTCTTCGCGACGAACAACCGGGCGGCGATCGGCGTGCTCCAGGCGTTGCGGGGGCGTCCCGAGCGGCCGGCGTACGTGGGGTTCGACGACTTCGCGCTGGCCGGCCTGTTCAGCCCGGGGGTGACGGTGGTGCGGTACGACATCGGCAGGCTGGCGCGCGGCGCGGTGGAGCTGCTGCTGGATCCCGTCCGCGAGCCGCGGCGGATCACGGTTCCCGTGGAGCTGGTCGTCCGGGGGTCCGGGGAGTTGCCGCCCGCCTGACCTTCCGGTCAAGCCTCCTCCAAGTCCCCATATGTCGGGGTCTGATGGGATAGGTGAGGGGTAATCGCAGGTCATGGCCGAGAGCAGCCCGTACCGCGATGACCGTACGCCCGAGGAGCAGGCGCTCGGCTCCGACGCCTCGGCGTCCGCCCGTCCGAACGCTGAGGTCTGCCTGGAGATCTCCGAGATGCGGGTCGAGGAGGCCGGACCGGAGGGCCGGACCCCGGGCGCCCAAGGCGGCGGCGCGCAGGCGCGGGCGACGCTGCGGGTGCGGCTGGACGACGTGGCGCACCTCATCGACCACCTCCTGACCGCCGCCCCCCACCTCCTGGACCACCTGCCCTCGACCACCGCCACTCCCCCGCCCCGCACCCCCCGCCACGCCTTCCCCACCACCCCGAACTCCATGAACACCCCCACCTCGGGGACGTCCGCTCCCGGGACGCCCGCCTCGGGAACGCCCGCCTCCGGAGCGCCCGGGACGCCCGCTTCGGCGGCGCGGGGAGGCAGGGGCGGGGGTGGCCGACCGGAGGAGGGCGGCGGGATGCGGCGGGGGTGGCCGAGGGGCGGCGCCCCCTCCTGGCGACCGGAGCGCAAGCACGCGGGCGACCTGGGAGCCGCCACCGGACGCACCATCCACCACGCGGCCCCACGCGAGGAGGCCCCGCACACGGTCCCGGGACACGAGGTGCTCGACGTCGAGACCCACGCCGGCACGGCCGCCAGACCCATGACCGAACAGGCCACCCGGCACAGCGACGCCCCCCACCCCACGCCCCCCACCAGACCGTACTTCGCCCCCGACGAAGGAACCCTCCCCGACGAACCACCCACCGCCAGCACCACCCCGCACGAACCGCTCACCTCGGACGAGCCACGCACCGCGAGCGTCACCCGGCACGAGCCTCCCACCGCGAGCGCCGCTCCGCACGAGCCCTCCCGGCAGGCTCGGGACGTCATGCCGTCGCCTGCGGACAGTCGTTCCCGCGGGGGCCGACCCGACGACCGGGATCCGGGGCCTGGTCGTTCCAAGACCCCGCACGCCGGCGTCGGCCCTCGCCCTGGTCTGGACCCTCCGCCGCAGGAGCCGTCCCACTCCGGCCTCGCCCACCGGATACCGTCCCAACCCGGGCCTCGGTCACAGGCGTCGGCCCAGCCTGTCCAGACGCCGCAAGGGTCAGCGCAGCGGCAGCCGTCCGGCCGTCCCGCGATGCATCCCGGCAGCACGCCACAGGAGTGGACCCGTCCGCACGTCCCCCCTCAGGGGACCGCCCAGCCACGCCCAGGGCGGACCGCAGCCCCGGCCGACACCGAGCCAGAGGGGGCGGCCCGGCCGGACGTCCCGCGGGAAGGGGCGAATCAGCCGCGGGCCGGCCGCGGGATGTCCCCACGCGCAACCGGCCCGTACCGCCCCGGCCTGGACCCATCGCCCCAGAGCGAACCCCCCGGCGACCAGCGCGGCATCCCGCGCCCCACGCGAAGCGAGCGCGCGGGGACTGCCGAGACGACGGGAACCGCCGGAGCCCGGGGAGCCGAGGGCAGTACCGGTGTCACAGGCAGTGCCCGCCCCCTGGGAGGCACTGGCACCGAAGGCGGCCCCGGGAGAGGAAGGGGTGCCGGAGCCAGGGCGGGGGCCGGGGATGTGGCGCGGAACGAGGGGGCCAGTGGGGACGGGGTGGCGTCGGAGCGGTTGGGGGGCGTCGCGGCGGGCTGGTCGTGAGCTGGGAGGTCTCCGGCGCCTGAGGACGGCGGGAGGGCGGGCAGACGTCCGTCGGCATGCTGGCGCGCGTCCTCCGGGCGCGGGACCGGCGGGCAGACGCGGGTCAGCCGGGTGCGGGACCGCCGAGCGGGTGTGGGTCGGCAGAGTGCGGGCCGGGGGCGGGGGTGGGGTCAGGGGGAGCGGGGGTGCCAGTCGCCGCGGTCCAGGTCGAGGTTCTCCGGGGTGTGGAGGCGGACCATCGTGCGGGCCACCCCGGGCGGTACGCGGTGCGGCGTCAGGAACGACACCGACACCATCACCGTGAACGCGATCGGCACCGTCCAGGCCGCCGGCTGGGCCAGCAGCGCCCCCGTGAGCCCCTCGTACGGCCCCCCGGTGATCGTGGCGAGCACGGCCGAGCACGCGAGCCCGCCCCCCACGAACAGCCCCGCCAGCGCCCCGGTGGTGGTGAGCCGCCGCCACCAGATGCCCAGCACCAGCAGCGGGCAGAACGACGAGGCGGCCACCGCGAACGCCAGCCCCACCACGTCCGCGACGGGCAGCGCCCGCGCCCACAGCGCCAGCGCCAGCGGCACGGCGACGGCCATGAGCGTGGCGATCCGGAACGAGCGCACCCCGCCCTTCAGCAGGTCCTGCGCGATCACCCCGGCGACGGACACGGTCAGCCCCGAGGAGGTGGACAGGAAGGCCGCGAACGCCCCGGCCGTCACGAGGGCGGTGAGCAGGTCGCCGAGCGTGCCGCCGATCATCCGGCTGGGCAGGGTGAGCACGACCGCGTCGGTGCGCACGAGGTCGGGGGCGTAGAGGCGGCCGAGCCAGCCGTACAGGGCGGGCAGCAGGTAGAACGCGCCGAGCAGGGTCAGCACGACCAGCGTCGTACGGCGGGCGGCCCGGCCGTCGGGGTTGGTGTAGAAGCGCACGAGCACGTGCGGCAGGCCCATCGTGCCGAGGAACGTGGCCAGGATCAGCGAGTACGTCGAGTACAGCCCGTACTCCTTGGCCCCGGCCAGCGGCATCTGCCAGGTGGTGGCGTCCTGGACGCTGAGGGCGGGCGCGCCGTCGCCCTTCCAGGCCAGCAGCAGGAACACCAGCGGCACGGCCAGCGCGGTCAGCTTGAGCCAGTACTGGAACGCCTGCACGAACGTGATCGACCGCATGCCGCCGGACAGCACGTTCACCGCCACCACGCCCGCGACCAGCAGCCCGCCCGCCCACACCGGCGCGCCGGTGATCGTGCGCAGCACCAGCCCGGCGCTCTGGAACTGCGGCATCAGGTACAGCCAGCCGATCAGGACGACGAGCACGCTGGCGGTCCTGCGCACGGTCATCGACTCCAGCCTGGCCTCGGCGAAGTCGGGCAGCGTGTACGCCCCCGAGCGCCGCAGCGGCGCCGACACCAGCACCAGCAGCACCAGGTAGCCGCCGGTCCATCCGACGGGCAGCCACAACATGTCCACGCCGTAGGACAGGATGAGCCCGGCGACGCCGAGGAAGGAGGCCGCCGACAGGTACTCGCCGCCGATGGCGGAGGCGTTCCACAGGGGGCTGACGGTCCGGGAGGCGACGTAGAAGTCGGAGGTGGTGCGGGAGAACCTGATGCCGTACGCGCCGATGAGCACGGCCGCCGCCATCACGACGACCACGGCGGCCAGGCTCACGAGGGGCCCTTCGCGCCGGTCACCGGCGTTCCACCAGCTCGGCGAAGTGGCGTTCGTTGCGCTCGGCCTGGCGGACGTACAGCCAGGCGCCGATGACGAAGGCGGGGTAGATGAGCCCGGCCAGCACCGCCCACGGCAGGGAGACGCCGAGGACGTCCACCTCGCGCAGTTCGGGGATGAGCAGGAACAGCAGCGGCAGGCCGCCGACCACGCAGGCCAGCACGGTGCAGACGAACAGGGCGAGCCGGAACTGGGTGCGCAGGAGCGAGCGCATGTAGACCTCGCCGAGGCGGGTCTGCTCGTCGATCTCCCTGGTGGCCGGGTAGCGGGGGCGGCGGGCGGCGGCGGCGCGCGGGCTGGTGACGCTGATCCGGCGCGGCGTCTCGGAGCGTCGGAAGGCGTCCATGCGGCGGGCGGCGTCGGTGCGGCGGGCCGCGGGATCGGTGCGCGGCGCCCCCACCGGACGCCCCTGCCGGGTTTCCTGGCGGAGTTCCTGCCGGGAGTCGGGCCGGGGACCCTGGCGCGGATCGGGCTGGGGACCCTGGCGGGGATCAGGCCGCGGATCCTGGCTGGGGTCGGGCCGGGGGTCGGGCCGGGGGTCGGAGGTCATTCCGTCCTGCCCTTCCTGGCGCGGCGGACCAGCAGGTCGCGCAGCTCCCGGGTGTGCCGCCGGCTCACCGGGAGCTCGGTGTCCCCGACCCGCACGCTGCACCGGCCCGAGTCGATGTGCAGCTCCTCGATGTGCTTGACGGCGACCAGATGGCTGCGGTGCACCCGGACGAACCCGGCCGGCGCCCAGCGCTCCTCCAGCGTGGCCAGCGGGATGCGGACGAGGTGGCTGCCGTTCGCGGTGTGCAGCCGGGCGTAGTCCCCCTGGGCCTCCACGTAGAGGACGTCGGCGCTGGAGACGAACCGGGTCACGCCGCCCAGCTCGACGGGGATGGTGTCGCCCTCGCCGGTCTCGGCGGGCACGTCGGCCGAGACCGCCACGCGCCTGATGGCCTCGGCGAGCCGTTCGGGACGTACCGGTTTGAGCAGGTAGTCCTCGGCCTTGATCTCGAAGGCGTCCACCGCGTGCTCCTCGTACGCGGTGACGAACACGACCCGCGGCGGGTTGGCGAACTGCGACAGCAGCCGTCCGAGCACGACGCCGTCCAGGCCGCGCATGCGGATGTCGAGGAAGACGGCGTCGATCGGACGGCCCTCGGCGATGCCGCGGTCCAGCAGGCGCAGCGCGGCCGCCCCGTCGCGCGCCGTCACCACCTCGCCGATGCGGGCGTCGGCGCGGAGCAGGTAGGACAGGTCCTCCAGCGCGGGTAGCTCGTCGTCCACCGCCAGGACGCGCAGCCCGGTCACACGTCACTCCTCACACCTCGAATGCATTAGACAGTGATGAAACCGGCACCAAACGTCAAGGCCGTCACGGCGGGGTCACAGGTGGGGGTCACAGGTGGGGGCAGGCATGGGGCGGACCGGGGGAGGTCAGCGGGCCGAGACGCCGGGGTGGTACTTCGGCAGGCGCACGTTGACCTTGGTGCCCGCGCCGGGGCCGGTCTCGACGACCAGGCCGTACTCGTCGCCGTAGACCTGGCGGAGCCGTTCGTCGACGTTGGCCAGGCCGACGCCGCCGGTGGGGGCGATCTCGCCGGCCAGGATGCGGCGCAGCCGGTCGGGGTCCATGCCGAGGCCGTCGTCCTCGACGCTGATGCGGCACTCGGCGCCGGCGTCCTCGGCGATGATCGTGATGCGGCCGACGCCGTTGCGGCTCTCCAGTCCGTGCCGGACGGCGTTCTCGACCAGCGGCTGCAGGCACAGGAAGGGCACGGCCACCGGCAGCACCTCGGGGGCGATGCGCAGGGTGACCTGCAACTGGTCGCCGAACCTGGCGTGTTCGAGGGTGAGGTAGCGCTCGATCGAGTGCAGTTCCTCGGCCAGGGTGGTGAACTCACCGTGCCGCCGGAAGGAGTAGCGGGTGAAGTCGGCGAACTCCAGCAGCAGCTCGCGGGCGCGTTCGGGGTCCGTACGGACGAAGGAGGCGATCGTGGTGAGCGAGTTGTAGATGAAGTGCGGCGAGATCTGCGCACGCAGGGCCCGGACCTCGGCCTCCATGAGCAGCGTGCGCGAGCGGTCGAGCTCGGCCAGCTCCAGCTGCGAGTTCACCCAGCCGGCCACCTCCTGCGCCGCCCTGACCAGGCCGGCCGAGGCGTTCTGCCCGTAGGCGGCCAGCGCGCCGACCAGGCGGTCGTCGGTGGTGAGCGGGACGACGACGGCGTGCCGGATCGGGCATTCGAGCAGCTCGCAGTCGATGGTGAGCACCTGGGTGCGGCCGTCCTGCAAGGTGGCGGCGGCGTGCTCGAACGCCTGGGCGGCGTGGTGGTCGCCGGCGCCGTCGTAGACGAGCAGGCGCTCGCGGTCGGTGATCGCGAGCGCGGCCGAGCCGAGCAGCGCGCGCAGGTGGCGGGAGGCGCGCTCGGCGCCCTCGGGGGTCAGCCCGGCCCGCAGCGGCGGCCCGGCCATGGAGGCGGTGTGCAGGGTCTCGAACGTGGCCCGCTCGGCCGGGCTGGTGCCCAGCTCGCGGCGGCCCCGCATGACGCGCCAGAGCACGATCGCGGGCACGCCCACCAGCACGGCCACGACGGCGACGCCGACCAGGTACTCCACGCGCCCCGAGCCTAGCGCCCGCCGCCGCCCGCGGCACCGGCCCGGCGGGCGGCCTTCACCCGGTGGCCGCCAGCGCCTTGGCGACGGCCGCGGCGTAGGTCTCGGCCTCCTGCGCGGACTCGTAGGTGGTGCGCGGCCAGAAGAAGCCGCGCAGCCCGTCCTTGCGGTTGCGCGGCACGACGTGCACGTGCAGGTGGGGGACGCTCTGGCTGACCCGGTTGTTCATCGCCACGAACGTGCCGGCCGCCTCCAGCCCCTCCTCCACGGCCCTGGCCATGGCCTGCACCCGGGAGAAGAAGGGCCCGACGTCGGCGAGGTCGGCCAGCGTCTCGACGTGCAGCCGGGGCACGACCAGCACGTGCCCCTTGAAGACCGGACGGGTGTCGAGGAAGGAGACGGCCACCTCGTCGGCGCTCACCACGTGGGCGGGACGCGCGCCGGCGATGATCTCGCAGAACAGGTCGGTGCTCACCGCCCGACCTTATCGGCGAAGGCCGTCCAGCTCGTCATGTTGGGCGCGCTCCACTCGGCGGGGGCGTGCAGGAAGTGCTCGCCGACGCGCTCGCGCAGCCGTCCGGGGACGTCGGCGACCTTGGCGCCCCGGCAGTGGTAGACCAGCCCGCCCGGCCGCTGCCCCATGGCCATCCAGGGCAGCCAGGGCGAGACCCGGCACCAGGAGAAGACCGCCGGCACGTCGGGCATGCCGGACTCGACGTCGGCGGCCGAGGCGAAGAACTGGAACAGCTCCAGCGCCCGATACGTGTCCCGAGCCGAGTTCTCCGGATATTTCGCGACAGGGAGCGGCGAAGGGTAGGAAAGGCGGATGTCGGCGTTGTAGACGACCTGCTCCCCCAACCGCGTCACCGGCACCGGATAGGCCCCGAGCCGCTGGTTGACCGGGTCGTTGAAGACGTGCTGCACCTCGACGGACCGCCCGGTGAGCGGGTTGTCCCACACGTCGATCGGTTCCCTGGTCCGCGGGTCGAGATAGAGCGCCGCCTCCCGGGTCAGCAGCTCCCAGCCGTCGTCGGCCGGGCGCGCCCGCGCCACGTTCAGCCCCTCGAAGCCGAACAGGTGATGGGGGCCGTCGTCGTCCTGCCAGCCGTAGACGTCGCCGGTCCAGTAGGAGATCGTCTCGGCGCCGTCGGCCGAGGCACGCACCCGGATGAAGTCCATGATCCGGAGCTTACCCCTTGCTTCGAGACAGCATGTTGCTATCTTTAGGGACATGGTGTCGCTAAATGAGCGGACCCGGCAGAGCTGGCTCCCGCTGATCGTGCTCGGCGTCGGAATGTCGATGATCATCATCGACGCGACGATCGTGAACGTCGCCGTCCCCGCGATCATGGGCGATCTGGGGCTGTCGGCCACGGACGTCGAATGGGTCAACTCCATCTACTCCCTGGCCTTCGCCTCCCTGCTCATCCCCCTCGGCCGGACCGGCGACGTGCACGGCAGGCGCCGGATGTTCGCCGTGGGCCTGGTGGTGTTCCTGGCCGCGAGCATGCTGGCCGCCTCCGCGCCGAGCGGCGCGCTGCTCATCGCCGCCCGGGTCGTCCAGGGGGTCGGGGCGTCCATGGTGGTGCCGATGACGCTGGCGATCATCAACTCCCTCTACACGGGCTCGCGCCGGACGATCGCCTTCGCCGTCTGGGGCTCGATCATCGGCGGCATGGCCGCGCTCGGCCCGCTGCTCGGCGGCTGGGTGGTGACCGACTTCGGCTGGCGCTGGGCGTTCTGGGTGAACCTGCCGATCGGCCTGCTCGTGCTGCTCGGCACGGCCCGGGTGCCCGAGTCGAAGGACGCGGCGGCGGGCGGCTCGGACGTCCCCGGCGTGCTGCTGTCGGTGGTCGGGCCGGCCGCGCTGGTGTTCGGCCTGATCGAGGGCCAGCGCTACGGCTGGTTCACGCCGACCGGCGAGGCCACCCTGTTCGGATGGACCTGGCCGCTCGGCGGCGTCTCGCCGATCCCGTTCGCCTTCGCGCTCGCCGCGCTCGCGCTGGCCGCGCTGCTGCTGGTCGAGCGCTCGCGGGCACGGTCGGGCCGTCCGGTCGTGCTGGACCTGTCGCTGTTCGCCATCCCCTCCTTCAGGTACGGCGGCGCCGCCGCGATGATCATCAGTCTCGGCGAGTTCGGCCTGATCCTGGTGCTGCCGCTGTTCCTCCAGGCGGCCATGGGGTTCACCGCGTTCGCCACCGGCCTGATCATCGCCTCGCTGGCCGGGGGCACGTTCCTGGCCGGCGGCCTCGTCCCGCGGCTCGACCTGGCGCCCAGGGTCATCGTGCGGCTGGGGCTCGTCCTGGAGGCCGTGGGCGCGATCGCGATCGGCCTGGCCGTCTCCCCCTCCCTCGGCCCGTGGACGCTGGTGCCGTGGCTCGTCCTGTACGGCGTCGGCGTCGGCTTCGCCTCGGCCCAGCTCCCGAACGTGATGCTCGCCGACGTGCCCGCCCGCCGCTCCGGCGTGGCCTCCGGGCTCCAGAGCACGATCCGCCAGCTCGGCGCCGCCGTCGGCATCGCGGTGCTGGGCGCCGTCCTGGTCACCGGCCTGGACGCGGCGATGGCCGACCGCCTGCCCGGCAAGCCCGCGCTGGGCCAGGCCGTGCGGGAGAGCGCCGGAGCGGCCATCGCGGCGATCAGGGAGCCCGCCGACCACGCCGCCGCGGTCGCGGCGGGCGCCGACGCCACCCGCCGGGTCACGATCGTGACCGGCATCGTGCTGTTCGGCGGCGTCGGGGCGACGTTCCTGCTGCCCGATACTGGGAGGAGACGACGCGAGGAGGAGTGAGTCCGGTGCCGAGGATCAGCGCGGCCACGGTGGCCGACCATCGGGCCAGCCAGCACGCGGCCCTGCTGGCGGCGGCCATGGAGATCCTGGCGGCCGAGGGCCCGGCCGGGCTCACCCCCGCGGCCGTGGGCGCCCGGGTCGGGCTGGCCCGCTCCAGCGTCTACCGCTACTTCTCCTCCACCGCCGACATCCTGGCCCAGCTCGTGGAGGACGCGATCCCCCGCTGGGCCGCCCGGCTCGTCACGGCCACCCGCGACGGCGGCCTGGAGGAGCGGGTGCGCGCCTTCGGCGCCGTGTCGCTGGCGTTCGTGACCAGCCCCGACCACGCGCTGCTGCGCGCGGTGGCCGCGGTCGACCTGCCCGCCGAGTGCCGCCACCGGCTCGACCAGCTCCACGAGACGATGATCGAGCCGCTGCGCGGGCTGCTCGCCGAGGCCGGGGAGCCGCATCCCGACCTGGTGGCCCACCTGGGGTGGAGCATCCTGGGCGAGGGCCGGCGCCGCCTGGCCGCGTGCGCCGACTCCGGCGCCGGCGCCGAGACCGAGGTCATCACCGCGACCACCCTCGACGTGTTGTGCCGGGCCGTGCTCAGCGCACGGTGATCTCGAAGACCGCCTCGCCCGACTGCCGCCTGCTCTCCTCGTCGGGCGGCGTCGAGCCCTGGCCGCACCGCCGGCAGTCGCGCAGCGTGATCCGGGCGCTGCCCGGGCTCTTGGTGTTGAAGACGAAGTAGGCGGTGCCGCCGCTGCCGGGGCCCTGGCCCGCGCTCCTGCGCTCCTCGCTGATGTAGGAGGCCACCCTCGCGTCGGGCACCGCCGCCAGCCGCCAGTCGTCGCCCACCGACGGGTTGTCCGGCACGGCCAGCGAGAACCGCTGCCCGGGGCGCAGCTCGGCGCGCACGGTCGTGCCCTCGGCACCCTTGACGACGGTGCCGAAGTCGCTGACCGCCGAGCCGCCGCCGCACCCCGCGACCAGGCCCGAGGCCATCAGGACGAGTGCGGCGACGACGGCCCTTCCACGCTTCACTCGGGAAGGCTATCCTCCTTCGGCGGGTCCCTGGGCTCCACGTACGGCTCCCGCCCGACGGGCTCGCCCTCGGCGATCTGGCGTTCCCTGATCAGCTCGGCGTCCAGCTCGGCGCCCAGCAGCAGGGCCATGTTCGACAACCACAGCCAGATCAGGAACACCACGACGCCCGCCAGCGTGCCGTAGGTCTTGCCGTAGGACCCGAAGTGGGACACGTACAGGGCGAAGCCGCCGGAGACCACGACCCAGAGCACCACCGCGAGCAGCCCGCCGGGGGTGATCCAGCGCACGCCGGGCTGGCGGACGTTCGGCGCGGCCCAGTAGAGCACCATGATCAGCCCGGCCGCGACGAGCGCGAGGACCGGCCATTTCAGGATGTCCCAGGCGGTCACCAGCGCGCTGCCCAGGCCGAGCGCCCTGCCGACGCTCCTGGCCAGGTCGCCGGTCAGCGCGACGGAGACCGCGCCGAGCGCCAGCAGCACCGTGGCCAGCACGGTGAGCCCGATCCGGAGCGGGGTCACCTTCCAGAACGGACGCCCCTCGTCGATGTCGTAGATGGTGTTGCCGGCCCGGATGAACGCGCCGATGTAGCCCGAGGCCGACCAGAGCGCGACCAGCAGGCCGACGATCGCGACCAGCCCGGCCGAGGCCGCGTTCTCCTGGACCGACCGCACGCCCGTGACGATCAGGGAGCGCACCTCGTCGGGCGCCAGCACCACGAGGTTGCCGACCAGGGTGGCGGTGTCACGCCTGCCGAGCAGGCCGAACACCGACACCAGCACGATCAGCGCGGGGAAGATGGACAGGACGGCGTAGTAGGTGAGCGCCGCCGCGAGATCCTGGACGCCGTCGTTGCGGAACTCGACGACGGTGCGTTTGAGCACGCTCCACCAGGCCCTGCGCGGCAGTTCCGCAGGTCTTTCGGGGGAACGCACGCCTACTTCGCCCTGGTGCGCTTCCTGAGCCGCCGCACGACGAGGGCCGCCACCGCCGCCGCCGCGGCCAGCAGCAGCACGGGACGCTTGCGCGCTCCGGTGGCCGCGTCCTTGACCTGGTGGGGCGTGGCCTCGCGGACCTTGCCCGCGACCTCGCCGGCCATGCCCTTGGCCGTGCCGGTCACCTCGGCGGCCTTGCCCTTGGCCACGCCGGTCATCTCGGCGACCTTGCCCTTGGCCGTGCCGGCCGCCTCGCTGGCCCGGGCCTTCAGGTCGGCCTTGTGGGCCAGGGCGCTGACCGTGTCGCCCAGTTCGTTCCTGGTCTCCTTGATGCTTTTTCGCACGTCGTCCTCTTCCTCTTCCTCGTCGTCCTCGCCACGGCCTCCGGCCAGCGACTCCTCCTCGACCGCGCGGCTCTCGACCGCCTCGGTCCGGTCGTCGGGCACGGGGGTCTCGGGGATGAAGGTCTCGTGTTCCTGCCGGGCCAGCTCGGCCCGTTTCGCGTTCTCCGCAGCCCCCGGTCTCGTCGGCGGCACGTTGATCGACTCGCGTTCGGTCGGCGTGCCGACGGTCGCCCTGCGGGCGCCCACGTCACCGGCGTGCTGCTCGCTGTATCCGGGGTCCGTCTCGCTCATCGGCGTGCCCTCTCCTTGACCATGTCGATATCGGCCTTGACGCTCGCGATGGTCTCCTCGGGGACCGGCGGCGTGGCCTGTTTCACCTGGTTCTTTCCGGTCAGGCCGAGCAGGGCGGCGGCGATGAGCAGGACCGCCCCCACGATCGCGGCGGCCGCCCACGCGGGCATGACCAGAGCGAGGAGCAGGACGACGGCGGTCACCAGCGCGGCGCCGCCGAAGAACGCGGCCATCCCGGCCGCGCCGAAGAGCCCCGCGCCGAACCCGGCGCGCCTGCCCTTCTCCGCGAGCTCCAGCCTGGCCAGGCACAGCTCGTCCTTGACGAGCCTGGAGACCTGGTCGGACAGATCACTGACCAGCTTGTGGGTATCGTTCACGACGTCGCCTCCTCCGCTGAGGAAGGCGACTACCCAGCTGACCGCCTGTTATTACCTCTTGGCGGCCTTCAGCAGGAACCGGAGGACGGACGCCACCGGCGACTCGGGCTCCTCGCACCAGTTGTCAGGCTGCTTCGGCCTGCTCCACGGAGAGGGGAGCTCGCACGAGGGAGCCTGCGGCTCAGGCCGCTCACACCACGATCCGGGAGTGTTCATCCTTCGATGGTACGACTTCCGGCCCGGCCCGCAGAAGACTCGCGGACCGGCCGCTCCGGCCCGGCGGTAACCTGCCGGGGTGCTGGTACACGGGGTGTGGGCGGGTGACGGGCTCGCCTTCTGGGCAGAGGTTCCCGGCCGGGCCGCCGCCGTGCCCCGCGGGGCGGGCGCGCGGGCCCATCCGTTCGCCGCGTCCCCCGCCGAGCTGGCCGGCGCGCCGGGGCTCGGGGTGGGCGGGCCGCCGTCCAGGGTGCTGGAGCTGCTGCTGCCGGGGTCGGCCAAGGGGCCGCTGCCCTCGCCGGAGACGGGGCTGCTGACCGAGGTGGTCAGGCCGCGGCTGCTGCCGTGGCGGGTGCCCGCGGTCGTGCTGCCGCCCGCCGAGTCCCTTCGAGCGCTGGACGGCCTTCCGGGCGACGCCACCGCCACCGTCCGCCACTGGGCCGCCGTCGCCGCGCTCGCCCGCGACCTGGTGGGCCGTGGCCGGGTCGTCCCCCAGCTCGTCCTTGCGCCCGGCTCCGGCCCCGCGCCCGGCCCCGAGCCTGTCCCCGTGGCCGGTGACGACGGCGCCGCGCTGGCCCTGTGGCGGCCCGTGCTGACCGGGGCCGACGCCGCCTGGTTCCGCGACCTGGCGCTGGCCATGCCGCCCGCCTGCCGCACCTGGGCCGCCGAGCGCCCGGCCGCCGGGGTGCAGCTCCAGGCGCTGGAGGCGTTCACCGACGCGCTCGTCCGGCAGGCCGTCACCACTCCCCTGGCCGCCCCCTCTGCCGCCGCCCCGGCGACGCCGCGCGAACGGTGGCTGGCCGCGCTGACCGGCGACCCGGCCTGCCCCGACGACCCCGGGCTGCGCGAAGAGCTGGAGCGCTGGCGGGCGGCCGTCATGGCGGCCGAGGGCGCCACCCGCGTCTGCTTCCGCCTGCTCGAACCGGCCGCCGGCGACGACTGGCGGGTCGAGCTGGCGTTGCAGGCCGCCGACGACCCCAGCCTGTACGTCCCGGCCGCCCGCGTCTGGAGCGGCGAGAAGGGCCTGCCCGGCCGGCCGGAGCGCGAGCTGCTGGCCGGGCTCGGCCGGGCCGTGCGGCTCTACCCGGAGCTGGACCGGGCGCTGCGCGTGCCGGAGCCGAGCGAGCTGGCCCTCGACACGGCGGGCGCGTTCGGCTTCCTGCGCCAGGCCGCGCCGCTGCTCCAGGCGGCCGGGTTCGGGGTGCTGCTGCCGCGCTGGGCGGGCCGTACGCGGCTCGGGCTCAAGCTCACCACCAGGACCAAGCCGCAGACGGCGGCCGTCAGCCAGGGCTTCGGGCTGCGCGAGCTGGTCGACTTCCGCGTCGACCTGGCGGTGGGCGAGGAGACGATCAGCGAGGCGGAGCTGGCCGAGCTGGCCAGGCTCAAGGTGCCGCTGGTCCGGGTCCGCGGCCAGTGGGTGGAGTTGGACGACCGGCAGCTCAAGGCCGCGCTGCGGGCCGTGGAGGGGGTGCGCGCGGGCGAGGCGGCGGCGGCCGACCTGCTGCGCCACGTGATCCAGGGCGACGACGAGCTGCCGCTGCTGGCGGTCGACGCCGACGGCGTGCTCGGCGACCTGCTGTCGGGCCAGGCCGAGCGGCGGCTCACCCCGCTCGCCACCCCGCCGGGCCTCGACGCCGTGCTGCGGCCCTACCAGGAGCGCGGGCTGGCGTGGCTGAGCTTCCTGTCGGAGCTGGGCCTCGGCGGGGTGCTGGCCGACGACATGGGCCTGGGCAAGACGGTCACCACGCTGGCGCTGCTCGTGCACGAGCGGGCCGCCGCGCCCACGCTGCTGGTCTGCCCGATGTCGCTGGTGGGCAACTGGCAGCGGGAGGCGGCCAGGTTCGCCCCGGGCCTGCGCGTGTACGTCCACCACGGCCCCGGCCGGGACGCCGCCCGCATCGCGGAGGCCGACCTGGTGATCACCACGTACGGCACCGCCCACCGCGACCTGGAGGCCCTGCGGGCGCACGAGTGGCGCCGGGTGGTGTGCGACGAGGCCCAGGCGATCAAGAACAGCGGCACGCTCCAGGCCCGCGCCGTCCGGTCGATCCCCACCGGCACCCGGCTGGCCCTGACCGGCACGCCGGTCGAGAACCACCTCGCCGAGCTCTGGTCGATCATGGAGTTCGCCAACCCCGGCCTGCTCGGGCCGCGGGCCCGCTTCCGCACCCGGTTCCAGGAGCCCATCGAGGCCCGCCAGGACGAGCAGGCCGCCGCGGCGCTGAAACGGGCGACGGGCCCGTTCATCCTGCGCCGCCTCAAGACCGACCGGTCCGTCATCTCCGACCTGCCGGAGAAGATCGAGATCAAGGAGTGGTGCCCGCTCACCCCCGAGCAGGCCACCCTCTACCAGGCCGTCGTCGACGACATGCTGGCCCGCATCGACGACAGCGAGGGCGTCGAGCGGCGCGGCCTGGTGCTGTCGGCCATGGCCAGGCTCAAGCAGGTCTGCAACCACCCGGCCCACCTGCTCAAGGACGGCTCCCGCCTGGCCGGCCGCTCGGGCAAGCTGGCCCGGCTGGAGCAGCTGGCCGAGGAGGTCCTGGCCGAGGGCGAGAAGGCGCTGCTGTTCACGCAGTACGCCGAGTTCGGGACGATGCTCCAGCCCTACCTCGCCCAGCGGCTCGGCCGCCCGGTCCTGTGGCTGCACGGCGGCCTGCCCAAGAAGACCCGCGACCGGCTGGTCGAGCGTTTCCAGCACGACCGGGAGCCGATGCTGTTCCTGCTGTCGCTCAAGGCGGCCGGCGTCGGTCTCAACCTGACGGCGGCCAGCCACGTCGTCCACGTCGACCGCTGGTGGAACCCGGCCGTGGAGGACCAGGCCACCGACCGGGCCTTCCGCATCGGCCAGCGCAAAAACGTCCAGGTGCGCAAGCTGATCTGCGCGGGCACCCTCGAAGAGCGCGTCGACCAGATGATCGAGCGCAAGAAGGCGCTGGCCGAGCGGGTGGTCGGCGCCGGCGAGGAGTGGCTGACCGACCTGTCCACCGACGAGCTGCGCGAGGTGTTCCGCCTCACGGGAGGGTCCTGACCATGCCCGAGCGACCCGAGCGACCCGAGCGGCCCGGACGACCCGAGCGGCCCGAGCGGCCCGGCTGGTACGACGGCGGCGGCCCCGTCGAGGTCGAGGGCGGCCTGCGGGCCCGGTCGCGGCGCGGCAGCATCGGCTCGGCGTGGTGGTCCAGGCGCTTCGTCGACATCCTGGAACGCGTCTGCGACAAGGGCCGCCTGTCCCGCGGCCGCGCCTACGCCCGCAAGGGCCAGGTGCTCTCGATCGACCTGTCGGCGGGGCTGGTCAGGGCGTCCGTGCAGGGGTCGCGGCCGAAGCCGTACGACGTCGTGGTCAGGATCGACGCCTACGGCGAGGACGTGTGGGCGCGGCTGGAGGAGGCCGTCGCGGCGCAGGCCGTCCACCGGGCCAGGCTGCTGGCCGGGGAGATGCCGGTCGAGATCGAGGAGCTGTTCGCCGCCCACGGCGTCGACCTGTTCCCGCGCGACCTGGACATGGAGTGCTCGTGCCCCGACTGGGGGTTCCCGTGCAAGCACCTGTCGGCCGTGCTCTACCTGCTGGCCGAGTCGTTCGACGACGACCCGTTCCTGGTGCTGGCCTGGCGCGGCCGCACCCGCGAGCAGCTGCTCGGCTCGCTGGCCGACGACCCGCCCGCGCCCGATCCGCTGGAGGTGGCCGACGTGCCGTTCGCCGACCGGCTGGCCGACTTCTACGCCCCCGGCGCCACCGCGCACCGCCCCGAACGCCGCCCCGCCGCGGCCGCCCCCGACCTGCTGCCGCGGGTCTTCCCGCCGCCCGCCGGCCTGGCCGACGCGCTCGCCCCCGCCTACCGGGCGCTGGGCGAGGGCTGAGGTCAGTTGTCCTCGAAGGAGTCGGGGACCATCACGCGCACGCCGTTGGGCACCACGCGCAGCGTGATCGGGGTGCGCAGGCGCACCTCGCCGTCGACGTCGGCGGCCATCGGCGGGTCGGTCTCCAGCAGCATCTCCCGGCCGACCACGAACGGGCCGCCGGCCAGGCTGCGCCAGCGGCCGGTGGTCGCGCGCAGCAGCGTCTCGCCGAGCAGGCGCAGCTTCTTGCCCGAGCCGAGCTGGTAGGCCACCAGCATGCCGTTGTCGATGCTGATGTCCTTGGCCACCTGCCAGCCGCCGTGGAAGCGGCCGTTGGCGATGTTGAGCTGGTGGGTGAGCAGCTCGTGGCGCCGGCCCTCGACGGTGATGTAGGCCCGGAAGGGCCGGTGGCCCGGCAGGACGGTCAGCGCGGTCATCGGGTAGGCCGGACGGCCCACGATGCGCTTGAGCCACGGCTTGACCCGGCCGGCCACCTCGACCGAGACGCCGAAGCTGGCCAGGTTGGCGAAGGGCCGGTCGCCGGCCATGCCGAGGTCGATGTCGGCGACCTTGCCGGTGGCGAACACCCGGATGGCGCCGGCCAGGTCGAGCGGCAGGCCGAGGCTCCTGGCGAAGTTGTTGGTGGTGCCGAGCGGCAACACGCCGAGCGCCACGTCGCGGTGGGCGACGTGGCGCACGGCCGAGGAGAGGGTGCCGTCGCCGCCGCCCACGATCAGCAGGTCGGGGTCGGTGGCGAGGGCGGTGTCGAGCAGGTCGCGCAGCCGCTTGGGGTTGTAGACCGACAGCTCGGCCAGCGGCTCGAACCCCAGGTTGTGCAGTTGCTCGATGACCTCGAAGTAGTGGCGGCGGCCGCGGCGCGAGCGAGTGTTCACCACCACCGCCACCCGGCGATCCCGCCGGATCGCCTCAGTGTGCTCGATCTTGGTGCGCAGTTCGCTCATGGTCATCAATCGTAGGCGCTGTGTCCGCCGCTCAGTGCTGGATCGAGGGCCGCCGGGTCCCCGGCGGCCCTCCTCACGTTACTTCTTCGGCGGGACGACCTGGACGATGGCGCCCAGGTTGCCCGGCAGCGGGCTGATCAGCTTGAACTGCACGCCCAGCGCCTTGCCCTCGTCGCCGGGGTTGCCCGAGCCGGCCACGTGGCCGTCGCCGAGGTCGGTCCCGTACAGCTCGGTGGCGGGGGTGCCGTCCAGGTGCACCACGCGGGTGCTGTACGGCTGGTCGCCCTTGCTCGGCACCACCGTGGAGGCGTCGAAGTCACGGTAGTAGAGCGAGCCGTTCTGCAGCTCGAAGCCAGGGACCCAGGTCTTGGCGTCGGTGAAGGTCGGCACGCCCTTGAGCGCGGGGACGTTGGTGCAGTACTCGCTGAACGGCTCGTCCGGCGCCTCCAGGCACTCCTTCAGCGGGTAGGTCTTGTTGAAGGAGAACGCCGCGTTGGAGGACTGCGTACGGCCTTCCATGTTCTTGTGCCTGGTCGGGTCCTTCTCGGCGGCGGTGCCGGTGCGGCGCAGCGGGTCGTAGTGCGAGTCCACGACCAGCAGGCTGCCCTTGGAGCCGATGCTCGGCGGCAGGGTCAGGTTGTTGACCACCGAGTTGTTGGTGAAGGTCGAGTCGCGGTACCAGACCAGCAGGCCGGGCGCGTTGTACTTGACCTTCTCGACCTTCCACGCCCCGTCGCGGGAGTAGTTGGTGTCGTAGGCGTACTGCAGGCCCTTGTCGAAGCCGTCGAAGTTGCGCCACTCGGCGAGGTAGAAGCGGGAGATCTCGCGCGAGCCGTTGTTGACGGTCCAGCCCTGGCCGCTGGTGTTGGTGAACGTGCCGCCGGTGGCCTTCCAGCCGTTCTCGCCGTTCTCGACGTCGTCGCTCCAGACGGCGGTGCCGCCGTTGGTGAGCGAGAAGTCGTCGGCGTGCCAGCCGCGCGGCTCGAAGGCGGCGTCGGTGTTGTAGGTGAGGCGCAGCTTGATCGACTGCCCGGCGTACGGCGTCAGGTTGACGTAGTCGTGCCGCCACTGGCCGCCGGTGTCACCGGTGAGCCCGTACTTCTTGTTGCCGAACGTCTTGAGGTTCTTGTTCGGGTCGGGGTAGCCGTCGGGGGTGCTGACCTCGGTGCCGGCCTCGTCGTAGACCTTGAGCTGGGTCCAGGTCTGGCCGCCGTCGGTGGAGACCTCCACGAAGCCGAAGTCCCAGTCCTGCTCGATCTCGTAGTTGTTCCACATCCAGAACCGCACGTCGGAGCCCGCGGGCACCGGGACGTCGCGGGTCAGGGTCTGGTTGGCCCAGTCCTGGTCCAGGTTGGACCACCAGGCCTTCGTGCCGCTGTGCGGGTCGATCATCTTCAGCGGCGTGGAGGCCAGGTTCACCCGGACGCCGTCCTCGGTGAACTTGGGCGTGCGCGAGGACTGCCCGACCGTGACGAGCTTGGCGGCGTCACCCGGGTTGAACGTCTTCGGGTTGGCCCAGCCGAGCACCCACTTGTCCCACAGGCCCATGTGCGTGGGCATGGACTGGAAGATGGGGCCGGAGTGGGAGCCGCTGGACATCAGGTCCCAGAAGTCCACCGCGGAGCTGGCCTGGCCGCTGGTGTCGTACAGGTCGGGCAGGCCCAGGTCGTGGCCGTACTCGTGGGCGAAGACGCCGACGCCGGAGTCCTCGGGCTGCACGATGTAGTTGGAGATCTTCTTGTCGCTGCCGGGGATCTTGTAGCCGCCCGCGACCGCGCTGGAGTGCGCCCAGATGGCGTAGGTGCCCTCGGCGCCGCCGTCGGAGGACTTGTCCTTGCCGGCGTGCACCATCACCAGGTGGTCGATGACGCCGTCGGGCTCGTTGAAGTTGCCGTCGCCGTCGGAGTCGGCCACGTCCTCCAGGTCGTAGTCCGCCCACGGGAAGTTCGGCTGGGCCGCGGCCAGGGCGTTGACCGTGTCGATGGCGAGCTGGCCCGCGCCGGTCGGGTTGCTGGGGTGACCCGACATGTCCTGCGGCTGGCCGCCACAGGCCGCGGCGCCGTAGTACGCCTCGGAGTGGGGGGCCTTGATCCAGCCGACGGCCGAGCCGGTGACGGAGTAGGCGCCCTTGGACAGCTCCTCGTACATCTTCTTCATCGTGAAGCCGGAGATGTCGATGCCGGGCTTGCCGTCGCGCGGGTCCTTGAGGTCCTTGCGCACGCGCTCGGTGATGCCCGTGTCGCTGTAGAGCATCTTGTTGAAGTGCTCGGTGCTGAAGTCCTTGAGCCAGAAGGAGTTGTTGTCCTTCTGCGGCAGCGTCGCCGGGTCGGGGATGTTGTTGTGCAGCGGGCCGTTCTTGAGCGTGCCCGGCGGCTCGACCACGCAGTCGTCCGGCGGGCTGTCGGTCGTGCGCAGCCGGTTGAAGCCGGAGAAGTCGTCGTTCGCCTGCTCGTTGAACTCGACCAGGACGGTGAGGAGCTTGGCGGTCTTGACCTGCTTGGAGTTCTTGAAGATCCATTCAGCCGGGTTGCGGCCGGTCCTGATCGCCTGGTTCTCGCGGGCGGCGAGGACGCGGGCCGCGGCGGGGTTGCCGCTGACGAACTTCCTGTCGAACTTCTCCGCCGGGGAGAGCGAGCGGGCCTTGCCCTTGTTCAGGCCGGGTTCCTGCGGCTCCTTCTCGACCCGCGGGGGAGCGTAGTTGATGTAGTAGTCCGCCGCCGTGGGCTGGTAGCTGGCCACTGACGTGGCCTGGGCCGCCGGGACGGTCAGCGCGGCGCCGAGGAGGGCGACCGCCGGGAACGCGACTAACAGGCGCTTTGAGCTTGGCACCAGGTACCCTCTCTGCCCGGGGTCGCCGGGCGCATGGCCATAGGGTGTGCAATGCCGGACGCTAGAGGGTGGATAAACGGGTCGTAAAGTACGTTGTTGAAACGTGATCAAACCACGACATTTTGACCAACAGAATTGCCGCGGCGGCGTCGCCCGCAATCGCCTCGGATAAACCGAACGACGCGATCTTGAAACGCCGTGTCAGTCGGCGGCGAGCGCCGGGGGCGGCTGCTCGGGGCCGGTGTCCGGCTCCACGGCGGGCGTCGCGTCCTCGTGCGGGTAGTGCAGGTCGAACGCGGGCCGCTCGGAGCGGATCGGCGGCATGCTGGTGAAGTTGTGCCGCGGCGGCGGGCAGGAGGTCGCCCACTCCAGCGAGTTGCCGTAGCCCCAGGGGTCGTCGAGCGTGACCCTGGGCGCGTGCCTGGCCGTCCGGTACACGTTGTAGAGGAACGGCAGGGTCGAGGCGCCGAGCAGGAACGCCCCGGCCGAGGAGATCTCGTTGAGCGCGGTGAAGCCGTCGGCCGCGCTGTAGTCGGCGTACCGGCGCGGCATGCCGAGCTGGCCGAGCCAGTGCTGGACGAGGAACGTGGTGTGGAAACCGGCGAACAACGTCCAGAAGTGCACCTTGCCGAGCCGGTCGTCCAGCATCTTGCCGGTCATCTTCGGCCACCAGAAGTAGAAGCCGGCGAACATGGCGAACACGACCGTGCCGAAGACCACGTAGTGGAAATGGGCGACGACGAAGTAGGTGTCGCTGATCTGGAAGTCCAGCGGCGGCGAGGCCAGGATGACGCCGGTCAGCCCGCCGAGCAGGAACGTGACCAGGAACCCGACCGCGAACAGCATCGGCGTCTCGAACGACAGATGGCCGCGCCACATCGTGCCGATCCAGTTGAAGAACTTCACCCCCGTCGGCACCGCGATGAGGAACGTCATGAACGAGAAGAACGGCAGCAGCACCTGCCCGGTCGCGAACATGTGGTGCGCCCACACGGTCATCGACAGCCCGGCGATGGCGATGGTGGCACCGATCAGGCTCATGTAGCCGAAGATCGGCTTGCGGCTGAACACCGGGATGACCTCGGTGACGATCCCGAAGAACGGCAGCGCGATGATGTAGACCTCGGGATGGCCGAAGAACCAGAACAGGTGCTGCCAGAGCATCGGCCCGCCGTTCGCGCCGTCGAACACGTGCGTGCCGAGCTTGCGGTCGGCCTCCAGCACGAGCAGCGCGGCGGCCAGCACGGGGAAGGCCATCAGCACGAGCATGCTGGTCAGCAGCACGTTCCAGGTGAAGATCGGCAGGCGGAACATGGTCATTCCGGGGGCCCGCATGCCGATGATCGTGGAGATGAAGTTGACCGCGCCGAGGATCGTGCCGAGGCCGGACATCACCAGGCCCATGATCCACAGGTCGCCGCCGACCTGCGGCGAGTGGACGGCCGACGACAGCGGCGTGTAGGCGAACCAGCCGAAGTCGGCGGCCCCGCCCGGGGTGAGGAAGCCCGCCAGCACCATCAGCCCGCCGAACAGGAACAGCCAGTACGCCACCGCGTTCAGCCGGGGGAAGGCCACGTCGGGCGCGCCGATCTGGAGCGGCATGACCACGTTGGCGAACCCGGCGAACAGCGGCGTGGCGAACAGCAGCAGCATCACCGTGCCGTGGATGGTGAACAGCTGGTTGTACTGCTGCTGGGTGACCACCTGCATGCCGGGCTGCGCCAGCTCGGCCCTGATCAGCATCGCCATGACGCCCGCGACGAGGAAGAAGCCGAAGGAGGTGATCAGATAGAGGTACCCGATGACCTTGTGGTCGGTCGTCGACAGCCAGGAGGCGATGACGGTCCCGGTACGGCGGCGCCTGACCTGCTCGATCGAGGTGTCCCGAACAGTCGTCACGGCTGCTCCCTCCTTCGCGGAGTTGTGCCTGCCCCGATGTCCTCCATTCCACTCCGGCGAACGCCGGACGGGAAGCGCTTCTTTAGAACGTCTTTGATCCGGTGTCCCACATGCCGGGCGATTACCGGACCCCTTGGGGAGTTCTTCTATCCTTTGGACCGAACCGACTCGGAGGAGAGATCTCGTGACCGCACAGAGTGACTACGCCGCCCTCGTCCAGCGGGGGCTCTCGCTCGACCTCACCCGGGGCAAGCCGTCACCGCGCCAGCTCGATCTCTCCGACGGCATGCTCAAGCTGCCCACCTCCGTCAAGGCCGCCGACGGCACCGACGGCCGCAACTACGGCAACCTCCAGGGACTGCCCGAGCTGCGCGAGATCTTCGCGCCGCTGGTGCAGGTGCCCGCCGGGCAGCTCGTCGTGGGCGGCAACTCCAGCCTGACGCTGATGCACGACACGATCGTGCACGCGCTGCTGTCGAAGGTCCCGGGGGCCGAGCGCCGCTGGGTCGAGGAGCCGGAGATCACGTTCCTGTGCCCGGTGCCCGGCTACGACCGGCATTTCACCATCTGCGAGCGGCTCGGCATCAAGATGACGGCCGTCCCGATGACCGCCGACGGCCCCGACATGGATGTCGTGGAGCGCCTGGTCGCCGCGGACCCGTCGGTCAAGGGCATCTGGTGCGTGCCGAAGTACAGCAACCCGTCCGGCGTCACCTACAGCGACGAGACCGTGCGCAGGCTGGCCGCCATGCCGGCGGCCGCCCCCGACTTCCGGATCATGTGGGACAACGCCTACGCCGTCCACCACCTCACCGACACCCCGGACGAGCTGGCCGACCTGCTCGCGCTGGCGGCCGAGCACGGCAACGCCGACCGCGTGTTCGTCTACGCCTCCACCTCGAAGGTGACGTACGCGGGCTCGGGCGTGTCGTTCTTCGGCTCCTCGCCGGCGAACGTGGAGTGGTTCCTCGCCAACACCGCCAAGCAGTCCATCGGCCCCGACAAGCTCAACCAGCTCCGGCACGTGGAGTTCCTGCGCGACGCCGCGGGCGTGGCCGCGCACATGCGGCGGCACGCCGAGCTGATCGGCCCGAAGTTCGAGCTGGTCGACAAGGTGCTGACCGAGCGCCTGGGCGACCTGGCCGCCTGGACGAGCCCGCGTGGCGGCTACTTCATCAGCCTGGAGGTGCCGCACGCCGCCGAGGTGGTGGCCAGGGCCAAGGCCGCCGGCATCGCGCTCACCCCGGCCGGCGCCACCCACCCCTACGGCCAGGACCCGGCCGACCGCACGATCCGCATCGCCCCCACCTTCCCCGAGCTGGACGAGCTGGAGCAGGCCATCGAGGGCCTGGCCGTCTGCGTCCGCCTGGTGGCGGAGGAGCGCGGCTAGATCGCCCGGCCGCGGAAGCCGAAGATGTACTCGCGCGTCTCGCCCGGATGGAACGAGACGCCGACCCCCGGCTCGAACGCGACGTTGTCGCGGGCGCAGTAGTACAGCCGTTCCCACACGGCCAGCGCCTTCTCCCGGGCCGGGGCCTCGGCGTGGTCGCGCCTGCGGGCGCCGCGCGCGCCGAGCACGAAGAACAGCCCGAGCCCCCAGAACAGCCCGGTGAGGCAGAACGGCGCGAGCAGCACCTCGCTCCACTGCGAGTCCTTGCCCATCGCGATCACCAGCGACACGACGAGGTGCACCAGGGCCGCCACGCCGAGCATGATCCACCCCTGGTTCCTGGCCCAGGGCGTGTAGTGGCGGCTGGGGAACGACATCCACACCGCGAGCTGCGTACGGCTCATGACGTGCTTCGACGCGCCCATCGACGGCGCGGTCGGCAGGTCGGCGACCTCCCGCTGGCCGGGCAGCCTGACCCTGCCGATCCGGTATGTCGTCCCCGCGGCGACCGCGCCCGGGACCGCGACGAGCTGGTCAGCCTGCGTACATACCGGGCACCTGACTTCCACCCAGGGCAGTCTGGCCTTAAGGAACGGTCGGCGCAAACCGTAGGGTGCAGGTGTGAGACCGATTGATGCCCTGGTGAACTCGCTGTCCGAAGCTCGCGTGCTGACCGACCCGGACGTGATCGACTCCTACGCCCGCGACCGCACGTTCGTCGAGCCGGGCAAGCCGCTCGGCGTGGTGCTCGCCGCCTCGCGCGAGGACGTCGTGACGACCCTGCGGTGGGCCACCGAGCACCGGGTGCCGGTCGTGCCGCGCGGCGCGGGCACGGGCCTGGCGGGCGCGGCCACGGCCGGCGACGGGACGATCGTGTTGTCGCTGGCCAGGATGACGGCCATCAGGGAGCTCTCGCCCGCCGACGAGATCGCCGTGGTGGAGCCGGGGGTCATCACCGCCGACCTCGACCGCGCGGCCCGCGAGCACGGGCTCATGTACGCGCCGGACCCCTCGTCGTACGAGATCTCCACGATCGGCGGGAACCTGGCCACCAACGCCGGCGGCCTGCGCTGCGTGAAGTACGGCGTCACCAGGGACGCCACGCTCGGCCTTGAGGTCGTGCTGGCCGACGGGCGGATCCTGAACACCGGCCGGCGCACGATGAAGGGCGTCACCGGCTACGACCTGACCGGGCTGTTCGTCGGCTCGGAGGGCACGCTCGGCGTGATCACCGCGGCCACCGTGCGGCTGCGGCGGGCGCCGGCCGCGCCGCCGGCCACGTTCGCCGCCGAGTTCGGCTCGCTGCGCGAGGCGGGCGCGGCCGTGTCGGCGATCATGGCCGCGGGCTGCCAGCCCTCGCTGATGGAGCTGCTGGACCGGGCCACGCTGGAGGCCATCGACGACTGGCGCAACATCGGGCTCGAACCGGCCACGCAGGCCATGCTGATCGGCCAGTCCGACGCGACCGACGGCCAGGACGTGGCCGCCCGCATGGAACGGCTCTGCCTGGACAACGGCGCCTCGTTCGTGGCCGTCTCCACCAGCCCGCAGGAGACCGAGGAGCTGGTCGGGCTGCGCAGGATGGCCTACCAGGCCAAGGAGCGGCTGGGGGCGTGCCTGGTCGAGGACGTGTGCGTGCCGCGCTCGGCGCTGCCCGAGATGATCACCGCGATCGAGGCGGCGGCGGCCCGGCACGGCGTGCGGATCTGCACGGTCGCCCACGCCGGCGACGGCAACCTGCACCCGGTCTTCATCTTCGAGCACGGCACGGCCGAGCCGCCCGCCCAGGTGTGGGCCGCGGCCGACGAGGTGTTCCGGCACGCGCTCTCGCTCGGCGGCACGCTGACCGGCGAGCACGGCGTGGGCGTGCTCAAGCGGCGCTGGCTGGGGCTGGAGTCCGGGCCGGTGGCGGCCGAGGTGCAGCAGGGCATCAAGGCGGTCTTCGACCCGCTGGGCATCATGAACCCGGGCAAGGCCATCTGAATTTGCCAAGCCGTGACCTTGGGCTCCGGAGCGGACACGACCTGCGACGAAACACTGACATGTCCGGTCAAAAGGTGGAACTTACTTACAGGTCCGGCAGACGTCCCACATGTCACGCTGGTAGCGTTTTGCCCCATCTATTGGGTTGTCATGGGGGTCCGACGTGAATCAGTTCCAGCCGTTGGCGGCGGACGACCCGCGGCGGCTGGGGGCGTACGACATCGTCGCCCGGCTCGGCGAGGGTGGTCAAGGCGTCGTCTATCTGGGCAAGAGCGACTCAGGTGACCAGGTCGCCGTCAAGCTGCTGCACAACGCCCTCGTGGCCGACGCCGACGCGCGGACCAGGTTCCTGCGCGAGGTGGCCGTGGCGCAGCGGGTCGCCCGGTTCTGCACCGCGCCCGTCCTCCACGCCGACCTCGACGGCAGCCGCCCGTACATCGTGAGCGAGTACGTGCCCGGCCCCTCGCTGCGTGAGCTCGTCATCAACGAGGGCCCGCGGCGGGGCGCGGCGCTGGAACGGCTCGCGATCAGCACGGCCACCGCGCTGGCGGCCATCCACCGGGCCGGGATCCTGCACCGCGACCTCAAGCCCGCGAACGTGCTCATGGGCCCCGAGGGGCCGGTCGTGATCGACTTCGGCATCGCCCGCGCGCTGGACTCCCCCGGCGCGACGGCCACGGGGATGGCGATGGGGACGCCGTCGTACCTGGCGCCGGAGCAGCTCAGCGGGGCCGCCGTGTCGGAGGCGGCCGACGTCTTCGCGTGGGGCGTCACGATGGTGTACGCGGCCACCGGCAAGCCCGCGTTCGGGGCCGACTCGATCCCCGTGGTGATGAACCGCATCCTGAACGAGGAGCCGCAGCTCGGCGGGATGGAGGGCGAGCTCGCCGCGCTGGTGGGCCTGTGCCTGTCGAAGGACCCGGCGCAGCGGCCGAGCGCCGACGAGCTGATCGTCCGGCTCACGGGGCAGCCCGCTCCCAAGGCCGCCGTCGAGCCGGTCACCGGGGCGACCGTCACCCCGGCCGTGCCCCACCAGGCCGGGCCTTCGCACGGGTCCGCCGGTCCCTCCGGTGCGGCGCAGGACGCCTACCCCGGCCCCTGGACCCAACCCACCGGCGCCAACGCCGTGCCCCGGCAGCCGGGCCCCCAGGGTGCGGCGGGTCCGCAGGGCGTGGCAGGTCCTCAGGGTGCGGCGGGCGGTCCTCAGGGCGTCCCGGGCCCCCAGGGTGCGACGGGCCCCCAGGGCGTCCCGGCCGGTCCCGGCGCGCCGGGCGGTCCTCACGCGGGCGCCATGCCCGCCGCCGCCCAGGGCGTCCCCCACCCGGGCGGCCCGCAGGCCGGAGCCCCGGGCGTCCCGCAGGCCGGTGTTCCCGGCGGTCCGCACACGCCGGGCGGGCCTCAGACGGGCGCTCCCCACGGCGGCTCCCCCACCGGCTCACCCGGCGCGCCTCACGGAGGCACGCCCGGCGGCCCCCAGAACGGCGTTCCCGGCGGACCTCAGAACGGCGTCCCCGGCGGCCCCCAGAGCGGCGTTCCCGGCGGACCTCAGGCCAGTGGCATGGGCGGGCCGGCCGCGCAGGGCGCGGTGCCGCACGGGCACCCGCACGGCGGCATGCCGGGCGCCCCTCAGCCGGGACACCCCGGCGGCGCCCAGGCGGGACACCCCGGCGGTCTCCAGGCGGGACACCCCGGTGGGCCGCAGGCAGGGAACGCGGGGGCGACCAGGGTCGGCGGGCCGCAGGGCGGGGCGTCCGGTGAGACGTCCGGCAAGGCGCCGGACCGCCAGCGGCGGACGCTGACGCTCGCGCTCTCCGGCGCGGCCGCCGCCGCGCTGCTGGTGGTGGCGGGCGCCGTCGTCGTGCAGGCCAACAGCGACAAGGTCGCCGTGACCGCCACCGGAAACGCCTCCCAGAACCCCTCGGGCGACGGACAGGGCGCCGGGCAGCCCGAGCCGCCGGTCGCCGAGGTGACCCCGGACCCGATCCTCACGGCGGAGACCGGCGAGCCCGTCCCCACGCTGGACGTCGGCCAGGCCGAGCCGCCCAAGAAGGTCAAGCACACCAAGGAACCCGTCATCGCCGTCCCGAACCCGGTGACGACCGTGACGGCGACGGCCCATCCGGCCGCCAAGAGCCCCACGCCCAAGCCCACCCCCAAGAAGACGAAGAAGCCCACGGGCCTGATCGACGGCGAGGACCAGCCGACCACGACCCCGACCCCCGGCCCCACGACCACGGTCCCGGGCCCGGCCAAGAAGCCGACGACGAGCAAGCCGACCGTCAAGCCGACCGTCAAGCCGACCGCCACGCCCAAGCCGAACACCTACAACGTGGTGACCGTCTGCGGCTCCGGCTACAAGGTGATCGACAAGCACGCGCTGGGCACCTCGGCCACGATCTACCTGCTCTACAACACCGCCGCGGGCAAGAACTGCGTCGTCACGATGTCGAAGCTGGTCTATCCCGGCAAGGTCTCCATGAACGCCACCCTCCAGGTCCAGGGCGGCGCGAGCGGCGGCAACCCGGGCACGTTCACCGCGTACGCGGGCCCGGTCCGGCTGGCGGCCGTGAAGAAGTGCGTGATCTGGGGCGGTTCGTGGAAGTCGCTGAGCTGGAAGTCCGGCTGGAGCCACTGCACCTGACGTGACGGCGCGCGGCGGGACCCCTTCCTTCCGCGCGTCCCGCTCGCTACGGTGACTGACGTGATCGTCAGGTCCCTGACCCTGCGCGGCAAGCGCACGCGGGCCACGTTGCTCGCCGCCGGGCGCGAGGCGTTCGAGGAGCACGGGTACGACGCCGTGCGGATCGACGACGTGTGCGCGCGGGCCGGGGTCTCCCACGGCACCTTCTACACCTACTTCGACTCCAAGGAGTCGCTGTTCGGCGAGGTGGCGCAGACGGTGGTCGGCGAGATGTTCGCGGCGAGCGCGGTCGGCGACGCCGCCTCCGGCGACCCGTACGCCCGCATCGAGGCCGCCAACCGCCTCTACCTGCGGGCCTGGGCGGCCAACTCGCGCCTGGTCCGCATGGTAGAGCACGCCGCCGACGCCGACGCCCGGTTCGGGCGGCTGGTGCTGGAGCTGCGCGAGGCGTTCGTCCGGCGCGGCGCCGATGGGCTGCGCCGGCTGCAGGAGCAGGGCCTGGCCGACCCCTCGCTCGACCCCCGGCTGACGGCCGTCATGCTGGGCGGCATGGTCGAGCACTTCGCGCACGTGTGGCTGGATCTCGGGGAGCGGGCCGGCGAGCAGGACGCCGTCGACCACCTGACCCGGCTGTGGGCGCGGGCCATCGGGCTGACGCCCGCGTCGACTTCCCGACAGGAGGCCCCGTGATCAGGAGCCGGCTCGATCCGCGCGACGCCGAACATCTGGCCCGGCGCGCGGCGATGCTCGCCAAGCTGGCCGAGCTCGACGCCGAGCACGCCAAGGCGGTGGCCGGCGGCGGCGAGAAGTACGTCGAGCGCCACCGCCGGCGCGGCAAGCTGCTGGCCAGGGAGCGCGTCGAGCTGCTGATCGACCCCGATTCGCCGTTCCTGGAGCTGTCGCCGCTGGCCGCGTGGGGCAGCGAGTTCCAGGTGGGCGCGGGCATGGTGACCGGCATCGGGGTGATCGAGGGCGTCGAGTGCCTGATCACCGCGAACGACCCCACGGTCAGGGGCGGCGCGTCCAACCCGTGGACGCTGCGCAAGTCGCTGCGCGCGGCCGACATCGCGCTGGCCAACCGGCTGCCGTACGTCAACCTGGTGGAGAGCGGCGGCGCCGATCTGCCGACGCAGAAGGAGATCTTCATCCCGGGCGGCCGGATCTTCCGCGACCTGACGCGGCTGTCGGCGGCGGGCGTCCCGACGGTGGCGCTGGTCTTCGGCAACTCCACGGCCGGCGGCGCGTACGTGCCCGGCATGAGCGACTACGTGGTGATGGTCCGCGACCGCGCCAAGGTGTTCCTGGGCGGGCCGCCGCTGGTGAAGATGGCCACCGGCGAGGAGTCCGACGACGAGTCGCTGGGCGGCGCCGAGATGCACGCCAGGACCAGCGGCCTGGCCGACTACCTGGCCGAGGACGAGCACGACGCGCTGCGCATCGGCCGCGCCGTCGTGCGCTCGCTCAACTGGCGCAAGCAGGGCGTGGCGCCGCTGCCCGCCCGCGAGCCCGCCTACCCGGCCGACGAGTTGCTGGGGATCGTCCCGGAAGACCTGAAGATCCCCTTCGACCCGCGCGAGGTGCTCGCCCGCGTGGTGGACGGCAGCGAGTTCGAGGAGTTCAAGCCCCTGTACGGCCCCTCGCTGGTCACCGGCTGGGCGCGCGTCCACGGTTACCCGGTGGGCGTGCTGGCCAACGCGCGCGGGGTGCTGTTCAGCCAGGAGTCGCAGAAGGCGACCCAGTTCATCCAGCTCGCGAACCAGTCGCGCACGCCGCTGCTGTTCCTGCAGAACACCACCGGCTACATGGTGGGCAAGGACTACGAGCAGGGCGGCATCATCAAGCACGGCGCCATGATGATCAACGCCGTGTCGAACTCGACCGTGCCCCACCTGACCGTCGTCATGGGCGCCTCCTACGGCGCCGGCAACTACGGCATGTGCGGGCGCGCCTACGACCCCCGCTTCCTGTTCAGCTGGCCGAGCGCCAAGTCTGCGGTGATGGGCCCGGCCCAGCTCGCCGGGGTGCTGTCGATCGTCGGCCGGGCCGCGGCGCAGGCCAGGGGGCAGGTCTACGACGAGGAGGCCGACGCGGCGATGCGTGCCATGGTGGAGTCCCAGATCGAGGCGGAGTCGTTGCCGTTCTTCCTGTCGGGGCGGCTCTACGACGACGGGGTGATCGACCCCCGCGACACCCGTACGGTGCTGGGGATGTGCCTGTCGGCGATCAACAGCGCGCCGGTGCCGCCCGCGGCGGGGTTCGGGGTGTTCCGCCCGTGATCACCCGTCTGCTCGTGGCCAACCGGGGCGAGATCGCCCGCCGGGTCTTCCGCACCTGCCGCTCGCTCGGCGTCTCCACGGTCGCCGTCTTCTCCGACGCCGACTCCGGCGCGCCGCACGCCCGCGAGGCCGACCTCGCCGTCCGCCTGCCTGGGGTCCATCCGGCCGAGACCTACCTGGCGGTGGACCGGATCATCGAGGCGTGCCGGGCCTGCGGCGCCGACGCGGTGCACCCGGGCTACGGGTTCCTGTCGGAGAACGCCGCCTTCGCGCGGGCCGTGCTGGCGGCCGGGCTCACGTGGGTGGGGCCGCCGCCCGAGGCGATCGAGGCGATGGGGTCGAAGATCGCGGCGAAGCGGCTGATGGCCGAGGCCGGGGTGCCGGTGCTGCCCTCGCTCGACCTGGCCGCGCCGGGCGAGTTCCCGCTGCTGGTGAAGGCGTCCGCCGGCGGGGGCGGGCGGGGGATGCGGATCGTCCGGCACGCCGGCGAGCTGGCCGCCGAGGTGGAGTCGGCGCGGCGGGAGGCCGAGGCGGCCTTCGGCGACGGCGCCGTGTTCGCCGAGCCGCTGCTGGAGGCCGCCCGGCACGTCGAGGTGCAGGTGCTGGCCGACGCGCACGGCACGGTGTGGGCGCTGGGCGAGCGGGAGTGCAGCGTCCAGCGCCGGCATCAGAAGGTCGTCGAGGAGTGCCCGTCGCCGGGGATCTCTGAGCGCACCCGCGAGCTGCTGTGCGCGGCGGCCGTGCGCGCGGCCCGCCGGATCGGCTACGTCGGGGCCGGCACGGTGGAGTTCCTGGTCAAGGGCGAGCGGGTGGCGTTCCTGGAGATGAACACCCGGCTCCAGGTCGAGCATCCGGTGACCGAGCTGGTGTTCGGCGTCGACCTCGTCCGGTTGCAGCTGGAGGTGGCCGAGGGCGCGGCGCTGCCGTCCGGGCCGCCCGCGCCGCGCGGCCACGCGATCGAGGCGCGGCTGTACGCCGAGGACGCCTCCTACGTGCCCCAGACGGG
The DNA here is from genome assembly GCF_044465345.1 of Nonomuraea sp. NPDC049684. Classification (NCBI taxonomy): domain Bacteria; kingdom Bacillati; phylum Actinomycetota; class Actinomycetes; order Streptosporangiales; family Streptosporangiaceae; genus Nonomuraea; species Nonomuraea sp. NPDC049684. Next base: position 40,928 of record NZ_JBITLO010000008.1, on the reverse strand, counting down.
CGTGCTGCGCCGGTTCGAGGTGCCGGGTGACGTCCGGGTCGACTCGGGCGTCGAGTCCGGGTCGCAGGTGTCGCCGCACTACGACGCGATGCTGGCCAAGATCGTCGCGTACGGCGGGACGCGGGCGGAGGCGGCGCGGAAGCTGGCCGCGTCCCTGCGCGGGGCCCGGCTGCACGGCCTGACCACCAACCGCGACCTGCTGCTGGACGTCGTGACCAGTCCGGCCTTCCTGGCCGGCGAGACCGACACCGCCTTCCTCGCCCCGGACGGCCCGCTCGCCGCGCGACGCGGCGGCCCGGCCTCCGCCTCCGCCTCCGCCGACGGCGATCCGGAGGGCGGGCTGCCGGCGCTGGCCGCCGCGCTCGCCATGGCCGCCGCGCACCGACGCGACGCCCCCGTCCTGGCCGGGCTGCCCAGCGGCTGGCGCAACGTGCGCTCGCAGCCCGCCCGCGCCCGGTTCGAGGAGGCCGACGTCGTCTACGACCCGCTGCCCGCGGGCGTCACGGTGATCTCCGCGTGGCCGGAGGAGGTGGTCCTGGAACGCGACGGCCTGCGGCGCACGTTCCAGGTCGCCCGGTACGACGGCGACGAGCGCGTCTACGTCGACTCCCCCATGGGCGCGGCCGTGCTGACGCCGGTGCCGCGCCTGCCCGAGCCGGTCGAGCACGTCGCCCCCGGCTCCCTGCTCGCGCCCATGCCGGGCAGCGTGCTGCGGGTCGAGGTGGCCGCGGGCGACACGGTGGCCCGGGGCCAGCCGGTCCTGGTGCTGGAGGCGATGAAGATGGAGCATCGCATCGCCGCCCCGGCGGGCGGCGTGGTGTCGGACGTACGCGTCGAGAAGGGCCAGCAGGTCGAAGCCGGGGCCGTGCTGGCGATCATCCAGGAGGAGACCACATGACGAGCCTGGTGCACAGGGAGCTGGCGGAGGGCGTGGCCACCGTCACGCTCGACTCGCCGGCCAACCGCAACGCGTTGTCCAGGCGGCTGCTGGCCGAGCTGGCCGAGCACCTGCGCTGGGCGCTGGCCGAGCCGGACGCCCGGGTGATCGTGCTGACCGGCACGGGCCCGGTGTTCTGCTCGGGCGCCGACCTGAAGGAGCAGCGCGGCGACGCGGACGCGCCGGTGACGGCGTCCTTCCCGGAGATCATGACGCTGCTGTGGGAGAGCCCGAAGCCGGTGATCTGCCGCCTGAACGGCACGGCCCGCGCGGGCGGCCTCGGCCTGGTCGCCGCGTGCGACTTCGCGATCGCGCCGGACACGGCGTCGTTCGCGTTCACCGAGGTGCGGCTCGGGGTGGTGCCCGCCATGATCTCGGTGCCCGTGCTGCGCAGGCTCGACCCGCGCGCGGCGGCCGAGTACTTCCTGACCGGCGAGGTGTTCGACGCCGCCACGGCGGCCCGCATCGGCCTGCTGACCAGGGCCGTCCCGCAGGACGAGCTCGACGCGACCGTCGGTCACTACGCGGGGATGCTGGCCAGGGGCGGCCCCGAGGCGCTGGCCATCACCAAGCGGCTGGTGCGGGAGGTCCCGGCGGTCTCGTTCGAGGAGGGGCTGCGGCGGATGAGCGAGCTGTCGGCCGAGCGGTTCACCTCGGCGGAGGGGCAGGAGGGCATCGCGGCGTTCATGGACAAGCGCCCGCCCAAGTGGGTGCCGTGATGGCGCTGCGCGTCGCGAACTGCAGCGGCTTCTACGGCGACCGGCTCTCCGCGGCCAGGGAGATGGTCGAGGGCGGCCCGATCGACGTGCTCACCGGCGACTGGCTGGCCGAGCTGACCATGCTCATCCTGGCCGGCAACCGGCTCAAGGGCCGTCCCGGCTACGCCCCGACGTTCCTGCGCCAGCTTGAGGACGTGCTCGGCCCGTGCCTCGACCGCGGCATCAGGATCGTGACGAACGCGGGCGGCCTCGACCCGGCTGGGTGCGCCGAGGCCGTGCACGAGCTGGCCGCCCGGCTGGGCCTGTCCCCCAAGGTCGCCCACGTGACCGGCGACGACCTCATGGGCCGTCCGCTCGACCTGGTCCACGCCGGCACCGGCGAGCGCGCGCCGGCCGCGCCGCTGACCGCGAACGCCTACCTCGGCGGCCGTCCCATCGCCGCCGCGCTGGCGGCGGGCGCGGACGTCGTGGTGACCGGCCGCGTGACGGACGCCGCCCTGGTCACCGGCCCCGGCATCTGGCGGTACGGGTGGGGCCCCGGCGACCTCGACCCGCTGGCCGGCTCGGTCGTCGCGGGCCACGTCATCGAGTGCGGCTGCCAGGCCACGGGCGGCAACTACGCCTTCTTCCAGGACGTGCCCGACCTGGCCCACTGCGGCTTCCCCATCGCCGAGCTGCGCGCCGACGGCTCGGCGGTGATCACCAAGCACCCGGGCACGGGCGGCCTGGTCTCGGTCGGCACGGTCACCGCCCAGCTCGTCTACGAGCTGGGCGGCCCGCGTTACCTGGGCCCCGACGTGGTGGCCAGGTTCGACACGATCACGCTCTCCGACGACGGCCCCGACCGGGTGCTGATCTCCGGCACGCGGGGCGAGCCGCCCCCGGACACGCTCAAGGTCGCCGTCAACTACCCGGCCGGCTACCGCAACACGATGACGCTCGTCCTGACCGGCCTGGACGTCGAGGCCAAGGCGCGGGTCGCCGAGGAGGCCGTCTGGGCGCGGGTGCCGCGCGAGACCTTCGACCAGGTGGACGTGACGCTGACGGACGCGGGCCTGCTGCGGATCACCGTCATGGACGCCGACCGGCGCACCGCGGGCCGGGTCTTCTCCTCGGCCGTCGTGGAGACGGGCCTGTCCAGCTACCCGGGCTTCCACGGCCTCACCCCGCCCGGCGACGCCTCCCCGTACGGGGTGTACTGGCCGGTCCTGGTGCCGGCCTCGCAGGTGCGCCCGCGGGTCTTCCTGGACGGGGTGGAGCTGCCCGTCCAGGAGGAGCCTCCCGTTCCGCAGGGCGGGCCGGTCCCCGAGCCGCCCGCGCCGCCGCTTCCCGCGCCTCCCGGCGGGCCGGCCGTGCGCGTGCCCCTGGGCCGGGTGGCGGGGGCGCGCTCCGGCGACAAGGGCGGCGACGCCAACCTCGGCGTCTGGGTCGCGACCGACGAGCAGTACGCCTGGCTGGCGGCCACCCTCACCGCCGACCGGCTCACGTCCCTGCTGCCGGAGCTGGCCGCCCACCGCGTCGAGCGGTACGAGCTGCCCAACATCAGGGCGCTCAACTTCGTCGTGCACGGGCTGCTGGGCAGGGGCGTGGCGGCCAGCCCGCGCCTGGATCCGCAGGCCAAGGCCCTGGGCGAGGAGCTACGCGCCCAGGTGGTCGACGTGCCCGCCGCCCTGCTCCCCCAGCGTCCGCAAGCCGAGCAGCCCGGCGCCTAGCAGGCCCGCGTCCACGCCGAGCGCCGACACCCGCACCTCGGGCGCGGGGCGGAAGGCGAGCCGCGCGGCCAGCCGGGCGCGCAGCGGGGTCAGCAGGGCGTCCCCGGCCAGCGACAGGCCGCCGCCGACGACGATCGCCGCGGGGTCCAGCACCAGCGTGTACGTGGCCAGCGCCAGCGCCAGCGCCTCCACGGCCTCGGCCCAGACCCGGGCGGCCGGCTCGTCCCCGGCGGCGGCCCGGCGGACGACGTCCTCGGCGGAGGTCTCGCCGGCGCGGGCGGCGACGGAGGCGGCCGAGGCGTAGGCCGACAGGCAGCCGCGCTGCCCGCACGGGCACGGGAGCCCGCCGGGACGCACCGGGATGTGCCCGATCTGCCCGGCCCAGCCGGCGGCGCCGCCGTACAGGGAGCCGGTCAGGACGACCGCTCCGGCGATGCCGGTGCCGATGGGCAGGTAGAGCGCGTCGGGGGCCGCCGATCCGTACGCCAGCTCCGCCTCGCCGGCCGAGCGCACGTCGTGGCCGAGTGAGAGCGGGAGCCTTCCGTCGGTGAAGGCCGCGGCGGGCACGTCCCGCCAGCCGAACGCGGCCGAGAAGACCGCCCGCCCGGACGCGACCAGGCCGGGCACGGCCAGGCCCACGGCCGCCGGGCGCAGCGGGACGCCGGCGACGGTCCGCGGCGCGCTCAGGTCGGCGACGAAGGCGGAGATCGCCGCGATCACGCGGTCGGGCCCCTCGGTGCGGGGGGTGGGGCGGCGTTCCCGGTAGAGGATGCCGCCGTCCTGGGCGATCAATCCGCCCTTCAGGGTTGTTCCGCCCACATCGACTGCCACAACACACGTCATCCACCCATATTGTCCCAATGAAGGATGAGGGCGGCCAGGGCGAGCCGTCGGGCCGTCCTGCCGTTCCCGCCGGCGCCGGGTTGACCGGGGGTCGGGGCTCTCGTAGGTTGAAGCCTCCAGAATATCGTTCTGTCAAAGGGCGGCCATGACCTCCACCCACATCGACGTCAGCGCCATCGACCTCGACGACCTCGGCGCGTGGATGGATGCCGAGGGGCTGCCGGGCGGGGCGATCACGGAGGTCGCGCCGATCCCCGGCGGCACCCAGAACGTCATGGTCCGCCTCGAACGCGGCGGCCGGCCGTACGTGCTGCGCAGGCCGCCCCTGCACGCCAGGGCCAGGAGCAACGAGGTGCTGCGGCGCGAGGCGCGGCTGCTGGCGGCGCTGAGCGGCACGGCGGTGCCGGCGCCCCGGCTGGTGGCCGCGCAGACCGCCCGGGAGCCGGTGTTCTACCTGATGGAGCCGGTGGCCGGGTTCAACCCCTCGACCGGGCTGCCCGAGCCGCACGCCTCCGACGCCGCGATCCGGCACCGGATGGGCCTGGAGGCCGCCGCCGCGCTGGCCGAGCTGGGCCGGGTGGATCCGGCGGTGCTGCCCGGTTTCGGCCGTCCCGAGGGCTTCCTCGACCGGCAGGTGCCGCGCTGGCTGAAGGAGCTCGACTCCTACGGCGAGCTCGACGGCTACCCCGGCCCCGACATCCCGGGCCTCGACGCCACCGCCGACTGGCTGACCCGCCACCGGCCGGCCGCGTTCGTCCCGGGGATCATGCACGGCGACTACCACTTCGCCAACCTGATGTTCGCCCTCGACGGGCCCCGGGTGGCGGCGATCGTCGACTGGGAGATGTGCACGATCGGCGACCCGCTGCTCGACCTGGGCTGGCTGCTGGCCACCTGGCCGGTGAACAACGGGCACGTGCCGGGGCTGCCGTCGGAGCGGGAGCTGGTCGCGTACTACGCGGCGCTGTCGGAGCGCGACCTGTCGGCGATCGACTGGTACGCGGTGCTGGCCTGCTTCAAGCTCGGCATCGTGCTGGAGGGCACGCACGCGCGGGCGTTCGCCGGCAAGGCGCCCCGGGACATCGGCGACGTGCTGCACGCGACCACCCTCGGTCTGTTCGCCCGCGCCCACGACATCATGGAAGGCTTGTTGCGCTGAACCCGATGCGGGAAAAGGATCACGCCGGACGCCCAGATGCGTACAATTGCGCGCAATTGCATCTGGCATTCGGGGAAAGGATCGTCATGCGCATGCGGTTCCTCGGCTCCACCTCGGAGGCGGGCGCCTGCCCCACCCTGTACGAGACCGATCGCGGCACCATCGTCGTCCAGGGGCTTCACGTCACCGACCCCGAGGCGCTCGCGGACCTCCGCGACGTGCTCGACGGCGAGGCCGCCGTCGAGGTGCCCCGCGAGCTCCTCACCGAGATCGCCCGCCGGGTCCTGACCGACGGGCCGGCCGGCGCCCTGCCCACCAGCGACGGGACACCGTCGGCAACCGCTTGATCACGATTGCGCGGCTGGGCCTGGCATGATCGGTGCCCGCGGAGCTAGCCTCTTGCCGCGTGACGTCCTATCAGCAGGCGCGCATCGACCTCGGCGGCCAGCTTCGCCAGTTGCGCGAGGCCGCCCACCTGTCGGGCAAAGACCTGGCCGAGCGGCTGCGCTGGCAGCCGTCCAAGGTCTCCCGCCTGGAGAACGCCAGGCAGACGGCGACCGAGGACGACGTGGTCGTGTGGGCGCAGGCCGTCGGGGCCGCGCCCGACACGACCGACGAGCTCATCAGGCAGGCCATCGCGCTGCTGGAGCGGCACGACGACTGGAAGCAGCGGCACCGCAGCGGCCTGGCCGCCATCCAGGAGGACATCCGCGACCTGGAGGCGCGCACGAAGCTGTTCCGCGTCTTCGAGCCCGGCATCGTCGTCGGCCTGCTGCAGACCTCCGAGTACGCCCGGCACGTGTTCCGCAAGGTCAAGCGCCTCTACAGCGCGGCCGACCAGATCGACGCGGCCGTCCGCGTGCGCATGCAGCGGCAGGAGATCCTCTACGACCGCACGCGCACGTTCCGGTTCGTGGTGCCGGAGTCGGCGCTGCGCAGCGCGCTGGCCCCGGCCGACGTCATGCGCGGCCAGCTCGACCGGCTGCTGGCCGTCAGCACGCTGCCCAACGTGGAGTTCGGGGTGATCCCGTTCGGCACCGAGCTGCCGTCCGCGCCGATCAACGGGTTCTGGATCTACAACGAGGCCATGGTGGGCGTCGCCACGATGACCAAGGACCTCGTGCTGCGCGACCCCGACGACATCGCCTTCTACGTGCGGGCCTTCGACGACTACGCCAAGGTGGCGGAGTTCGGCGAGCCGGGGCGAGAAGTCATCATCCGTATTCTTCGCGAATACCTGCAACAAACCCCACATTAACCTCAGCAATTGCTTGCCACCCGCAGCAAGATCGTGCAATTCTGTCGCGAGACGTTGCGGAGGTGACGCATGATGCTTGATACCGCGCTCTGCCTTGAGCGGTTCGCGTGGCACGCGGGCCGTCACGCCGATCTTTCGGTGCAGAATGTCGCGCTGGCCAGCGACCCGGCGTACGTGTCGGTGCGCAACCGGTTCTCCGCCACCCTGGCCGAGACGGTGACCTGCTCCGACGACGGCGCGTACATCACGTCGTGGGGCTACCGCCTCGGCACCGCCGAGGACGTCGAGTCGGCGGCCGCCCGCCTGGCCTTCCTGCTGGCCGCCCTGCCCGCCTGACGCCGGCCGGACCCGAGCCCGGCCCAGGCCGGGCTCAGCCGAACCGCTCCACCGCGATGCCGGCCTCCCCGGCCGCGGCGGTGCGCGCGTGGGCCAGCAGCCGCGCCCGGTCAAGCACGTTGGGATGCAGGGTGTAGCGGATGATCAGGCCGTCGAGCATGGCGTCGATGCGCTCGGCCGCGCCCGCCGGATCGGCGCAGGCGAACTCCCCGGCCTCGGTGCCGGCCGACAGCACCTGGGCCAGCGCGTCGAGCCAGGCCGTCTCCAGCTCCAGCATGATCGCGTTGACCGCGGGCTCGCGCAGCGCGGTGTTCCAGGCGTCGATCCAGAGCAGCCAGCTCTGGTCGGAGCGCGACTCGGGGATGTAGTAGCGCAGCACCCGGTCGAGGCGCTCCACCGCCGTGCCGGGGCCGTCGGCCAGCTCCTTGAGCCGGGCGCTCTCGATGTCGAGCGTGGCCCGCAGCATGGCGGTGATCAGCTCGTCCTTGGTCGCGAAGTGGTAGTGGATCAGGCCGCCGCTGACGTTGATGGACTTGGCGATGTCGGCGATGCGCGTGTTGGCCAGGCCGCGTTCGAGCACCACTTTGCGGGTGGCCTCGAGAAGCTCTGCTCTGCGCTGGTCGGCCTGATCGGCCCGGGTCGTACTCGCCACCCGATCAGCCTATAGCGCGCCGCGGGAACGGGCCCCGCGGCCGCCGTCGCTTCCTCAGTGGGCGCAGTCGTACAGGCCGGTGTGGCCGTCCACGGCCGCGCAGTTGGCGGTGACCCAGGCGGTCACCTCGGTGTCGCCGCCGGGGCCGCCCCGGCCGCCGGGCAGCACGTACCTGAGCCGTCCCGACGAGACGAGCTCCCGCAGGCGGGGGACGGTCATGGCGGGATCGGAGCCGGTGAAGCCGCCCATGGCGATCACCGGGCGGCCGGTGGACAGGATGATCGAGGACGCCTGCTGGGCGCTGCCCACGGCCACCAGCCACGTCGCCCGGCCCTGGTTCGCGACCAGGTACTTCACCGTCGAGTCGGCCACGCCCCCGCCCGTGAGACCGCGGTCCCTCGCGCCGGGCTGCCCCGCAGGCGGCCGGTCCTGTGGCGGCTCGCCGTCCTGGAGGGCGTCCGGCCGGCCGGTGGGGAGCTCGCCGCCCGGTGGCGGGCCGCCGAAGCCGCCGGGACCGCCCGTACGCCCCGTGGACGGGCCCGCCGTGGGGTTGGTCCCGTTCACCCGCGCCCCCAGCGGTGAGACGGCGTAGGCCGCCGGACCGGCGAGCCCCGCGACCAGAGCGGCCGCCAGCGCCACGACGCTCACCCGGCCCACCACCCGGCCCGTCATCCGGCCCGCCACCCATCCGCTGCCCGCCACGAGCCCTGCCACGGCCACTGCGGTCGCCCCGAGCACGACCCAGGCCAGCCACGGCAGCCACTCCGGCGTACGGCGCAGCACCGCGAACGCCCACCCGCCGGTCACCGCGACCGCCACGGGCAGCGCCCACGCCCACCCCCGCGACCTGCGGTACTCCCGCCACATCACGGTCGCCCCCGTGCCGGTCAGCGCGGCCACGGCGGGCGCCATCGCGGTGGTGTAGTAGGGGTGGAACGTGCCACTGGAGAAGCTGAACACGGCGTGGTGCACGACCAGCCAGCCGCCCCACAGCAGCCAGGCGGCCCCGTCGAGGGGCCTGCCGCGCACCCGCAGCAGCACGGCGAAGGCCAGCGCCACCGCGCAGAACGGCAGCAGCCAGGAGATCTGCCCGGCCATGACGTCGTTGAACAGCCGCCCGGCCCCGGCCTGCCCGCCGAAGTTCGCGCCGCCGAACCCGCCGCCACCGGCCCGGTCCTGGCCGAAGATCCGGCCGAGGCCGTTGTAGCCGATCACCAGGTCCCGGACCGTGTTGTCGGTCGAGCCGCCGACGTAGGGCCGCGAATCGGCGGGCCACAGGTCGACGACCACCATCCACCAGGCGCTCGACACCACCATCACGGCCCCGGCGGCCAGCAGGTGCCCCACCCGCCGGGCCAGGCCGTGGCGGGCGCACGCCAGGTACGCCACCCCGAACGCCGGCACCACCAGGTACGCCTGCAACATCTTGGCGTTGAACCCGAGCCCCACGAACAGCGCGGCGAGCAGCAGCGGCCGCAGCCGGGCCGTGCGCAGCGACTCCAGGCAGAACCAGGCCGCCAGCACCAGCAGCAGCACGAGCACGGTGTCGGGGTTGTTGTCCCGGTTGATGGCCACCGTGATCGGGGTGAGCGTCATGACCACGGCCGCGACCAGCGCCGCGACGTGCCCCTGGCGGGTGCGCCCGAAGGACCGGCGGACCGCCGAGTACACCGCCCCGACGGCCCCCACGCCGGCCAGGACCTGCGGCATCAGCATGCTGTACGTGCCGTGGCCGAAGATCCGCGCCGACAGCCCCATGACCCACAGCGCGAGCGGCGGCTTGTCCACCGTGATGAACGACCCGGCGTCGATCGCGCCGAAGAAGAACGCCTTCCAGCTCCGCGTGCCCGACAGGACGGCGGCGGCGTAGTACTCGTTGGCGTTCCCGCTGAGCGCCCAGGCGTACAGGGCGAAGGCGGCGGCCAGCACCGTCCACATCGCGGGCCGCGACCAGCGCGGGTCGCCCGCGGCCCCGGTCAGCGCGCGCACGCGGGCCGGCGCGGCGACGGCGGTCATCGCCCGCTCCTGCGCCGGGGGTTGAACACCCACACGCGCAGCAGCAGGAACCGGACGAGGGTGGCCGCCGCGTTGGCCGCGACGACCGCCACCAGCTCCACCCCGTGCGAGACCCCGCCGGGCAGCAGCGCGAGGCTCCCCGACGTCAGCGCCAGCCCCACCAGGAACGCGATCAGGCCTTCGAACTGGTCGCGCAGCGCCCCGCCCGAGCCCCTGACCCCGAACGTGAAGCGGCGGTTGGCCGCCGTGTTGGCCACGGCCGTGACCAGCAGCGCGACCGCGTTGGCGAGCTGCGCCGGGACGACCTGACGCGACATCGAGAACAGCGCCAGGTAGGCCAGCGTGCTGACCACGCCCACGATCGCGAACCTGGGGAGCTGCCTGGCCATCCCCTTCGGCAGCTCGGCCCGCCGCACCCGGGCGGGCATCGGCAGGCGCGCCGCGCCCGACAGTGTCCTGCGGGCCACCCTGGCCAGCCCGCGCAGGTCGTCCAGGGCGGTCCGCAGGAGGTCCACGCGGCTGTCCGGGTCGTCCACCCAGTCGACGGGGACCTCGTGGATGCGCAGGCCGTGCCGCTCGGCCAGCAGCAGCAGCTCGGTGTCGAAGAACCACTGCTCGTCCTCGACGGCGGGCAGCAGCGCCTGCGCGATCTCCGTCCGCACGGCCTTGAACCCGCACTGCGCGTCGGAGAACCCGGCGCCCATCACCGAGCGCAGCAGCAGGTTGTAGGAGCGGGAGATGAACTCCCGCTTGGGCCCGCGCTCCACCCGCGAGGCCCTGGCCAGGCGGGTGCCGATGGCCAGGTCGCTGTGGCCCGACAGCAGGGGTGCGACCAGCGGGAGGAAGGCGTCCAGGTCGGTGGACAGGTCGACGTCCATGTAGCTGACGACGTCGGCCTCGCTGGTGGACCAGACCTGGCGCAGGGCCCGGCCGCGGCCCTTCTCGTCGAGGTGCACGGCCCGCACCTGCGGCAGCTCGCGGGCCAGGTCGGCGGCCAGCCGCCAGGTGTCGTCGGTGCTGGCGTTGTCGGCGATGGTGATGCGGAAGCCGTACGGGAACGTGGTGGCCAGGTAGGCGTGCAGCCGGGCGACGCTCTCACGCAGCGCCCGCTGCTCGTTGTGGACCGGGACGACCACCTCTACCAGGCGCGTCCTTACCGCTGTTGTCTCCATGCAGCCAGCTCACGATTCGGGTCTTTGAGAGGACTTATCCGATTGTGAGTGACGAATGAGAGTTCCGGGAAGATCGATCGTGGCGATCGCGCCGCCGCCGGGCGCGTTGGACAGCCGTACCTTGCCGCCGGTCTCCGACACGGCCTGCGCCACGATCGCCAGGCCCAGCCCGGAGCCGGGCAGGCCGCGGGCCGAGGGCGAGCGCCAGAAGCGCTCGAAGACGTGCGGCAGCTCCTCCTCGGGGATGCCGGGGCCGTGGTCGCGGACGGTCAGCCGGCCGTCCTTGAGCGAGACCTCGACCTGGCCCTCGGGGCTGAACTTGCGGGCGTTGTCGATGAGGTTGAGCACGGCGCGTTCGAGCGAGGCGGGGCTGCCGACGACGTACCAGGGGTGCAGGTCGGTGCGCACGTCGGCGCCGCGCAGCCGGGCGCGTTCGGCGGCGGCCGTGACGACGTCGTGCAGGGCCAGCTCGACGTGCGGCTCGTGGTCGGTGTCGCCCCTGGCGAGCTGGAGCAGGTCGCCGACCAGCGTGGACAGCTCGGCGAACTGCGCCTTGACGTTGACCAGCAGGCGTTTCTTGGCGCCCGGGTCGAGCTGCCTGCCGGTCTGCTCGCTGCGCAGCAGCAGGTCGATGTTGGTGCGCAGGGTGGTGAGCGGGGTGCGCAGCTCGTGACCGGCGTCGGCGACGAGCTGCTGCTGGCGTTCGCGGGAGCCGGCCAGGGCGGCGGTCATGGCGTTGAAGGAGGAGCTGAGCCGGGCGATCTCGTCGTTGCCCTGGACGGGGATGCGGGTGTTGAGGTCCTCGGTCTCCGCGATGTGCTCGGCCGCCCTGGTCAGCCGGCCCACGGGACGCAGGGCCGTACGGGAGATGGCCCGTCCGGCCAGAGCGGCGCCGATCACCCCCACGGCCGCGATGGCGGCGAGCGCGAGCGCGGTGTTCCGCAGGGTGATCTTGATGTGGTAGAGCGGCCTGGCCTCCAGGACGGCCACGCCGGGCGCGAAGTTGATGGCCACGACGCGCACCTCCTTGCCGTCGCGCGTCACGCCGTTGCGGTAGACCGGCTCGTCGTGTCCGGGTATCGCCTTCTTGTCCTCTTCCACCGGCACGATCGGCGAGCCGAGCGAGCAGGTCCTGCCGTCGGCGTACAGCAGCGTCACCAGGTCGTGGTAGACGAGGGCGCCCTCCGGCCTGCACCTCTCCTGCAGGAACCGCTTGTCCCCCTCGAGCTCCGGTTCCAGGATGGTCTGGTCGAGCTGCCTGATGACCTGGTTCTGCACGATGAACCAGGACAGCCCGGCGCACACCGCGATCGCGATCGCGACCGCCGCCGCGACCAGCAGCGTCAGCCGGGTGCGCAGGCTGCTGCGGATCACGGCGCGGCCCGCAGGACGTACCCCACCCCGCGGACCGTGTGGATCACCCGGGGCTCTCCCCCGGCCTCGGTCTTGCGGCGCAGGTACATGACGTACACGTCGAGGGAGTTGGAGGTCGGCTCGAAGTCGAAGCCCCACACCTCGTTGAGTATCTGGTCGCGGGTCAGGACCTGGCGGGGGTGGGCCAGGAACAGCTCCATCAGCAGGTACTCGGTCCTGGTCAGGTCGAGCGCGCGGGCGCCGCGGGTGACCTCCCTGGTGGCCGGGTCCATGCGCAGGTCGCCGTAGGAGAGCGTGCCGCCGTCTGCGGAGGCGGCGTTGAGCGCGCCGCGGCGCAGCAGCGCGCGCACCCGGGCCAGCAGCTCGTCCAGCTCGAACGGCTTGACCAGGTAGTCGTCGGCCCCCGCGTCGAGCCCGGACACCCGGTCGCCGACGGCGTCGCGGGCGGTGAGCATGAGGACGGGGATGTGGTTGCCCTGGGCCCGCAGCCGCCGGCAGGTGGTGAGCCCGTCGAGCCGCGGCATCATCACGTCGAGCAGCACCGCCTCGTACGACCCCGCCGCCAGCGCCTCCAGCGCCGCCTGGCCGTCGTTGGCGGTGCCGACCCGGTAGCCCTCGAACTCCAGGCTCGACTGCAGCGCCTCGCGCAACGCGGGCTCGTCGTCCACCACCAGCAACCGTGCGGGCTCAGTCATGTGTCACAAGATATGAGCCCACTATGAGAACACGATGAACGGGTTCACCGGCGTCCTCTGAGAATCACCACGCCACGGGCAGGGCCTTGAGCCCGAAGATGACGCCGTCGTACTTGGCGGGCACGTCCTCGTCGGCGACCGTGACGCGCAGGCCGGGGACGCGCTCGAAGAGGGTGCGCAGCGCGATCTCCAGCTCGGCCCTGGCCAGGTTCTGGCCGAGGCACTGGTGCACGCCGTAGCCGAAGGCCACGTGGTGGCGGGCGCCGCGGGCGACGTCGAACTCGTCCGGACGGTCGAAGACGCGCTCGTCCCTGTTGGCGGAGGCGCCGAGGACGAAGATGCCCTCGCCCTTCCCGACCCGCTGCCCGCCGATCTCCTGATCCCGCGTGGACACCCGGTCGAAGGCCACCCAGTCGACGATCGAGTGGTAGCGCAGCAGTTCCTCCACCGCCATCGGCCAGCCCGAGGGGTCGGCGCGCAGGGCGGCGAGCTGGGCGGGGTGGCGCAGCAGCGTGAGCACGCCGAGCGGGATCATGTTGGCCGTGGTCTCGTGGCCGGCGACGAGCAGCAGGAAGAGCACGCCGACGAGCTCCTGGTGAGTGAGCTGCCCGCCGGTGATCAGGCGGCCGAGCAGGTCGTCCTCGGGTGCGCGTGCGGCGGCGGTGACCAGGTCGTCCAGGAACCCCCTGATCTCCGTGACGGCCGTGTAGCCCGCCGCGGGGTCATCGACGGCGGAGACGATCATGCGGGTACGCGACTGGAAGAACTCGCGCTCGGCGTACGGGACGCCCAGCAGCCGGCAGATCACCAGGGACGGCAGCGCCAGCCCGAACGCCTCGACCAGCTCCGCCTCCGTCCCCTTGGCCAGCATGTCGTCGATGAGCTCGTCCACCAGCCGCTGGATGGACGGCCGCAGCTCCCTGACCCGCCGGACGGTGAACTCGGGGATGAGCAGCCTGCGGAAGCGGGTGTGCTCGGGCGGGTCGAGGTCGATGAAGTTCCCGATCGCGAACTGGCGCAGCGTCTCCGCCTGATCGGGCGAGGGCGGCTCGGGGCTGAGGAGCGCGTTGGGGTGGCCGGGCGTGGCCGGGTTGGTGCTGATGCCCTCGCCCGACAGCACCCGCTGGGCCTCGGCGTGCCGGGTGACGAGCCATGCCTCGCCGCCGGGGAGCGCCGCCCTCACGAGGGGGCCCTGCTCGCGCAGGCGGGCGTACTCGGCAGGCGGGGCGAACGGGCACGTGCGCTGGACAGGGAAGTGCTGAGCCATAGTCTGCTCCCTACAAGCCGGACCGCATTGCTTACTTACGTGAAAGTAAGCAATGCGAGGGCCGGCCGTCAAGGGATGGGAGCACGATGGCAGGGCGGCGGACGGACACTCGTGAGCGGATCCAGCGGGTGGCGCTGGAGTTGTTCGCCGAGCGCGGCTACGACAAGACGACCCTCCAGGAGGTCGCCGAGCGCCTGGAGATCACCAGGCCCGCGCTCTACTACCACTTCCGCACCAAGGAGGCGATCCTGGCCGGCGTCGTCGACCACCTGGTGGTCTCGATCGACGAGCTGGTGGCGTGGGCGAGAGAGCAGCCGCGCACGCCGGAGGCCAGGCAGGAGATCCTGCGCCGCATCTCCGGGCTGCTGGAGGACAGGTGGCGGCCGCTGTTCAGGTTCGCGCAGGTGAACCAGGGGGTGATGGGGGACCTGCCGTCCGGCTCGCGGATGCAGGAGGGCCTCGTCTCCATGCTGTCGGTGCTGAGCTCGCCGGAGGACGACCCCGTTCAGCAATTCGAGGCCAGGCTCGCGGTGATCGCGGTGATCCTGGGGAGCGTCCCCGTCCTCTTCGACCTGCAACTGCCCGACGCCGAACGCACGGGCGTGGCGCTCACGGTGGCCACGAAACTGATTTCCCGGTGATTCCCGCCTGATTCACGGGCGCAGCAGCGCCATGGCCGCGTTGTGGCCGCCGATCCCGCTCACGCCGCCGCCCCTGCGGGCCGCGGCGCCGCACAGCAGAATGCGTTCGTGCCCGGTCTCGACGCCCCAGCCCCCCTCTTCCGCGTACGGCCAGCTCAGGTCGGCGTGGAAGATGTGGCCGCCCGGCAGTCCGGCGTCCCGCTCCAGGTCGACGGGGGTTTTGACCTCGACGCACGGGGTGCCGTCGGGGGCGCGCAGCAGGCAGTCCTCGATGGGCTCGGCGAGCACCGCGTTCATGGAGGCGAACGTGGCCCGCAACGCCTCTTCCCGCGCTTTTTCTGGATTTTTCCGGAAAAGTCGGGCGGGCATGTGGAGGCCGAACAGGGTCATCGTCTCGGCCTTCCCCCGCAGTTCCGGCCCCAGGATGGACGGGTCCGTCAGGGAATGGCAGTAGACCTCCGCCGGCGGCGATTCCGGGATCTCCCCGCGCGCCGCCTGCTCGTACGCCTTCGCGAGCTGGTCGCGCCCCTCGTTGATGTGGAACGTGCCGCTGAAGGCGGCCCGGGGGTCGGCCGAGCGGTCCTTCAGCCGGGGCAGCCGGGCGAGCACCATGTTGACCTTGAGCTGCGCGCCCTCCGGCACGGTCGCGGGCCGGCCGAGCACCCGGTCCAGCACCGCTGGGGGCAGGTTGACCAGCACGTGGCGGCCGTCCACGGTGTGCTCGCCGTCCTCGGCGACGTAGGTGACCTCGCCCGACGGCGAGATGCCGACGATCTCCGCGCCGGTCCTGATCTCGGCCCCGGCCCGCCTGGCCGCCCGCTCCAGCGCGCCGGAGACCGCGCCCATGCCGCCCACCGGGACGTTCCACTCGCCGGTGCCGTCGCCGATCACGTGGTAGAGGAAACACCTGTTGGCCAGCAGGTCGGCGGACGGGTCGGCGAACGTGCCGATCAGCGCGTCGGTGAGCACGACGCCGCGCACGGTGTCGTCGGCGAACCGCTCGTCCACGGTCTGCCCGATCGGCCGGGCGAACAGGTCGCGCCAGGCCTGCGGGCCGACCAGGCGCTCGATCTCGGCGGGGGCGCGCAGGGGTTCGAGCAGCGTGGGGGCCAGGGCGCGGGCCACGTCCGCCGTCATGGCGTAGAAGTCGCGCCAGGCGCGGTGGTCGCGCTCGCCGCCGGTGACGGCGCGGAAGGAGGCGGCGGTGCGGGCCTCGTCCTCGTTGTCGACGAGCAGGCCGGTGTCGCCCACGGGGGTGTAGGAGGCGTACCGGCGGCGGCGCAGGTCGAGGTCGAGACCGAGGTCGCGGACGATCTGGGCGGGCAGCAGGCTCACCAGGTAGGAGTAGCGGGACAGGCGGACGTCCACGCCGGGGAAGGCCCGCGTGGAGATCGCCAGGCCGCCGACGTGCCCGAGGCGCTCCAGCACCAGCACCCGGCGGCCGGCTCCGGCGAGGTAGGCGGCCGCGACCAGCCCGTTGTGCCCGCCACCTGCCACGACGACGTCATACGCACCCATCCCCGCACCTTATGACCCGACCTGTGCCCTTAGTCAACGGTTCGCGCGGATATGGTGCGGGCCGCTCGCGGGTCGGCCCGGCCGGGTCCACTCCCGGCCGGGCCGGATCCGTCAGCCCGTCCTGTTCACCCAGACGCGCTTGACCGGCCACGGCGTGAGCCGTACCGAGGAGACCCCGCCGACGGCCGTCCAGCCGCCGGTCAGGACGATGGGACCGGCGTACGGGTGCGACTGCTCCACCCCGACGGCGTGCTGGCCGGTGCCGGAGGCGCAGCTGCTGTAGGCGTAGCCGCCGCTGACCCAGGCGGTGCAGTCGGTGGGCGCGGCCAGCGCGGGCGACGGCGCCAGGCCCGCCGCGGCGAGGCACATCACCGCCGATCCGGCCAGGGCGACGAGAGGACGACGAAGGCTCATGCGGAGTCTCCTGAGGTTCGGGGGGTGAACGCGCTCTTACTTTTAGGAAACTTTCCTAAGGGAAAGCTAGATCGTGCTCCAGGCGGCGTCAACGGCCACCTTCGGGCGACGCGCTCACGGACGGCTGGCGATGGCCAGGAGCGTGGCGGCCGGGGCGGTGAGCGAACGCCCGCGCCGCCACACCGCGCGCAGGTTCCGGACCAGGGTGAGCCCGGCGAGGGGCACCTCCACCAGGCGGCCGGTCGCGACGTCCGCCTCGACCGCGTAGCCGCTGAGCACCGCGGGCGCGGCCCCCGCCTGCGCCGCCCCCTTGACCGCCGAGTTCGACCCCAGCTCCAGGCGCGGGCTGGCCCGGTGGAGGCTCTTGAACGCCACGTCCAGGGTCTCGCGGGTACCTGAGCCCGGCTCGCGTACCACCAGCGGCGTGGCGGCCAGCTCGGCCCCGCGCAGGGCCGTCCGGCGGCGCGCCCAGGGATGGCCGGGGGCCACCACGACCACCAGCCGGTCGGTGCCGACCACCCGGCTGTCCAGCCCCTCGGGCACGGTCGGCCCCTCGACGAACCCGAGCTCCACCTCCTCGCCCAGCACCCTGGCCGCGACGTCGGCGGAGTTCACCACGTCCAGCCCCACCTGGACCTCGGGCTCGCGGTTCTGCAGCTCGCCGAGCCAGCGCGGCACCAGGTACTCGGCCACCGTCATGCTGGCGGCCACCCGCAGGTGGGCCGCCTCGCTGTGCCGCACGGCCTCCACGGCCCGCATCAGCTCCTCGGCCGCGGCCAGCACCTGGGCCGCCCACCCGGCCACCATCCGGCCCTCGGCGGTGAGCGTGGACCCGCGCGGCGTGCGCTCCAGCAGCGGGACGCCGAGGCGGCGCTCCAGCATGGCCACCCGCTTGCTGGCCGATGGCTGGGCCATGCCCGCCGCCTTGGCCGCCTGGCCCAGGCTGCCCAGCTCGCCCACGTCGACCAGCAGCTTCAGCGAGTCGAGATCCGGCAGCGCACTCATAGCCACAGGCTATGGCCTCCCACCCAACGCGTGTCTACCGGCCGGTACGAAGGCCCCGAAGACTGGGATCATGCCTCTCCCCGACCAGCGGATCCCCCCGCTCACCGCGCCCCGGCCGGCCCCCGATCCCCAAGGCGGCCAGGGCGTCCGGGCGGCGTCGGTGTGGCCCGGCATCGGGCTGGCGGCCGTCGCCGTGGTGGCGGCCATGGTGGCGAACCGGTACGTCCCGGCGTTCAGCCCGGCGGTGATCGCGGTGCTGTCCGGGGCGGTCCTGGCCAACCTCGCGGCCTGGGCGGCGACGTCCGCGCGGGGGGCCGGGGCGGGGGCCGTCTGGGAGCGGTTCAGGCCGGGGCTGGCGTTCGTGGCCCGGCGGGTGCTGCGGGTGGCGATCGCGCTGCTCGGGCTCCAGATCGCGCTGCCGCAGGTGCTCGCGCTCGGCTGGCAGACGCTGGTGATCGTGGTGACGGCGACCGGCGTGACGTTCACGGTGACGCCGCTGATCGGCCGCCGCCTGGGCCTGTCGTCCGGCACGTCGCTGCTGGTGGCGACCGGGGTGTCGATCTGCGGGGCGGCGGCGGTCGCGGCCATGCGCGAGAGCGCGGAGGACGCCGACGACGACGACGCGGCCGCCGCGCTGAGCGTGGTCGTGCTCTACGGCAGCGCGGCCATCGTGGCCGTCCCGGCGCTGGCGGCGCTGCTCGGGCTGTCGCCGGCCCAGCTCGGCGTCTGGACCGGCGCGGCCGTGCACGAGGTGGCGCAGGTGGCCGCGATCGGCGCGGCGTCGGGCGTCCTGGCCGCCGCGGTGACGGTCAAGCTGGCCCGCGTCGTCCTGCTGGCCCCGCTCGTCGCCCTGACGTCGTTCCGTGCCCGCCGCTCGGCGGCCGGTGCGCCCGCGGCGGGCCGGCGGGAGGGGCGCAGGACGCCCGTCATGCCGCTGTTCGTGGCGGCGTTCCTCGTCATGGTGGCGGTACGCAGCACCGGCTGGGTGCCGGACGTGGTCACGCGGGCGGTCCCGCAGGTCACCAACGTGCTCATGGCCGCCGCCCTGTTCGGCCTGGGCACCGGGATCGACGTGCGCAAACTCGTCAAGGGCGGGCGAGCCGTGCTGCTCGGCGGCATCGCCACGGGGATCATCGCCGCCGTGTCGCTCACCGGGGTCGCCGTGCTGCTGTGAGGCCGCCTGAGTGGACGTCCTGGCCAGGCCACCGTACGCTGCTCTGTTCGGAACAAATTCCGTCAGGCACGCCGTTCTCCCTGAACCGGCCAGGACCACTCAAGGAGCTTGAAACCCGTCATGCGCAGCGCCACCGATCCCCTTCTCCAGCCGTCCGACGAGGTCGCCGAGGCCCTGGCGGGCGGCGCGCCCGTCGTGGCCCTGGAGTCCACGATCATCTCCCACGGCCTGCCGCAGCCGCGCAACCTGGAGGTGGCCCGCGAGCTGGAGGGCGTGGTCCGCGCGGCGGGCGCGGTCCCGGCGACGATCGCCGTCCTCGACGGCGTGGCCAGGATCGGCCTGAACGAGCTGGAGCTGGAGCGCATCGCCACCGAGTCCGGGCTGCGCAAGCTGGGCCAGCGCGACCTGCCGCTGGCCGCCGCGCTGAAGGCGAGCGGGGCGACCACCGTGTCGGCCACGTCGTTCCTGGCCGCCCGCGCCGGCGTCCGGATCTTCGCGACCGGCGGTCTGGGCGGCGTGCACCGCGGCTGGACCGAGGACCAGGACGAGTCCGCCGACCTCGACACCCTGGCCCGCACCCGCATCACGGTCGTCTGCGCGGGCGTGAAGTCGATCCTCGACGTGCCGGCCACGCTGCAGCGGCTGGAGACGCGCGGCGTGACCGTGGCCGGCTACCGCACCGACACCTTCCCCGGCTTCTACCTCAACTCCTCCGGCCAGCCGATCGACTGGCGCATCGAGTCGCCCGAGGACGCCGCCGCCGTCATGCGCGGCCAGGACGCGCTGGCCGGCCCGGAGACCGCGTTCATCGTGGCCAACCCGGTGCCGCGCGACCAGCAGCTCGACCCGGCGCTGCACGACCGCGTGCTGGCCGAGGCGCTGGCCGCCGCCGAGCGCGAGGGCGTCAAGGGGCAGGCGATCACGCCGTTCCTGCTCAGCTACCTCGTCAACGGCACCGGCGGCGCGTCGCTGGAGGCCAACCTGGCCGCCGTGCGCGGGAACACCGCCCTGGCCGCCGAGATCGCCGTGGCCTGGTCGCGGGCGTGAGCGACACCGGCCTCCTGGTGATCGGTGACGTCGTCACCGACGTGGTGGCGCTGCACGGCTCCCCGGTCATGGCGGGCACCGACACCGCCGCGGAGATCGTGCTGCGGCCCGGCGGCTCGGGCGCGAACACCGCCGCCTGGGCCGCCCACCTGGGGGCCGACTCGCGGCTGCTGGCCAAGCTCGGCTACGACAGCAGCGAGTGGCACACGACCGAGCTGGTCAGGACGGGGGTCCGGCCCCACGTGCTGGTGGACCGGGAGCACCCCACGGCGGTCGTCATCGCCATGGTGGACAAGACCGGCGAACGGTCCATGCTCACCAACCGCGGCGCGGGCGGCCTGATCTCCGACGCCGACTGGGACCCGTCCCTGCTGGACGGGGTCGGGCGGCTGCACCTGTCGGGCTACACGCTGTTCGCCGCGCCCGGCCTGCGCCTGGTCAGGGCCGCCGTCCGGGACGCCGTCGCCGCCGGGGTGCCGGTCAGCGTCGACCCGGCCTCGACGGGCCCGCTGCGGGACTTCGGCGTCGAGCGTTTCATGCGGGAGACGTCCGCGGCCGACCTGATCATCCCGAACCTGGACGAGGCGCTGGTCCTGACCGGCGTCACGGCGCCGGAGCGGGCCGCCGTGCTGCTGAGTGAGACGTACGGCACAGCGGTCGTGAAACTGGGCGCCGAGGGCGCGCTGGTGGCCGTGGACGGCAAGATCACGGCGACGTGCGCGGGCGTGTCCGCCGAGGTCGTGGACTCCACGGGCGCCGGTGACGCCTTCGCGGCCGGGTATCTCGCCGCCACCCTCCAGGGGGCGGGCGCCGCGCTCGCGCTGGAGGCGGGTTGCCGTGCCGGTGCCCAATGTGTGGCCCAGGTGGGCGGCCGTCCACGGTACGGTTTGGATCTGAACCGTCTTTACCCTATTCACACTGATTGATAGCTTGCCGCGTAGGCTGCACCATTAGCCACATGCGTACCGGGTTGCCCACGCGGCCCACTGGGGAGGATAAGGTCCGCCGATGGAAGTCGAGTCATCGATCTGCCTGAGCGACCTCGTCCCTGCTCTGCGCTGGAGCCGCCCTCAGCAGGTGGCCGAGGTGCTGGGTGATCCGCGGCTGCCGGCGGGGTGGTGGTCCTCGCTCGCGGTGTCCAGGGCGCTCGGCACGGCGGGTCTCGACTGGGTCTGCGAACGGCTCGCCCGGCTGATCTCCTCCCGCTGGGACCATCTGCCGCTGGTGGACCTGCTTCCCGCGCTCGCCGTCCATCAGGTCGATCCGGCGCTGCCCGGCTGGCCGGAGGCCACCCGTACGGCGATCACGGGGCTCGGCGGCTGGCAGCGGCTGCGCCGCCTGTCCCCCGGCGATCTCGGCACCCCGTCGGCGACGCCCGAGGTGGTGGTCGGCTCGGTCCTGCGCGAGGTGCTCGGGCGCATCCCGGCGCAGCGGGAGGCGGTGCCCGCCCAGCAGTCCGGCTCGCCGGACGTCACCCGTCCGCTCGCGCGCGGCGCGACGGGGTCCTTCCCAGCCGTCCCGGTGGCCGAACCCGGCGCGTACGCCGCCCAGCCCGGCAGCGGCCCCCAGCGCCCGCCCGCCGCCTTCACCCCGCACAGCGACGCCTTCCCGGCCCAGCCCGAGGGCGCCCCGCGCCCGGCACCGGCCGGTGAGGGCGGCCTGCCGCAGCGCCCGGCCGCGGCCCGGCCCGCCGCCCAGCAGCCCGGCCCGTTCCCTCCGCCGCCGGAGAACGCCCAGGGACACCAGACCGGCTCCTTCACCGCCCAGCCCGACGCCACCCGCCAGACCGGTTCGTTCCCGGCCCAGCCCGAAGGCGGCCGTCAGACCGGTTCGTTCCCGGCCCAGCCCGCCAGCGGGCCTCAGACCGGCTCTTTCCCTGCCCAGCCCGCCAACGGGCCTCAGACCGGGTCCTTCCCGGCGCAGGGTGGTGCGCGGCTGCCGCAGCGGCCCACCGCCGGGCGTCCGGACGGCGGCCCGCAGGCCGGCGCCGACGGCCCCCCGTACGCCGCCCCCGTCCCCGGCGGGACGGCCGTTCCCGGCCAGGTCCCCGCCGACCCCGACCACGCGATGGTCCGCGTCGTGGACGGCCTGTTCCGCAGCCTGGACAAGCTGGAGCTGGCCGTCGCCGTGCACCGGCTGTTCGCCGAGGACCCGGTCAGCCTGCGCACCCTGGCACACAAGCTGCTGGTGGACCGCGACGTGCTCTCCCAGGCCCAGCGCACCGCCGAGGAGCGCGTCCTGCACTGGCTGCGCTCGTCGGAGTCGGCGCCGGTCACCGGCCACATGTTCCGGCTCACCGAATGGCTCGGCGCGGCGGCCACCGAGGAGCAGCTCATCGGCGCCGACCCGGCCCACCCGGCGATGGTCCCGTCGCTGCGCACGCCCCTGTGGCGCGTCCTGGTGACGCTCATGCCCGACCGCCGCCTCCAGGACGGCTGGCTGGTCGTCGGCGACATCCACGGCCTCCAGGCCCGTACGCGGCAGCTCCTGGCCGCCGCCCCGCCGGACACCGACGTCGTGGAGCTGCTCTCCGAGCTGGGCATCCGCGCCCACTCCGCCAAGGCGTGGCTCGACGCCCTGCCCTCGGAGTCGGCCCCCGGCCCGGCGGACGCCTCCCCGCAGCCCGCCCAGCCCCTCCCCCGCCGTACGCCGGGCGCCAACGGCCACCACCACCGGGGCGGTCAGCCCATCCCGACGGCGGGCGCGAACTCGATCGACCCCTCGGCGGCCCTGGCCACGTTGTCGGCGCTGTCCGGCGGCCGGTCGGGCATGCTGCCCGGCAGCCTGGCCGGAACGCCGTCCACGCCGCCGCCGCCGCTGCCGAGCCCGTCGTCGGACCCGCGCCGCTGGCAGCGCATCGAGGTCACCCCGGAGCACCTCAGGGGCGGCCCGGTGCCGGTGCCGGAGGGCTACGCGGCCCAGCTCGGCATGCGTCCGGGCACCCTGCTGTCGGTGACCGGCCCCGGCGACAACGCGATCGTGCTGGTCTGGCAGGGCCACCAGCCGGTCTTCGACTCGCTGCAGCCGGTGCTCATGCGCCTGAACGCCCGCCCCGGCGACCAGGTCTACGTCACGGTGGACGGCTACCGCCTGGAAGCCCAGCTCACCGGCTGACGCCCGCCCCCGGTCACCCGCCCGCAGGCCCCCGCCCGCCCGCGGTCACCCGAACAGGCCCAGCCGGTGGGCCGTGGCCGCCGCCTCGCCGCGGGTTCCGACGCCCAGCTTGGCCAGGATGTTGGAGACGTGCACGCTGACCGTCTTCACCGAGATGAACAGCGCCGCGGCGATCTCCCGGTTGCTGCGCCCGTTGCTCACCTCGCGCAGCACCTCCAGCTCGCGCGCGGTCAGCCCCAGCGGCGGCCCGTCCGGCTCGTCGGCGCCGCCGACGCGGGCCCGCCGTCCGAGCACGTCGAGCTGTTCGAGCAGCGGCGTGGCGCCCAGTTGCGCGGCCAGCTCCCGCGCCCGCGTCACCATCCCGGCCGCGGCGCGCCGGTCGCCCTCGGCCAGCGCCGCCTGGGCGGCCCCCACCAGGCACTGCGCCTCCGCGTACGGCTGCCGCAACCCCGCCCAGGCCGCCACCGCCGACTCCCACGCCTTGAGCTGGGCCGCCCCGCCGAGCCCCTCCTCCGGCCCGGTCAGCGCCGCGAACGTCAGCCGCTGCGCCTCCTGGAGGTCACCGTCCACGGCCAGCTCCCGCGCCACCTCGCGCAGCCGCGCCACGACGGCCGCCGCGACCCCCGCGTACGACGCGCCGCCCTCGCCGAGCGCGGGCCGGGCGACCTGCGCGAACGTCACCAGCAGCGGCCAGGCGTAGCGCGGCGAGGGCAAGAGGTCCTGGTTCGCCAGCCCCCGGGACACGGCCTCCAGCGCCTCGCCGAGCCGCCCCTGCGCCCGCAGCAGCAGGACCTGCCTGCGCAGCTGCGGCAGCACGGTCTGGTCCCGGTAGGTGCCGCGGGCGAACACGCTGGCGGAGGACGACAGCAGCTTGTCGGCCCGGTCGATCTGCCCCCGCGCGAGCGCGATGTCCGCCAGGAAGCCCTGGAGGCTGGCCCGGTAGGGGGCCGGCGGCGCGAGGTCGAGCGCCTGCTCGACCACCTGGAGCGCCTCGTCCCAGCGGCCCAGCGAGAGCAGCGGCTCGGTCAGGTTGATCGCCAGGAAGGTGCCGGACGTGCGTGCCAGGCCGTAGTGCCCGGCCTCCTGCACGCCCTCGCGGGCGACCTGGGCGGCCCGCTCGTGCCGTCCGGCGCCCTCCAGCGCGTCGGACTCGGAGATCGCGCAGCGCATCAGCGCGTTGTAGGCGCCGTGGGCGCGGGCGACCCGGCGCGCCTCGGCGAACTGCCCGAGCTGGGCCTCGATGTCGGAGAAGCGCGAGCGCGCCCAGGCGATGCTGATGAGCGCGTGGGCCTCGACGTTGGCGTCGCCCACCTGGTGGCCGATCTCCATGGCGAGCTGCGCCGTCGCCAGCTTCTCGGGCCAGTCCTCCGGACGGTGCAGCATGCGCGCCAGCGTCTCCAGGACCTGGCCGCGCAGCTTGCTCGGCGGCTCGGCGGGCACCAGCTCGGCCGCCTGGCGCAGGTCGTCGAGGTAACCGGCGCGGCCCAGGTCGTAGCGGGTCAGGCCGCGCTGGCGCAGCAGGGTGGCCGCGGTGATCGGGTCGGCGTCGAGGTCGACCTCGGCGAGCGCGGCGCCGGCCATGGCCAGGCTGCGTTCGTACTCGCCGGCGAGGTGGGCGACCGTGGAGGTCTGCCTGAGCACGTCGAGGCGGCCGCAGCCGATGCGCTCGGCGGCGTCGGGCACCTGGTCCCACAGCTCCAGCACCCGCGAGAGCATCCTGAGCTGCTCGTCGTAGGCGGTGGACTTGCGGGCCGCGGCGGCCGCGCGCCAGGCGCTGACCAATGCCCAGGTGGAGTCGTGGGCGGAGTGCCAGTGGTGGGCCAGCTCGATCGCGCCGCGCGGGGCGGGCAGGATCGACAGGTCGCGTTCGAGTGCCTGGGCATAGCGGGTGTGCAGGCGGGTGTGCTCGCCGGGCAGCAGGTCGTCGTGGAGCGCCTCGCGGATGAGCGCGTGCCGGAAGCCGTAGCCCTCGCCGTCGACCACCAGCACGTTGCCCGCCACGGCGGGACGCAGCGCCCGCGACAGGGCGGTGTCGTCGAGCCCGGCCACCGCGCTCAGCAGGTCGTGCTCGATGCGCTGGCCGCCCGCGCTGGCCACGCGCAGCAGCTCCTGGGTCTCGTCGGGCAGCCGCTCGACGCTGGCCAGCAGCAGGTCGCGCAGGGACTCGGGCAGCATGTCGCCGCCGTCGGCCTCGCTCAGCAGCGCCTCGACGAACAGCGGGTTGCCCTCGCTGCGGGCGTAGATGAGGTCCATCGCGGCGGCCGACGGCTCGCGCCGCAGGATGCTGGCCGCCTGCGCGACGGCCTCCCTGCGGGTGAGCCTGCGCAGCTCGACCCGGCTCACCCACTCGATGCGGCCCAGCTCGGCCAGCATCGGCCGCAGCGGATGGGTGCGGTGCAGCTCGTCGGTGCGGTAGGTGACCACGATCATCAGCCGGGCCGCGGTGCGCTGGTAGCGGACCAGGAACGACAGCAGGTCGCGGGTGGAGCGGTCGGCCCAGTGGGCGTCCTCGACCACCAGCAGCACCGGACGCTCCTCGGCCAGCCGCTCCAGCAGCCCGAGCACCTGCTCGAACAGCCGGGCCCGCGCCTCGGCGCCGTCCTTGTCCGGCTCGCCGAACTCGGGCAGCAGCCGGGCCAGCCCGCGCGTCGTGCCCCCGGGCACCAGCGCCGCCACGCCGTCGCGCCCCAGCTCGCGCACGAGCCCGCGCAGCACGGCCGTGAACGGCGCGAACGGCAGGCCCTCGGTGCCCAGCTCCAGGCAGCCGCCGACGAGCACCCGCGCCTCGCCCGCCCGGTCGATGAACTCGCTGATCAGGCGGGTCTTGCCGACCCCCGCCTCGCCGCCCACGAGCACGGTGGACGACGCGCCCGCACGTGCTCTGGCCAGGGCGTCGCCCAGAGCGTGCAGCTCGCGGGAGCGCCCGACGAACAGGGGGCTGACGGTGTGAATGCTCACGCCCCAAGGATGCCATCAAACACCGACAAAACGGACCGAAACTCCGGCCCGTCGTCTGTCAGCGCAAAACCTTGCGGAAGAAGGTGGCCGACGCCTCGTAGCCCAGGGCGTGGTAGAACTCCGGCGCCCGCCGGGTGGCCATCGCCACGTACCCCGCCTGCCGGGTACGGGCCCACGCCTCGAACTCCTCCAGCAGCCGGCGGCCGATCCCCTGCCGGCGCGAGCCCGGCTGGACCATCGCCTCCTCGACCCAGGCGACCGGCCCGTTGGCGAACAGCGTCAGGTGCACGAACCCCAGCAGGTACCCGTGGACGCGCCCGCCCACCACGGCCGTGAGCAGCAGGGCGTCCTCGTTGCGCAGGAGCTGCGGGAGCGCGGCGTCGAAGGCCGCGCGCTCCGGCCGGAAGGTCAGCCCGAACTCCCGCGCCAACGCGAACACCTCGTCCGCGTCCGCCTTCTCCGCCCTCCTGATGAGAAGATCGTCCGCTGTCATGAGGTACGACACTAGAACCTCTGTGCCCTTTCGTCCATCGTGCCACGGGAGTGTGCCGTGACGTCCGGTACGGCGCCTGACATGGCGTCCGGTCAGAGGTCGCCGAGGCCGAGCTGGCGGGCGATGAGCATGCGCTGCACCTCGCTGGTGCCCTCGCCGATCTCCAGGATCTTGGCGTCGCGGTAGAAGCGGCCGACCGGGAACTCGTTCATGAAGCCGTACCCGCCGAACACCTGGGTGGCGTCGCGGGAGTTGTCCATGGCCGCGTTCGAGGACACCAGCTTGGCGATCGCCGCCTCCTTCTTGAACGGCACCCCGGCCAGCATCTTCTCGGCCGCGTGGTAGTAGGCCAGACGGGCGGTGTGCGCGCGCACCTCCATGTCGGCGATCTTGAACTGGATGGCCTGGTAGTGGCCGATCGGGTGGCCGAACGCCTTGCGGTCCCTGACGTACTTGAGGCATTCGTCCACGCACCCCTGGGCCAGGCCCACGCTGAGGGCGGCGATGGCGATGCGGCCCTCGTCGAGGGTCTGCAGGAACTGCGCGTAGCCGCGTCCGCGCTCGCCGAGCAGGTTGGCGGCGGGCACCCGGCAGTCGGAGAAGGACAGCTCGCGGGTGTCGGAGGCGTTCCAGCCGACCTTGGAGTACTTCTTGGAGACGGTGAACCCCGGCGTGCCGCTCGGCACCAGGATCGTGGAGATCTCCCGCTCGCCGGTGAGCGCGGCCACGCCGATCACGCCGGTGATGTCGGTGCCGGAGTTGGTGATGAACGCCTTCGTCCCGTTGATCACCCATTCGCCGCCGTCGAGCACGGCGGTCGTCCGCATGCCGCCCGGCACGTCGGAGCCGCCGCCGGGCTCGGTCAGCCCGAACGCGCCCAGCATCTCGCCGGAGGCCAGCCGGGGCAGCCACTCCTGGCGCTGCTCGTCGGTGCCGAACCGGTAGATCGGCATCGCGCCCAGCGAGACCGCGGCCTCCAGGGTGATCGCCACGCTGGAGTCGGCGCGGGCCAGCTCCTCCAGGGCCAGGCACAGCGCGAAGTAGTCGCCGCCCATGCCGCCGTACTCCTCCGGGAACGGCAGGCCGAACAGCCCCATGTCGGCCATCTTGCGCACGATGTCGTAGGGGAACTCCTCGCGCTCGTAGTAGTCGCCGATCACGGGCGCCACCACGTCACGGGCGAACGCCTCGACGGTCTTGCGCAACTCTTGGTATTCGTCGTTCAGCATGATCAGCCTTTCGCGAGGGCCTGGACGACGCGCGAGGGGCTGGGCCGGCCCAGCCGCTCGGCCAGCCAGGTGCTGGTGGACACGAGTTTGTCCAGGTCGAGCCCGGTCTCGATGCCGAGCCCCGACAACATCCACACGAGGTCTTCGGTGGCCAGGTTGCCGGTGGCGGACTCGGCGTACGGGCAGCCGCCGATGCCGCCGGTGGAGGCGTCGACGGTGGTCACGCCCGCCTGCAGGGCGGCGAGCGTGTTGCCGAGCGCCTGCCCGTAGGTGTCGTGGAAGTGCACGGCGAGCCGCTCGGGGCCGCCGAACGCGCCGATCAGCTCGGTGACGTGGCCCGGCGTGCCGACGCCGATCGTGTCGCCGAGCGACAGCTCGTAGCAGCCGAGCCCGAGCAGCCGCTCGCCGACCGCGACGACCTGCCCGACCGGCGTGGGCCCCTCCCAGGGGTCGCCGAAGCACATCGACACGTACGCGCGCACCCGCAGCCCGTGCTCCAGCGCCCTGGCCACGACCGGCTCGAACATGTCGAACTGGCTCTCCAGCGTGCGGTTGAGGTTCTTGGCGGCGAAGGTCTCGGTGGCGCTGGCGAAGATCGCGATCTCGGTGACGCCCAGCTCCAGCGCCCGGTCGAGCCCGCGCTCGTTGGGCACCAGCACCGGGTAGCGCACGCCGGGCCTGCGGTCGAGGCGGCCGAGCAGCTCACCGGCGTCGGCGAGCTGCGGCACCCACTTGGGGTGCACGAAGCTGGTCGCCTCGACGACCCGGTGGCCGGCGTCGGCCAGCCGGTCGATGAACTCGGCCTTGACCTCGACCGGCACGATCGCCGACTCGTTCTGCAGGCCGTCGCGCGGGCCCACCTCGTAGACCGTGACCCGCTCGGGAAGCCCTCGCATGCGGTACGGCATCACGCCTCCTCGTCGGTGACCACGGCCAGCACGGCGTCCATGTCGACCGGCTTGCCCGGCTGGACGGGCAGCTCGGCGACCACGCCGTCACAGGGGGCGGTGACCGTGTGCTCCATCTTCATGGCCTCGACGACGACCAGCGGCTGCCCCTCGCTCACCCGGTCGCCGGGCTGCACCTTGACCAGCAGGACGGTGCCGGGCATGGGGCTGCGCACCACGCCGTCGCCCGCCCCCGCGGCGCCGGGCCGGTCGCCCGGGTCGCCGATGAGGTGGCGGGTGAACGCCCACGACTCGCCGTCCTTGCCGAGCCAGAGCGTGTCGCCGTGGCGGGCGGTCAGGTAGCGGGCGGTCCGGCCGCCGAGCGTGACGGCCGCCGCGCCGCCGCCGGTCGTGATCCGGGCGGGCACGGCCTCGCCGTCCAGCAGCACCTCGGCCGACCGGCCGGGCAGGCCGCGGACGGGCACCGCGTGCACGCCGTCGCGCGACTCCAGCCGCCAGGTCGTCCAGGCGGGCTCGCCGACCCGCCAGCCGTCGGTGACCTGCCAGGGGTCGGGGCCCTGCGGCAGCGTGTGGAAGATCAGCGCCGCCGCCGCGGCCACCTCGCGCGGCACGCCGGACTCCGGCAGCAGCTCGGGCAGCACGCGTTCGACCAGGCCGGTGTCCAGTTCGCCCGCCACGACCGCGGGGTGGCGGGCCAGCCCGCGCAGGAACGGCACGTTGGTGACCACGCCCAGCACCGCGGTACGGGCGAGCGCCCGGTCCAGCGCCCTGAGCGCCGCCTCGCGGTCCGGCGCCCAGGCGATCACCTTGGACAGCATGGGGTCGTAGTCGCTGCCGACGACGCCGCCCTCGGCCAGGCCGGAGTCGACCCGCACCCGTCCCGGGCCGTCGTCGCCGGGCTCGCGCCGGGCCAGCACGCGCCCGCCGCTGGGCAGGAAGCCGCGCGCCGGGTCCTCGGCGTAGACGCGCGCCTCGACGGCGTGGCCGTCGAGGCGCACCTGCTCCTGGCCGAACGGCAGCGGCTCGCCGGCCGCGACGCGCAGTTGCAGCTCCACCAGGTCCAGGCCGGTGACCAGCTCGGTGACCGGGTGCTCGACCTGGAGCCGGGTGTTCATCTCCATGAAGTGGTAGGAGCCGGTGCTGCCGTCGACGATGAACTCGACCGTGCCCGCGCCGACGTACCCGACCGAGCGGGCGGCCTCGACGGCCGCGGCGCCCATGTCGGCGCGCATGCCGGGGGTCACGAAGGGCGACGGAGCCTCTTCGATGATCTTCTGGTGCCGGCGCTGGAGGCTGCACTCGCGCTCGCCCAGGTGCACGACGTTGCCGTGGGCGTCGGCCATGACCTGGATCTCGATGTGCCGGGGGTTCTCGACGTAGCGCTCGATGAGCAGGGTGCCGTCGCCGAACGCCGCCCGCGCCGTACGGCGGGCCGACTCCAGCGCGTCGGGCAGCTCGGCCGCCGAGCGCACCAGCACCATGCCCTTGCCGCCGCCGCCCGCGGACGGCTTGATCAGCGCCGGGAACTCGGCCCACCGGGCCAGGTCGTCGCCCGGCTCGGCCCCGCCGGGGACGACCGGCACCCCGGCCGCCGACACGGTGGCCTTGGCGCGGATCTTGTCACCCATGGCGTCGATGGCCTCGGGGGACGGGCCGACGAAGACGAGCCCGGCCTCGGCGCAGCGCCGCGCGAACGCGGCGTTCTCGGCCAGGAAGCCGTAGCCGGGATGGACGGCCTGCGCGCCGGAGGCGAGCGCCGCCCCAACGATCGCCTCGATGTCCAGATATTTCGAGACTTCGAGGGCGATATCTGCTTCGCGGGCGTGCCTGGCGCCCGCGTCGGGCGGGGTGAACACCGCCACCGACTCGATGCCGAGCGCGCGCAGCGTCCGGACGACCCGGACGGCGATCTCGCCCCGGTTGGCGATGAGAACACGGTCGAAGAGCATGATCACATCCGGAATACGCCGTAACCGGCGGGTTCGAGCGGCGCGTTGGCCGCCGCGGACAGGGCCAGGCCGAGGACGGTGCGGGTGTCGAGCGGGTCGATCACGCCGTCGTCCCAGAGCCGGGCGGTGGAGTAGTAGGGGTTGCCCTGGTGCTCGTACTGGGCGCGGATGGCGTCGGGGTCGGCGTTGCCGACCGTGGTCAGCACGTTCGCCGCCTGCTCGCCGCCCATGACGGAGATGCGGGCGTTGGGCCACATCCACAGGAACCGGGGCGAGTACGCCCGTCCGGCCATGGCGTAGTTGCCCGCCCCGAACGAGCCGCCGATCACCACCGTGAACTTGGGCACCCGCGCGCACGACACGGCCGTGACCATCTTGGCGCCGTGCTTGGCGATGCCGCCCGCCTCGTACGCCTTGCCGACCATGAACCCGCTGATGTTCTGCAGGAACACCAGCGGGATGCGGCGCTGGTCGCACAGCTCGATGAAGTGCGCGCCCTTCATCGCCGACTCGCTGAACAGGATGCCGTTGTTGGCCACGATGCCCACCGGGTGGCCGTGCAGGTGGGCGAAGCCGGTGACGAGGGTGGAGCCGTACTCGGCCTTGAACTCCAGGAAGCGCGAGCCGTCCACCAGGCGGGCGATGACCTCGCGCACGTCGTAGGGCTGGCGGGTGTCGGCCGGGACGAGGCCGTAGAGGTCGCGCGGGTCGTGCCGCGGCTCCTCGGGGGCGACCGTGTCCCAGGGACGGGGTGCCCGGGGGGCCAGCGTCGAGACGATGTCGCGGACGATGGCCAGGGCGTGGGCGTCGTCCTCGGCCAGGTGGTCGGTGACGCCGCTGACCCGCGAGTGCAGGTCGCCGCCGCCCAGCTCCTCGGCCGTGACCTCCTCGCCGGTGGCCGCCTTCACCAGCGGCGGACCGCCCAGGAAGATCGTGCCCTGGCCGCGGACGATGACCGCCTCGTCGCTCATGGCCGGCACGTACGCGCCGCCGGCGGTGCACGAGCCGAGCACGGCGGCGATCTGCGGGATGCCGCGGGCCGACATCGTGGCCTGGTTGTAGAAGATGCGCCCGAAGTGCTCCCGGTCGGGGAAGACCTCGTCCTGCCTGGGGAGGAACGCGCCGCCGGAGTCGACCAGGTAGACGCAGGGCAGGTGGTTGTGCAGGGCCACCTCCTGCGCGCGCAGGTGCTTCTTGACGGTCATCGGGTAGTACGTGCCGCCCTTGACGGTCGCGTCGTTGGCCACGACCACGCACTCGCGCCCGGCCACCCTGCCGACGCCGGTGATGATCCCGGCGGCGGGCGCCTGGTCGTCGTAGAGGCCGCCGGCCGCCAGCGGCGACAGCTCCAGGAAGCGGGAACCCGGGTCGAGCAGCCCGTCGACGCGGTCGCGCGGCAGCAGCTTGCCCCGCTCGACGTGGCGCTGCCGCGACCGCTCTGGACCGCCGAGCGCCGCCGCGGCCAGCCGTTCGAGCAGCTCGGCGGCCAGCCGCTCGTTGAGCTCGGCGTTGCGTTTGTACGCCTCGCTCCCGGGCTCCACGGCCGACTTCAGCACCGGCCAGTCGCTCATGAGTCCCCTCTCGTCATGGCCGAGATGTTAGTCATCATTAACGTAATCGTCTAGCATGTGAGATGTGACCACTGCCTCCACACCTACCCGCGAGCGCGGCAGAAGGCGCATGGAGATCCTCGCGGCGGCCGCCCGGCTGTTCGCCGCCCGCGGTTTCCACGGGGTCTCCATCGAGGACATCGGGGGCGCGGTCGGCGTCTCGGGCCCCGCGCTCTACCGGCACTTCAGCGGCAAGGACGCGCTGCTCGCCGAGATGCTGCTCGACGTCAGCTCGCGGCTGCGGGAGTCGGCGGTGGCGGTGGCCACCTCCGCAGGCGGCCCGGCCGAGACGCTCGACGCGCTGCTCAACGTGCAGATCACGTTCGCGCTCGACCAGCCGGCGCTGATCACCGTGCACGACCGCGAGCTGGGCAACGTGCCCGAGCCGGAGCGGCGCAGGATCAGGCGGCTGCAGCGCCTCTACGTCGAGGAGTGGGTGACCGTGCTGGCCGAGCTGCACCCGGCGTGCCCGCCGGCCCGGCTGCGCGCGGCGACGCACGCGGTCTTCGGCCTGCTCAACTCGACGCCCCACAGCGCGGGCGAGCTGCCCCCGCACGACATGCGTCCCCTGCTGCACACGATGGCCCGCGCCGCGATCGAGGCCAGCGTTAACAATCACTAACTGATCGGCGACGCTTCAGCCCGTACGAAAACCCCCGAAACGCCGTAGACCTCTGCAAACTGCCATGGATCAGGGTTAAACGGACCGGACCACAATCTGTCATGCACTCCGGCAGACGGCGGCGGCGTTGACGGACATAATCAGGGTGTGGCGCGCGACACTGTTGAGACACATTTCATCCAATCCGTTGAGGCGCTGAAGTCAGGCCCCGCCCGAGATCCCGGCGGCCCGGTGCGCGAGGGCACGTCGCTCACCGGCGACCGGTGCCGGACCCTGTTCCAGCGCCAGCTCGACAGCCGCCTGCTCGACATCGCCGCCCGCTGGCTCCGCGAGCAGAACGAGGGCTTCTACACGATCGGGTCGGCCGGCCACGAGGGCAACGCGGCCGTCGCCGCCGCGGCCAGGGCGAGCGACCCGGCGCTGCTCCACTACCGGTCCGGCGCCTTCTACCTGACCCGCTCCGAGCAGGCCGGCCGCCTGCCCGAGCAGGGCCTTCGCGACGTGCTGATGGGTCTCACCGCGGCGGCCGACGAGCCGATCGCCGGCGGCCGGCACAAGGTCTTCGGCCACCCCCACCTGGCCGTCATCCCGCAGACCTCGACGATCGCCAGCCACCTGCCGCGCGCCGTGGGCGTGGCCTTCGCCATCGAACGGGCCGCCGCGCTCGGCGACCGGTCGGCCTGGCCGCCCGACGCCATCGCCGTGTGCAGCTTCGGCGACGCCTCGATCAACCACGCCAGCGCCCTGACCGGGCTCAACACCGCCTCCTACGCCACCTTCCAGGGGCAGCCGCTGCCCATCCTGTTCGTGTGCGAGGACAACGGCATCGGCATCAGCGTCCGCACCCCCAAGGGGTGGGTGGAGGCGGCGGCGCGGCGGCCGGGCATCGCCTACTTCGCCGCCGACGGCTGCGACCTGGCCGACGCCTACGACGCCGCCACGCTCGCCGTCCAGCACGTCCGCGCCAACCGCTCCCCCGCGTTCCTGCACCTGTCCACCGTGCGGCTGATGGGGCACGCCGGGTCCGACGTCGAGTCGGCCTACCGCACCCAGCGGGAGCTGCGGGCCGACATGGAGCGCGACCCGCTCGTCCGCACCGCGCGGATGCTGGTGGAGGCCGGGCTGGAGACGCCGGAGGAGCTGCTCAAGACGTACGAGTCGGCGCGCGAGCACATCCTGCGCATCGCCCTGGAGACCACCCGCGCCCCGCGGCTCGGCTCGGCCGCGGAGGTCATGGAGCCGATCGCGCCGCGCCGTCCCGACCTCATCGCCAACATCAGCCCGACCTCGGGCGAGGGCCCGATCAGGGAGAAGGCGTTCGCCGGCACGCTGCCCGAGACCGAGAAGCCGCTGACGTTGTCGCAGACCATCAACCGCACGCTCGCCGACGCGCTGGTGGTCTACCCCGAGATGACGGTCTTCGGCGAGGACGTCGCCAGGAAGGGCGGCGTCTACGGCGTCACCCGGGGGCTGCAGAAGCGGTTCGGCGGCTCGCGGGTGTTCGACACGCTCCTCGACGAGCAGGCCATCCTCGGCCTCGCGCTCGGCTCGGCGGTGTCCAACCAGCTCCCGGTGCCGGAGATCCAATACCTGGCCTACCTGCACAACGCGCTCGACCAGATCCGCGGCGAGGGCGCCACCCTGTCGTTCTTCTCGCGCGGCGCCTACACCAACGGCATGGTCGTCCGGGTCGCCGGCTACGCCTACCAGAAGGGCTTCGGCGGCCACTTCCACAACGACAACGCGGTGGCCGCGCTGCGTGACATCCCGGGCCTGGTCCTCGCCTCGCCCGCGCGTCCCGACGACGCCGCCGCCATGTTGCGCACCTGCCTGGCCGCCGCCCGTACGGCCGGGTCGGTCTGCGTGTTCCTGGAGCCGATCGCGCTCTACCACACGCGTGACCTGTTCGAGGAGGGCGACGGCGGCTGGCTGGCGCCGTACACGCCGCCGGGGCGCTGGCGCGAGACGCACGTGCCCGTCGGCCGGGCCCGCTCGTACGGCGAGGGCCGCGACCTGACGATCGTGACGTTCGGCAACGGGCTGCGGATGAGCCTGCGCGCCGCGGTCCGGCTCACCCAGGAGGGCTACGGCTGCCGCGTCCTCGACCTGCGCTGGCTGGCCCCGCTGCCGGTCGACGACCTGCTGCGGGCGGCCGAGCTGACCGGCAAGGTGCTGATCGCCGACGAGACCCGCCACTCCGGGGGCGTGTCCGAGGGCGTGACGACCGAGCTGATCGACGCCGGGTTCACGGGGCAGGTGGCCCGGGTGACCTCGGCCGACAGCTTCATCCCGCTGGGCGACGCGGCCAACCACGTGCTGCTGTCGGAGGAGGAGATCGAGCAGGCGGCGCGCAAGCTACTGGGCTGAGCGCGCCCCTCTGACGCAGGCGGGCTTCGACCAGGCGACGGTGGTAGCCGCCGAGATGCGCAGCGGCACGCCCACCAGGAAGCAGTAGCCGGTGTCGGGGTCGAGCCCGGCGACGCGGCCGCTGGTGGCGCCCGTGCCGAGGGCGACGACGGTCACGTCGCCCCCGCCCGCCCGCGTACGTTGCAGGACGACCGGGTAGCGGCGGGCGTCGGCCGGGAGCGCCCAGCTCAGCTCCACCAGGGCGCCGCGGTCGGCGGTGACCCTGAGCCGGCGGGGGGCGAGCGCGGCGACGTCCCGCTTGCTGATCGGCGGCGGGGTGGCGGCACTGGTCGCCGCTGCGGTCGCCGCGGGGGTCGCGGCCTCGGGGCGGCGGTCGGCGGGGCCCGGACCGGCGGGCGGCCGCAGCGACAGGTAGACGGCCAGGCCGGTGCCGCCGATCGCCACGGCCGCGACCGCGCCGCCGATCAGCAGGCGCCTCCCGAGGCCCCCTGCCCCGGCGGGCGGCGTCGTGACGGCCTCCCGCCGAGCCCCGCCCATGTCCCCCGCCGTGGGGGCCTCCCGCCGAACGCCGCCGACGGCCCCTCCCATGGGGGCCTCCCGCCTTGCGCCGCCCGCGTTCCCCGGCAGGCCGGGCGGTGGCGGGACGGGTGCGGGGGCGTGGGGGTGGGCGAGCCGGCTGCCGGTGGCCGGGAGGGAGCTGTCGCCGGGGTGCGGCGGGGCCTGCGGGCCGCCGCGCGGGCGGCGCGGGACGGTGGACGTCGCCGGCCCCGGCCCCGGATCCTGGCCCACCAGGTCGGTCACCGACAGGCCCAGCTCGGCCTGCACCTCCTGCAACCGCCGCGCCAGCTCCCTGGCCGAGCCGGGCCGCGACGCCGGCTGCTTGGACATCGCGTGCAGGATCGTCCCGAAGACCGCCGGCGGCACGTCCGGCCGGTTGATCGGCGGCGGGTCGAGGCTCAGCACCCGGTACATCAGCGGCGCGATCGACGGGTCGGCCGGGTTGTGGAAGGCGGGCTGCCCGGCCAGCAGGTGGTAGAGCGTCGAGCCCAGGGAGTAGATGTCGCCGGAGGCCGAGTGCGGCTGCCCGGTGAGCACCTCCGGCGCGGCGTGCAGCGGGGTGAACGCCTGGGAGGTGGCCGAGATCTCCGCGGAGTCCACCACCCGGGCCACGCCGAAGTCGGCGATGGCGGGCTCGCCGTAGCGGGAGACGAGGATGTTCTGCGGCTTGATGTCGCCGTGCAGCACCCCGGCCTCGTGCACGGCGGCCAGCGCGCCGGCCAGCTTGACGCCCGCGCGCAGCACGTCGGGCACCCCGAGCGGCCCCTCCTTGCGGACCTTGTCGCGCAGCGAGCCGTTCTCGAAGAAGTCCATCGCGATGTACGGCTTGCCCGAACGCGTCACGCCGGTGTCGAAGACGGTCACGACGTTGGGATGGCCGGTCAGCCGGCCGGTGAGCCGCAGCTCGCGCTGGAAGCGGCGCATGGTGCGCTGGTCGACCCGGTCGACCGACAGGACCTTCAGCGCCACGACCCGGTCCAGGCGCTCCTGGTAGGCGCGGTAGACGACGGCGAAACCGCCCTGGCCCGCCTGATCGAGCACCCGGTAGCCGGGCGCGTCCTCGGCTGGCAACACGGCACTCCCCCCTGTTGCCGGTGAGTTTAATGTGAAATTTCGGCTTTCAAGGGGTCAACGGGTTCATCAGATACGCGCCGAACACCACCGACACGGCGGCCACGACCAGGAAGAAGAAGACGTAGAAGCCGCCGGGCAGGAACGTCAGGCGGGCGAGCTGGTCGGCGTCGGAGTCTCTGGCCTGCCGCCTGCGCCGCTTGCGCTGCAGCTCGACGATCGGCCGGACGCCGCCGAACAGCAGGAACCAGGTCGCCACCATGGCCACGATCTGCTGGACCTCGGCGGGGGCGTACATGGACAGGGCGAACACCGCGCCGCCGGTGACCAGCAGGATCAGCGCGCCGTAGAGGTTGCGGATCAGCAGCAGCATGCACACCAGGAAGAGCAGCACGCTCCAGATCAGCAGCGTGATGCGGCCCTGCTCGGTGAGCCAGGCGGCGGCCAGCCCCAGTAGCGAGGGGGCCAGGTAGCCGGCGAGGGCGGTCAGCACCATGCCGGGGCCGTTGGGGCGGCCCCGGGTCAGCGTGACGCCGGAGGTGTCGGAGTGGAGCCGGATGCCTTCGAGCTTGCGCCGGGTGAGCAGCGCCATGACCGCGTGGCCGCCCTCGTGGGCGATCGTGATCAGGCCCCTGGACACCTGCCAGGGGGTGCGGAACGCGACGACCGCGAGCGCGGCCAGAGCCGAGACCAGCACGACCCAGGGGTCGGGGTCAGGCTGAACCTTGATCAGGTGGGCCCAGAGCATGTCCATCGAGGAGAAACACTAGCCGGGTAAAGTCCCGGCTGTGGCAGCAGAACTGCATTCTGACGCGGACGTTCCGGCGTGGTGGCGCGACCTCGGGCTGACGGGCCTGATCGACCTGCATGTGCACTTCCTGCCCGAACGAATGGAACGCCGGGTCTGGCATCACTTCAACCACGGCGGCCCGCTGATAGGCGCCGGCTGGAAGATCGAGTACGAACGCCCGGTCGACGAGCGGCTGGCGAGGCTGCGCGAGATGGGCGTACGGCGCTTCCCCGCCCTGGCGTACGCGCACCGGCCCGACATGGCGCGCGACCTCAACGCCTGGACGCTCGACTTCGCCCGCCGCAACCCCGACTGCCTGCCGTCGGCGACGTTCTACCCCGAGCCCGGCGTCGCCGACTACGTGCGCGCGGCGCTGGCGGACGGCGTCCAGATCTTCAAGGTGCACCTCCAGGTCGGCGGCTTCGACCCGACCGCGCCGGAGCTGACCGAGGTCTGGGGGCTGCTGGCGGAGTCGGGCGTGCCCATGGTCGTGCACGCCAGCTCGGTGCCCGTGCCCGGCGGCCACGTGGGGCCGGGGCCGATCGGCGCGGTGCTGGCCGCCCATCCGCGGCTGCGGGCGGTGATCGCGCATCTGGGCATGCCCGAGTACGAGCCGTTCTTCGAGCTGGCCGTCCGCCATGAGCGGGTCGCCCTGGACACCACCATGGCCTTCACCGACTTCTCCGAGCGGGGCATGCCGTTTCCCAGCCGATTGCGCCCGGTTCTGCGTGATCTCGGGCTTTCGGGGAAGGTGGTGCTCGGCAGCGATTTCCCGACCATCCCGCACCCCTACGCGCACCAGCTCGACGCACTCGCCCGCCTGAATCTCGGCGAGCAGTGGCTGCGGGCGGTGTGCTGGGACAATGGTGCGGCCATGATTCGATAGCAAGGTGAACGATCGGCACGTGGCGCTCATCAGCGCCTTCTACGACGCTCTGGGCCGCGCGGACTTCGCGGCCATGGAGCGCTGCTACCACCCCGAGATCAGTTTCGGCGACCCCATCTTCCAGGAGGTCGAGGGCCGCGACCGGGTGATGGCGATGTGGCGGTTGCAGCTCGGCGTGCGCGACGGACTGAGATCCGGCTACCGCGACGTCCAGGCCGACGAGTTCAGCGGCTCGGCCCACTGGACGGCCAGTTACACCTTCTCCTCCACCGGCCGCACGGTCGTCAACGAGATCGACGCGCTGTTCAGGTTCGAGGACGACCTCATCGTCCGCCACCACGACGAGTTCGACTTCAGGCGCTGGTCCAGAATGGCTCTCGGCAGGCCGCAGGGGCTGCTGTTCGGCTGGACGCCGATGTGGCGCAAGACCATCAGGGACCGGGCGACCCAGGAGCTCGACAGCTTGGTGTCGTCGCAGTAGTTCTTACCCGAGCAACCGGATCGGAGGGTGCATGGCCAGGGTGAAGGGGTTCAGGCGCAGCGGTGACCACCGCGAGGAGGCGCCGGAGCACTCGATGGACCCGCGCGCCGCCGAGGAGCACCCCTACCGGCCCACCGTCATCGACAACGCCGTCTACCAGAACGGCGAGCGGGTCGACAACCCCGGCTCGCTCGCCGACGCCTTCGAACGCCTCAAGCAGATGCCGGACAGCATGGCCTGGATCGGTCTCTACCGTCCGAAGGAGTGGGAGCTGGTCAAGCTCGCCGAGGAGTTCGAGCTGCACGAGCTGGCGCTGGAGGACGCGATCGTCGGCTCCCAGCGGGCCAAGGCCGACCGCTACGGCGACACGCTGTTCGTGGTGCTGCGCGCCGCCCGCTACCTCGACGACGTGGAGGAGGTGGCCTTCGGCGAGCTGCACGTCTTCGTCGGCCCCAACTTCGTGATCACCGTGCGCCACGCCGAGGCCCCCGACCTGCAGGGGGTGCGCAAGCGCATGGAGTCCGACCCCGACCTGCTGCGCCAGGGCCCGCAGGCCGTCCTGTACGCGATCCTCGACGCCGTGGTCGACGGCTACGCGCCGGTGGTGGCCGGGCTGCAGAAGGACATCGAGGAGATCGAGGTCGAGGTCTTCAGCGGCGACCCCTCGGTGTCGCGGCGCGTCTACGAGCTGTCCGGCGAGGTGATCGAGTTCCAGCGGGCCATCGCGCCGCTGGTGGGCATGATCCACGGCTTCATCGCCGGCGCCGCCAAGTACGGCGTCAACGACGAGCTCCAGAGCTACCTGCGCGACGTCGCCGACCACGCGATCACGGTGACCGAGCGCATCTCGGCCTTCCGCCAGATGTTGCAGAACATCCTGGTGGTCAACTCGACCCTGGTGACCCAGGCCCAGAACGCGGAGATGGCCCGCATGACCGAGGCCAGCATCCAGCAGGGCGAGGAGGTAAAGAAGATCTCCGCGTGGGCGGCCATCCTGTTCGCCCCGACGCTGGTCGGCACCATCTACGGGATGAACTTCGACTTCATGCCCGAGACCCACTGGGTGTTCGGCTATCCGTTCGCGATCCTGCTGATGGCGGCGGTGTGCATGGTGCTCTACATGGTCTTCAAGCGCCGCGACTGGCTGTAGGGCCCGCCGCGGGCACAGGCCCGAGAACTGACCACGTGGCAGGTTCTTGGTCGAGCCGATCCCGCGACCGCCCGGCGTTCCATGCGCGGCCCGCGTGCCCCCGCCCCCCAGAAAGGGCCGGCCGGTGACCGAACCGACGCGACGCCGAGGGCGCAAGGGCGAGCGCACGCGCGCCCGCATCCTCGACTCCGCCACAGAGCTGTTCTCCCGCTCGGGCTTCCACGCGGTGTCGCTGCGCGACATCGCCGCGCACGCGGGCCTGACCCACGCGGGGTTGCTGCACCACTTCCCGGCAAGGAGAGCCTGCTCATCCAGGTGCTCAGCCGCCGCGACGAGGTCGACGGCGAGCTGATGGGCGGCCCCGACGACGGGCTCTCGCCGCAGGAGCTGCTCGACCGCGCGGTCGCGCAGGTGGCCGGGAACATGAGCGCCCCCGGCCTGGTCGGTCTGTACGTCAAGATCTCCGGCGAGGCGGCCGACCCCGGCCATCCCGCCCACGACTACTTCGTCCAGCGCTACCGCAGGCTGCGCCGGCAGGCCGCGTGGCTGCTCGGCGCCCTGTTCGAACGCGCCACGCCGCCGCTCGGCCACGATCCCGACGCCGTCGCCCAGCAGCTCATCGCGCTCGTCGACGGCCTGCGGACGCAATGGCTGCTCGACCCGGACCAGGTGGACATGCGGGCCGCCGTCATCACCTTCCTCAAGCAACTAGGGCCTGTTTCGAAGTGTTGATCAACGGCGTGTCGAAGCCGGACATGCAGAGAGGTCTCCGGTAAAGGGTTCAACGACCAAGAAGAACCAAC
>NZ_JBITLO010000007.1:0-441061 GCF_044465345.1 Nonomuraea sp. NPDC049684 | reverse complement strand
TTTTTACCGGGTTGTTGTTGTGTTTTTGGGTGTCGGGGGGGGGGGGGGGTTTTTTTTGGGGGGGGGGGGGGGGGGGGGGGCCCCCCCCCCCCCCCCCGACGGTGCGAGAAGGCGGTCTCAGGTCAGCGCCGGCCGGCGCAGGGTCGGGTAGCCGGTGTAGCCGGCGTGATCGCCGCCGTACCAGTGCTCGACGCGGACGGGGTTGAGCGGGGCCCCGGCGGCCAGCCTCTCGGGCAGGTCGGGGTTGGCCAGGAAGGCCTGTCCGAGCGACACCAGGTCGGCGCCCGCGTCGAGCAGCCGTTCCGCCTCGCGCCGGGTGGCGCGGTCGTGCCGGGGCGGCTGGCCTGGCTGTACGCCTACGTCCTGTTCAGCGCCGGCGACCCCGGCACGGGCGCGCTCGACGTCGCCGCCGCCTCCGGCGACCGGCGGACCGCCGCCGCCACGCTCGCCCTGCGCGCACCGCGCCCGCGACCTGCACGAGCGCGCGCGGGACCTGGCCGCGCGGCAGGGCCGCCTCTACGGCGAGGTGCACGCGGTGATGGGCCTGGCCCTGGGCGCCCGGCGGTCCGGGGCTCTCGACGCCGCCGAGTCCTTCCTGGCCCGCCTGCGCGACGTCCATCCCTCCTCACCGGCGGGGCGCGCACCTGGTCCACGCCGAGCTGGGGTTCGTGGCCGAGCTGCGCGGCGATCACGCGTCGGCCGCCGCCCGCCACCGGCGCGGCCTGGAGATCGCCCGCTCGGCCGGTGAGCCCCGGACCCTGGCGCTCTCCCTGGAGGGGCCGGCCGGGGCGGCGGCACGGGCCGCGCTGCTGCTGGGCGCGGCCGACGGGTCGCGCGGCAGCGTGGGCGCCCCGCCGCCGGCCGCCGAACGCGGCGACGTGGAGAGGATCACCGCGTCCGCCGTCATCGTGCTGGGCCGGGACATGTTCGCCGCGACGTTCCTGCACGGCACAAACAACTTTCTTGACATCGCCGAAAATGCCGGGTCGAACTTTTCATGAGTCCTGCTCGGGCCGATGCGATCTCATTCGCCGGAACATAAGGCCAGGTAAGGGGCGCGCCTGAGGGGACGACGCCCCTTCCTTGATCTATTACTCCCGGTCAAAAAATCAGTATGACAGCCCCTTGCCCTCCCTGGGGATTTTGTTCATATTTGCGGGCAAGTCACCCCACCCTCAGGAGGCTCCAGTGAGCATCCATGGCTTACGGATCCGGCGCGCCGCACTGATCGTCGCCACCGCCGGGCTCCTCACCGGCGCGGTCACGGGCGTACCCGCCCAGGCGTCGCCCGCGCCGGCCCAGCCCGCCGCCGACCCGGCCGCCGCCGCGGCCAGGCTGGAGGGGCAGCTCGGCGCCCGCACCGCCGGCTCCTACTTCGACCAGGCACAGGGCAAGATGGTGGTCACCACCACCGATCCGGCCGACGCCGAGGCCATCACCGCCTCGGGCGCCGTGCCGCGCGTCGTGTCCCGCAGCGGCCCCGCGCTTGAGGCCATCATGTCCTTCCTCGACCGCACGGCCGCCGTCCCCGGCACCGCGTGGGCTGTCGACCCGGCCTCCAACCAGGTCGTCGTCTGGGTGGACAGCACCGTCGCGAGCAGCGCGCGCACCAAGGTCCAGATCGCGGTCCAGCAGGCCAACACCCAGGCGGCCGCCGCGCAGGGCCAGAGCGCCGAGGCGGCCACGCCCGCGGTGCGCGTCGAGAACGAGCCCGGCAGGTTCAGCCTCTTCATCCAGGGCGGCGACGCCATCTACGGCGGCCAGTACCGCTGCTCGCTGGGCTTCAACGTGGTCAGCGGTTCGACCTACTACTTCCTGACCGCCGGCCACTGCGGCAACATCGCCTCCACGTGGTACGCCAACTCCGCGAAGACCACGACCCTGGGCAACACGACGGGCTCCAGCTTCCCGGGCAACGACTACGCGATCGTCAAGTACACCAACACCAGCATCGCCCACCCGGGCGGCGTGGACCTCTACAGCGGCTCGCGGGACATCACCAGCGCGGGCAACGCCTACGTCGGCCAGTCCGTGCAGCGCAGCGGCAGCACGACGCACGTGCACAGCGGCTCGGTGACGGCGCTCAACGCCACCGTGAACTACGCCGAGGGCACCGTACGCCAGATGATCAAGACCAATGTCTGCGCCGAGGGCGGCGACAGCGGCGGCGCGCTGTTCTCCGGCGGCGTCGCGCTCGGCCTGACCTCCGGCGGCAGCGGCAACTGCTCCAGCGGCGGGACGACCTTCTTCCAGCCGGTCACCGAGGCGCTGAGCGCCTACGGCGTGAACGTCTTCTGATCGGCCGCTGACGGCGGGTGAAGCCGATCACCGTGCGGGCCGCGCCCAGACGCGGCCCGCACGTGTGCGTAAAGGAACCTATACAAAACAGACAAAACGCCCTAA
The DNA here is from genome assembly GCF_044465345.1 of Nonomuraea sp. NPDC049684. NCBI lineage: Bacteria > Bacillati > Actinomycetota > Actinomycetes > Streptosporangiales > Streptosporangiaceae > Nonomuraea > Nonomuraea sp. NPDC049684. Next base: position 438,658 of record NZ_JBITLO010000007.1, on the reverse strand, counting down.
TGTGGGCATCGCCCCGGTCGGCAACGACCGGGGCGCCAAACCCCCTCCGCCGGCGCGCGCGACGACCGCCCACGGCGCCCCTTTTCCGGACAATTCCCCTTGCGGCCGCCGTCCGCCCCCCTTCCTTACGCTTCGTAACGACTGTGTTACTGTCCGCGTTATGAACAAATCGGCCACTGAGCGGCAGATCGAAATTCTCTGGCCCACCATCGGCGTATCGGTCACAGCAGACCTCGACGGACGCAACCGCGACCTCGCCGACGCGTTGTGGCAGACCCTGCCCTACCGCAGCCTGCAAGGCCACGCCCTCGTGGCGGGGCACCACCTCTACCACCTGGCCCCGATGCCCGAGTTGCTGCACGTCCCGGGCGTCCACAAGATCGACCGGCGGATCGCGCCCGACGGATCGGTGTTCTGCTCCCGCCTCCAGCACCTCGGCATCAAGTACGGCCCGCTGAGCGAGCCCATGCCCGCCACTCCCATCGGCACCGTCCGCGAGGAGGACCTCGACGCGCTCGCCGAGGCCGGGCAGGCGGTGTGGCAGTCGGTGTACTCCGGCGGCGAGCCCGTGATCGTCGAGGTGCGCAGGGCCGGCGACAGCGGCGGCCACCAGCTGCGGCGCCCGACGGCCCGGCACGCCGAGGCCGAGCAGCTCCTCGCCGAGCTGCACGACGAGATCGAGCGCATCTGGCTCGACCCGCCCCAGGAGCTGGTCGACCTGCACGAGGGCCGGATCGCCTCGGGCGCGGGCAGCTTCGGCACCACGCTGACCACCATGCTGTTCGTCAACGGCGAGACCCGCCCGCTCGGCTACTGCTGCTACTCCGGCCTGGTCAGGGCCGCCCAGCAGCAGCAGCTCCCGCTGGAGTTCCTGCAGCAGATGGCGCGCATCATGGCCGCCACCCCGGCCGAGTTCCTGGGCTACTGCGGGCTGAACAAGCTGCACCAGTTCACCGAGCGCGCGCTGGAGGTCGCCGACCAGCTCCAGGACCGCGAGGACTTCGTCGCGCTCATGAGCCACATGGCTCTGTACGTCAACTGCCTGGGCGCCTGGAACCTCCAGCTCTTCCCGTGGCAGGTCGACGAGCACCTGCGCGCGGACGGCTCGGTGGCCCCGATCTCCGGCTCGATGCTGGCGCCCTTCGAGAGCGGGACGGTGGCCCCGGCATGAGCCAGGCCGACCGGGCCGAGGTGGTGGTCATCGGCGGCGGCGTGATCGGCCTGTCGATCGCGGCCCACCTGGCCGAGGCAGGGGTCGAGACCGTCGTCCTGGAACGCGACGACCTGGCCTCCGGCGCCTCGCGGGCCACCGCGGACGTGCTGCGCTCCTACTTCTCCGGCGACCCGGTCAGCTCCGCGATGGCGGTGCGCAGCCTGTCGGCCTACCGGTCGTTCCCACGCTGGCCCGGCGCCGACCTGCCGATGCGGCAGGTGGGCTACCTCGTGCTGTTCACCGAACGGGAGCAGGTGAACAGGTTCGAGGACGAGCTGCCGGCGCAGCGGGCCGCGGGCGTGGACGTGTCGCTGATCGGCGCCGAGGAGGCCCGGCGGCTCAACCCGCTGGTCGAGGAGCCGTCGCTGCTGGCGGCCGCGTGGTCGCCGCAGGCGTTCGTGAGCGACACGGCCGCCATCGTGGAGGCGTACGCGGAGGGGGCGGCGCGGGCGGGGGCCTCGCTGCGCACCGGCTGCCCGGTCACCGCCGTCGACCCGGCCACCGGGCGGGTCGAGACCGCGGACGGCACGCTCACCGCGCAGGCGATCGTGTGCGCGGCCGGGGCCTGGTCGGGCTGGATCGCCTCGACGGCGGGCGTGGACCTGCCGCTGACCGGGCCGGCGGTGCAGGAGCTGCTCACCACGGGCCCGCTGCCCGAGGTGCCCGACATGCCGGTCACCCTGCACGCCGCCAGCGGGCTGCTGATCCGCCGGCGCGGCGACCGGGTCCTGATCGGCATGGGCAACCCGGGCACCGACCGGGACGCCTGGTTCGTCAAGGCCAGGGCCCAGCTCGCCGCCACCTACCCCGGCCTGGACCTGTCCGGGCTGGAGACGGCGGTGCGCGGCCCCAGGGACGCCAGCCCCGACCGGTCGGCGTTCATCGGCCGGCTGCCCGGATCGCCGGCCTTCCTGTACGCCACCGGCTTCTCCGGCCACGGGCTGTGCAATGCCCCGGCGGCCGGCGAGCTGGTCCGTGACCTGTACCTGGGCCACGACCCGGCGGACACGTTCGGCTTCGACCCGATGGAGCTGGCGGCCGGGTCGCGGCGACGCTCGCGCTGACACCGGGCCCGGAGTCGCGCCGCCCGCGCCGACGTCGCATCCTTTCCGTGATCGAGGCGTGGCGTTGCCGCGGGTTGGCACGGCAGCGGGTACGACCGGCACCGGGGGAGGCAACGATGACCACGAATCCGTACGCCACTGCGCCCGTCGGCTACGCGGCCGAGCCGACGGCCGCGCCGTACTCGATCGTCGAGCTCATGCCCGGCGCCCGCAACCTGGTGCACTACCTGCGGGTGGCGCCGGGCGAGCGGGTGCTGGTGCTGGCCGAGCACACCGTGGACCCGGTGGTCGTGCAGGCCATCGCGGCCGCGGCGGCCTACCGTGACGCCGACGTGCACATCCTGTCGGTGGCGCCGTTCAGCCCGGGGGGCTGGGACAGCGGCGCCGGGCACCACGTCGAGCGGGCCGCCGTCGGGGCGTCCGACGTCGTCATCGCCTGCACCTGGTGGGGCGAGGTGCACACCGCGCCGCTGTTCTTCGACGAGATCGCGGCCCTGCCGGTCCGGTTCGCGTCCCTGCACATGAGCGCCACGGCGGGCGCGCTGCTCACCGGCGCCCGCCTGCCCAACGAGGTCTTCTACGCCCTGGCGCACCGCACGCTGGAGAAGCTGGCCGCGACGAGCAGGATCCGGGTCACCTCCACGGCCGGCACGGACCTGACGCTGTCCGGGCTGACCCTCATGCCGGACGCCGAGCCGCCGGGCCCCGGCCAGTGGCGGCCCTTCCCGTACGGGGGCGTCAACTTCTGGCCCGCCGACACCGAGGGCGTGCTCGTCGTCGAGGACTGCACGGTGACCGGCGTGCCCGAGGAGCCGCTGAGCGTGCACCTGGCCGGCAACGTCGTGCAGAAGATCGAGGGCGGGACGGCCGCCGACCGGCTGCGCCGCTTCTCCCCCGGCGGCTTCTACCTGCGGCACGCCCTGATCGGGCTGAACCCGAAGGTCCGGGTGGCGGGCGGCAGCCAGTTCGAGCGGGAGAAGCACGCCGGCGCGTTCTACTGCGGGCTCGACGCGCTCACCGACGGCGTGGCCGTCACCACCGCGCCCGGCTTCGCCCACTGCGACTGCCAGGTCGACCGGCCCACCCTGTACGCCGACGACGAGCCGCTCGTCCTCGACGGCCGGCTGCTGCTGCTCGACGACCCCGAGATCCGCAGGGTGGCCGAACGCTTCGGGCCGCCGGACGTGATCCTCGACGACAACCCGGTCATGGTCCTCCCCCGCCGCTACAGCGGGGCGACGTCGAGCCGATGACCGCCCGACCGCACCAGACAGACAGGATGACCATGGAACCCGAGTTCGTCCTCGACCCGGCCACCCTCGACCTGCACGACAGCGACGAGCGGCTGCGCCGGGCCGGCCCGCTCGTCCCGGTACGGGTCGAGGGGGTGCTGGCCTGGGCCGCCACCAGCCACGCGACGCTGGAGGCGGTGCTGTCGCACCCGGCGATGACGCGCGACATCCGGTACTGGGACCCCGAGGCCCGCGCCGCGGCCCCTCAGGGCACGTCGCTGATGCGGCTCGTCACCGACGCGTCCATGCTCAACGCCGACGGCGAGGACCACCGGCGGCTGCGCGGCCCGCTGGTCAAGCTGTTCAGCGCGCGCCAGGTGCAGCGGATGGAGCCGTGGATCACCTCCATCGTCGGCGACCTGCTGGAGGACCTGGCGGCCAGGCCGCCGGGCGAGCCGGTGGACCTGCGCGCCGAGTACGCCTACCCGCTGCCGTTGCGCGTCATCGTCGAGATGCTGGGCGTGCCCGACTCCCACCGCGAGCGCCTGCGCGCGCTCACCGACGAGGTGGTGCAGCTCGACCAGAGCCCGCCGGACAGCCCGGAGGGACGCAGGGCGCTGTTCGAGCTGGTCGGCGAGATCATCGAGGTGCGGCGCGGCACGCCCGGCGAGGACCTGACGAGCGAGCTGATCGCGCTGCACGCCCAGGGCCGGCTGGACGACGCCGAGCTGCGCGACACCGTGCAGGTGCTGCTGATCGCCGGCCACGTCACGACGATCAACCTCATCGCGCACGCGGTGCGCGCCCTGCTGGGCCGTCCGGAGCAGCTCGCACTGCTGCGCTCGGGGGCCGTGCCGTGGAGCGCGGCGGTGGAGGAGGCGCTGCGCTGGGAGTCGCCCAACGCCTACTTCCCGATGCGCTACGCCATGGAGGACCTGGAGATCGAGGGCGTCCGGCTGCGGGCGGGCGAGGCGGTGCTGGCCTGCTTCTCCGCCGCCGGGCGCGACCCCGAGCGGTTCGGCGAGAACGCCGCCGACTTCGACGTGACCAGGCCGGCCGTGCCGCATCTGGCGTTCGGGCACGGGCCGCACTTCTGCCTGGGCGCGCCGCTGGCCCGGTTGCAGGCCGAGGTGGCGCTGCCGGCCCTGTTCGCGACGTTCCCCGAGATGCGGGCCGCCGGGCCGCTCGACGACCTGCCCCGGCTCACCTCGCTGCTGGACAACGGGGTGCGGGCCCTGCCGGTGCTGCTCGGCCCGCGCGCCGCCGGCTGAGCTCCGCCGGTTTCTCCGTGCGTGCGGATCTTCGCGGGCGGCTTTCTCGGAGAGTGCCGCATGTGAACGGGTCCGTTGCGGCGGGCGTGCCGGGCGTTCTTTGCTGAATATCCAGGTTCGGACAAGACCAGGATCGACCTTCCAGGGGTATTCATGCAGACGCCCATCGCCCCCATCGGCGCGCACGGCATGCTCGTGTTCCTGCTGCAGATCGGCTTGATGCTCGCCCTCGCCCTGGGGCTCGGGGCGCTGGCGGCCCGGTTCCGGCTGCCCGCCGTGGTGGGCGAGCTGTTCGCCGGGGTCGTGCTCGGGCCGTCGATCCTGGCGCACGTCGCGCCGGACCTCCACCGCTGGCTCTTCCCCGCCGACCCCGGCCAGTTCCACCTGCTGGACGCCGTCGGGCAGGTCGGCGTGCTGCTGCTGGTCGGGCTGACCGGCATCCACATGGACCTGAACCTGGTGCGGCGGCGGGCGGGCACCGCGGCCGGGGTCAGCGCGGGCGGTCTGATCATCCCGCTCGGGCTCGGCATCGCCACCGGGTTCCTGCTGCCCCGGATGATCGTGCCCGACGGCACCGACGAGACGGTGTTCGCGCTGTTCATGGGCGTGGCGATGTGCGTGAGCGCGATCCCCGTGCTGGCCAAGACGCTGATGGACATGCGGCTGCTGCACCGCAACATCGGCCAGCTCACGCTCACCGCCGGGATGATCGACGACGCGTTCGGCTGGTTCATGCTCTCGATCGTCAGCGCCATGGCCGTCAACGCGGTCAGCACCGGCACCGTGATCACCTCGCTGGCCTACCTCCTGGCCATCGTCGTGGTGGCCCTGACCGTCGGGCGGCCGCTGGTGCGCGGCGCGATGCGGCTGGCGGCCCGCTCGCCCGAGGCCGGCCCGACGGTCGGCATGGCGATCGTGCTGCTCGTGCTGGCCTCGGCCGGGACGCACGCGCTCGGCCTGGAGTCGGTCTTCGGCGCGTTCGTGATGGGCATGCTCATCGGCGGCGCGGGACGGGTGGACCCGGCCCGGCTGGCCCCGCTGCGCACGGTGACGCTGTACGGCTTCGCCCCCGTCTTCTTCGCCACCGCCGGGCTGCGGATGGACCTGACCGCGCTGACCCGTCCGCCGGTGCTGCTGGCCGGGCTCGCGGTGCTGGCGGTCGCGATCGTCGGCAAGTTCGTCGGCGCGTACGCCGGCGCCCGGCTGAGCCGGCTCAACCGCTGGGAGGCGCTGGCCCTGGGCGCCGGGCTCAACGCGCGCGGCGTGATCGAGGTCGTGGTGGCCATGGTCGGCCTGCGGCTGGGCATCCTCAGCGTCGAGGCGTACACGCTGGTGGTGCTGGTCGCGATCGTCACCTCGCTGATGACGCCGCCCATCCTGCGCGCGGCGATGGCCCGGGTGGAGCAGACGGCCGACGAGGAGATCCGCGAGACGGCCCACCGCGCCTGGACCACCACGGCGAGCTGACGGAGACGACGCTTCTCGCGGCACGCCCTACAGTTGCCCCATGTCCGAAATGCCGTCACGGGTGGAGCTGCACCCGCTCACCCTCTCCGACCAGGACGAGTTCTGCTCGCTCGTCCGGGCCAGCGCCGAACTGCACCGGCCGTGGATGCAGCTGCCCTCGACCGCCGAGGAGTTCCGTACCTGGATGCGCCGCTTCGACGACGGCCTCAACCTGGGCTTCCTGATCCGCGTCCGGGAGAGCGGCGCCACCGCGGGCACGGTCAACATCAACTCGATCATCCGGGGCCGCTACCAGGGGGCCTCCCTCGGCTACGCGGCCTTCGCCCCGTCCGCCGGGCGCGGCTACATGACCGACGGGCTCGCCCTTGCCCTGCGGCACGCGTTCGGCGACCTGCGGCTGCACCGGCTGGAGGCCAACATCCAGCCGGCGAACAAGGCGTCCCTGGCCCTGGCCCGGCGGCTGGGCTTCCGCTACGAGGGGCTGTCGCCCGACTACCTCTACATCGACGGCGCCTGGCGCGACCACGAACGCTGGTCCATCACCGCGCCGAACCCCTGGCAGCCCGATCCCTCCCTGCCGGAGGTGTGATCGGCTCGGGGCCCGTCAGGGCGCCGGCACCACCCGGGTGGCCGTCACGAGGTCGTGCAGGGCGGCCCGGTCGCGGCGGGTCAGCACCAGCACGACCGAGGCCCCGGCCAGGGTGTACGCCGCGACCAGCAGCGGCATGGCGACGGCCGACTCCGGCTCGCGGACCAGCCGGGAGACCGCCATGTGAGCGCACTGCCACGGGAGCAGCTTCACCAGGGCGCGCGCCACGATCCGAGCCGCGCCGGGCCGCCCCCCGCCGGCCAGTGCCACGACGAGCCCCGCGCGCCGCTTGCCCCACGTGGCCTGCCGCCGCCCCGCCTCCCTCCCGACCAGGTACGCCCCGAGTGGCAGCACGCTCAGCGCGGTGATCAGCAGGTCGGTGCCCAGGGCGCCGACCCCGCCGAACCCCGCTCCGGCCCGGCTCAGCGGCACGAACACGCCGGCCAGCGCCGTGAGCCAGGCGGCGATCACGAGATAGTCCCACCCGGCCGCCACCAGCCTCGGACGTAACGCCGTCCGGCCGCCTCGCGTCCGCTCCCGCTCGTTCAGCACGTGTCGCCTCCTTGACCATGATCCTCGAACGGCGGCGACGCCCCCGCGGGCCTCTCGTCTCAGCCGGAGACGTACGTGATGGAGCCGGTCCAGCGGTTGGCCGCGTCCTGGTAGACCTGGAACAGCCCCGTGTCGAAGTACGGGGAGATGCCGGTGTCGTACCGCCCGTCGGCGTCGGTGTCGGCGACGCTGATCGTCAGGCCGCTCAGGTAGCCGGCGCGGGTCCCGGCGTCGTACCCGGTGACCCACGCCGCGCCGGGCGAGGCCGTGAACGGCGAGTCCACCCCGACGGGCCGGTCCGCGCGCAGGCCGGCGGGCTTCACCGCGAAGGTCGGCCCGCTCGAGCGTTCGAGGCTCTGGCCCGTGTACGGGCCGGTGCCGTCGGGGTGGAGCCCGGAGGGGTGGCCGAGGACGTCGGCCGCGGGCGGGAGCGGCTGGTTGGCCGCGATCCCGAGGCCGCCGACGCTGTCGCCGAGGCGGGCGACGGTGGTCAGCGTGTCCGGGGCGGACAGGACGACGCCGTTGTAGACGGTGGCGAAGGCGTAGCCCCGGTCGAAGTCGTGGAGGTCTTCGAAGTCGTAGTGGGTGATGCCCTGCTTGCCGACGTACAGGCCGTAGGGAGTGGCGCCGTCGGCGTAGGCCGGGACGAAGACCCACTTGCCGAGCGCGCCCATCGGGGCCTCGATGTCGAACACGCAGTGGCCCGCGGTGGCCACCAGGTTGCGGTACTTCGACTGCACGGAGGTGCCGGTGCACCAGTGGGGCCGGCCGTCGCTCCCGATGAAGAACACCTTGCCGGACGTCGCGAACTCCTCGCCGGGCGGCGGGTTCTCGGCCCCGATCGGCTGGACTGCGATCGCGGGCCCGTCCGGGACGATCCCGGTGGACAGGCGTTCGCCCCCCGCCGCCGTGGCCAGCACGGTGTACGGCGTGGCGGCCCGCAGGTTGGCGGCGTCGTCGGCGAGCCAGAACCCGGCCACCTCCCGGGCCTTGTCCACGACGGTGGCCAGCGGGACCGTCGCGACGGTGGCCGCCCGCGCGGGCCCGGCCGCGACGAGGGGGGCCAGCAGGCTCAGCGCGGCGGCTGACACGATCGTTGCACGCCTCAAGGACATCTCCGTCCGGTAGAGCCGGCCGGACGGCCCGGCCGGCGAACACCAAGATCGTAAGCACGGCCGGCGGAAGAAGCCCACAAGTTTTAGATCACATGTTCGAAACGACGCGACGCTCGACACACGGACGGCCCGCCACCCGGAGGTGACGGGCCATCCCGGAAGGGGAGCCGCGCGGGTCAGGACCGCTTGCGGCCCACCGCGCACAGGTGGTAGTCGCCGTCGATCGGGGACGGGTCGGTGTCGGGGTCGGGACGCCACTCGCGGGTGTTGACGATGCCCGGCTCCAGCAGGTCGAAGCCGTCCAGCATGGAGGCGAACACCGACCGCCTGCGGGCGGTGAACGGCGAGGTCGCGTTGCGGTAGACGGCGCTGACGTCGTCGGCCTTGCTCGGCATGGTGTCGGGGGCGACGTGCGTCAGCACGATGTGGCTGCCCGCGGGCAGCAGGTCGCGGTAGCGGTGGACGACGCCGACCGGGTCCTCGGCGTCGGTGACGAAGTGCAGCAGCGAGACCACCAGCAGCGCGATCGGCCGGGAGAAGTCCAGCACCTCCGCCGCCCGCTCCATGACGGCCTCCGGCCGCCGCAGGTCGCCCTCCTGGACGGTGACGTCGGGCGAGTGGCCGAGCAGGGCGCGGGAGTGGGTGAGCACGACCGAGTCGTTGTCCACGTAGACGATCTTCGCGCCCTCGATCACCTCGTGCACGTGGCCCGCGGTCGGCAGCCCCGAGCCGATGTCGAGGAACTGGTCGACGCCCGTCTGCCGCAGGTGGCGCACGGCGCGCTGCAGGAAGGCCCGGCTGTTGCGGGCGTCGCCCCTGATCTCGGGGATGATCGACAGCACCTTCTCCGCGGCGGCCCGGTCGGACGCGAAGTTGTCCTTCCCGCCGAGGTAGTAGTCGTACATCCGCGCCACGTTGGGCACCGCGGCGCTGACGCCCGGCGGGACTCGGTCACTCATCATGTGCCAAACCTAGACGATCTAGGGCGAACGTTGGGATGATCTCTGCCATGTTAGGTCTCGACCCCGCGACGGGCATCAGCAGGACCAACCTCTGGGCGTGCATGGGGCTCGGGCTCCTCGGCACGGCGGTCATCACGTTCCTGCCGGCCGCGCAGCCGTACCTGCTCACCGACGCGCTGGGGCTGTCCGGCGACGACCTGGGCCGCACGACCGGCTACCTCCAGGTCGCCGCGGAGGCGGCGCTCATCCTGAGCCTGGCCTGGTACGGCGCGCTCGCCGACCGGATCGGCCGGCGGCCGGTCGCCGTGGCGGGGCTGCTGCTGTGCGCGCTCGGCGCGGCGCTCTACCCGTTCGCGGGGAACGTCGCCGTCCTGGTCGCGCTGCGGGTCGTGTTCGCCCTCGGGATCGCCGCCCTGAACGTCACCATGTCCGCGATCACCGCCGACTACGTGCGCGACCGGGCGCGTGGCAAGGCCTACGGCTGGCTCGGCCTGTTCAGCGGCATCGGCGCGGTGGTCGCGGTGCTGGTGCTGGTACGCCTGCCGAACATGCTGGAGGCCGGCGGCATGGCCCCGGCCACGGCGGCCCAGGTGGGCTTCCTGGTGGTCGCCGGGCTGGTGCTGCTGGGCGCGCTGGCCCTGCGCGGCACGCTGGCCCCCGGCCTGGCCACGCCCGCCGAGCCGCCCGCCGGGCAGCCGTCCGGGCAGCCGTCCGGAGAGCGGGCCGGAGAGCGGGCCGGAGAGCGGGCCGGGCTGGCGCGGCTGGTCGTCGAGGGGGTGCGGCTGGCCCGCGACCCCGGCGTGGCGCTGTCGTACGCGGCGTCCTTCGTGGCCAGGGCCGACCTGGCGCTGGTGGCGAGCTTCCTGTCGTTGTGGATCGTGGACTACGCCAAGGCCGTGCGCGGCATGTCCGCCACCGAGGCCCTGGCCAAGAGCGGCGCGATCGTGGGCGTCGCGTACATGGTGATCGTGGTGGGCGCGCCGCTGTTCGGCTGGCTCGGCGACCGGATGCGGCGCCAGGACGTCGTGATCCTGGCCCAGGCGCTGGCCGGGGCCGCGTACCTGTCGACGCTGCTGGTCAGCGACCCGCTCGGGCCGGGGATGATGCTGGTGGCGGCGGCCGTCGGGCTGGGCGAGATCGGCGTCATCACCACGGCGGGCCCGCTGCTGGCCCAGCAGGTGCCGGCCCGCTACCGGGGTTCCAGCTTCGGCGTCCAGACGCTCTGCGGCGCGATCGGCATCTTCGTCATCTCCGGCGTCGGCGGCTGGCTCTACGACCTGTGGCGGCCCGCGGCCCCCTTCGCGCTGGCGGGCGCGTGCGGCCTGCTGGTCGCCCTGTTCGGCCTGGCCGTGCGCCGCCGGGTGACCCCCGTCCCCGAGGCGGTCCCGGGGGCCGTGCCCGCGGCCTGACGGAAGGAAGAGGGCGCCCCGCGCAGGAGGCGCCCTCTTCGCGGTCAGGCGACCAGCCGGCGGTCGGCCGCCCGGACGGTCTCGCGCACCACGCGGCAGATGCCGGCGATGTGCCCGGCGTCCACCGTGGGCCCGGTGGGCAGGGACAGGACGCGGGCGGCCAGGCCCTCGGCCCGGGGCAGGGGCAGCGGGAAGTGCCTGCCCGGGTCCGACCGGTACGGCTCGACCTGGTGGCAGATCGGGGAGAAGTAGCGGCGGGCGTGCACGTTCTCCACCAGCAGCGCCTCCAGCACCGCGTCCCGCGACACGCCGGCGACGGCCTCGTCCACCTCGATGACCAGGTACTGGTGGTTGGCCCGTTCGCCGGGCGCCTGGCCGCGCACCACGACGCCCGGCAGCCCGGCGAGCAGTTCCTCGTAGACCCGCTGGTTGCGCCGGTTGGCCTCGACGATCGTGTCGATGGCCTCCAGCGAGGTCAGCCCCATGGCCGCGTGAAACTCGCTCATCCGGGCCACCGTGCCGGCCCCGGAGATCTTCCCGGCCGCGTCGATGCCCTGGTTGCGCAGCTCCCTGACCCGGGCGGCCAGGTCGTCGTCGTCGGTGACGATCGCGCCGCCCTCGACGCTGTTGACGAACTTGGTGGCGTGGAAGCTGAAGATCTCGGCGTCCCCTGACGTCCCGATCGGCCTGCCCCGGTAGGTGCAGCCGAGCGCGTGCGCCGCGTCGAACAGCAGGACCAGCCCGTGGTCGCGGGCCAGGCGCTCCAGCGCGTCCACGTCGCACGGGTAGCCGAAGACGTGCACGCCGAGGATGCCGCGGGTGCGCGGGCCGATCAGGCGCTCGACGTGGTCGGGGTCGGCGTTGCCGGTGATCTCGTCGGAGTCGCAGAAGACCGGGACGATGCCGATCCACTCCAGCGCGTGGGCGGTGGCCACCCACGTGAAGGAGGGGACGATCACCTCGTCGCCCGGCCGCAGCCCGGCGGCCCTGGCCGCGATCTGGATGCCGGTGGTGGCGTTGCACGTCGCCACGGCGTGCCGGGCGCCGGTCAGGTCGGCCAGGCGCGCCTCGAACTCGCGCACCAGCGGGCCGTTGTTGGTCAGCCAGAGCCGGTCGAGCACGCCGCCGAGCCGTTCCAGCAGGCGCGCCCGCTCCCCCGCGTTCGGCCGGCCGACGACGAGGGGCTCACCGGGGGCCATCGCCGTCCCCCTCCTCGCGCACGCCGACGAACAGCCCGGGGCTGTTGGGCCGGCCGTCGGCCAGCTTGAACGCGGGCCGGAACTCGGCCCGGCAGCCCGCCTCGGCGAACGCCTCCAGGTACTGGTCGCAGGTGAACAGGCTGGAGTACAGGACCTCGGCGAACTCCTTGAAACCCGAGGCGTCGGCGACCCTGAACCGCACCTCCAGCCGGCTCTTGCCGCCCTCCCTGCGCGAGTGCGTCATGCGGGAGATGACGAGCCCCTCCTCCACCAGCGTGTGGCCGCCGACGTGCCCGTCGAGGAAGTTCTCCGGGAAGTACCAGGGCTCGACGACGAGGACGCCGCCGGGCGCCAGGTGGGCCGCCATCCGGCCGACGGCCTCCACCAGCTCGTCGTAGGAGCCCAGTTCGCCGACGGCGTTGCCCATGCAGGTCACGGCGTCGAAGGTGCGTCCGAGGTCGAAGGTGCGCATGTCGCCGGCGTGCAGCGGCACGCCGGGCAGCCGCCGTCCGGCGACCTCCCGCATGTCGGGTGACAGCTCGACCCCTTCGACGTGGTCGAACAGCTTGGCGAAGGTCTCCAGGTGCGCGCCGGTGCCGCAGGCGACGTCGAGCAGCGAGGCCGCGTGCGGCGACCGTTCCCTGATGATCCTGTCGAGCTCGCGGGCCTCGCCCTCGAAGCTCTTGCCGCGGCTGCGGAAGACGCGGTCGTAGTACTCGGCGTGGTCGGATCCGTATTCCATGCAGATCTCCTTCAGGCCACCGCCGGGACGGGCTCGGCCGTCACGACCCTCGGCTGCGGGATGGGGATGATGAACTTGCCGCCGCGGCGCAGGAAGTCCTGTTCCTTGGAGATGATCTCGTCGGCGTAGTTCCAGGCGAGCAGCAGGTAGTAGTCGGGCTGCTGGTCGCGGGCCTGCTCGGGCGAGCGGCACGGGATGCGGGTGCCGGGCAGCAGCCGGCCGTGCTTGAGGCTGGTGGTGTCGCTGCAGAAGCGCACCTCGGCCGGTCCGAGCTCGCAGAACTGCAGCAGGGTGGTGCCCTTGGAGGGCGCGCCGTACCCGGCGACGGTCAGGCCGCGGCCGGCCAGGTCGCGGACGAGGTCGCCGATCTGCTTGATCACCTGGTGGGCGCGCCCGGCGAAGGCCAGGTAGGCCTCGTCGGAGTCGAGGCCGCTCTGCCGCTCCAGTGACAGCAGCCGGTTGACCGAGGGGCGGGTGGGGTGGTCCGAGCCCTCCCTGGCGGCGAAGACGACGATCGAGCCGCCGTGCACGGCCGCCCGCTCGACGTCCACGACGCGCAGGCCGTGCCGCGCGAACAGGTGGCTCAGCGTGGTGACCGAGTAGTACGACAGGTGCTCGTGGTAGATCGTGTCGAACTGGTTCTCCTCCAGCAGGTCCAGCAGGTACGGCACCTCGATCGCGACCAGCCCGTCGGGGGCCAGCACGGCGGTGGCGCCCTCCAGCACGTTGTGCACGTCGTCGATGTGGGCGAAGCACTGGCGGCCGAGCACCAGCTTGGCCTCGCCCTGCTCGGCGTGGATGCGGCGGCCCTGGTCGGCGCCGAAGAACTCGGGCAGCGTGCGCACGCCGCGGGCGTTGGCGATCTCGGCCAGGTTCTCGGCCGGGTCCACGCCGACGACGCGCTGCCCCTGCTCCTGGAAGAGCGCGAGCTGCAGGCCGACGTTGCTGCCCAGCTCGACGACCAGCTCGCCGGGCGCCAGGCCGGCCCGGCGGGTGCACCAGCCGACGATGCGCCGCATGTGGCCGGTCATCTGGTCGGACTCGGAGGTGACGTACACATAGTGCCGGAACAGCACGTCGGGCCTGATCACGTGGCGGATGGCCATCAGCCGGCAGTTGCGGCACACGATGACGTCCACGGGATAGGCGGGCTCCTCGGCCGGCAGGTCGGCGGGGTCGAGGAAGCCGTTGGCCAGCGGCACGGACCCGAAGGAGGTGACCTCCAGCCAGTCGTCGCGCCCGCAGACCCGGCACGTGTCAAGACGTCGGACAATGTCCTGCATGGCTTCTCCTCATGATCTTCAGTGGGCGGCCACGGCGAGCTCGCGGTGCTTGAGCGGTTCCCACCAGGACCGGTTGTCCCGGTACCACGCGACGGTCGCGGCCAGCCCGGTCTCGAAGTCGACCGATGGCGCGTAGCCCAGCTCCCGCTCGATCTTGGAGATGTCGAGGGAGTAGCGCAGGTCGTGCCCCGGCCGGTCGGGGACGTGCTCGACCATGTCCCAGCCCGCGCCGCACGCCTCCAGCAGGCGGGCGGTCAGCTCCAGGTTGCTCAGCTCGCTGCCGCCGCCGATGTGGTAGACCTCGCCGGCCCGGCCGCGGTCGAGGACCATGCGGATGGCCCGGCAGTGGTCGGAGACGTGCAGCCAGTCGCGCCGGTTGCCGCCGTCGCCGTACAGGGGCACCCGGCGGCCTTCGAGCAGGTTGGTGACGAACAGCGGGATGACCTTCTCGGGGAACTGGTAGTGGCCGTAGTTGTTGGTGCAGCGGGTGATCACGACGTCCAGGCCGAGGGTGCGGTGGAAGGCCAGCGCGAGCAGGTCCGAGCCGGCCTTGGAGGCCGCGTACGGCACGTTCGGCGCGAGCGGCGTCTCCTCGGTCCACGAGCCCTCGGCGATGGAGCCGTACACCTCGTCGGTGGAGACGTGCACGAAGCGGCCGACGCCGTGCCGCAGGGCCGCCTCCAGCAGGGTCTGGGTGCCCAGCACGTTGGAGCGCACGAAGCCGGTCGCGCTGACGATCGACCGGTCGACGTGCGTCTCGGCGGCGAAGTGCACGATCGCGTCCTGCCCGGCCACCACCTCGTCGGCCACGAGCGGGTCGGCGGTGTCGCCCTGCACGAAGCGCAGCCCCGGGTGGCCGGCCACCGGGTCGAGGTTCTCCAGGTTGCCGGAATAGGTGAGCTTGTCCAGGACGGTGACCCGCGTGCCCGGCGAGTCGCGCAACGTGGCTCTGACGAACTCCGAGCCGATGAAACCGGCGCCGCCGGTGACCAGGATCCGCAACTGTCCGCCTCCTGTCTGAGGGGTCGACGGCTACCGGGCGGCGGCGGTCAGCCGCTCCAGCTCCGCGACGATGTCGGTCGGGCTCGGCGTGGCCAGCCAGTCCTCGTGGATGGCGGCCGCGCCCTTGGTGAACGAGGGGTCCTTCAGCACGCGCAGCAGCTCGTCGCGGATCTCGGCCGCGGACTGCGTCTGGTGGTTGATCCGCACGCCGGCGCCGCGCGTGGTGACGTACCGGGAGGTTCGGGTCGAGGTGAGCTGTTTCTGGCACTGGAGCTGCCAGTCGATGCCGTCCTCGACGGGGGTGCCGACGAGCCGGTTGTGCTCGTCGGTGTCGCAGACGACCTGCGGGACGTTCATGGCCGAGGCGGCCGCGAAGGTGCCGATCGAGCCGTGGTGGATGATCGCCGAGCAGGTCGGCAGGAGCTGGTCGAGCGGCACGTAGTCGAACACGCGCACGTTGGCGGGCAGCGGGCGGTCCAGGTCGAGGAGCTGGTTGGCGTCCAGGGTGGCGACGACCTCGGCGTCCAGGCCGTCCACGGCCTCCATCAGCTTGGCGGTGCGGCCCCAGTCGCCCTTGAAGAACGTGCGCATCGACACGCCCAGCGAGATCGCCACCCGCGGCCGCTCCGGCGGTCGCCGCAGCCACTCGGGGACGACGCTCGCCCCGGTGTAGGGGACGTACCGGACGGGCACGCGATGCACGCCGGGGGTGGGCAGGCTCATCCCGGGCGGGAACGGGTCCACCGTCCAGTCGCCGAGCAGCAGGTTGTCGTCGACGGTCACGCCGTACCTGTCGGCCAGCGGGCCGATCACCCCGGTCATGGGGTTCCGCTCGCCGCTGCCGGCGAACCTGTCCGCGGCCCAGGCGGTGTAGTCGGGGGCCAGCAGCGTACGGGCGTGGGCGGCGCCGCAGACCCGGGCCGCCACCGCGCCGCACGGGAACCACGGGTCCCACAGGACGAGGTCGGGCCGCCACTCGCGGGCGAACTCGACGACGGCCTGCACGTCCTGGCGGGGCTCCGGCGGATGGTAGTTGCGCATGGTGAGCAGCGCGAAGTGGTAGAAGACGTCCCAGGGCGGGCGTTCGGCCTCGGTGATGCCGAGCGCGGCGACCAGGCGCTCCGACTCCTCGATCGTCGGGATGAGGCCGGCGAACCCGGGGTAGCCGCGGTCGTGCACCGACAGCGGCTCGGGCGCGCCGCAGGAGACCGCGGTCAGCCCGGCCGCGTTCACCGACCGGTGGAAGTCGGGCACCGAGACCCCGGTGTCGACGCCCGGCGGGGCGGCCACCACCACCTGGTGCCCGGCCGCCTGCAACGCCCAGGCGTAGGGCACGATCGGCAGGAAGTGCGCCGTCGCGGGGAAGACGGTGAACATCACGCGCATGGCGATCACTCCAGCGGCGAGTCGGGGGCGGCCAGGCCGGCGCGCAGGATCTCGCCGAAGTCGGCCACCATCGTCACGATCGTGCTCTCGGTGAACAGGTTGCTGTTGTAGGCGAAGTTGCCGAAGATCTCGCCGGAGGGGGCGATGTCGAAGGTGAGCAGCGCGCCGTCGGGGATGTCGGTGCCGTTGGGCTGGTCCAGCAGGCGTTCGCGGACCTCGGCGATCTCCAGGTCGCCGACGCGCTCACCGTCCATGCCGGTGGCGAACTGCCAGACCTGCAGCGCGCACAGCGCCTTGCTCTCCAGCGCGGCGTCGGCCATCAGCTCGGGCGCCTCGGCCACGATCTGCAGGAACGGGATCTCGTTGGCGTAGGAGTCCATGCAGGTCCGGCGGGAGCGCTCGACGACCTGCCGGAAGGTGGCGCAGCCGTCGAGGCCGGTGCGCAGCGGCAGGAAGTTGAAGAACGGCCCCACGGTCTCCTGGAACTCCGGCTGCCCGCGTCCGGAGCTGATCACCGGGACGACCAGGTCGGTGGCCCCGGTGATCCGGCTGAGCAGCACGTTGTAGGCCGCCAGCAGCACCATGAACGGCGAGCTGCGCATCGTCCTGGCGTAGCCGATCACCCGGGCGGAGACGTCCTTGGGCAGCGAGAACCGGTGGACCGGGCAGACCTTGGCCAGCCCGGCCGACCTGGCGTGGTCGGTGGGGACGGCCAGCATGCGCGCGCCGCGCAGCCGCTGCGCCCAGAAGTCGCGGGCGGCCTGGGTCTCGGCGCTTGCGGCCTGCTCCTGCTGCCGTCCGGCGTACTCGTGGTAGGGGCGGGGCTCGGGCAGCGGCGGCACGGCGTGGCCGCGGCGCTCGGCGTAGCGGGTGACGATGTCGCGGATGAGCAGCTGCATGGACCAGCCGTCGCCCGCGGTGTGGTGCACGATCAGCGCCAGCACCGCGTCCTCGTCGTCGAACCGGCCGAGGATGGCGCGCAGGTGCGGCAGCTCCTGAAGGCTGTAGGAGCCGGCCTCGACCTCGGTGAGCAGCTCCTCGGCCCGCAGCGCGCGCTCCTCGGGGGCGGCGGCCGGCAGGTCGACCACCAGCAGCCGGGCCGGCGCGGACGGCTGCCGCACCTGGTACGCCTCCCCCTCGCCCCGGGTGATCGTCATGTTGAGCGCGTCGTGCCGGTCGGCGACGTCGTCCATGGCGAGCTGGAGGGTGTCGACGTCGATGCGGCCGCGCAGGCGCCAGCCGACGACGATGTTGTAGCGGGCGCTGAAGGGCCCCTGGGCGTCGCCCTGGTCGAACAGGCGCAGGAAGTGCTGGGTGTAGGACAGGGGGTACCGGATCGCCGGCGGGGAAATGGTCATGCTGCCGCCTCCGTGCGGGCATCGCGTCGGCCGCTGCGCTGGAGCTCCACGGCCCGGTAGAGGGCGCTGATGTTGCCGCTGCCGAAGCTGCGGGCGCCCAGTCGCTCGATGAGTTCGAAGAAGAAGGTGTCGCGGGGGTGGGTGGAGCGGGCGAAGATCTGGTAGAGCTGCCCGTCGTGGTCCTCGTCGACGAGGATGTCGAGCCGGGCCAGGTCCTCCACCCGGTACTTCACCGGCCGGACCCGCTCGGCGAGCAGGCTGTAGTAGACGTCGGGGGCGGTCAGGAACTCCACCCCGCGGGCCGCGGTGCCCTCCACCGCGGCCACGATGTCGGCGGCGGCCAGCGCCAGGTGCTGCACGCCCGCGCCGCCGTGGTCGCGCAGGAACTCGTCGATGTGGCCGGGCGTCCTGGTCACGTCCGGCTCGATCAGCGTGAACGTCACCTCGCCGCCGCGGCTGCGGACGACCTTGGTGGTCATGGCCTGCGAGCCGACGGCGATGCGCTCGGCGAAGGTCAGGTCGAAGCCGAGCACCCGCCGGTACCACTCGACGGTGGCGTCGAGCTCCCCGGCCGGGACGCACACGGCCAGGTGGTCCACCTCCCGCAGCCCGAGGGCGGAGCCGGCCGGCCCCGGCCCGGCGGACGCGGTGTCGCGGAAGCCGGGCAGGGCGTGCTCGCGTGCCCCGGCCGGGCGCTGCACGAAGGTGTGCAGCACGTCGCCGAAGCCGTAGATGGCGGCCGTGACGAAGCCGTCGCGCCCGGCGGGGGCCGAGACCGGACGCGCGCCGCGCCGCACCGCCTCGTGGTAGGCGGCCGCGGCGTCGGGCACGCCCAGCGCGATGTCGGACACGCCGTCGCCGTGCCGGTCGAGGTAGCCGGCGCCGGGGTGGTCGGCGGCCAGCGGCTGGGTGAGCACGAACCTGATCCGGTTCGCGCCCAGGACGGCCGCGCGGGCCCGGCCGTCCTGGACCGTGGCGTAGGCCGAAAGGCCCAGGGAGCCGGTCAGCCGGGCGGTCTCGCCGTCCAGGTCGCCGACGTAGAAGCCGATGTGGTCCAGGCGCAGGTCGTCGAAGATCGTCGTGGTGGTCATGGGCTATCCGGCGTCCGTCCGGGCGGCGAGACCGCGCGGGCGCAGGTCCGTCCAGTGGGCGGTGACGTACTCGGTGCAGGCGTCGCGGACGGCCGGGCCGAAGGCGACCTCCCACCCCGCGGGCACGTCGGCGAAGGCGGGCCACAGGCAGTGCCGGCCCTCGTGGTTCACCAGCACGCGGAAGGCCGCGTCCCGGTCGTCGAATGGGTTGCTCATCTCGTCCCTCTCACTGGGTGCGCGCGCCGGCCTCTAGCCATTCGTCCAGGCCGGCCACGGTCGCCGCGTCGAACAGGTCGCCGATGGACAGGTTCACGCCCAGCGCCGCGCGGATCCGGCTGACCAGCCGCATCGCCAGCAGCGACTGGACGTCCAGGTCGAAGATGCTGTCGTCCACGCCGACCCGCTCGACGCCGAACACCTCGGCGAACACCGTGCACAGGACCTCCTGGCGGGGGTTCTGCGGCGCGCGGTAGGCCGAGCCGGGCTCGTTGTCGGGGTCGGGCAGGGCCGCGCGGTCCACCTTGCCGTTGGCGGTCAGGGGCAGCGCGTCCAGCACGACGAACGCCGTGGGCACCATGTAGTCCGGCAGCGACGTGCGCACGTGGGCGCGCAGCGCGGCCGGGTCGGGGGCCTCGCCGACCGGCACGACGTAGGCGACCAGACGCTTGTCGCCCTGCCGCGACTGCCCGGCCACGACGGCGACGTGCGCCAGCCCGGGATAGCCGGCCAGGACGGCCTCCACCTCGGCCAGCTCCACCCGGAAGCCCAGGATCTTGACCTGGTCGCCGGCCCGCCCGATGAACTCGATCTGCCCGTCGTCGTTCCGCCGGACCAGGTCGCCGGTGCGGTACATGCGCTCGCCGGGCCCGCCGAACGGGTCGGCGACGAAGCGCTCGGCGGTCAGGTCGGGGCGGCCGTAGTAGCCCCGGGCCACTCCCCGGCCGGCGATGTACAGCTCGCCCTCCAGGTCGCCGGGGACCGGGCTGAGGCGGTCGTCGAGCACGTAGAGCCGCACGTCCCGCATCGGGCCGCCGACCGGCACGCTGGTGCCCAGCTCGGTCCCGGCGGTCAGGGGGGCGTGGGTGGAGAACAGGGTCACCTCGGTCGCGCCGTACATGGCCCGCACGGTCGTCCCCGGGCAGGCGGCCAGCACCTGGCGGACGGCGGCGGGCACGATCACGTCGCCGCCGGTGAGCACCTCGCGGACGCCGGCCAGGCAGTCCGCCCCCTCCTCGGCCACGACGCGGAACAGCCCGGCGGTCAGGTGCAGCCCGGTGATCCGCTCCTCGCGGATCAGCCGGCGCAAGGTGTCGAGGTCCGGCTCGCCGGGCGGCGCGACGACGATCGTGCCGCCGTGCAGCAGCGGCACCCACAGCTCGTACGTCGAGACGTTGAACGCGTACGGCGCGACCATCAGGACGCGCTCGTGGGCGCCGGTGTCCCAGCAGGGGTCGAGGGCCAGGCCGAGCACGTCCCAGTGGGTGACCGCGACGCCCTTGGGGTGCCCGGTCGAGCCCGAGGTGTAGATGACGTAGGCCAGGTCGTCCGGGCCGGTGGCGACGCCCGGCTCGGTGGCCGGTTGCTGCGCGGTGGCGGGGTCGTCGTCGGCCAGCAGGGTCGCGGGGGCGGCCGGCAGGCCCGCGGCGGCCTTGGCCCGGTCGGCGACCAGGACGGGCGTCCCGGACGAGTCGACGATCCACTGCCGGCGGTCGGCCGGGTAGGCGCTGTGGACGGGCAGGTAGCAGCCGCCCGTCTTGAGGATCGCGAGGAGCGTGACGACCAGCTCGGCCGAGCGCTCCATCAGCACCGCGACCGGCGTCTCGGGGCCGGCGCCGAGCCCGCGCAGGCGGTGGGCGAGGCGGTTGGCCCGCTCGTCGAGCTCCCGGTAGGTCAGCCGCACCGGGCCCGCCGACACCGCGACCGCGTCGGGCGTGCGCCTGGCCTGCTCGGCGACGTGTCCGTGCACAGTTGTAGGCGACATCAGCGGGTTCCTCAGTCGTCGTGGAAGATGGCGTGGATGCCGGAGACGCCCGAGAGCATCGTGGCGAAGTCGATCTTGCGGGGGCGGAGCTTGCTGGGGTCGAGCGTCTTCTGCGCCCTGTCCCAGTACTCCTCCTTGTGCTTGGTGCGGTCGTAGAAGAAGCGCACGAAGTCCAGCAGGGAGTCCAGGAACTCGCGGTAGTCCTTCTCGTAGCGCGCCAGCACGGCCTCCTCCGAGGCCGGGTCGTTCAGGATCTCGTCCACCGCGCCGGCCAGCCCGTGGGCGCCGCGCAGCGCCAGGCCGACGCCGGTGGACAGCAGCGGGTCGATGAAGGCCGCCGCGTCGCCCACCAGGGCCCAGCCGGGGCCGTGGAAGCGGGTGCAGGTGTAGGACCAGTCGCGGATGCTGCGGAAGCCGCTGACCCGGGTGGCGCCCTCGGTCAGGGCCCGCACCTCCTCGGCGGCGGCCAGCTCCGAGGCGTACAGGTCCTCCAGGCTCTTGCCGGACTTCTTGTACTCCTCGATGGGGGTGACGTAGCCGACGCTCACCGTGCCGTCGTGCAGGGGGATGAACCAGAACCAGCCCGCGGGGCGGTTCTCGGTGACGGTGTCGCCGAAGCGCGTGCCGCCGTAGCGCTTGCACCCCTGCCAGTACGACCAGACCGCGATGTTGCGCAGGTCGTCGTGGTACTCGATGAGGTCGAAGCGGCGGGCCAGGAGGTGCTGCTGCCCGGTGGCGTCGATCAGCAGGCGGCAGCGGGCGGTGCGCTGCTCGGCGTCGCCCTTCACCGTGTACGTCACGCCGGTGACGCGCTCGCCGTCGAACACCAGGTCCTTGACCGTGGCCTCCTCGAACACCGTGGCGCCCAGCTCCCTGGCCCTGGCCAGCAGGAGGGAGTCGAAGTCGGCGCGGCGCACCTGGTAGGCGTACTCGTAGTTGGACGCCTCGGCGAAGCGGAAATCCCAGGTGCCCTGGTTCCTGCCCCACAACAGGGTGCCGCCGTACTTCTTGACGAACCCCATCTGGTCGAGCCGCTCCTTCAGGCCCAGTTCCTCCAGCGTGGGCATGGACCCCGTGATCAGCGACTCACCGATGTGGTAGCGCGGGAACTTCTCCCGCTCCAGCACCAGAACCCGGTGCCCGCGCTGGGCCAGCAGTCCCGCCGTACCCGAGCCGCCAGGGCCTCCGCCGATCACGACAACGTCGAACTCGTCATGAGTGTTGATCACCGTGCTCCTCCGTTTCGCCGCTCTGCGACTCGCAGTCAGGGTCACATTCACGTCGCGGGGCCCACATCCTTTGAATTGCTGTCTGAGCTCACGAAACACCGCATTTCACAAGATGTGCGGCGGGGTGGCCGCGTTCATCATGAGGCGAATGAGAACGGTCATCAGCGTCTGGATCGCCGAGCATCCCCTGCCGGACTACCTGGGCCCGATCAGGAGGATGGCCGCCGACTTCGAGGCCGTGCACCCGGACCTCCGGATCGAGATCACCGGGCACGGCTTCCGCGAGCTGCCCGCCGAGGTGGCCCGCGCGGCCGGCCGGGGGGAGCCGCCGGACCTGGCGGAGTACTACGCCACGGCCACCCGGCTCGCGCTGGACACCCGGGCGCGTTCCGGCGCGCCGCTGTTCACGCCGATCGAGCGCGCCGTCGGGGGGCGCGCGGAGATCCTCGGCGAGCCGGTCGTGCTCGCCGACCTCGAACCGGCCGTACGCGGCCACTACACCTACCGCGGCGAGCTCGTCGCCGCGCCCGCGACGGCGACCACGGCGGTGCTGCTCACCAACGCCACCCTGCTGCGCGCGGCCGGGATCGACGCGCCGCCGCGCACCTGGGAGGAGCTGGAGCGCGCCTGCGCCGCCGTGCGGGCGCTGCCCGGCGGCCCGCCGCACGGCGTCTCCTGGGCCAACCACGGCTGGCTGTTCCAGCAGGCCGTCGCCGGGCAGGGCGGCCTGCTGGCCGACCACGACAACGGCCGCGCCGGCCGCGCCGGACGGGTGGACCTGGCCTCCAAGGAGCTGCTGGCCTACGCCGCCTGGTGGCGGCGCCTGCACGCCGAGGGCCACTACCTGCGCGCGGGCGAGCCCGGCGACTGGGGGCCGGCGCTGGGGGCGTTCCTGGGGCAGCGGGTGGCGTTCACGATCGCGTCCTCGGTGGTGGTGGGCATGATCGCCGAGCGCGGGCGGGAGTCCGGGTTCGAGGTGACGGCGAGCCCGCTGCCGCACAACGAGAGCCTGCCGCGCGCCGGGCACCTGGTCTCCGGCCAGGCGCTCTGGCTGACCGACGGGCTGCCGCCGGAGCGGCGGGACGGCGCGCTGGCGTTCGTCCAGCACCTGCTGAGCGCGGGCAACGCGGCGCGGTGGCACCGGGAGGCCGGTTTCCTGCCGGTCACCGGGGCCGCGGCCGGCCTGCTGGAGCAGGAGGGCTGGTTCGACCGGCACCCGGTGCACCGGGCCGCGACCGCCCAGCTCCGCGCGGCCGACGGCTCCCCCGCCGCGCTGGGCGCGGTGCTCGGGGACTTCGCCGGGATCCAGGACCTGATGACGCAGGCCATGACCCGGGTGCTGGACGGCGCCGACCCCGACGACTGCTTCGCCGACGCCTCGCAGCGGG
Organism: Nonomuraea sp. NPDC049684; assembly: GCF_044465345.1. NCBI lineage: Bacteria > Bacillati > Actinomycetota > Actinomycetes > Streptosporangiales > Streptosporangiaceae > Nonomuraea > Nonomuraea sp. NPDC049684. The sequence continues at coordinate 415,125 of NZ_JBITLO010000007.1, read as the reverse complement.
CTCAGGGCCTGCTCGACGCCTACAACGCCGACTGCCTGGACGGGCGCACCCCGCGCCGCCTGTCGGTGGGCTGAACCACCGCCGCCTTCCGGGCGGCGGCACCGCTCCCACGGCATCCGCCCGTGAAGTGAGCACTTCAGAAGAAGACCGTGCCGGCGGGCGATGCCACGCTCGGACATGGCGATGGGAGTTCCCGTATGTTAAGCCGACGGCGCTTGATCGTTCTCGGTGGCCTGGCAGGAGGCGCCGCGCTCACCCCGGTGTCCCGCGGGCTGTTCGGCGAGCCGGAACAGCAGGCGCAGCAACAGCACATGATGCGCATGCACGACCACGGGGGCCGGGTCCCCGCGGTCCGCACCGGCGCCACCGCGGCGCCCTTCAGCGTCGCGATGCCGGTGCCCCCGGTGCTGGCCCCCGTGGCCACCCTGCCGGGCATCGACTTCTACCGGCTGTCCATCCAGCAGGCGACCACCGAGATCCTGCCGGGCGTGAGCACGCCCGTGCTGACGTACGGCGGCCAGTTCACCGCCCCCACCATCCGCGCCCGCCAGGGCCGCAGGGCGCTGGTCACCTTCGACAACAAGCTCGGCCACGAGGCGAACGTGCACCTGCACGGCGGCCGGGTGCCGGCGGCCAGCGACGGGTACCCGATGGACCTGATCGCCGACGGCAAGTCGAAGACCTACGACTACCCGAACGCCCAGGCCGGCGCCACGCTGTGGTACCACGACCACACCCACCACATGGAGGCCGAGCACGTCTACCGCGGCATGCACGGCTTCTACCTGGTCGAGGGCGCCGACGAGCAGCAGCTCGGCCTGCCGTCCGGGGCCTACGACGTGCCCATCCTGCTGCGCGACGCGCTCTTCGACGACCAGGGCGGGCTGGTCTTCGACCCGGCCGACCCCTACAACCGGCCGACGCTGATCGCCAACGGCAAGGCCCAGCCGTACTTCAAGGTCGCGGCCCGCAAGTACCGGCTGCGCCTGCTCAACGGCTCCACCCACCGGATCTTCGAGCTGTCGCTGAGCAACGGCGCCCAGATGACCCAGATCGCCACCGACTGCGGCCTGCTGGCGGCGCCGGTGCCGACGTCCAAGCTGGTGCTCTCCTCGGGCGAGCGGGCCGAGGTCGTGATCGACTTCGGCGCGTTCCCGCTGGGCACGCAGGTGACGCTGGAGGACGTGAGCGGGTCCGTGCTCCGCTTCGACGTCGTACGGCGGGCCGTCGACCGCAGCCGCGTCCCCAGCCAGTTGCGCGCGATGGTCCCGCTGGCCGCGGCCACGCAGACCCGGCAGCTCACGCTCAGCCTGGACCCGGTCAACATCCAGGCCCTGATCAACAACCGGGCGTTCGACGCCAACCGGGTGGACATGCAGGTCAAGCGGGGAACCAGCGAGGTGTGGGAGGTCACGAACTCCGACACCAACGTCGGCGGCTCGGGCTTCGGCGTCCCGCACAACTTCCACACCCACCTCGCCCAGTTCCGGATCCTGGACCGCGACGGCACGCCGCCGCAGCCGGGCGAGGCGGGGTGGAAGGACACGGTGCTCATCCAGCCGGGCGAGACCGTGCGCTTCCAGGCCAGCTTCGGCGACTACCTGGGGCGATACGTCTACCACTGTCACATGTTGGAGCACTCGGCCATCGGGATGATGGGCCAGATGGAGATCATCAACTAGTTCCTCAAGGAGGACTGCATGAGCACCACGAACAGCACGACCGCCGTCGGCCGGTCCACCGGTCGCGGCGTCAACATCGCCCTCTGGGTCGCCCAGGTCCTTCTGGCGTTCCAGGTCGGCCTGGGCGGCGTGCTCAAGCTCGCCGGCGACCCGACCATGGTCGCCATGTTCGAGGACATCGGCGCCGGCCAGTGGTTCCGCTACGTGGTCGGCGTGCTGGAGATCGCCGGCGCGATCGGGCTGCTGATCCCGCGGCTGAGCGGCGTGGCGGCCCTCGCGCTGATCGGCCTGATGATCGGCGCGGCCGGCACCAACGCGATCGTGCTGGGCGGCGTCCCCGTGATCGAGGCCGTCCTGCTGGTCGTCCTGGCGCTGGTCGTCTGGGGTCGCTGGTCCCGGGTCAAGGCGTTCTTCGGCGCCAAGTGAGCTCACCCCCGCCCGGTACGCGATCGGCGTACCGGGCATCGACCTGTCCCGTGGAGGGAACATGACAGAGACGGCCAACCCGCAGAACCAGCTCCCCACCCCCGACCCCTCGCTGCAGACCCTGCAGCCGCTGGTCGGCACGTGGGAGATGACGGGCAAGGACTTCGGCACCGGCGAGGCGACCGGCGGCCGGCTCGTCTTCGAGTGGATGGACGGCGGCTTCTTCCTCGTCCAGCGCGTCGAGATGAGCCACGGCGGCGGCACGATGACCGGCGTGGAGTACATCGGCCACGACCCCGAGAGCGGCGCGCTGCGCTCGCACTACTTCGACAGCACCGGCAACAACTTCGTCTACGTGTGGAAGCTCGACGGGCGCGACCTCAACATCTGGTTCGGCGCGGAGGGCTCGCCGGCCGGGTTCAGCGGCGCCTTCAGCGAGGACGGCCGGACCATCAGCGGCCGGTGGGAGTGGCCGGGCGGCGGCTACGAGGCCACCATGACCCGGGCCGGCTAGCCCGGACCGATCTCGTGACGGCCGGGACGGGCCCGCCCGTCCCGGCCGACGCCGGTCCGCCTGCTCACTCCAGGTCGTCGCCGGGACCGGCGGCGGGGCGGGTGAGGCGGACCATGGCCCGATACAGGGCGGTGGGCGCGGGGGTCGGCTCCAGCGGGGGCAGGTCGGCGCCGGGGGCGGCGTAGGCGCGCAGCATCTGGCCGACGAGGCGGCGCCAGGTGTCCGGGGCGGCGTCCCCCGTGGCGGCGATGACACCGGCGTTGGCCATCAGCAGGATGACCATGTCCTGGTCGGTGAAGTCGGCCCGCAGCCGGCCGGTGGCCTTGGCGCGGGCGATGAGGTCGAGGAAGCCGTGATAGGCCGCGGCCCGGCGCTTCTCCAGGGCCTTGGCCGCGGGGAAGGTCATGGCCAGCACGTCGGCGAAGCCGCGGTCGGCGGCCTGCATGGCGCACACGGCCTGGACGTAGCCGACGAAGCCGTGCCAGGGGTCGGGGTCGGCCAGCGCCTGCGCGACGGCGGCGGCGTAGGCGTCCATGCGGTCGGCGAAGACGGCGTTGATGAGCTCTTCTCGGGTGGCGAAGCGGCGCGACAGGGTGGCCTTGCCGACCCCGGCGGCGCGGGCGATGCAGGCCATGGAGACGCCGAGGCCGTGGCTGGCGTACAGGCGGCGGGCGGTGGCCACGATGCGTTCGCGGTTGCGTTCGGCGTCGGCGCGCAGGCCCGGCCCTGGCTGCTCACCGGAGGGTGCGGAGGCGTGATCCATGCCCCCATCCTACCCAAGTGGAACGACCTACCCACTTTCTTTGTTACGCTGGCGGCACGAAACGGGTAGCCCGTTCCACTTTTCTGAGAGGTGCAGCTCATGCGTGCTGTCATGCTGAACTCCGTCCCCGCCGACCCGGCCGTGGCCGACCTGCCCGTCCCGCGGCCGGCGGCCGGCGAGGTGCTGGTGAGGGTCGCCGGCTCCTCCGTCAACGGCTTCGACCTGGCCGTGGCCGCCGGCTATCTGCAGCAGATGATGGAGCACCGTTTCCCGCTGGTGGTGGGCAAGGACTTCGCCGGCACCGTCGAGGCGCTCGGCGAGGGCGTCGAGGGCTTCACCGCCGGGCAGCCGGTCTTCGGCGTGGTGATGACGCCGTTCCTCGGCCCCGGCGCGATGGCCGAGTACGTGACCGTGTCCGCCGGTTACGGCATCGCCCCGCTCCCCCAGGGGCAGGCCACCGCCGAGGCGGGCGCGCTGGGCCTGGCCGGCACCGCGGCGCTGGACAGCCTCGACGCCGTGGCCCCGGCCGAGGGCGAGACCATGCTGATCTCCGGCGCCACCGGCGGCGTGGGCGCGCTGGCCGTGCAGCTGGCCGCCGCCCGCGGAGCCCGGGTGATCGCCACCGCCCGTCCCGGCGCCGAGGCCGGCTTCGTCACCGGGCTCACCGCGGCCGAGGTCGAGCTGGTCGACCACGGCGGCGACCTGCCCGCCCAGGTCCGCGCGCTGGCCCCGGCGGGCGTGGACGCCGTGCTGCACCTGGCGGGTGACGGCGCCGAGCTGGCGGGGCTGCTGCGCGGCGGCGGCCGGATCGCCTCGACCCTCGGCCTGACCCCGGACGCCGTCCAGGGTGTGCCGGTCACCGTGCACACCGTCATGGCCGACCCGAACCCGCGGACCCTGGGCGAGCTGGCGGCCCGGGTCGCGTCCGGTGCGCTGCGCGTGCCGATCAGCGCCACCTACCCGCTGGAGCAGGCCCCCGAGGCGTTCGCCGCCTTCCGCGCGGGCACGCTCGGCAAGATCGCCGTCACCTGCTCCTGACGTCCCCGGCCTGAGCTGAACAGCCGCCTCGGCCACCCCCCAGGCGCTAGACCGGGACGCGCGGGCTCTCGGCCGGCCGGCGCGGCTCGGTCTCGGCGCGCCGGGCCACCAGGCGCTCGCGCAGCCGCATCGCGGGCAGCTCGACCAGGTAGTAGCTGACCGTCGCGACGGCGACCGTGCCCACGAGCACGACCGCCAGCAGCTCCCAGAAGCCGGACTTGCCCATCACCATCGGCATCGGCACCGGCGGCGCGCCGAAGACGCTGCCGTTCTGCAGCCAGAGGTACTGCAGGATGAAGTGCCACAGGTAGACGCCGTAGGAGATGCGGCCGAAGAAGCGCATCGGACGGTTGGTGAGCACCGCGTCGATGACCTTCGAGTGCACGCCGGGCACCACCACCGGGGCGATGATCAGCAGCGCGAAGATCAGGAACAGCACCATCTCGGCCATCGCCTCGGGCACCGTGGCGTAGTCGGCCATGCCGGGCTTGCCGAACGGCCGGATGCAGTTGATCACGTAGACGACGGCCGCGCCCAGCCAGAACAGCAGCGGCCGGCGGGCCACCAGGCGGTAGAAGGCGGGCGTGGTGTCCTTGGCCTCCGCGTACGCCGACAGGATCGCCAGGCCCATGCCGATGGCCAGGAAGCCGGTGAAGCCGATCACCCAGAAGTACTCGTACGGGAAGGGACCCATCGACTCCAGGTGCGTGTACGCGGTCCAGGCCAGGCCGACGAGCACGAAGACGCCCAGCGGGACCAGCAGGCGGCGGGCCTTGGCGCCGGGGTCGGCGGCCTTCCTGGCGTACCGGTCGAAGATCCAGGCCAGGATGGGCAGCGCCAGGTAGAAGGTGACCTCGGCGGGCACGGTCCAGGTGGGCTCCAGCCCCGCGTAGCCCGCTTCGGGGCCCGGCACGTAGTAGTGCATGAGCAGCAGGGGGCTGAGCACGTACCAGAGGCCGTCGACGCTCTTGAGGTTGAGCAGCAGCAGCGCCGCCACGGCCACCAGCCAGTACGCGGGCAGGATCCGCAGCATCCGCTTGATCAGGTAGCCCTTGAGCTCAGGACGCGGCGTGCCGACGATCGTCGCCCTGGCGAACGGCCGGTACAACAGCAGGCCGGACATCACGAAGAAGGGCGGCAGCAGCACGTTGAGCCCCTGGATCAGCACGGGCCAGATGCCGACGGACGGTTTGTCGTAGAAGCCGATGACGCCGGCGGCGAAGGCGACGTGCACCACGATCACGCCCAGTGCCAGATATCCGCGCAGCCCGTCGAGCCGAGGGGCACGTTTGCCGGGGCCGCCCCTCTTGATGATCTCCGGTGAGGTCATGGCATGTTTCCTCGCAGTTCGCTCGCTGATGGGGCTCGGCGCCCCCTCGGCGCCATCGTCACGCGGGGCCGCGGGCGGCCGCATCTCGTGTCGTGCGCAATTTCCGGTGCCGCCGGACGGCCTTTTCCACACCTTCCTGAATGCCTTTCCCGCGAATTGCAGGAAGCGGTCCCGGCGGGGCAGGTAGCTGCCCGCGAATGCCCTGTCGTCCGTTCCTGGGGGCGCGCATCGTTGGGGCCATGAGAGAAGACACCGTCCTGACGTACTCGTCCTACCTGGCGCTGGAGGAGATCCTCACGGCGCAGCGACCGGTTTCCGAGAGCCATGACGAGACGCTGTTCATCATCGTCCACCAGGTGTACGAGCTGTGGTTCAAACAATTGCTGCACGAATTCGCCGAGCTGCAACTCGAACTCGCCGGCGGATTCACCGCGCACGCCATGCGGACTTTGCACCGGTCCTTGAAGCTGATGCGGCTCGCGGTTTCCCAGATGGACGTCATGGAGACGATGACGCCGTTCCAGTTCGCCGCCTTCCGCGGCAAGCTGGGCACCAGCAGCGGCTTCCAGTCGGCGCAGTTCCGCGAGATCGAGGCGGTGCTGGGCCGGCGCGACGAGCGCATGCTGCTCGGCCAGGCCGAGGGCACCCCGGCCCGCGCCCGGATCGAGGCGGCGATGGCCAGGCCCACGCTGTACGACTCGCTGCTGACGTACCTGTACCTGCGCGGCTACGAGGTGCCGCAGGACCGGCTGCACCGCGACGTACGGCTGCCGCTGGAGCCGTCGGAGTCGCTGCAGGAGCTGCTGCTGCGGGTCTACCGGGACGACACCGGCGCGGCCCAGCTCTGCGAGCGGCTGGTGGACCTGGACGAATGCCTTCAGGAGTGGCGGTACCGGCACCTGAAGATGGTCGAGCGCACCATCGGCGCCCGGCCGGGTACCGGCGGCTCCAGCGGCGGGGCGTACCTGCGGGCCTCGCTGACGCCGTCGTTCCCCGACCTGTGGGCGGTCAGGAGCATGGCATGAACGACATCTCCGGACGCCTGGCGCCGCACTACTCGGCCTTCCGCGCGGCGGACCGGCTGCTGCTCACCGGCCACTCCCACCAGGCCTGGCCGGACGTGGCGCTGGCCGGGCAGATCGAGGCGTTCGACGACGCCGCCAGGGACGTGGACGACAAGTGGGCCGCCGCGTTCAAGAAGGCCGACCGGGTCAGGGAGGGGTTCCGGCTCTTCCTCGGCGACCCGTACGCCGAGCTGGCCCTCGGGTCCAGCACGCACGAGCTGGTGCTGCGCTTCCTGTCGGCGCTGGACCTGCGCGGCCGGCCCCGGCTGGTCACCTCCGGCGGGGAGTTCCACACGCTGCGGCGCCAGCTCGCCCGCCTGGCCGAGGAGGAGGTGGAGGTGGTCGTCGTCCCGCCGGAGCCGGTGGGCACGCTGGCCGCGCGGCTGGCGGACGCGGCCGACGGGCGCACGGCCGCCGTCCTGGTCTCGGCGGTGCTGTTCGAGACGGCCAGGATCGTGCCGGAGCTGGACGCGCTCGCCGCCGCCTGCCGCCTGCAAGGGGCCGAGCTGCTGGTGGACGCCTACCACGCGCTCGGCGTGGTGCCGTTCTCGACGGCGGGCCTGGAGTCGGCGTGGGTGGTGGCGGGCGGGTACAAGTACCTGCAGCTCGGGGAGGGCAACTGCGTGCTGCGGCTGCCGGCGCACGCCGACCGGCTGCGGCCGGTGGTGACCGGGTGGTACTCGGAGTTCGCCGAGCTCGCCGAGGACCCGCGGGCGGGCGGCCGGGTCGGCTACCCGGCGGGGGCGGCCCGGTTCGCGGGGGCCACCTACGACCCGGTGAGCCACTACCGGGCGGCCCGGGTGTTCGACTTCTTCGCCGCGCAGGGGCTGACGCCGCAGGTGCTGCGGGCGGTCTCGCTGCGGCAGCGCGGGCTGCTGGCGGCGCGCTTCGACGAGATCGGCGCGCCCGCGCACGTGGTCAGCCGGGACCTGGACGCCGCGCCCGAGGAGTTCGGCGGGTTCCTGGCGCTGCGCTCGCCGTACGCGGGGCGGCTGCGGGCGGGGCTGGCGGCCCGGGGGGTGCAGGCCGACAGCCGGGGCGAGTACCTGCGGCTCGGGCCGGCGCCCTACCTGTCGGACGCGCTGCTGCACGCGGCCATGGACCGGCTCGCCGCCGAGATCCGCTCGCTGCCGTCCGACGGGACGGCCGGCGCGAGGCGGGCGGCGTGAACCGGCGGGGACGGCGGAGGCGAGGCGGGCGGCGTGAACCGGCGGGGGCGGCGGCGCACAACCGGCCACCCGCCCCCGGCCCTGGCGCCGGTCGCCTGTGTGCCGGTTTGTGGTGGTCAGGGGCGGAAGAGGGCCGGGTCCATGGGGACGAGCGACGGCGAGACGCGGACCGGGAAGCCGATCTGGTCGAGCACGTCGCGGCGCAGGTCCACGCCGGGCGCGAGCTCCACCAGCTCCAGCCCGCCGGCGGTGACGTCGAAGACGGCCCGCTCGGTGACGACCCGGGCCCACTGCCCGCGCCGCACGCCCTCGCCCAGCCGGTACGTGACGTGACCGGCCCGCGGCACCAGCTTGCGCACCCGCCCTTCGGCCAGGATCCGCAGCCCGCCGTCGGCGCAGCTCACCCGCAGGCCGTCGGTGGTCAGCGTGCCGGCGAAGACCAGCCGCGTGGCGTTGTGCGCGATGTCCACGAACCCGCCGGCGCCGGGGTTGGCCGCGCCGAACCGGCTGACGTTCACGTTGCCCTCGGCGTCGATCTGGGCGAAGGCGAGCGCGGCGAACGGGCAGCCGCCGCCGTCGATGAAGTCGAACTGCGAGGGCCCGTCGAGCAGCGCCCGCGGCGAGTAGTTCGCCGAGAACTGCCAGCCGCTCATCACGATGCCGCCGAACGAGCCGTGCTCGGTGGTGAACAGATGCTCCTCCAGGCGGCCGTCGTCCAGCAGGCCGTCCTCGGCCATGGCCAGGACGGCGTCGGAGGAGGCGCCGAACCCGAAGATCGACGTCTCCCCCGGCCTGACCTCCCTGGCGACCCGGCGGGCGATCACCTTGTCCGGGCCGGACGGCAGCCGCGGCACCCGCGCGACGGCGTCGGGCACGTGCCGCAGATAGCCGGGGTCGTGCCGTACGCCGGTGGTCATGGGCGCGTCAGGAACCACGACGACCCGGTCGACGAGCGCCCCCGGCACGCGCATCTCCCGCGCGGGCGACGAGCCCGCGGGCACGATCCGCGACACCTGCGCGATCACGGTGCCGCCGCACGCCTTCACCGCGAGGGCGATCGCCAGCGCGCTGGAGAACAGCGGCTGGTCCTCGAAGGACAGGTTGCCGTCGGGGTCGGCGGCGCTCGCCCGGATCAGCCCGGCGTGCAGCGGCCAGGTCGGGTAGAACAGGTACTCCTCGCCGCCCAGCTCGACCAGCTCCACCAGGTCGTCCCGGGCCAGGCCGGTGAACCTGCCGCCGCCGTGCCGGGGATCGGCGTACGTGCCGAGGCCGACGCGGGTCAGGTAGCCGGGGCCGCGCCGGGCCACCTCGCGCAGCCAGTGCATGGCGGCGCCCATGGGCCAGCTGTACGCCTCGACGAGGTCGTTCTGGATCAGCTCGGTCAGGGCGGGGCGCGCGCCGGTCACCGGGTGGCGCGGGTTGATGAACGAGGCGGACACGATGCGGCGCATCAGGCCCTTCCTGGCCACGTGGTCCATGCCGCCGATGCCGACGGCGTCCCCGGTGGCGCAGGGGAAGTAGAAGGTCAGCTCGCGCGGGGCGCCGGTGGTGGCGAAGCGCTCGCCGAGCGCGGCCAGCAGGGCGTCGGGGGTGAGCCAGCCGATGACGCCGGTGCTGGCGACGGCCTGGTGGTCCTCGATGAGCGCGACGGCCTCGGCCGCCCCGCACACCTTGCCCGTCCGTCCGCCCGCGACCGTTCCCGGGGCCTGGCCCCGGGACTGGCCCGAGGGCTGGTCCGGGAACGGGGTCGGGCCGGTCATGGGCGGGCTCCGAAGCGGGCCAGGCTCTCGCGGGCCGCGGCGGAGGCGCAGTCGGCGCCGAACATCCAGGCCGTGCGGGCGTCGAGCGTCTCGGCGGGCCCGCTCACCGCGTCGGTCAGCGCCCGCTTGGCGGAGGCGACCGCGTGCGGGGGCAGCGCGGCGAGCCCCGCCGCCACCTCCAGCGCGCACGCCAAAGCCTGCCCCGGCTCGGTCAGCTCGTCGGCGCCGCCGAGCGCGTGCAGCTCGCGGCCGGTCAGCGGGCGGTCGCCCCAGACCAGCCGCCGCGCGGCGACCGGCCCGACCCGGGCGGCCAGGCTCTGGATGCCCCAGGGCGGCACCCAGCCGAGCCGCACCTCCGGCAGGTGCCAGCGGGCGTCCTCGGCGGTGACCACCACGTCGCAGCCGGTGGCCAGCAGGAAGCCGCCGCCGAGCGCGAAGCCCTCGACGGCGGCCACCACGGGGATGCCGAGATGCTGGACGGCCCTGGCCACGCGCCCGGTGTCGGCCTCGTGCCGCACCATGCCCTCACGCGTCATCCCGGACAGCTCCTTCAGGTCCGAACCCGCGCAGAACCCCGGCGGCGCGCCCGTCAGCACGGCGGCGCGCACCCCCGGGTCGTCGTCCAGCTCGGTCAGCGCGGAGCCGAGCGCCGCGACCAGCCCGGACCCGAGCGCGTTGCGCACGCGGGGCCGGTCGAGCCGCAGGACGGCCACCGCACCCCGGCGCTCGCACGCCAGGCCCCCGTCCGACGGCCGGTCCATCAGAACGGGGTGGGCCAGGGGGCCAGCCAGGCGACGTCCACGACGCCGGGACGCAGGTGCGGCCAGGCGGCCACCTCGCGCCAGCCGTGCGCCGTCATGTGCTCGGCGATGCTGTCGAGGGTCGAGCCGCCGCTGTAGCGGGCCGTCACGCTGCCCTCGATGACGGCGAGCCGCAGCCGGCTCAGGTCGGTCCCGGCCAGCACCTCCAGCTCGGCGCCCTGGGCGTCCACCACCATCACGTTGCAGCCGTGCTGGATCTCGCTGACGGGGATCACCGGGACGACGTCCTGCCGGACGACGGCCATGGGCAGCAGCGGCGGCAGCATGCTGGACTGCTTGTCGTAGGGGGTGACGTTGAGCGTGGCCTGGCCGCGTTCCCGGCCGGCGCACGCGGCCACGACCTCGCGGGCCGGGTGGCCGTGCTCGGGCTCGGGCAGCCCGGCGGCCAGGTGGTGCAGCCGGAGCTGCTCGCGCAGCGCGGGCAGGTGGTCGCCGTTGGGCTCCATCATGACCAGGCGGCGGAACCCGCACCTGGTGAGCGCCTCCACCTCCTGGCCCCGGTGCGCGCCCACCTGGATCGCCCCTTCGGCCGGCAATCCCAGCTTGTCCAGCAGGTCGGGCAGGTGATCCTCCCATCGGGCGCTCACCCGCTCCGGTGCGACAGTCTGGTTGCGCATCTGGTCGTCTCCTCCCGGTGAACCGCTCAGGGCAGCGTCATCGTGGTCATCGTCGGTCGCGGCCGCGCGCCGCCGCATCTCGTGGATTGCGCGGTACGTCCGCCCGCCGTCCCGCATCGCCGTCCCGCATCGCCGTCCTGCATCGCCGTCTGAGGAGCAATCCGCGAGGTGCGGGACGGCCGCGCGGCGGACCACGATGGACGCGGCGACCGAAGGGAGGGCCCATGCGGCGAACTCGTGACCGTGACCTGAACGCCTACCTCGACCGGCTGGACGTCGGCGACCCCGGCGAGCCGTCGCTCCCGGCGCTGCGCGCCCTGCACCGCGCGCACGTGGAGCGGGTGCCGTACGAGACCTTGGAGGTTCAGCTCGGCCGGCGGATCACCGTGGACCCGCGCGAGTCGGTCGAGCGGGTGCTGCGCGGGCGCGGCGGCTACTGCGTCCAGCTCAACGGGGCGTTCGCCACGCTGCTGACCGCGCTCGGCTACGACGTCACCTGGCATCGGGCCGGGGTGCAGGCCGCCGTCCGGGCGCCCGCCTCGCCGGCGTCGTTCGCGCCGCACCTCGCGCTCACCGTCGCCCTCGACGGGCAGGACTGGCTGGTGGACATCGGGCTCGGCGACGGGCTGCACGAGCCGCTGCCGCTGCGGGCGGGGACGTACCGGCAGGGGCCGTTCGAGTTCCGGCTGTCCGCCTCGGACGTGGAGCCCGGCGGCTGGCGGTTCGACCACGACCCGCGCGGGTCGATCGCCGGGCTGGACGTCGAGCGGGCCCCCGCCGAGCCAGGGGACTTCGTGGAGTGGCATCCGTACCTGTGCACGTCGCCCGAGTCCCGGCTGGTGCGGGCCGCCGTCGTGCTGCGGCGCGACGCGACGGGCGCCGACTGCCTGGTGGGCTGCATGCTGCGCCGGATCGGCGCGGACGGCAGGACCGAGCGGGAGCTGTCCACCCGGCGGGAGTGGTTCGGGGCCCTGGAGGAGGTGTTCGGGCTGCGCCTCGACGACGTCAACGGCGCCGAGCGCGAGGCCCTGTGGACCAAGGTCCACGACGCCCACCTGGCCTGGCAGTCCCGCCGCCGCACCCCCGCCGCCTGACCCCGCCTGCTGACCCGCTGGTCAGCGGGCGGACGCGACCGGGGTGAAGAAGTTGACGAGATTGCCGTCGGGGTCGCGGAACAGCAGCGACCGGTTGCCCCAGGGCATCGTGGTGGGCTCGTTGACGAAGTCGGTGACGAAGCCGGTCAGGTTCTCGTACACGCGGTCCACGTCGTCCACCAGGAACTCGACGATCACGCTGTGGTTGTCGGCCGGGCGGGAGGATCCCGGGGCGAACAGCGGGACGGTCCGGGTGCCCGCGATCGCCAGCGTGGCGGTGCCCGTCCTGATCTCGGCGAAGTCCTCGGTGGACCAGGTCGCCGGCGTCCCGGTGGCCTGCTCGTAGAACCCGGCGAGGCGGGCGACGTCACCGGTGATGATGCGGATCGATACGAAGTTCATGACGTTCCTTCGGTGTTCGTGCAGCTCTTGGCACCCCGCACGGTACGACTGATACTGGACAGGTTCGGTCCACTATTCGCCATAGGCTCGGATTCATGTCGCCACCCACCGGTCGTGTGCTCACGCTCCTGGAGTTGTTGCAGTCGGGCGGCGTCCGGACGATGGCTGAGCTGGCCGACCGGCTCGGCGTGGACGGCCGTACCGTGCGGCGGTACGTCGGTCAGCTCGTCGACCTCGGGCTGCCGGTCGAGTCGGTGCGCGGCCGTTACGGCGGCTACCGCCTCGCCCGCGGCTACCGCCTGCCGCCGCTCATGCTCGACGACGACGAGGCCCTGGCCGTGCTGCTCGGCCTGATCGCCAACCGCCGTGCGAGCGGCGACGCGGGCGACACCGCGAGCGAGACGGCGAGCGGCGCAGTGAGTGGCACGGCGAGCGAGACGGCGGCCGCGAAGATCCGCCGGGTGCTGCCCGAACGGCTCGTCCGCAGGCTCGACGCGCTCATGGAGTCCCTCGCCTTCACCGGCCCGCCCGCCGGGCCCGCCGGCCCGGACGCCGCCGTCCTGCTCACGATCGCCGACGCCGTACGCCACCGCCGGCCCGTCTCGATCCGGTACGCCGACCGCGCTGGCCGGCGCAGCGACCGCACGCTGCACCCGTACGGGATCGTCAGCCACGCGGGCCGCTGGTACGTCACCGGCGAGGACCCCGGCGTCGGCGAGAACCGGATCTTCCGCCTGGACCGCGTCGCGGACGCCCGGGCCCTTCCCGGCTCGTTCGAGGCGCCGGCCGGACGCGCCGCGCCGGATCCGGCGCAGCAGGTCCTGTCAGGGTTCGCCACCGCGTCCTACCGGCACGAGGTGACCCTGCGGATCCACGGGACGGCCGAGCACCTCCGCACCCGCCTGCCCGCCTCTGTCGCCACCCTGGAAGAGATCGCCGCCGGCACCGCGGACGGCACCGCCGACGAGCCCGCCGGGGAGCCCGCGGACGGCACCGCAGTCGCCCCCGCCGACGAGCCCGCCGGGGAGGCCGGGGAGGCCGGGTCGGCTGGCGAGCGCTGGTGGCGTGTCGAGCTACGGGCCGAGCGGCTCGACTGGCTGCCCGCCGTGCTCGCCGCGCTCGACCGGCCGTTCGTCATCGAGCGTCCCGGCGAACTGCGCGACCTCGTCCTCGCCGCCGCCGACCGCCTCGCCGCCCGCGCCCGCCGAGCCTGACCGCCCGGCGTCACACTCCGACGAAGCTCACCGTCTCCGCCAGGTCCGCCCGCCCGGTACGCAGCCGCGGCACGCCCTCCCGCTCGAACCCCACCGCGACACCACAGAATCCTCCCGGGCCGGTCGGGGTCGTCGCGCTCGATCCCCAGCGCCCTGTACCGCTGGTCGGCCGCGGCGGCGAAGCGGTCCAGGTACGGCGAGGTCAGTCCGGCCGGGTACATCGGGTACTCCCGCTCGTCACCCGGGTCCCCGGCCTGCGCCCTGGCCGTCGCCCGCCGTTTCAGCTCGGCCAGCGGCTCGCCGGCCACGACGTACAGCCGCCACGGCTGGAGGCTCCCGCTCGACGGTGCCCGCGCCGCGGCGGTCAGCACCGTTCGAGCACCTCCTTGGGGACCGGCTCGTCGCTGAACGCCCGCACCGCCCGGCGGCCGTCCACGGCTTCGTACACGTCCATGCCCTCACGCCCTCTCGCCCGCTCGCTCAGCTGCCCGTGCGGGCGACGGCGTGGAGCCGTACGGCCGTCACCGTCGTGCCCGCGACCGCGGCCGTCACCAACCAGATCATGAACGTCGGGTAGCGACAGACCACCTGGATCCACATGATGTCGCCACCCCGCAGGAGCACCCGCGTGATCGGGACGATCGTGACGCACAGCGCGAGCGGGGCCGGCAGCGGCAGCAGCCGCCACCGCCGCCACCCCGCGCACACGACGGCCCAGCGCCGGGAGCGGGCCACGCCCCGCACGGCCAGCCCGACGGTCGCCAGGGCCAGCAGGACGAACACGATGTCGGTGGCGAGGTAGGGCGGCGAGGAGGGGATCTCGGGTGTGCCTCCCTCGACCAGGGCGACCAGGCCGTCCATGAGGGCGCGGGCGTCACCGAAGGCCGTCCCGGTGTTCGCCATGACCGCGATGCCGTATCCCCGATCCGGGGGCACGGCCGGGCCGGACGCGAGCGGCAGCGCGAGGCAGACCGCGGCGACGATGTCTGTGAGCACCCGCCCAACGCTATGGACCACCCGCGTTCCGCGACCATGGCGAAGTCCCTCCGCCTTTCCTGTGGAAAACCGCCATTCCCTCGCGCACCTCGACGACCAGCACCACGCCCCGGAAGCCCCTTCGCCGACCCGGGCGATTCCGCCCCCGACTGACGATTAATCCGTTTCGCCGGAAATGAAACCCTCGGTGCGCGAGTGCCGGTGATGGCTACCGTGGCGGAGTGCACACAGTGATCACGCGAGACGGCCGCGCCCTTGCCGTGGAGCAGTGGGGCGTCCCCGACGGGACCCCCGTCTTCTACCTGCACGGCACCCCCGTGGGACGCCTGGCCCGCCACCCCGACGACTCCCTGTACACCAGGCTCGGCATCCGGCTGATCACCTTCGACCGCCCCGGCCTCGGCGGCTCGACCCCGCTGCCGGGGCGGCGCGTCGTGGACGGCGCGGACGACGTCGCCGCCGTGGCCGACGCGCTCGGCCTCGACGAGTTCGCCGTCTACGGGGTCTCCGGCGGCGGGCCGCACGCGCTGGCGTTCGCCGCCCGCCATCCAGGCCGGGCCGTCCGGGTCGCCACGCTGGCGTCCCTGGCCCCGCGTGACGCCGAGGGCCTGGACTGGACGGCCGGGATGATGGAGGGCAACCGGCGCAGCGCCGCCGTCGCGCTCCAGGACCGCGACGCCATGATCGCCCACCTGGGGGCGGACTCGTCCGGGCCGCCGCAGTTGCCGCCGTTCGAGGCCGCCGTCCTGACGCGTCCGGAGGTCAGCGCCATGTTGAGTGCCGCGTACGCCGAGGCGGTCCGTCCGGGGCTCGGCGGCTGGGCCGACGACGTCATCGCCCTCTTCGGCACCCCCTGGGGGGTGGACCCCGCCTCCATCACCGTTCCGGTCCGGCTGTGGCACGGCGAGCTGGACGGGGTCGTGCCGGTCGCGCACGCCCGCTGGCTCGCCGCCCGCATCCCCACCGCCACCCTCACCGTCCAGCCCGGCGCCGGGCACGCCGGGCACTTCGACGCCACCCCCGCCACGCTGGAGTGGCTGCTGCACGGCGACGAACCCCTCCGCGACCAGGACGCGCTGGCGGCCGGCACCGCGTAGGCGGCCCGCCGTCAGTGGGGGATGGTGTCGATCAGTTCCCGGGCGCCCTGGCGGAGCAGCGCGACCGCGACGGACGTGCCGAGCGTCGCCGGGTCGAGCGGGCCGGCCCACTCGTGCGCGTCGAGCACGCGCTTGCCGTCGGGGGAGAAGACCCGGGCGCGCAACGACAGCCGGCCGTCGCGCTCGGCGCGGGCGTGACCGGCGATGGGCGAGTTGCAGTGGCCCTGGAGCACGTGCAGCAGCATGCGCTCCGCCGTGATCTCCCGCCACGTGTCGGCATGCCCCAGCCCGGCGACCGCGTCGACGGTCGCCGGATCGTCCTCCCGGCACTGCAGGGCCAGCACGCCCGCGCCGATCGGCGGGCACATCGTCTCCAGCGACAGCGCCTCGGTGATCCGGTCCGGCCGGCCGATGCGCTCCAGCCCGGCCACCGCCAGCAGCAGCGCGTCGGCCTCGCCCGCGTCCAGCTTCTCCAGACGCCGGTTGGCGTTGCCGCGCATCGGCACGCAGCGCAGCCGCGGGTGCGACGCGGCGAGCTGGGCCACGCGCCGCACCGACGACGTGCCGATCCGGGTGCCCTCGGGCAGCGCGTCCAGCTTCAGGCCGCCGGGGTGCACGAGCGCGTCGCGCAGGTCGTCACGCTTGAGGAAGGCCGCGAACACCGTGCCGGCCGGCAGCGGGCGGTCGGCGGGCACGTCCTTCATGCAGTGGACCGCCAGGTCGGCCCGGCCGGCCAGGAGCGCCTCGTCGACCTCTTTGGTGAAGGCGCCCTTGCCGCCGAGCGCCGACAGCGCCCCCTGCCACCGGTCGCCGGACGTGGTGACCGGCACGACCTCGGTGCGGATGCCGGGATGCAGGCCGGCCAGCTCCCGCCGGACGCGCTCGACCTGGGCGAGCGCCATGGGAGAGGAACGCGTCACGATGCGGATCAGCTCAGGGACGGCCATCCCCCGATCGTAGGGCGTCGCCCCCTGCGCCGCGGGCCGATCCGGCAGCTCGCCATGGATGGCCCGCCGAGGGGACGGCGGCTTAGGGTACGGATCACCAGATGTCACGGGGAAGAGGACGGGGACGTACATGATGGCCAATGATCCGGCGCGGCCGACGCTGATGACGCGGATGCTCGCGGCGTACAAGGGCGAGGTCCGCGCGGACGAGCTGGAGGCCTACCGGCGGGCCGGGGGCCTGGTCTACACCGAGCTGGAGCGCGCCGAGGAGCTGCGCTTACGCCTGGTTCAGGAAGGCGTCAACCTCTGGCACGGCCCGCAGTCCGCCTCCGGGCAGCTGCTGTGCACCTGGAACGCGTTCGTGCTGCAGACCATCGGCGAGCAGCTGCTCGACTCCGACTACAGCGCCGACCCGCGCACCGCCGGCTACGTGCCGCCGGTCACCAGCCGGCAGGTGGCCGCCTGCTTCGCCCAGGTGGAAGGCTGGGTGTCGCGCGCCCGGCAGGCCGCCGGCAACACCCGCTATCTGGTCGAGACAGAGCTCCAGCTACCCGCCGACCTGCCCGAATGGGCCGAGGCGGACCCGTGCCCGCTGCCCCACCTGCACGGCATGCTGGCCGCCACCCGCGCGATCCGGCAGCACGCCGAAGTGGCCTTCGGCGTGTTCGAGCAGACCGTCGCCGACGACCACGACCACCAGGCCGACCTGCAGCGGCTGCGCCAGCTCGTGGCCGAGGCCGCCACCGCCGCCGACTACGCCGAGGGGCTGCTCAAGGCCGATCCGCAGCCGAGCCTGCACGAGGCGATCGAGCAACGGCTGCAGCGGTCCCTGGAGCTCTACTACCACGTGGGCCAGCTCATCGCCATGCCCAGGCACATCGCCACCTACCGGACCACCGCCACCAGGCCCGCGGCGACGTACCGGTCTCTTGAGGCGAACCTGCGCGACCTCGACCCCTGGTGCCTGACCGACCCGCAACGGCGGGACTACTGGCAGGCCGACCCCAAGGCCCGGCAGGCCGTCAAGGAGATGTGGGAGTACGACCCCGACCCGGCCGCCACGCTGCACATCCAGGCGCAGATCGACGCCGCCTTCCGGGACGGCGCCATCGCCTACGCCGTCGACGCGGCGGGCAAGCCGCTCGGGAGCTACTACTGCTGCCCGTTCCCCGCCATCTATTCGGTGCGCAGGCCGGTGGTCATCGCCGGCAGGCTGCTGCGGCCCATGCAGCGCTTCACCTTCGAGGCGTCCGCCGAGGAGATGCCGAGCGGCGGGCCGTTCCGGCGCGAGATCATCGTGGCCGACTTCAAGCCGACGGACGAGATCGACTACTGCGACCCCGACGGGCTCCACGGCGACTAGTCATCGGACGGGCCACGGGAGAAAGGCGCCGCGAGACGGGCCGGGCCGGGCGTATCCAAGGACATCCGGCATCGGAGCTGCCTATATTTCTGGCAACGGAATTCTCCTGTTGGAGGCCTAGGTGTCCGATGCGTTCGCCAAGGATCTCAGCCGCCGGGTCGTGACCAGGATCGCTCCCGCCGAACTGCCGCTGTTCGACCAGACCTGGGACGCGCTCGGCAGCCGGAGCAGGCCGAGGTCGCATCGGGATCCGCTCGGTTTCGGGTTGCCGGGGGTGGACGAGCTGCTGGTGACGGCGATCGTCTCCGGCGTCGTCACCACGGTGCTGGCGGACGTGGGCAAGGACGTCGGCTCGTGGACCGGCCGGCTGATCGGCCGGTTGCGCCGCCGTCCGCGGGAGCTGCCCGACGCGCCGGCGTCGGGGCCGCCGCCGTTGCCGCCGGCCCGGCTGACGGAGATCCGCAAGGTCGCCTACCAGAAGGCGCGCCGGATGGGCATGTCGCAGGCGCAGGCCGACGCGCTGGCCGACGCGGTGGTGAGCGAGCTGGCCCGCAACCCGTCATGAGCGGCCGTCTGCCGTCGGCCACCACGTCCGCGTTCGTCCTGCTGATCAGCCTGGCGTTCGCGACGACCGCGATCTACCGGCCGGGGATCTTCGACCTGCTGTCGGTGCAGGGGGCGGAGGTCCCGGCGAAGGTCAGGGAGGCGTGCCAGCTCGCGGCGCTGAAGGGCCTGGACGATCCCGCCTGCGAGGTGATCAGCCGCGGGGCCCACCAGGATCTCCGGCTCGGCGTGCTGCTCTGCTTCGCGACGCTCGTCCTGCTCACCGGGCTGCAGTACTGGTTCGGGCCGGCCTGGCGGATCCGCCGCCGGCGGCTGCGTCCGGTCGGCGGCGAGGTCGGCGAGGAGTTGCGGCGGATGGCGGCGGAGGTGCTCGGCGGGCGCCGGGTCGTCTTCCTGCTCGACGTGCTCGACCCCGCGGTGGCCGGGCTGGCCTTCGGCCGGGCCGGGCGCCGGTACGTGGTGATCAGCCGGGGCACCTGGCTGTCGTTCGAGCGCGACCGGCCGCTGTTCCGGGCGGTGGTGCTGCACGAGCTGGCGCACGTGCGCAACCGGGACCTGAACATCACGGCGGTGACGCTGGCGATGTGGCGGTCCTACGCCGCGGTGATCCTCGTGCCGGGCCTGCTGGCCGCCGTGAACGGGGTGCTGTCGGGGCAGGCGCCGTTCCTGCGGTCGGAGCAGATGCCGTTCGGGGCGCGCGCGGCGCTGTCATGGCTGTTCGCCGCCCAGATCGCCGGGCTGGCGGTGTTGTCGTGGCTGACCCGTTCGGTGGTGCTGCAGTCGCGCGAGCTGATGGCCGACGCCCGCGTGTTGTCCTGGGAGCGGGACGCGACGCCGCTGCGCCGCGTGTTCGACCGGGCGCCGGCGCCGCGCCGGTGGCCGGTGTCGCTGCGGGTGCGCACCCATCCGCATCTCGCCGTCCGCCGGGCCGCGCTGGAGGACCAGGAGCCGCTGGTGCGCCAGGGCTTCGTCTTCCCGCTGGCGCTGGGCGGCTGTTTCTCCCTGACCATGGATCCGGCCGCGTCGCTGACCGCGCAGGGACGCACCAACACGCTGCCGTGGCCGGCGGAGGTGTTCGCCCTGCTGCTGGCCGTCGCGCTGGGGTTGCGGGCGTTGCGGGCCGTGGGGGCGCGCACCGACGCGGTGCACGTGCCGCTGGGCCTGGCCGTGGGGCTGGCGGGCGGCTGGGTGCTGGCCCCGAGCAGGATGACGGACCACGCGCTGGCGCCCTTCCCCGTGTCGGTGCAGCTCGCCGGGCTGGTGGTGCTGGCGATGGCGGGCCTGCTGCTGGGGGTGTGGGTGCGGTGGGTGGCGCGGGTGTGGGCGCCGCGGGTGCACGGGCTGCGGTCGGCGCTCGGGCCGCTGTCGCTGATCGCGGTGGTCGTGACGCTGGGCGCGCGGGCGTTCTACGACCTCCAGGCCGACATCATCATCGCCCACGTCCAGCGGTATCCCGCTGTTTCCGACCCGCTGGCGCAGGTACTGATCAGCGCGCAGATCATGATGGACTCCCGCCTGTCGGCGGGCGTCCTGCTGCTGCTCGCCGTCGTCCTGCTCATGCTGGCCCCGATGGCGGTACGGTTCCTCACCCTCGGCGAACGCCGCCCGCCCGCGCCCCGGCGCACCGGCCGCGTCGCCCTGGCGGTGGGCTGCGCGGCCGCCGCGGCACTGGTCACGGCGATGGTGTCGGGCACGGTCAACGGCTACGTCTTCCAGAGCTCCGGCACCGCGTTGTCGGACGTCATCGCGACCGGAGCCGCCGCGGGCGCCGCCCTGGCGGCCTGCGTGGCCGGGTTGTCCGGCACGTCGCCCGTCGCGAAGGGCATGCTGGCGGGGCTGGCCGCGGCGGTGCTCTACGCCCTCGCGCTGGAGCTGGTGTGGCTGCCCTTGCGGTCGGCGCTGCCGTGGCAGATCCACATGATCATCCTGGCGCGCATGCTGGAGGCCGCGCTGATCGCCGCGCTGGCCACCGCCCTGCCGGCCCGCCTGCTGCCCGTACGCGGCGACCCGGCCCCGGTCCCCGGTGTGCCCGCACCAGGGTGAGCACTGGCGGGCCCACCGGACACTACCAAGTGCTCACGCAGGTGACCGTATCCATCGGGGCCGGCGTTCGGTCCTGGCCGGTGGTTGGGATGATGGCGGCATGGACGCCCCCATCCCGATCGACACCGTGACCTGGCCGCGCCGGCAGCACTTCGAGCACTACCGCCGGGCCGTGCCGTGCACGTACTCCATGACGGTGGAGATCGACGTCACCGCGTTCGCGGCGGCGCTCGGCCGGTCGCGGCGCAAGTCCTACCTCGCGCAGGTCTGGGCGATCGCCACGGTCGTCAACCGGCACGACGAGTTCCGGATGTGCCTGACCGCCTCGGGCGACCCGGCCGTCTGGCCCGTCGTGCATCCGGCCTTCACGGTCTTCAACCCCGACCGTGAGACGTTCGCGTGCGTGTGGGCGCCCTACGACCCCGACTTCGCCGCCTTCCACGACGTCGCCGCTCCCCTGCTCGCCGAGCACGCCCGCGCCACCGAGTTCTTCCCGCAGGGGACGCTGCCGGCCAACACGTTCGACGTGTCGAGCCTGCCGTGGACGTCCTTCACCGGGTTCAACCTCAACATCGGCGACAACTGGGACCACCTCGCACCCATCTTCACCCTCGGCCGGTACACCGAGCGCGACGGCCGGGTGCTGCTCCCCCTCGCGCTCCAGGTGCACCACGCCGCCGCCGACGGGTTCCACTCCGCCCGGCTCGTGAACGAGCTCCGGACCCTGGTCGCGGACCCGTCCTGGGTCGACGGGAGCCCGGCCTCCTGAACCGGCGCTGACCTGCCACTGACCTCCGCCCCGGCCAGTGGCCGCCGGACGAGATCGCCGCACGTTACGACCGGCTCGCCGAGGTGGCGGAGCCCCGGCTCCGGTTCCTCCAGGAGCACGCCGAACCGTCGGACCCGTCCGGGGCGTCCGCGCCGCGGAGTTCACCCGGGCGATGGAGGCCGACCCGCTGCTTCCCCCCGAGCTGCTCCCCCGGCCCTGGCCCGGCACCCGGGCCAGGTCGCCGGCCGTCGGCGCCTGACGGGCCGTCACGCCGTCTCCACGGCGACCCGCATCGAACCGGTCCACCGGGCCAGGTCGGCGAAGAGCCGCTCGTGGTCGATCGCCGCCTCGGGCGGGTGGACGCCGGGTTCGCGCCCCGGGTCGTCGATCAGCTGCGCCAGGCTCAGCGCGGCCGGCCCCTCGAAGCCGAAGGCCCGTACGGCGGTGCGCACGGCCCGCCGCATGGTGGGCCATGCCGCGCCCGGCCTGCCTGCCTACTCCCGATGAGGGTGATCTTGGCTTTGGTCGCCGGTCAGTGCCGTGCGCGCGGCGGCGAGGATGTCCTCCGACAGCGGGTGGCCCGCGGTGGCGCGGGCCAGGACGAGGGCGCCGACCATGGTGCACAGCCGTGCCAGGCCGTCCTGGTCGGCGGTTTCGAGCCAGGCCGCGGTGTCGCCGACCTGCTCGGTGAACACGCGGCGCGCCTCGGCGTCCCCGTGACCGCGGGCGATGTCGGCGGCGAGTCCGGCGACGGGGCAGCCGTCGGCGGCGTTGTCGCGGTGCGCGGCGGAGAGATAGCCGTCCACGAACGCCCGCTGAGCGGCTTCGCGATCTCCCGCGTGCCGTTCGAGCGCGGCGGCCCGGACGTCGGCCTGCTCGTCGAAGGCGTGCGCGGTCGCCTCGCCGATGAGGGCCTCCTTGGAGGCGAACTGCTTGTAGAAGCCGCCGTGGGTCAGACCCGCGGCCTTCATCAGGTCGGCGACGCTGACCTCGGTGCCCTGCTCACGGAAGAGCCGGGACGCCGTGTCGACGACCCGCAGGCGGTTCTGCCGCGCCTGCGCCTGTGATCCGCGTCCCATCTGCGCCTCCTTGCCGGATGTCAGTCGTCATCTATTCTATGCTGCGACAGATAGATTGCGTTCATAATCTATCTTCTCTCAAGGAGGCAGCATGAATCTGAACGGCGCAGTCGCGGTGGTCACCGGCGCGAACCGGGGTCTGGGACGCCACCTGGCCGCACAACTGCTGGAACGCGGCGCATCGGTCTACGCGGCCGTCCGCCGTCCCGGCGACCTGGACCTGCCAGGAGTCACCCCGCTGCTCCTCGACGTCACCGACCACGCGTCCATCCGGGCCGCCGCGCGGATCGCCACCGACGCGAACCTCCTGATCAACAACGCCGGGATCTCCACCGGCACGCCGCTCATCGGCGGCGACCTCGACGCGGTGCGCCGCGAACTGGAGACGAACTTCTACGGCCCCCTCGCCGTCACCAGAGCCTTCGCACCGGTCCTCGAGGCCAACGGCGGGGGCGCGATCCTGAACATCCTGTCGGTGATCTCGTGGCTGCACCCGGCGCGGGCCGGTGCGTACGCGGCGGCGAAGGCGGCCGCGTGGGCACTGACCGACGCGACCCGCGAGGAACTCCAGCCCAGGGGGATCAGCGTCTCGGCACTCCATGTCGGCTTCATGGACACCGACATGACCGCCGGACTGGACGGCGTCCCCAAGGCCGACCCCGCCGACGTCGCCACCCAGGCCCTCGACGGAATCGCCACCGGCCAGGCCGAGATCCTGGCCGACGACCTCACCCGCCGGATCCGTCAGGCTCTGGCGCGAGGACCCGTCCCGACCGGCGGCTGATCGCCCGCGCGAGCCGGCCGGCTTCGACCCCGTCGATCAGCGCGCAGCCGTGCGGGCCGTAATGCGTCTCGCAGTGCAGGCTCATCAGGTCGGCGAGCCGGGTGGCCGCGTGCGCGACGCCCTCTTCCGCGACCTCCACTGCCCTCCTCGACGGGCGCCGCTGACCATCCGGGGGCCTCGGCGGCCTCGGCCCGGAGGTCGATCTCCCCCGGGTGGGGGAGGCTGCTCACCCGCTCAGGTGATCTTCCGGGGCGGCGGCCCGGACACGGTTGCAGCATGCCGATCAGACTCCTGCACCGGGCTCCCGCCGAGAGCGACACCGAGCGGCAGGTCCCGCGCTGGGCGCTGCGGGTCGCCTACGCGCTGCCGCTTCTGGTGCTGCCCTCCTGCCTCTGGCGGCTGCCGTTCGTCCTCGATTTCGACATGGGCCAGATCCACGACACGGACATGCCGGCGTTGTGGATCAGAATTCCGTACATCTTCGGGCTCAGCACGCTGTCGGAGCTGGCGGCGTTGCTGAGCATCGGGCTGGTACGCCGGTGGGGCGAGGTCTTCCCGTCCTGGGTGCCTCTTGCCGGGGGGCGGCCCGTCCCGCCGATGGCTGCGGTGGTTCCCGCGGCGGCCGGGGGCGCGATCCTGTCGGTGTTGCCGGTGCAGACGGTGCTCCACTGGGCGGGGGTCGTCGATGAGGTCGCCTACGACAACGTCTGGTGGGAGATCCTGGCGAAGGTGTGCATCAGCCCGCTCAACCTGTGGGGGCCCATGGTGCTGGCACTGACCTGCGCGTACTACGTGCGCCGCTGCCGTCCTGGCGTGAAGGCCGCCGCCTGATGCGACGACCTTGCCCGGCGCGCGCCCGTTCCCGACAGTGGCAGTGAGCGCGGACTCGCGGACGGACGGGGGCGTCGGAGGTACGGGTTCTTCCCGGGGGCCTGTCGGGGGCATCCCTGATGCGGGCCGCGGGACGTCCGGACAGGATTGACGGCATGAAGATCACTGCGATCGCGGGCGGCCTGCTGGCCTCCGCGGTGCTCCTGACCGGGTGCGGCCTTGACGCCATCGGCAAACCGAAGAACGAGGAGACCAGCACGTACCAGGTCAAGGAGAAGGTGCAGCGGCTTCACCTCAGAAGCGGCAGCGGGAACGTGACCGTCACCGAGTCGGACGCGACGTACGTCAGCGTGACCGAGAGGCTCTACTGGAGCAACGACAAGCCGCGCGCCGCGCACAAGGTGGAGGGCGGCACGCTGTCCGTCTTCTACGACTGCGAGAAGTCGTGGGGAACGTGCGGGGTCGAGTACCAGGTGCAGGTGCCCAAGGGGATGCCGGTCGACGTGGACGCCGGCTCGGGTGATCTGATGCTGAGGTCGCTCACCGGCCCTCTGGACCTGAAGGCCGGCTCCGGCGACATCAAGGGCGACGGCCTGGGCGGCAAGAAGCTCCTGGTCAAGGAGGGGTCCGGCAAGGTCGCCCTGAAGTACACGGTCGCGCCGGAGAGCGTCGAGCTGTCGGCCGGGTCGGGTGACGTCGAGCTGACCGTCCCCGACGAGACCTTCGACGTGAAGGCGAGCACGGCCTCCGGTGACGCCGACGTCTCGGTCAAGAAGGACGGCTCCTCGCCGCGCAAGATGTCGCTGACCACGGGTTCCGGCAACATCACTGTCTCCGCCGGGTAACCGGCTCCCCCGTGCACGCCACCTTCTTCGCCGGGTAACGGGCTCCCCCTCCCGGGCGTTGACTTTGTCGCAAGTGATGACGCACCATGTTGCTACAAAGCTTGCGACAAAAGGAGGAGGCATGACGAACGCTTCCACGTCCGACGCCGGGCCGCCGCCCGCGGACATCCGGTGCGCCGAGACCTGGCTGCGGCGGCACGGCCTGAGCGACGGCCCGCCGACGCCGTTGCTGGCCACGCGGCTGGCGGTGCGGCGTCGGGTGCGGCTGCTGGGCAGCGTCCTGCTGGCCGTGCTGATCATCGCGGCCTCCCTGGCGCAGGTCGCCGCCCTGCCAGGAGCCGCCGACGGGTCCGGGTCCGGGTCGGACCGGCTGGCGCCGATGCTGGTGCTGAGCGGGTCGATCGTCGCGCTGCTGCTGACCCAGGTCCTGCTGGACGCCTGGGTGCGGCGCGTCGACCGGCGCGCCGGAGCCGCGCTGCCGCGACGGGTGACCCATCCGGTGCAGCTCGGCTGGGCCGCCCTGCTCGGACGGCCCTACGCCGTCATGGCGGGCGCCACCTTCGCCTGCGCCTTCGCGCTGGGGGTGAGCGCGCTGGCCGTCACCGAGGGCACCGCACGGCACGCCGCCGTCGTGCTGCTGGTCGCCGTGACCGGAGTCGCCCTCGGCGCCGTCCTGCAACTGCGCGAGATGCTGGCCCGTCCCGTCGTGGCCGAGGACGAGGTCTCGCTGACGGCCGACGTCGTCATGCGGATCGAGGACGCGCGTGAGAGTTCCGCGCCGCCCGTTTTGTGGGCGCTGCCGGTGGTGCTGCTGGCCGGGTTCGCGCCCGGGTGGTGGAGCGCCGCCTCGGTGGGCTTCCTGGTGCTGGGAGTGCTCGCCCTGGTCGCCGTCCAGGTCAGGACGCCGTCGTACGCGGCCACGGCCCGGCGCGCGGTGGGCCTGCGATGATCGTCATCGATGCGGGCTCACCGGTCCCGCCGTTCGAGCAGTTGCGGGCCCAGCTCGCCCGGCAGATCCAGAACCGCACGCTGGCCGTGGGCGCCCGGCTGCCGACCATCCGCCACCTGGCGGCCGACCTCGGTCTCGCCGTCAACACGGTCGGCCGGGCGTACCGGGAGCTGGAGGAGGCGGGTCTGATCGAGACGCGCGGGCGGGCGGGCTCGTTCGTGTCGGCCGCCGGCGAGGAAGGCCGGGAACGGGCCCGCCGGGCCGCCGCCGACTACGCCGCCGTGATCGCCAGCGTCGGCCTCGACGCGGCCGAGGCGCTCCGCATCGTGCAGGCGGCTCTGACGTCCGGCGCGGTGGCGGCGGCCTCGCCATGACCGCGCTCCGGCCGCGGGGCCACGCCACCAGACACTGCGGCCGAGAGCGCATGACGCCGACGCACCGGGGGGAGGTTCAGCTCCTTGTGAACCTGGTTTCCTCGTCCGGATAGCGCTCACACCGTTTCGGACGCTCCCACAGGGGCCACGGCGCGGGCTGCCGACAACGCCGACGGATCTTGTGACAGGATCGCCGAATGCTGCGACTCACCGACTTCATCATCGACTGCCCGGACGCGATGAAACTCGCGGCCTTCTACTCCGCGGTGACGGGACGCCCGGTCAAGGAGGGCAGCCACGAGAACTGGGCCGGCATCCAGTTCGGCGAGATCGAGCTGGCCTTCAACCCCGTGGAGGACTACCGCGCCCCGCAGTGGCCCGACAGCGAGCACCCCAAGCAGTTCCACCTCGACTTCGAGGTCGACGACGTCGAGACCGAGCAGAGCCGCGTCCTGGCCCTCGGGGCGTCCCTGCAGCAGGATTTCATCGGGCCCAACGGCTACGGGTGGCGCGTCTACACCGACCCCGTCGGGCACCCGTTCTGTCTGTGCCGCAACAAGGGGGTCGTCTGGACCGACCAGGGCCCCGTCTGGCCCAAGCGCGCCTAGCAGTGCTGTGTGACTCGCGCATGACCTTGTAGCGGAAGGGTCTGCGCCACCCGGTTCGTGCCGGTCGTCGGCACGCGGTTGGCCGGGCCGCCCGGTGCGCCGGGGAGCACGCGCCCCCTTGCCGTCGTGCGTGTTCCGTGGCGTCCCCACGTGCGGGGAACCGGGTCCCTGTCGTCGGCAGTTCTCCGGTCCCCCGCCGGCGTCAATCGCGAGACGAGGAGACGGCCGGATGCGGCGGCGTCGAGCCGAGCGTGACGGGCTTGTCCGGCATCCGTACCCGCAGGTCGCGGGCCGGCGCGCGCCGGTCGGGCGCCGCGGCGGGCGCCGGGGCGCCACCGGGCATCCCGCCCGTGGTGAAGTCCCACCACACGCCCGGCACCTCGTGCGCCACGACGGTGTCGGCCGTGGCCGTGCCGCCGTCGTAGCCGAGGGTGTAGATCAGGCGCTGGTCGTCGTCGGTGATGAACGCCGTCACCGGCCACGACTGCCCCGGCGCGCCGCCCGCCAGATGGGTGGCGCCGCCCCGGTAGCTGCGCAGGCTGTGCACCGAGTCGTCGTCGGTGTACTCGTAGGCCAGCGCGGTGCCCTTCTGGCTGAGGAACAGCGCCTTGCCGCGGCCGTTGCCGTCCTCGGGGACCAGGCAGTTGCCCGCGCCCGGCGTGGCGCCGCCGATCCTGGCGACCATCAGGCACGCGGTCTGGGACGGATGCGCGGTGAACCGCAGGGCCACCACCTGCCCGTCGCCGGAGATGATCGGGTCGCCGACGTCCGTGCCAGGGAAGATCTCCGTCGTGCCGCCGGCGACGGCGTCGTACAGCCAGGTGCGGTACTTCTGGACGGTGACGTCGTAGGTGGACCAGGTCACCCGGTTGCCGTCGCCGGACAGGACGCCGTCGCCCGTCGAGGTCGGGCAGTCGCCGTCGGTCTGGGAGTCGCAGGAGGTCAGCTTCTGCGCCGCGCCGCCCTTGACCTGCCGGTAGAGGTTCCACCGGGAGGTGGCCGAGTTCACGTCCAGCTTCTTCCAGTAGACGACCGCGTGCCCGTCGTCGCTGACGGCGGAGACGTAGCCGTGCTCCTCCAGCGTCCAGGAGGTCCTGGCGGCGATGTCGTGCACGACCGACCTCGGGGTCAGCACGCCGGTCCACTCCAGCGAGGTGAAGGCGACCACGTTGCCGTTCCGGCTGGCCAGCGGGCCGCCGACGAAACCGGTGACCGGGGTGACGCCGTCGGCGCCCATCGACACGACCTGCGTGCCGCCGCCCTGCGTGTCCTTGCGCAGGATGAACGGCGCCGTGCTGGAGGGCGCGCGCCGGTCGTCCGGCATGAGGTTGCTGCGCGCCTGGGTCATGAAGAAGATGTAGCGGCCGTCGCCGGAGGCCGCGGCGCCGGTGGCGCCGCCGGCCGTTCCGGAGGAGTCGGGCCGGCCCTGCGTCTCGGTGCTGCCCGCGAGGTCCGCGCCGAGCGTGGAGGGCGGGCCGAAGAAGATCACGTCCGTCGGCGTCAGCTTCAGCGGCGCGGACGGCTCGCCACTACCCTGCGCGTTCTGCGCGATCACGGTGACGCTGTACGTCACCCCTGGCGTGAGCCCCTGGACGAGCTGGTGCGTCGCGTCGCCGCCGTAGGCGTACGTCCGCGCGGTCTGGCTGCCGTCCTCGGCCGTCGCGGTCACCACGTAGCCGGAGATGTCGCTCGTGCCGGTGTCGGCCGGCGGCGACCAGCTCACGGTGGCCCCGCGCAGCGTCGGCGCGGTGAAGGTGTCGAGCTTGGGCGGGCCCGGCGTCCCGTACTGCGCGCCGACCTCGACGCCGCCGCGGGCCTGCAGCTGCGGGTGCCCGCCGGTCGCGGGGCTGGTCACCTCGACCTCGGCGAGGCCCTCCTGCGAGGAGTTGAACAGGCCGTCGGCGGTGAGCGTGCCGGGGCCGCCGACCAGCTTCCACTGGGTGACGACGTCGTCGGGATAGCCGGAGACGGCGACCTTGAACTGGTAGTTCTGGCCCGGTCCCACCTTGCCGTGCTGCGGGACGACCTTGATGCCCTGGAAGGCGCCCGGGGCGTGGGTGACCGTCCAGAACGCGCTGATGATGTCGTCCTTGCGCCAGACCGAGTAGTCCTTGCCGATCGCGCCCAGGTCGATGGCGGCCCCGAGCCGGGCCAGCACCCGCAGTTCCCACCACGGGTTCTGCGTGGTGTCGGCCTTGAACTGCGCGCCCGGCACGTCCACCACCAGGGCGGGGCCCACCACCCCGTACAGCAGGAGCTCGATGTCGGTGGAGATGGCGGTGGTGACCGTGCCGTCGCCGTAGGCCCCGACGCCGCCGTCGCTGTAGAAGCCAGGGCCGCCGTCGTTGGGGGTGCAGGACGTGCCGCTCTTGCCGGTGTGGCAGCGCGTGCCGAACTGCTTGTCCCAGTGGACGGCGAAGCTCAGCCCGACCGTCGCGGACGCCTCGAACGCCAGCGCGACCGAGAAGCGCACGCACACCACGACCGGCACCTTGCCCACCATGAACGAGAAGCACGGCCCGTTGACGTGCCCGAGGTGCGTCCGCCTCTTGTACTCGAACGCGAGACCCTGCTTCACCCGCACCTCGGAGCTGATCTTCGTGGTGTTGCTGATGTCCACGCCGCGGCCGGCGGAGTCGGTGCTGGCGCCCATCTTGGTGTCCTGGTCGATCACCGCCCAGCCCTCGACCTTCGTGACCGAGCGGCCCTTCTGCTCGAACGACTGCTCGAACTCGATGACCAGGTTCCCGTCCCGCAGGCCGACCCGCGGCCCGGCCGCCCGGTGACTGGTGTTCTCGACGGGTTCGACGAGCCGCGCCCCCGGCACCGACGGCACGAACTCCACCTGGTCGCCGGTGTCCACGCGGCCGTCGGTGGCGAAGCCGGCGTCGGTGAAGGCGTCGCTCAGCGAGGCGGCCGTGGTCGAGACGACGAACCGCCCGTTCTGCAGCGCGGTGCCGGACACCTTGCCGAAGAACCCTTCGGGGGTGCGTTCGGTCTGGCCGATGACGAGCAGCGTGCCCGCGGTGAGCCCGGTGACCTCCGCCGGCGGGTTCTCGAACTCCAGGGCCCGCCCCCGTACGGCCCGCAGCGTGGCCGCCGCCTGTGGGGACAGCACCCGCGGCTCGCTCTTGACCGTGAGCTTCGGCGTGATCGCCTCGGTCGGGGCGCTGGCCGTGCCGGTGCCCGCGGCGTTGGTGGCGCGCACGGTGAAGGTGTAGGCCGTGGCCGGGTCCAGCCCCGCGATCGTGGCGGTGGTGGCGGTGACCGTCGCGGCCTTGCCGCCGGGGCTGGCCGTCACCGTGTAGCCGGTTACGGGGCCGGTGCCGACGTCGGCGGGCGCGTCCCAGGTGACCTGGACGCTGCCGGAGGCCGGGAGCCCGGCCCGCAGGTGCGTCGGCGCGCCGGGCGGCCGGCTCGCCGCCGGGGTGACCGCCGCCGCGGTGCTCGGGGCGCTCGCGCCCACCGCGTTCCTGGCGACGACCGAGACCGTGTACGCGGTGCCGTTGGCCAGCCCGGTCACCGAGGTGACCGTCGTGTCGGGCGGCGTGTCGACGGTCCGGCCGCCGGGCTGGACGGTCACCGTGTACCCGGTGATCGGCGAGCCGCCGTCCACCGCGGGCGCCCACTGCACGTCCACGCGCTGGTCGAGGGGGGTCACCAGCAGCGCGGGCGGGGACATGGGCACCTCGGCGGGCACCGGGCGCACCGCGTCCGAGGGCGGCGACGGGTCTCCGGCGCCCGCCGCGCCGACCGCGGTGACGGTGAAGGAGTAGTCGGTGCCGTTGGTCAGGCCGGTGACCGTGGCCTCCGTGGCCGTCGTGTTCACGGTGGCGCCGCCGGGGGCGGCCGTCACGACGTAGCCGGTCACGCCCGCGGCGCCGGTCTCGGGCGGGGCCCAGGTGACGCGTGCCGCGCCGTCCCTGCCGTACACGCCGGTGACGAACGGGCGGCCGGGCCGGCCCGGGACGCCGGGGGTGACCGGGTCGCCGGGCGCGGAGGCGTCGGAGACGCCGTTCGCGTTGGCCGCCGTGACGGTGAAGGTGTACGCGGTGCCGTTGGTCAGGCCGGTGACCGTGGCCTGTAACCGGTCGCCGGCGACGGTCGCGGTCGCGCCGCCGGGGGCGGCCGTCACGACGTACCCGGTGATCGCCGACCCGCCGTCGGAGGCGGGCGCGCGCCAGGTGACCTTCGCCGAACGGTCGCCCGGCGTCGCGGACACCCCGAGCGGCGGCGAGGGACGGGTGACCGTCCCGGCCGGCGTCACCGGCGCGGACGCGGCCGACCTGGCCGAACTGCCCACCGCGTTGGCGGCGGTCACGGTGAAGGTGTACGCCGTGCCGTTGGCCAGGCCGGTGACCGTGGCCTTCAGCAGGTCGCCGGAGACCGTCGCGGTCCCGCCACCGGGGCTGGAGGTGACCGTGTAGCCGGTGATGGGCGCGCCGCCGTCCGCGGGACGCTGCCAGGAGACGGTCGCCGACGTGTCGCCCGCCGTCGCGCTCACGCCGGCCGGGGCGGACGGCACGGACGCCGATCCGTAGTAGTCGAAGGTGTCGACGGTCACGTTGACGCTCGCGCCGCCGGTGTTCAGGATCACGAACGTGCCGCCGGTGCCCACCTTGACCGGCACCAGGCTCGACCAGAAGTCGTTCGGCTGGTACGCGATCGAGCCGCCGCCCGGGATGCTCGCCTGGCCGGTGGGGTAGACGCGCAGCAGGCCGTTCGCCGTGCCCTTGGCGGTGATGTTGACGCCGACCGCGCTCACCCCGGAGGCCGGCACACCGCCCTTGCCCAGCGGGGCGACCGTGTACGAGGCGCCCGCCGCCACCGTCACGGAGGCGAGGGTCCGTGACGGGGCGACGGGCGCCAGGACCGAGGAGGCGACCGTGGCGGCGGGCGTCGCGAAGTAGCCGGCCACGTCGGCGTACACCGTCAGCGCGGCGGCCCCGTTGTTGTTGACGGCGATCTTGCCGTCCGCGCCGAGGGCGGCGATGACCAGGTTCGACTGGAAGTAGGAGGGCCGGTAGTCGATGTTCGACCCGACGGGCGGCGTGCCGCCGGACGGGTAGGCGATCATCTTGCCGGACCCGGTGCTCTTCACCGCGAACGTCAGCGCCACGTACGCCACCCCGGAGGCCGGCACGCCGCCCACCCCCGCCACCGCGAACGTGGCGGTCGAGTTGGCCGCCACGGTCTGGTTGCCGATGACCCGGCCGGTGTTCAGCGGCACGTACCGGGCTCCCGCCGTCGCGGCGGCCGTCGCGGTGTAGTACCCGTGCACGTCGGCGTAGACGCTGACGGCGGCCGTGCCGGTGTTCTTGACCTTGAGGGAGCCGTCCGGGCCGAGCTTGACCGTCAGGAGCTGGTCGTCCCACACGCCGGAGCGGTAGCGGGTGCCCGTCACCGCGGGCGCGGCGGCCAGGTCGGAGGGGAAGACGATGAGGCCGCCGGCCGCGCTCGCGCCCTTGGCCGCGACGTTCACCGCGGCGCTCGCGACCCCGCTAGCGGGCACCGCGCCCACCCCCGCCACCTTGACCGTGGTGGTGGCCCCCGCCGCGATCGACACGTTGCTCAGCACCCGGGCCCGGACCCCGTAGAACTGGCCCGGCCCGGGTTGGACCGACGCGGCGGCGGCCGGGGGCGCCCCCGTCACCACGAGGACCCCGGAGAAGACCAGGATGAGCGCTGACAACCATCGCATGACCACACCGGCCTCCTGGGGCAGGATCACTCCGTGTTGCGCGGCTGACGCTACCAATGGCCCTGAGCTCGTGAAATACGGCGAAAAATAGAGATTTTTCGTCTATCAACCGCTGTACGGCGGTATATCCGCCTGCAACTTCGGCGGTAGCCGACGTCCCCCCGTCAGGGGTGGGGCTTACTCGAACGCCTCGGCCGTCAGGTGATAAATGTCGCGATGTTGGTAGATGAGGTCGCCGTCTTCCGCGTCGCAGGCGATCCCGAAGGGCTCCTCGGGCGTTCCCTTCAGTTCTTTCCCCAGCGGCTCGTCCACTTCCAGGAACCATGTGACGCCCGCGATCGGCACCCCGGAAGGGAAGGGGAAGGGGATTCGGTCGCCGTTGGCGTGCATGATCTCGTAAATGGCGCTGTGCAGGTCCGGCACGGCGTCGTTCACTTCTTCCGGGGTCGCGTCCGGCTGTGTCCGGCGGTAGGACTTGCGTCCCTCTTCGAGAAGCCGGTCGAAGTCTTCGATGCGGTAATCGATGCGGGACAGGATCGAAATCGTCCCTCCGCTCCCGGGTTCGCCTTTCTCCATCTGATCATCTTGGTGTACGGGTTTCGCCGGCTCAACGACTTCTCGATGCCGTCCCTTCGGTCGCCCGGGCCGGGCGGGCGGCGGCGGCGTGGGCGCGGGCGGCGTCCTCGTCCCCGAGGCGGCGGGCCAGCTCGGCCAGCACGAGATGGGTGGACCCCCAGCAGGCGGTGCCCATCCCGGCCACCACCAGCAGGTCCGCGTACGGAAGCAGCCGCTCGTAGAGCGCGCGCGGATCGGGCACGCCCAGGCGTGCGGCGACCAGGCCCCAGACGGGCACGAGGAAGTCGGCCACCCAGTCGTCGGGGACGTCGGTCCCCCAGCGCGCCACCAGCTCGTGCGCCAGCTCGGCGCGGCCGGACTCGACGGCGGCGAGCACGGCGACGGGCCGCAGCGGCACGAACCGCGGCTCCTCCGCGGCGGCCACCAGCTCCTCCAGGATCTCGCCCACCCGCCCCTGGCCACGCCGGCAGGTGAACGTGGTCACCAGCCGGTGGAACCCGCGGCCCCACATGGTCGGGGCGAACCGCATGTCGCCGTACCGGGCGAGCAGGTCCTCGGCCTCCTCCCACCGGCCGTCGAGGGTGGCACGGGGTGTCTGGGCGATGCGCACCATCGACTCCAGCTCCGGGCGCGGCGCCATGGCCAGCAGCGCCTCGCAGCGGGCCAGCTCGCGGTCCCAGCCGGGCAGGTCGCCGTCGCGCAGCAGGCAGGACATGAGGGAGACCCGCGCCAGCACCTCGCCGCTCACCGGCAGGCCGGGCAGGGCCGCCAGCTCCTCGGCCATCGCCCGCCGCGCGGCGTTGCCTCCGGGGCGGAACGCGGCCAGCAGGTAGTTGTTCATCGTGCGGGCCAGGAGCGGCGTGTCACCCGTCCGCCTGGCCAGGGCGACGGCCTCGGCGGCGTGGCGTTCGCCCTCGGCGCCGCGGGGACCGTAGTGCAGCTCCAGGGCGAGGGTGCCCAGGAGGGTGGCGCGGTCGGCGTCCGGCAGCGGGCCGTCGAGCAGCTCTTCGATGACGGCGACCAGGCCGGAGTCGACGACGCCGTACGGGCGCCAGTTCCACAGGGCCGGGCCGCCGATGGCGGTGACCGCGGAGATGAGCGCCGCCCGGTCGCCGGCGGCTCTGGCCAGGACGATCGCCTCCTCCCAGTCGCGGTGCGCGTCCTCGGGCCGGCCGGCGGCGCGGTGGGCGTGGCCGAGCTCGGTGAGCAGGCAGGCGCGTTCGGCGTCGTGGCCGGGTTCGAGCGCCGACAGGGCCAGCGTCCAGAAACCGGCCGCCTCGGTGTGGGCGAGCTGCGCGGCGGCGTGCCGGGCGGCGCGGGAGGCGTACCGGACGGTTCTGCCCGCGACGTCCAGGCGGCCCGCCTGGGAGAAGTGGTGGGCGAGCGTGGCCGACCGCGACTCGGGCAGGACGCCTTCCAGCGCCTCGCCCGTACGCAGGTGCAGGCGCGAACGGTCGAGCTTGCCGAGCCCGGCGTACAGGGCCTCCTGGACGAGGGCGTGCGAGAAGCGGTAGTCGGGCCCGGCGGGCGGCTCGGCCAGCAGGCCGGTGGCGACGGCCGGCTCCAGCGCGGCCATCACCTGCTCGGCGGTGCTGCCGGTGACGCTCTCCAGCAGGCCGGCGTCCACGTCGCGGCCGGCCACGGCGGCGGCGGCGAGCAGGGCACGGGTCTCCTGGGGCAGGCGCGCGACCCGGCGCTCGATCACGTCACGGGCGCCGCTGGGGACCGTACGCTCGCCGCGCGGCAGGCGCAGCACCTCGCCCAGGTAGAAGGGGTTGCCGCCGGTCCTGTCGAGCAGGTCGCCGACCAGGCCGGGCTCGTCGGCGACCTGCTTGGCCCGCAGGAAGGCGGCCACGTCGCCGGAGGTGAACGGCGGCAGCTCCAGGCGCTCACCCGACCGCGTCAGCGCCGCCAGCGTCCCGCGCAGCTCGGCGGGGTGGTCGCCGGGCTCGGGACGGCAGGTGACCAGGACGAGCAGCGGACGCCGCAGCGCGGACTCGGCGACGAACTCCAGCAGCCGCAGCGAGGACACGTCGGCCCAGTGGAGGTCTTCCAGGACGACGGCCAGCGGCTCCTGCGCCCGGGTCAGGACGTCCAGGACCTGCTCGTACAGGCCGAACAGATCCTGCTCGGGGTCACGGGCGCGGCCGGACAGCAACCCGGTGGCGTCACCCGCCTCGCGCAGGATCTGCGTCCAGGGCCAGAAGGCCGAGGCGGCGCGGTCGGCGCAACTCCCCCACACGACCTCGAACCCGCGCGCGGCGGCCAGATCGGCGACGGCCCGGACGAACCGGGTCTTGCCGATGCCCGCCTCCCCCATGACCAGCACGGCGCCACCGTCGCCGCGCCGCGCGGCGGCCAGCCGCCGCGCCACCAGCTCCAGTTCGGCCGAGCGGGCGATGAGGGCCTCGCTCTCCGGTTCGGGGGCGGCCGGGACTAACGGCGCCACCGGCTCGGGCACCGGCGGGCGCAGCTCGGGCGCCTGGTCGAACACCGCGCGTTCCAGCTCCCGCAGATCGGGGCCGGGGCTCAGCCCGAGATCGGCCGACAGCCGCTCACGCACCCGGCGCAGCGCGGCCAGCGCGTCGGCCTGCCGTCCGGCCCGGTAGAGCGCGCGCACGAGCAGCGACCAGGCCCGCTCCCGGTACGGCTCGGCCGCGACCAGCGCCTCCAGCCCGGGGATCAGGGGCGCGTCCTCCCCCAGAGCCAGGCGGGCGTCGAAACGGTCCTCCAGGGCGGTGACGCGGGTCTCGGCGAGCCGCGCGGCGACCGGCTGGGCGAACTCCTGACCGGCGAACTCCCCCAGCGGTTCGCCCCGCCACAGCCCGAGCGCCCGGTCGAGCAGCTCGACGGCCCGGCCGGGCGCGCCACCCGCCAGCGCCGCGCGGCCCTCACCGGCCCAGGAGGCGAACCGCCACAGGTCCACCTGGCCGGGCGCGACGGCGAGCAGGTAGCCCGGCTCGCGGGTGAGCAGGACACGCGGCGGGGTACGCGGCGGCCGGTCGGGCTCCAGCACCCGGCGCAGGTGGGCGATGTACGCCTGAAGGGTACGGGTCGCCCCGGCGGGCGGCTCCCCGGCCCACAGCTCGTCGATGAGCCGGTCGAGCGACACCACCCGGCCGGGCTCCAGCGCCAGCATCGTGACCAGGGCACGCTGCTTGCGCGTACCGAGATCCAGCACACCCTGCTCGCCGGTGACCTCAAGCGGCCCGAACAGCCGAATCTCCAACCCTGCCATGTCCGTCCCCACCCTACGGCACCTCAACTCGATCCCAGCTCGACCCCAGCCCCCACCCGACAAAGTGGAGCCATCGACGAGAGAGGCGTGAACATGAACATCGGGGACGAACTGCGCGGCGTGGTCCGGGGCACGGTGCTCGCAGCCGGCGACGAAGGGTTCGAGCAGGCCCGGCGGCCCTGGAACCTGGCGATCGACCAGCCCGTGCGGGCCGTGGTCGAGGCCGCCGACGCCGAGGACGTGGCCGCGCTCGTCCGGCACGCCCACCTGGCAGGACTGACCATCACCACCCAGCCGAGCGGCCACGGAGCCACCGGCGACACCGCCGAGACGATCCTGCTGCGCACCAACCGCCTCGACCACCTGCACGTGGACCCCGCCGAACGCGTCGCCCGCGCGGGGGCCGGCGTGAAGTGGGGCCGCGTCCAGGAGGCCGCGAGCCCGCACGGGCTGACCGGGCTCGCGGGCAGCAGCCCGGCGGTGACCGTCACCGGCTACACCCTGGGCGGCGGCCTGAGCTGGTTCGGCCGCCGGCACGGCTGGGCGGCGGGCGGCGTGCGCGCCTTCGACATCGTGGACGCCACCGGCACGCGCGCCCGGATCACCGCCGACGACGACCCCGACCTGTTCTGGGCCCTGCGCGGCGGCGGCGGCGACTTCGCCATCGTCACCGCGCTCGAATTCGACCTGCATCCGGCCCCTGACCTCTACGGCGGCCGCATGTTGTGGCCCGCCGCGATGGCCCCCGCCGTCCTGGAGGCCTACCGCGAGATCACCGCCACCGCACCCGACGAGCTGACCCTCTGGTACGACCTCCTGCAGTTCCCCGGCGCCGCCCCGCTGGTGGCCGTGGACGCCACCCACCTCGGCGCGGGCGGCGACGCCGAGGCGCTGATGCGGCCGCTGGAGAAGATCGCGGGGCGGCTGTCCGACTCCCGCGCCGTGCTGCCGGTCGCCGGGCTGGGCGCCATCACCGCCGAGCCCACCGACCCCGGCCCCGGCAGGTCCCGCGCCGAGCTCCTGACCGGGCTGACCGACGAGGTGGCCGCCGTGCTGCTGGAGCAGCCCATCGACCCGCTCCTCAGCGTCCAGGTCCGGCACCTGGGCGGCGCGCTGGCCCGGCCGTCCGGCATCCCGGCCGGACACCTGGCCGAGCCGTACGCGCTGTACCTGTTCGGCATCCCCGGGCAGGACGGGGGCGCCGCCGTCCGCGAGCGCATGGACCGGCTGACGGGGGCGCTGGTGCCGTGCACGTCGGGGCGCAAACCGTTCACCTTCCTCGCGCCGGGCGAGCGCGCCGCCGCCGCCTTCGCCCCCGACGACCTGGCCCGCCTCCGGGACGTCAAGCGCTCCCGCGACCCCCGCGGCACCTTCCGCAGCAACTTCCCCGTCCTGGCCTGACGACCACCGGGGAGCCGCGGCGAGCAGAGCGCGCCGCCGGGCCGCGGGCACGGCCTCACCGCGGCCCGGACTCCTCGGGCACGATCTCACCGCAGCCCGGACTCCTCGGGCACGGCCTCACCGCGGCCCGGACTTCTCGGGCCGCTCGGGGCGGCGTCCCCATGCCGAGATCAGCGGCGCGAGGGTGAGGTCGAGCTCGCCGGCCTCGACGGCGGCCAGGTGCGCGTCGATCTCGGCGTCGTCGGCCAGCCCGGCGGCGAGCAGCTCGGCGCGTACCATGCGCACCGTCGCGGCCTCCAGCCGGTCGCAGGCCACCCCGCCGACCGGGAAGCACCCGGCCGCCGCGACGTCGGCCAGGCCGGCCGCGCGCAACGCCCTCGGCAGCGTACGGCCGTAGCGCAGGTCGGCGCCGCGACGGGTCATCAACTCCCGGACGGCGCGCCGCAGCCGGTTGGCTCGCCGCTGTGCCGGGCCGGCCTCGTCGAGGCAGGCCAGCGGCTGCAGCTCGGTGTCGGCGTCCTCGATGAGCAACCGGCCGCCGGGACGCAGCGCCGCCACCATCGTCGCCAGCGCCCGGTCCCGGTCGGGCACGTGGACGAGCACCAGCCGGGCGTGCACCAGGTCGAACGTGCCCGGCTGCGGCGGCGGGTCCTTGACGACGTCGTGCCGGAGCACCTCGTACCCGGCGTGCGGGTCCAGCCAGGTGGGGTTGATGTCCGTGGCCAGCACGTAGCCGGTCGGCCCGACGGCCGTGGCGAGCGCCTCGGGGATGCTCGGGCCGCCCGCGCCGACTTCCCAGCACCGCCAGCCCGGCTTCACGCCGAGCCGGTCGAAGTGGCCCCGGGTGACGCCGTCGAACAGCTCGGCCAGCCAGGTGAACCGCTCGCCCGCCTCTACCCGGGCGTTGTCCAGCAAGTAGCGGTGATCCGGGGCAGATCCATCCGGCTCTGGCCCGTGGTCGGCGAAGGGCTGCGATGAACTCATGCCTACATCTTCACGATCTTCCACGTGCCGTGTCAGCACGACATGGGATGAGATCGGACGACCTTCCGGGACTGGTGAGGACCGCGCCGGATCTGCCCGGGATCGTCGTCCTGCCGCAACCGGCGAGAGCCGCCCGCCCACGGAGGGGCCGGCCGTCCCCGGGGGCTGACGTCGTTCAGACGCCGAGCGAGGCCAGGGCCCGGCGGGTGACGTCGGCCGGGGCCGCGGCGATGACGTCGTCGAGCGCGTCCATGGAGGTCTGAAGGTCGCTGATGGCCTGGGCGATGCGGTCGCGCTCCTGGTGGAGGTCGGCGAGCAGGTCCGGACAGGTGGGGACGAGACGGTCGCCGGCGTCCCGCAGGCACGGCAGAACCGTCATGATCGTCGAGGTGTTCAGGCCGGCGGCCAGCAGGCTGCGGATGCGGCGGACGACGGCCACGTCCTCCTCGACGTACTCCCGGTAGCCGCTGGGGCGCCGCTGCGGGTTGAGCAGACCCTGCTCTCCGTAGTAGCGCAGCAGGTGCACGGCCACGCCGGTCCGCCGGGACAGCTCACCGATGCGCACGACGACCTCCTGACGGCGGGCCGGTCACCGCCCCGCCAGACTTGACTCTCATATCGATGTGAGACTTTAGCGTCTACGGCGTGAAGATGAACAAGGGTTTCGCGACGCTCGCGGCATTGTGCGCAAGCGTCTTCGTCGTGGGCACCTCGGAGTACCTGATCGCCGGGTTGCTGCCGCAGGTCGGAGCTGATCTCGATGTCTCCGTGGGCACCGCCGGACAGGCCGTGACCGCGTACGCGCTCGGTGTGGTGGCCGGAGGGCCGCTCATGGCCCTGCTGACCTCGCGGCTGCCGCGCAAGGGGCTCGCCCTAGGGCTGATGCTGCTGTTCGCGGCGGGCAGCGCGATCAGCGCGGCGGCGCCGTCGTTCGGCCTGCTCCTGGCGGGCCGCGTGGTGTCCTCGCTCAGCCACGCCGCCTTCCTGGCGCTGGCGCTGGTGACGGCGACCCGGGTGGTCCCGGCCGAGCGGACGGGCTCGGCCATCGCCACCGTGGCCTCGGGCATCACGGTGGCCACGCTCCTCGGGGTGCCCCTGGGCGCGCTGCTCGGAGAGAGCGCCGGTTGGCGGGCCCCGTTCGCCGTGCTGACCGTTCTGTCCCTGGTGGGCACCATGCTGCTGGCCGCCGTCCTGCCCCGGCAGGAGGCGCCGTCCACGCGGCTGCGTGACGAGATCCGCGTGGTGACGCGCCGGCCCGTCATGCTCGCCATCGCCACCACCGCGGTGGGCTTCTCCGGGGTCGCCACGGTGTTCACCTACATCGCGCCGCTGCTGATCCGCGTCTCCGGCTTCTCCGCCGCGGCGGTCTCCGGTCTGCTGCTCGCCTACGGCGCGGGCAGCTTCATCGGCAACCTCACTGCCGGCAGGCTGACCGACAGGTCGATGAGCGCCACCGTACGGGGGGTCTTCGGCGGGCTGGCGGGGACGCTCCTGCTGGTCCCGTTCGCCGTGGTGTGGCAGCCGACCGCCGTGATCGCGGTCCTGGTGCTCGGCCTGCTCGCCACCGCGACCATCGCCCCGCTGCAGGGGCTGATCCTGCACCACGCGGGCGCCGCCCCGAACCTGGCGGTCTCCGCCAACGTCGGCGCCTTCAACCTCGGGGCCGCAGCCGGCTCGGTCATCGGCGGCACGATCGTCGCCGCCGGCGCCCTGCGGTGGACCGGCCTGGCCGGCGCGCTACTGAGCCTGATCGGACTGGCCCTCACCTACCTCGTCCTGCCCCGGACACGCAGGCTGCCGAAGAACACCGAACACCAAACCCCGCTGGCCGCCTGACTCCCACCTCGCAGGTGCAGGCACCGGGAGGCCGGGGGTCAGGCATCGGCGCGTCGCGGGGCTGCGCGGGGAGGAGCTGGCGCCGCTGGCGAGGCGGCCGCGCGGCCCCAGTCGCGGGGTCGTGTCCCGGGTCGTCGGGTCGTGAGTCTCTGTCGTCATGCGGCCAGGCTGGGGCAGGCCGCGAAGATCAACCAGAGCCCTGCTGCAGGTACATCTGCCAGATGCAGGACCAGCGCTCGAACAATGCGCTAAGGACGGGACAGAATCACCGAGCTGGAGAGCTGAGTGAGCAGCTCCAGTTGATCGAAATAAAGCCGCAGACTCGTAATGAGTCCGTCTTCAACCGTGCAGACATAACAGCACCGCAAACGAATGGGGCGACCCGTCGCGGTGAGCACCTGACCGTCGGGCATGGCGTACGGCCCTCGGTGGGTTCCCACCATGAGAAGCTCGTCGACGGTCGTGGCCTCGCCTTCCGAGGACTCCGTGATCACCGCCCGGACGTCGGGAAACGCCCTCCAGAACTCCTCCAGGTAGGAGGCCAGCTCGCTGTGCCCCTGGGACACGCCCTCGGGGCTGATGGACACTCCGGACGGGCTGACGGTGTGAAGCAGCGCCTTCATATCGTGTGCGTTGAACGCGTCCGTATAGCGGTCGCGCATTTCGCGGGCAACATTCATGGCACCGGTTCCTCCCACTCGCTCGATGCCCGGCACGGCTGCCGATATGCGGTTCACCTACCAACGCACGCTAAATCCCTGCACTCGGCCGGGTAGAATTCCGGGCGCTTCGTCAAGGCGCGCGGTCGCGTGAGCGCCTGGGGCGGCGCGTGCCCGACCGGTGACGGCGGGCCATCGTTCGCATATTGACGTGAACGTGAGGAAAGGATACGTTCCGGTAGATTTCACGGTTGTCCAAGGGAAATCCGGTGAGATGCCGGTGCGGACGCGCCACTGTATCCGGGACGTAGATCCCGGGAGCCAGGTCGCTTGGCAGCCGTGACCTCGTGATATGGGACGCGTGACCCCTGAGGAGGCTTGACATGACCGGGCTGTCCACCCCGTCGACGATTCCCTTTCCGCGCCTGCGCCCTTGGCTGCTGCTGGCCGTGCCCGTGCTGCTGCTGGTCGCCTACCTGGTTCTGATGGACAACGGCGCCATCTCCCAGACCGGCACCTTCCTGCACGAGCTGATGCACGACGGGCGCCACCTGCTCGGCGTGCCCTGCCACTGAGCGCCGGGCATGGTACGCACCTTCCTGGCCAGAGGTCTGCTCATCGGACTCCTGGCCGGACTGATCGCGGGCGCCTTCGCCTTCGCCTTCGGTGAATCTCGCGTGGACCACGCGATCGCCCTGGAGGAGGCCGCCGCCCAGTCCGAGGCGCCCGGCCAAGAAGCCGGGACGGCCGGGCACAGTCACGGCGAAGCGGCCGAGCACAGTCACGGCGAGGACGCCGTGGTCGGCAGGCCCGTGCAGAAGGCGGGGCTGTTCCTGGCCACCGGGCTCTACGGGCTGGCCGTGGGCGGGGTGTTCGCCCTGGTGTTCGCCGGGCTGCGCGGCCGGGTCGGCCCGCGTTCGGACGGGCTGCTGGCGGTGGCCGCGGCCGGTACGGCGTTCGCCGCGATCATCCTCGTGCCTTTCGTGAAATATCCGGCCAACCCGCCTGCGGTGGGCGACCCGGACACCATCAACAGCCGCACGCTGCTCTACGTGGTGATGATCCTCGTCGGGCTGGCGGCGACGGCGATCGCGGTGGCGACGGCCCGCCTCGTCGACGGCGGCCCGTGGGCTCGCTGGACGGCGGCGGCGGTCGCCTTCCTCGTGCCCGTCGTCGCCGCGTGGTGGTTGCTGCCGGCGGTCGACGAGGTGCCCGACGGGTTCCCCGCCACGCTGCTGTGGGAGTTCCGGGTCGTCTCGCTCGGCACGCAGCTCGTCTTCTGGGCGGTGTTCGGCGGGCTGTTCGGCTGGGCGAGCGACCGGGCGGAGCGGCGCGCGGCGGCTCGTCCGCTGGTCGCGGCGCCGAGCTGAGCAAGGTGCTGTTCGTCCGGCATGCCACGACACCGGGGATGCGGGCCGGGTGCTTCCCCGCCGACGAGGACGCCGACGCGGCGAGCCTGACCAGGGCCGCCGCGTCGGGGCCCGTCGAGGCGCCGGCGGCATGGGCCGCTCCCGGCAGGGCCGCCCGGCAGACGGCCGCCGCCATGGGGCTGGCGGCACGCGTGGTGCCCGCCCTGGCGGAGGCGGACTGCGGCCGGTGGCGGGGCCTGCCGTACGGGCGGGTCGCGCTGGAGGAGCCGGACGCGCTGGCGAGCTGGCTGGCCGACCCGCACGCCGCCCCGCACGGCGGCGAGTCACTGAGCGCGCTCGCCGCCAGGGTGGCGGGCTGGCTCGATGCGGCACGGGACGAGCCGCGGGCCGTCGTGGTCTGCGACGCGGGCGTCATCCGGGCGGCGCTCGGCCACGTCCTGGGGCTGGATCCGCTGCGCGCGGCCCGTTTCGACCTGGCTCCTCTGTCCACCACCGAGCTGACCGTCGCGCGGGACGGCTGGCGGGTGGTCCACGTCAACCGGAAGGCTGAGTCTTGATCGTCACCTATCCGTTCAGCGCCGTCGTCGGGCTCGGCGACCTGAAGCTGGCGCTGGTGCTGAACGCGGTGTCGCCCCGGGTGGGCGGGGTGCTCGTACGCGGGGAGAAGGGAACGGCGAAGTCCACGATCGTGCGGGCGCTGGCG
Organism: Nonomuraea sp. NPDC049684; assembly: GCF_044465345.1. Classification (NCBI taxonomy): domain Bacteria; kingdom Bacillati; phylum Actinomycetota; class Actinomycetes; order Streptosporangiales; family Streptosporangiaceae; genus Nonomuraea; species Nonomuraea sp. NPDC049684. Next base: position 371,514 of record NZ_JBITLO010000007.1, on the reverse strand, counting down.
GCCCAGTTGCCCACGGTGGCCGTGGTGCCGGGCTGCCGGTTCGCCTGCGACCCCGTCGTCCCCGACCCCGGGTGTCCGGACGGGCCGCACGAGCCCGGCGCCGAGCGGGTGGAACGGCCGGCCGCGCTGGTGGAGCTGCCGGTCGGCGCGTCGGAGGACCGGCTGGCCGGCTCGCTCGACGTCGAGCGGGCGCTGACGGAGGGGGTGAAGGCGTTCGAGCCGGGGCTGCTGGCGGCCGCCCACCGCGGCGTCCTGTACGTGGACGAGGTGAACCTCCTGCACGACCACCTCGTGGACCTGCTGCTCGACGCGGCCGCGCTGGGCACGTGCTACGTCGAGCGCGAGTCGGTGTCGGTGCGCCATGCCGCCCGCTTCCTGCTGGTGGGCACCATGAACCCGGAGGAGGGCGAGCTGCGTCCGCAGCTCCTGGACAGGTTCGGGCTGACGGTCGAGGTCAGGGCGTCCCGCGACCCGGGGGAGCGCGCGGAGGTGGTGCGGCGGCGGCTGGCCTTCGAGGCGGACGCGGCGGCGTTCGCGCATCGATGGGCCGGGGAGGAATCGGCGTTGTCGGCCCGCATCGCCGCCGCGCGGTCCCGGGTTCCGGGCGTGCGGCTGCCGGACGCCCGGCTGCGGCAGATCGCGACGGTCTGCGCCGCCTTCGAGGTGGACGGCCTGCGCGCCGACCTGGTGACGGCGAACGCGGCCATCGCCCACGCCGCCTGGCAGGGCCGCGACACGGTGACGACCGAGGACGTGCGGGCCGCGGCCCGGCTGTCCCTGCCGCACCGCAGGCGGCGGGATCCGTTCGACGCTCCGGGGCTGGACGAGGCGCTCCTCGACGAGCTGCTGGAACGCACGTCGGCCGACGACGACCCGGACGACTCCGGTCCCGGCGGCGACGGCGGACCCGCCGGGACGCCGCCACCGGGCGACGGCGCCGGACCGGAAGCACGCAACCAGCCGACCGGCGCCGAGTCACCCCCGGATGACACGACCGCGCCCGCTGACGCGCGATCGGCGGCCGGAGAATCCGGTGAGGCGGCACTGCCAGGGGCGGAGGCGCCTGGGGAATCCGGTCCGGAGGCGGCAGGGGCGGAGGCGGCCGGGGGATCCGGTCCGGAGGCGGCCGCGCCGCAGGCGGCCTCGCAGGTGGCGGGCGTGGCAGCGCCGTACCGGGTGCCGCTGCTGGAGGTGCCGGGGGTCGGCGAGGGAGCGGTGGGCCGGCGGTCGCGGTCCCGGACCCGGCGCGGCCGCAGCGCCGGCGCGCGCCGCCCGCACGGTCCCGTCCGCGACCTCCACGTGCCGGCGACGCTGCTGGCAGCGGCGCCCCACCAGCGGGAACGCGGCCACCAGGGCCCCGGCCTGACGCTGCGCGGCGACGACCTGCGCGAGGTGGTGCGCGAGGGCAGGGAGGGCAACCTCGTGCTCTTCGTGGTGGACGCGAGCGGCTCGATGGCGGCGCGCAAGCGGATGACCGCGGTCAAGACGGCCGTGCTCAGCCTGCTCCTGGACGCCTACCAGCGGCGGGACAAGATAGGACTGATCACTTTCCGGGGCGCCGGCGCGGAGGTGGCGCTGCCGCCCACGTCGTCGGTGGAGGCGGGCGCGGCCCGGCTGCGCTCCCTGCCCACCGGAGGGCGCACGCCGCTGGCGGCGGGGCTGGTGCGCGCGGCGGAGGTGCTGCGGGTGGAACGGCTGCGCGACCCAGCCAGGCGTCCGCTGCTGGTGCTGGTCACCGACGGACGGGCCACGGCCGGCCGCGACATGGGCAGGCCCGCCGGTGGCATGGGCACGACCGGCGGTGATGTGGACAGGGCCGCCGCGCTGCTGGCCGGCACCGCGGCGGTGGTCGTGGACTGCGAGAGCGGGCCGGTCAGGCTCGGCCTGGCCGTCCGGCTGGCGTCCCGGCTGGGCGCGCGGCTCGTGCCTCTCGACTCTCTGGCCGAGCTCGGCTCGGTCGTCCGTGACCACAGGAAGGCGGTCTGACCATGCCTCAGGGAAAGCCGGCTGTCGTGCCCGACGACGGCCTGACCACGCGCCAGCGGCGGACGCGTCCGCTGCTGATGGTGCACACCGGGCCGGGCAAGGGCAAGTCCACGGCCGCCTTCGGGATGGCGTTGCGGGCCTGGAACCAGGGCTGGCCGGTCGGGGTGTTCCAGTTCGTGAAGTCGGCCAAGTGGCGCATCGGCGAGGAACGGGCGCTCAAGGTGCTCGGCGAGACGGGCGAGGGCGGCCCGGTGGCCTGGCACAAGATGGGCGAGGGCTGGTCGTGGATCCAGCGGCCCGGCGCCGAGGAGGACCACGCGGCCGACGCCCGTGAGGGCTGGGAGCAGATCAAGCGCGACCTGGCGGCGCAGACGTACCGGTTCTACGTGCTGGACGAGTTCACCTACCCGCTGAAGTGGGGGTGGCTGGACCTGGACGACGTCCTGAAGGCACTGACGGACCGGCCGGGCAGCCAGCACGTCGTGATCACCGGCAGGGACGCGCCCGAACGGCTGATCGAGGTCGCCGACCTGGTGACGGAGATGGGCAAGGTCCGCCACCCCATGGATGCCGGCCAGAAAGGACAGAAGGGCATCGAGTGGTAGTTCCCCGGCTGGTGATCGCCGCGCCGTCGTCGGGCAGCGGCAAGACGACGGTGGCCACCGGGCTCATGGCGGCGTTGCGGGCGCGCGGGCTGCGGGTCTCGCCGCACAAGGTGGGGCCCGACTACATCGACCCGGGCTATCACGCGCTGGCCGCCGGGCGTCCCGGACGCAACCTGGATCCGTGGCTCGTCGGGGAGGAGCTCGTCGCCCCGCTGTTCCTGCACGGCGCGGCCGGGTGCGACGTGGCGGTGGTCGAGGGCGTGATGGGCCTGTTCGACGGCAGGGGTGACACCGGCTTCGCCTCGACCGCGCACGTCGCGACGCTGCTGGACGCGCCGGTGGTGCTGGTCGTGGACGCGGCCCGGCAGAGCAGGTCGGTGGCGGCGGTGGTGCACGGGTTCGCCACCTTCGACCCGGACGTGCGGGTGGGCGGGGTGGTGCTCAACCGGGTGGGCTCCGACCGGCACGAGGAGCTGTGCCGGTCGGCGCTGGCGGCGGCGGGCGTGCCGGTGCTGGGGGCGATCCGCCGCGACGACGCCGTGGCCACGCCCTCCCGGCACCTGGGGCTGGTGCCGGCCGCCGAGCGCCGGGCCGAGGCGGTCGCCGCCGTGGACCGGCTGGCCGCCTTGGTGGCGCGTTCGTGCGACCTGGACGCGCTGCTGCGGCTGGCGCGCTCCGCTCCCCCGCTGGGCGGCCCCACCTGGACACCGCCGCCGCCCCCGATGACGCCGCCGACCCCCGGCGCGTCGGGCGGCCGGCCGGTGGTGGCCGTGGCCGGTGGGGCGGCGTTCACCTTCGGGTACGCCGAGCAGGTCGAGCTGCTGCGCGCGGCGGGGGCGGAGGTGGCGGTCTTCGACCCGCTGCGCGACACGCGGCTGCCGGACGGGACCGGCGCGATCGTGATCGGCGGCGGCTTCCCTGAGGTGTACGCCGCCGAGCTGGCCGCCAACGAGCCCCTGCGGCAACAGGTCGCCGCCTTCCCAGGCCCGATCGCCGCCGAGTGCGCGGGGCTGCTGTACCTGTGCGACGAGCTGGACGGCCAGCGCATGTGCGGGCGCGTCCCAGGGCGGGCGCGGATGACGTCCCGGCTGACGCTCGGCTACCGGGACGCCGTCGCGCTGCGCCGCTCGCCGCTCACCAGGACGGGCGAGCGGCTGCGCGGGCACGAGTTCCACCGGACGGCCGTCACCTACGCGGGCGAGCCGCTGTTCCGCTGGGACGGCGGCCACGACGGGTACGGCGATCCCGGCGTGACCGCGTCCTACCTGCATCTGCACTGGGCGGGCGCGCCGCGCCTGGCTCAGCGGCTGGTGTCGTCCTCCAGGTCGCCCTCGGTCTTGAGGTAGACCTCCTGGAGCCCGCGCAACACCTCCGGGTCCGGGTGCTGCCACATGCCGCGCTCGGCGGCCTCCAGCAGGCGTTCGGCGATGCCGTGCAGCGCCCAGGGGTTCGAGCGGGCCATGAACGCCTGGTTCTCGGGGTCGAGCACGTACGTCTGCGTGAGCCTGTCGTACATCCAGTCGGCCACCACGCCGGTGGTGGCGTCGTAGCCGAACAGGTAGTCGACGGTGGCGGCCAGCTCGAAGGCGCCCTTGTAGCCGTGGCGGCGCATGGCGGCCAGCCAGCGCGGGTTGACCACCCTGGCGCGGAAGATCCGTGAGGTCTCCTCCGACAGGGTCCGGGTGCGCACGGCGTCGGGACGGGTGCTGTCGCCGACGTAGGCGGCCGGGGCCCTGCCGGTGAGCGCCCGCACGGTGGCGATCATGCCGCCGTGGTACTGGAAGTAGTCGTCGGAGTCGGCGATGTCGTGCTCGCGGGTGTCGACGTTCTTGGCGGCGACGGCGATGCGGCGGTAGGCGTCCTCCATCTGGGGGCGGGCGGCGACGCCGTCGAGGTCGCGGCCGTAGGCGTAGCCGCCCCACACGGCGTACACCTCGGCCAGGTCGGCGTCGTCGCGCCAGTTGCGGCTGTCGATGAGCGGCAGCAGCCCGGCCCCGTACGCGCCGGGCGCGGAGCCGAAGACGCGCATCGTGGCCAGCCGCTCGTCGCCGCCCGTCGCGGCCACGTGGGCGCGGACGTAGTTCTCCTCGGCCGGCTCGTCCAGCGAGGCGACCAGCCGTACGGCGTCGTCGAGCATGCCGACCACGTGCGGGAAGGCGTCGCGGAAGAAGCCGCTGATGCGGACCGTCACGTCGATGCGCGGGCGGCCCAGCTCGGCGGGCGGGATCGGCTCCAGGCGGACGACGCGCCGCGACGCCTCGTCCCATTCGGGGCGGACGCCGAGCAGGGCCAGCACCTCGGCGACGTCGTCGCCCGCCGTGCGCATGGCGCTGGTCCCCCACACCGACAGCCCGACCGAGCGCGGCCACTCGCCGGTGTCGGCGCGATAGCGCTCCAGCAGCGACTCCGCCATCGCCTGGCCGGTCTCCCAGGCCAGGCGGCTGGGCACCGCCCGGGGGTCGACGGAGTAGAAGTTGCGGCCGGTCGGCAGCACGTTGACCAGGCCGCGCAGCGGGGAGCCGCTGGGGCCGGCGGGCACGTAGCCGCCGTCCAGGGCGTGCAGGACGTGGTCCAGCTCGTCGGTGGTGCGGGCCAGGCGCGGCACCATCTCGGTGGCGGCGAAGGCCAGCACCCGCGCCACGAGCTCCACCCGTTCCTCGTCCGCGCGGGTGACGGCGGGCGTCCCGTCCAGCACCGCGCGGGCGACGGCGGGGGCTGCCTCCGGGGCCCAGGCGTGCTCCTCCATGGCCTCGACCAGGGCGCGGGCGGTCGTCTCCGCGCGGTCCACCTCGCCCAGCCCCGCCGTGCCGTCCTCGGCCAGGCCGAGCGCCTCACGCAGGCCGGGCAGCGTCTCCCGGCCGGCCCACATCTGCCGGGCCCGCAACATGGCCAGCACCAGGTCCACCCGCACCTGGCCGGTGGGCGCCTGGCCGAGGACGTGCAGGCCGTCGCGGATCTGCGCGTCCTTCACCTCGCACAGCCAGCCGTCCACGTGCAGGATGAGGTCGTCGAACTCGCTGTCGTGCGGCCGGTCGGCCAGCCCGAGGTCGTGGTCGAGCCGGGCGGCCTGGATCAGCGTCCAGATCTGCGCCCTGATCGCGGGCAGCTTGGCGGGGTCCATGGCGGCGATCGTGGCGTGCTCGTCCAGGAGCTGCTCCAGCCGGGCGATGTCGCCGTAGGTGTCGGCGCGGGCCATCGGCGGCACCAGATGGTCCACCAGCACGGCGTGCGCGCGCCGCTTGGCCTGTGTGCCCTCCCCCGGGTCGTTGACGAGGAAGGGGTAGACCAGCGGCAGGTCGCCGATGGCGGCGTCGGTGCCGCAGGCGGCCGACATCCCCGCCGACTTGCCGGGCAGCCACTCCAGGTTGCCGTGCTTGCCGACGTGCACCATCGCGTGCGCGCCGAACTCGGCCGACAGCCAGCGGTAGGCGGCCAGGTAGTGGTGGCTGGGCGGCAGGTCGGGGTCGTGGTAGATGGCGATCGGGTTCTCCCCGAAGCCGCGCGGCGGCTGCACCATGACCACCAGGTTCCCGGCCCGCAGCGCGGCCAGCACGATGTCGGGCCCGTCGTCGCCCTCGTGCACGAACAGCTCGCCCGGCGGCGGCCCCCAGTGGCGTTCCATGTCCTCCCGCAGTCGCGCGGGCAGCGTCCGGTACCACCGCTCGTAGGAGGCGGCGGAGATGCGGACCGGGTTGCCCGCCAGGTGCTCCTCGGTCAGCCAGTCCTGGTCCTGGCCGCCGGCGGCGATCAGCGCGTGGACGAGCGCGTCGCCGTCCTGGTCGGCCACGCCGGGGAAGCCGTCGCCCAGGTCGTAACCGGCCTCGGCGAGCCGGGCCAGCAGCCGTACGGTGCTCGCCGGGGTGTCCAGCCCGACCGCGTTGCCGACGCGGGAGTGCTTGGTCGGGTACGCCGACAACATCACCACCAGCCGCCGTCCGGCGGGCGGGGTGTGCCGCAGCAGGCCGTGGCGCACCGCGATGCCCGCCACCCGGGCGGCCCGCTCGGGGTCGGCGACGTAGACGGTCAGCCCGTCGGGGTCGATCTCCTTGAACGAGAACGGCACCGTGATGATCCGGCCGTCGAACTCCGGGATCGCCACCTGGGAGGCGGCGTCCAGCGGCGACAGGCCGTCGTCGTTCTCCTCCCAGGCCTGCCGGGTGGTGGTCAGGCAGAGTCCCTGCAGGATCGGCACGTCGAGCTCGGCCAGGGCGCCGACGTCCCAGGCCTCGTCGTCGCCGCCCGCCCCCGCGGTGGCCGGACGGGAGCCGCCCGCCGCCAGCACCGTGACGACCAGGGCGTCCGCCGCGCGCAGCGTGTCCAGCAGCTCCGGCTCGGCCGCGCGCAGCGACGAGCAGAAGACCGGCAGCGCCTGCCCGCCCGCGTCCTCGACGGCGTCGCACAACGCCTCGACGAACGCGGTGTTGCCCGCCACGTGGTGGGCCCGGTAGTAGAGCACCCCCACCACGGGACCGGCGGTGTTCCTGGCGGGACGGTCCAGCCGTCCCCAGGCGGGCGCTGCGGCGGGCGGCTCGAACCCGTGCCCGGTCAGCAGGACGGTGTCGGACAGGAACGCGTGCAGCTCGGCCAGGTTGGCCGGGCCGCCATGGGCCAGGTAGGCGTGCGCCTCGGCGCACACCCCGCCGCTGACCGTGGACAGCTCCATCAGCTCGGCGTCGGGGGCCTGCTCCCCGCCCAGCACCACCACCGGGCGCGGCCCGGCCAGCAGCGCGTCGAGCCCGTCCGGCCAGGCCCGCCGCCCGCCCAGCAGGCGCACCACGACCAGGTCGGTCCCCTCTGTCAGGCCGGGGACGTCCTCGGCGGTCAGCCGGGCGGGATTGCCCAGGCGGTAGCCCGCCCCGCAGGCGCGGGCGCTCAGCAGGTCGGTGTCGGAGGTGGAGAGCAGCAGAACGGTACGGCTGTCGCCAGGCACGGCGCATTCCTCCCTCGGGGTCCTCGCCCCGGTCGCGGGTGACACGACGGCAGGAGTCTCCTGGCTCCCGGATCGACGCTCACCCGGCCTTCCCGCCCGTCGCCGGACAGTGGCCTCGTGGTGGGGTTCGCTCCCCGGTCACAGTGGCGGGACCGCGCCGGTTTCGCACCGGCTTCCTCCCATTGCCATCGCCTACGCCGAAGCTTACGACAGGAGCGACCCGTCCCAGAAGTGGCGTTACGATCCCTTCGTGCCCGTAGGTGAATCTTCCGGACGTACGCGTCCCGATGCCTGTCCGGGGGCGCTCCAGGTGCACGAGGCCGCGGACGGCCCGCTCGCCCGTGTGCGCCTGCCCGGCGGCGCGGTGTCGGCCGCGCAGCTCCGCGTGCTCGCCGGGTGCGCGGCCGAGCTGGGAACGGGCGTGATCGAGCTGACGTCGCGGGCGAACGTCCAGGTGCGGGGGCTGCGCGCGCCCGAGGTCTTCGCCGGGCGGATCGCGGCGGCCGGGCTGCTGCCGTCGCCCGCGCACGAGCGGGTGCGCAACATCCTCGCCTCGCCGCTGAGCGGGCGCGGTCCTGACGGGCTGCTGGACGTGCTGGCGATGGCGGACGCCCTGGACCGGGCCCTGTGCGCGCGGCCCCGGCTGGCCGCGCTGCCGGGACGCTTCCTGTTCGCCCTGGACGACGGCACCCGGGACGTCGCCGGGCTCGGCGCGGACGTCACCTACCTGGCGACCGGACGGCTGCTGCTGGCCGGCGCCGACACCGGGCTGACCGTCGCCCCCGACGCGGCCGTCCCGCTCATGATCGACGCCGCCGAGGCGTTCCTGGACGAGCTGTCCCCCGGCGGCCCGCGCGCCTGGCGCATCCGCGACCTGCCGGACGGCCCCGCCGGAATCGCCGCCCGCCTGCGCCACGCCCGACCCGGCCGGCCGGACGCCCCGGAAACCCGGGAGGCCCCGGACACCCCGGCCGCCTCCGCGCGGCGCCCGTCCGCGGGCAGGATCGCCCAGCGGGACGGCCGGGTGGCGATCGAGGCGCTCGTGCCGCTCGGCCGTCTGACGTCCGCCCAGGCCGCAGCCCTCGCCGGCCTCGGGCGGCCGGTGCGCCTGACGCCCTGGCGGACCGTCGTCCTGCCGGACCTCTCCCCCGGCGAGGCGGACCGGGCCGAGCGGGCGCTGGCCGCCGCCGGGCTCGCCACCGACCCGGACTCCCCCTGGGCCGGGGTCACCGCCTGCACCGGCCGTCCCGGCTGCGCGAAGGCGCTCGCCGACGTGCGGGCGGACGCCCTGCGATGGGTGCGGGGCCTCGGCCGCGCGCCCGCCACGCCCGTCCACTGGGCCGGTTGCGAGCGGCGCTGCGGCCTGCCACGCGGCCCGGTCCGCCAGCTGATCGCAACCATCAACGGATACGAGGAACGCCAGGAGTGAGCGACTACATCCGCGACGGCGCCGAGATCTACCGGCGCTCGTTCGCGACCATCCGCGCCGAGACCGACCTCACGGGCCTGCCGCCCGAGGTCGCCCAGGTGGCGGTGCGCATGATCCACGCGTGCGGCATGACCGACCTCGTCACCGACCTGGCCTGGTCGCCGCAGGTGGTCGCGCGGGCCAGGGAGGCGCTGCGCGGCGGCGCGCCGGTGTTGTGCGACGCCATGATGGTCGCCTCCGGCGTGACCCGGCGCAGGCTGCCCGCGGGCAACGAGGTGCTGTGCACGCTGGGCGATCCGCGCGTGCCCGAGCTGGCCGAACGCCTCGGCACCACCCGCAGCGCCGCGGCCCTGGAGCTGTGGCGCGACCGCCTGGCGGGCGCGGTGGTGGCGATCGGCAACGCGCCGACCGCCCTGTTCCGGCTGCTGGAGCTGGTGGCCGCAGGCGCGGGACGCCCAGCGGCGGTGCTCGGCATCCCGGTCGGCTTCATCGGCGCGGCCGAGTCCAAGCAGGCGCTGGCCGGCAGCGACCTGGAGTACCTGGTGGTGCACGGCCGTCGCGGCGGCAGTGCGATGACGGCCGCCGCGATCAACGCCATCGCGAACGAGACGGAGTGACGACCATGTCAGGACGCCTGTACGGAGTCGGCCTCGGCCCCGGCGACCCCGAGCTGGTCACGGTCAGGACGGCCCGGCTGATCGGCGAGGCCGACGTGATCGCCTACCACGCCGCCCGGCACGGCCGGAGCATCGCCCGGTCGATCGCGCTGCCGTACATGCGCGAAGGCCAGATCGAGGAGCTGCTGCTCTACCCGCTGACCACGGAGACCACCGACCACCCCGGCGGCTACCAGGGAGCGCTCGACGACTTCTACGCCGACTGCGCCGAACGCCTGGCCGCCCACCTGGACGCGGGCCGCACCGTGGTCGTGCTGGCCGAGGGCGACCCGCTGTTCTACGGCTCCTACATGCACATGCACAAGCGGCTCGCCCACCGCTACCCGACCGAGGTGGTGCCCGGCGTGACCTCGGTCAGCGCCGCCGCCGCCGTGCTGGGACGGCCGCTGGTCGAGCGGGACGAGGTGCTGACCGTGCTGCCCGGCACGCTGCCCGCGCACGTGCTGGCCGAGCGGCTGCGCGACACCGACTCGGCCGCCGTCCTCAAGCTGGGCCGTACGTTCGGGAAGGTGCGCGACGCGCTGGCCGAGGCGGGCCGCCTCGACGACGCCTGGTACGTCGAGCGGGCCACCATGGGCGCCGAGAGGGTCGCCCCGCTCAAGGACGTGGACCCGGACGGCGTCCCGTACTTCTCGCTGGCCCTGCTCGCCAGCCCGGCCGAGCGCACCTTCGTCCCCGAGCGCCCGGCGGACGAGGTGCGGGGCGAGGTGGCCGTCGTCGGCCTGGGCCCGGCCGGGCGGCCGTGGCTGACGCCGGAGGCGCAGGAGGCGCTGGCCGCGGCCACCGACCTCGTCGGCTACGGCCCGTACGTGGACCGGGTGGCGCCGAACCCGCGCCAGCGCCGCCACCGCACCGACAACCGGGTGGAGGCCGAACGCGCCAGGCACGCCCTTGAGCTGGCCCGGGACGGGGCCCGCGTGGCGGTCGTGTCGTCCGGCGACCCGGGCGTGTTCGCCATGGCCAGCGCCGTGCTCGAAGCCGCCGCCGACTTCCCGGACGTGCCGGTACGGGTCGTGCCGGGACTGACCGCCGCCCAGGCGGTCGCCGCCAGGGCGGGCGCGCCGCTCGGTCACGACTACTGCGTGCTGTCGCTGTCCGACCTGCTCAAGCCGTGGGAGGTGGTGGCCGACCGGCTGTCCGCCGCCGCGCGGGCGGACCTGGTGCTGGCGATCTACAACCCGGCCTCGCGCAGCCGTACGTGGCAGGTCGCCGCCGCCCGGGACCTGCTGCTGGAGCACCGCGCGCCGGACACCCCCGTGGTGATCGGCCGCGACGTCGGCGGCCCGCGGGAGAGCGTCACGGTCACCACGCTCGGCGAGCTGGACCCCGGCCAGGTGGACATGCGCTGCCTGCTGATCATCGGCTCGTCCACGACCCGGGCCACCGAGGGCGGCGTCGTCTACACCCCGCGCCGCTATCCCTGAACCCAGGCTGCCGCCGCCGCCACGCTGTCCGTCGCCCGGACGCCCGCCGGCAGCGGCGGCCGGTCCACCATGATCACCGGCAGGCCGAGCTCACGCGCCGCGCCGAGCTTGGCCGTGGTCATGCCGCCGCCGCTGTCCTTGGTCACCAGCACGTCCAGGCGGTGCTCCCGGATCAGCGCGCGCTCGCCCTCGACGGTGTACGGCCCCCGGTCGAGCAGGACGTGCGTGTTCGCCGGCACGGGCCCCTCCGGCGGGTCCACCGACCTGGCCAGCAGCCACACGCCGGGCAGCGGCGCGAACACCGGCAGGCTCCGGCGTCCGGTCGTCAGGAAGACCCGGGTCTCACGGCCGGCCGCGAACCGGGCCGTGGTCAGCAGCCCGGCCGCCGCCTGGAGTGAGCCGACCCGCAGCCAGGCGTCGCCCGGCCCCTCCCGCCACCCCGGACGCCGCAGCACCAGCAGCGGCACCCCGGTCGCCGACGAGGCCGCGACCCCCGAGGCGGTCATCCGCTCCGCGAACGGATGCGTGGCGTCGACCAGCACGTCGATGCGCTCCTTCAGCAGCCACGCGGCCAGGCCCGACGGCCCGCCGAACCCGCCTTCCCGCACCTCGCCCACCGGCAGCCGCGGGTTGTTCACCCGTCCCGCCAGCGAGGACACCACGTGCAGCCCGGGATCGGCGGCCAGCTCGGCGGCCAGGGCCCGCGCCTCGGCGGTGCCGCCGAGGATCAGGACCCGTCGCATGCCCGCTCCCTGGCGGCGCTGTAGAGGTGGCTGTCGGGGAACTGCGTCGCCGACAACACCCGGCCCACGACGATCACGGCCGTCCGCCGGATCCCGGCGTCGCGGACCTGTCCGGCGATGTCGGCCAGCGTCCCGCGCAGGATCACCTCGTCGGCCCGGCTCGCCCGCGCGACCACGGCCACCGGGCAGTCCGGGCCGTAGGAGGGCAGCAGCTCGGCCACCACCGCGTCGATCCGCTGCACGGCCAGGTGCAGCACCATCGTGGCCCGGCTCGCGCCGAGCGTCCCGAGGTCCTCGCCGTCCGGCATGGGGGTGGCGCGGGCGGAGGTGCGCGTCAGGATGACCGTCTGGCCGACGCCGGGCACGGTCAGCTCCCGGCCCAGCGCGGCGGCCGCCGCCGCGAATGCCGGAACCCCCGGCACCACCTCGTACGGCACGCCCAGGGCGTCCAGCCGGCGCATCTGCTCGGCCACGGCGCTGAACACCGACGGGTCGCCCGAGTGCAGCCGCGTCACGTCGAGCCCGTCGCGGTGGGCGGCGGCCAGCTCGGCGACGATCTCGTCGAGCGTGAGGTCCGCCGTGTCCACCAGCCTGGCGCCCGGCGGGCAGGCGTCGAGCAGCTCGCGCGGCACCAGCGACCCGGCATAGAGGCAGACGGGCGACGCCTCCAGCCGCCGCAGGCCGCGCAGCGTGATCAGGTCGGCGGCGCCGGGCCCGGCCCCGACGAAGTACACGGTCACGGCCGGCCCTCCTGCGTCATCGACCACACGGTCACGGTTCGTCCTTCCTGGTGATCGACCACACGGTCACGGTTCGTCCGTCCTCGTGATCGACCACACGGTCACCGGCATCGCCGCCCGCCAGCCGGTGAACCCGCCGACCGGCGAGGCCCGCTGGACGCTCAGGCGCACCAGGTCGCCGCCGAGCCTGCCGTACCAGTGGGCGAGGACGGCCTCGGACTCCAGGGTCACGGCGTTCACCACCAGCCGGCCGCCGGGGCGCAGCGCCGTCCAGCAGCGTTCCAGCAGGCCGGGGGCGGTCGCGCCGCCGCCGACGAACACCGCGTCCGGCTCGGGCAGCCCGTCCAGCGCCCCGGGAGCCTTGCCCTCGACCACGCGCATCGACGGCACGCCGAGCCGCTCGGCGTTGCGCCGGACGGCGGCGGCCCGGTCGGCCCTGCTCTCGATCGCCACGGCCGCGCACGACGGGTGGCTGCGCATCCACTCGACGGCGATGCTGCCCGCCCCCGCGCCCACGTCCCACAGCAGCTCGCCGGGCATCGGGGCCAGCCGGGACAGGCTGACGGCGCGGACCTCCCGCTTGGTGAGCTGCCCGTCGTGCTCGTACGCGCCGTCGGGCAGCCCCGGCACCCTGGCCAGGGGCTCGGCGTCCCGGGCCAGGACGCATTCGACGGCGATCACGTGGAGCGCGGATGCCTGGCCCTCCCCCCAGCTCTCCGCCGTGCCCCGCCGCTCGGACTCCCCCGGGCCGCCCAGCTCCGACAGCACCGTCATCGGGCTCGGGCCGTACCCGTGTCGGACGAGCAGCCCGGCGACCAGCGGCGGAGAGTCCGGCCCCGCGCCAAGCACGACGACGCGGCGGCCCGGCTGGAGCGCGGCGGCCAGCGCCGCGGGCGGACGGCCCACCAGGCTGACGACGTCCACCCGCTCGGCCGGCCAGCCCAGCCGGGCGCAGGCCAGCGCCAACGACGACACGTGCGGCAGCACCAGGACGCGCTCCGCGCCCAGCAGCCGGACCAGCGTCGAGCCGATGCCGTAGAACATCGGATCGCCGCTGGCCAGCACGCACACCTCGCGGCCGGCGTACCGGTCCACGAGCGCGGGCAGGGCGGGCAGCAGCGGCGAGGGCCACCTCACGCGTTCGGCGGCCGTCGCGGGCACGAGGTCGAGCTGCCGCGCGCCGCCCATGAGCACGTCGGCGGCCTCCACGGCGCGGCGCGAGCCCGGGGTCAGCCCGTCCCAGCCGTCCGCGCCGATCCCGACGACCGTGATCACGCGTCGCGCCGGGTCAGCCGGCTCTCCTCGGCAAGCCGCTCCCGACGGGAAGCGGCGCGGGCGTCGCCCTGCTCGGCCAGGTTCACGATCCTCCTCTATGGCAAAGTGCGAGGGATATCGTATATCTGCCTATCTGGCAGACTTTGGCGGGTGAAACGGCTTCTCGTCATCGGGATCGGCGCCGGCGATCCGGACCATCTCACCCTCCAGGCGGTCAAGGCCATCGCCGCCACGGACGTGTTCTTCATCGTCGACAAGGGCGAGATCAAGCACGAGTTGATCCAGCTCCGCCTCGACCTGATCGCCGAGCACGGGCGCGAGCCGTACCGGATCGCCGAGGCCCGCGACCCGGAACGCGACCGCACCTCCCCCGCCTACACCGCCGCCGTCGAGGACTGGCGCTCGCGCCGCTCGCTCGCCTGCGAGGCGCTCATCCGCGACGAGCTGGGCGCCGGCGAGACCGGCGCCTTCCTGGTGTGGGGCGACCCGGCCGTCTACGACAGCACGCTGGCCGTCCTCGACGAGATCCAGGGACGCGGGAACGTCGCCTTCGACGTCGAGGTCGTCCCCGGCATCAGCAGCGTGGCCGCCCTCACCGCCCGGCACCGCATCGGCCTGACCCAGGTCGGCCGGCCCACGCACCTGACCACCGGCCGCCGCCTGGCCGAGCAGGGCCCCACCGCCGACGACGTGGTGGTCATGCTCGACGCCCACACCTCCTTCGCCGGCCTCGACGACTTCCACATCTACTGGGGCGCCTACCTCGGGACGCCGGACGAGATCCTGGTGTCGGGGCCGGTGTCCGAGGTCGGTGAACGCATCCGGCGGCTGCGCGCCGAGGCCCGTGACCGCAAGGGCTGGATCATGGACACGTACCTGCTGCGCCGCCTGGCACCGGGGGACCGCTGACCTGACGGCGAGGTCGCGCCGCCAGGCCGGCGGGCCCCCTCGCGTCATGCCAGCAGGCTCTGCCCGATCCAGCCGCCGGGCCCGCAGCCCGGCGGGATGGCGAACACCGCCGACCCGATCGGCGTGGTCCACTCGTTGAGCAGGTCGGCCTCGGCCAGCCGGCGCTGCATCGGCAGGAACTGCGCGCCGACATCGGCCTGGTAGGAGGCGAAGAGCAGGCCGCTGTCGGAGTGTCCGGCCGCGGTGAGCCCTTCGTCGTAGTTGTAGGGGCGGCGGAAGATCCCCTTGGCCGGGTCGGCGCTGTGCGCCCGCCTGATGTGGGCGTACTCGGAGATGACCGGGAACCCCACGGGCGTCAGCTTGGCGAAGTCGGGCGGGTCGTGCTCGGCGGCGCCGGTCAGCGGGGCGCCGGTGTCCAGGCGGCGGCCGACCGTGAACTCCTTGGCGACCCGGTCGGCGGCGTCCCAGGTCTCCAGCTCGACCCGGATCCGCCGCAGCACCAGCGTGGTGCCGCCGCGGAGCCACGCGGGCGCGTCCGCGCCCGCCCACACCACCCGGTCGAAGACGGGGGTTCCGGGGACGGCGTTGGCGGTCCCGTCGAGCTGCCCCATGATGTTGTGCTGGGTCAGCCCCGACGCCTGCACCCCGGCGGCCCGCCGGAACCCGCGCTGGACCCACCGGACGCGGGTGAAGGCGCGGGCGTCCTTGATGATCATGCGGAGGGCGTGAGCCACGGTCAGCGGGTCGTCGGCGCAGATCTGCACCAGCACGTCGCCGCCGTTCCACCGGCTCTGCAGCCTGTCGATGGAGAAGCGGGGCAACGCCTTCAGCGAGGACGGGCGCGCCTCCGCCAGGCCCACCGCGTCGAACAGGCCGGGCCCGAACCCGAAGGTGACGGTCAACCGGGCGGGCAGCACCGCCAGTTCCGGCTCGGTGTCGGCCAGGGCCGGACCGCCCGCGCTCAGGCGGCGGGCGTCGTCGGTGAGCAGCCGCATCATCCGGGCCACCGCCTCGCGGCCGACGCCGTCGCGCAGGTCCAGCCCGGCGAAGACAGCGTGGGCCTGCGGGACGGTGGCGATCCCGGCCTGGTGCGGGCCGTGGAAGGGCTCCACCGCCGAGCCGGGCGGAGTGGGCTGTGCCGCGGCCGGGCCCGTCGAGGCGGCCTGCGTCGCGAGCGCGCCGGCCGCGGCGGCCGCGGCGGCCGCGGTCGAGGCCAGCAGGCCCCGCCGGGTCAGGCGGGACCTGCCGCCGGTGTGCGCGTCCATCAGTGCTTGCCCTCGCCCGGCTGGTAGTTCTCCTTGCCGCCGGCGAAGTCCTTGCCGATCGCGGTGAACTCGACGGTGGAACCGTCGGCGAGGGTCAGGGTGAAGGGCACCTCGGCTCCTGGCTCCACCTTGCCCGTGACCCCCATCAGCATGATGTGGTCGCCACCGGGCGTCAGCGGGTGGGAACCGCGAGCGGGCACCACGAAGCCGCCCTTCTTGGGGCGCATCACCATCTTGCCCCCGGAGTCCACCACTTCGTGCAGCTCGACCGTCGGGGACAGCGGCGAGGTGGCGGAGACGACCGTCAGCTCGGCGTCGCTGTTGTTGACCAGGGTGCCGAAGGCGGCGGTCATCCCCTTCCCGCCGGTCTTGATCCAGGGGTCGGTGATGGTCAGAGCGGGCGAAGGGGTGGCGGCGGCAGTGGCAGTGGCGGTGGCGGCAGCCGGTGACGCCGACGCGGTCGTCGCGGTCGTGCCCTGGCCGCCGCAGCCGGACACGAGCGCGGCCACGGCCAGCGCCGCGGCGGGAAGAAGCGGAGAACGCGAACGGAGAGAGTGCATGGTGGGCCTTTCCAGGCAGGCCTCGGCGCACGGCGGGCTTTCCCACCGCGCCGAAGGCGGATCAGGCAGGGACGCTTGACGCGGCCGCGACGTCGGCGGCCACGCGGACCCGGACGGAGCCGGGCATGACGACGTACTCCGGCCTCACCATGAGGGTCAGCCGGAGAGAGCGATCACCTGCGTGAAGGGCGGGCCGCGCGTGGGCGCGGCGTGTGCCGGCACCGCCGAGCGCAGCCGGTCCGGCTCGGGCGCCACCACGACGACCGGCTCGTGGACCGCATGCGGGAAGAGCGCCAGAAGGACCCGGCACAGCCGCGCGTACAGGCGGTGCAGCAGCCCCCACAGAGCGGCCTCGCCGCAGGCAAGCCACAGGGCGACCAGCCCGGTGGCACCGGCGTGCGTGACGAGCATGCCGACGCCGGGCACCAGCCCCGAATGGCCGTGGACGAGCGTGGCGTAGGCGTCCGCGGCATGGCTGAGGGAGAACAGCACATGCAGCACCACCTGCATGCCGGCCAGCAAGGGCAGGATCACCGCCGGCGTGCGCTCACGCGCCGAGGCCGCGACCCCGCCCCCGAACGCCAGCAGCAGCCCACCGGCCGCCACCGGCCCCGTGACCGATCCCCCGCCGAACAGGTGCGCCAGCACGCCCAGCGCCACGCAGACCACGGCGAACACCGCGGCACGGGCAAGACGGAACGGCAAGGAGGCGGTCATAACGCGCCCATCATCCCATCTCACCCCTTCGCCCTGGCATCCGCCATCGTGCCCACCGGCGGCCCGTCTGAAGGACGGCCGCCGGCGACGGCGATGCCGGCCAGACCGAAGGCGACACCGAGAGGTTCCCCCCTTCGACACGCGCCTCGTCGCTGACGTTCTGCCCCGGACGCGGAGGCCCGCCCGTGCCCGCTCGACGGCGGGCACGGGCGCGCTCTGTTCGCCTACCGGCTCAGCGGGCGAGCGGGCGACTGCCCTGAAGCGGCACTCTTCTGCGGTGCACGGCGACCGCCGCCCCCAAGGCGACGACGGCATATCCGCAGGTCACGGCCAAGCCCGCCCACGGTGGGAGCGGGTAGTAGCCAACCAGCAGTGACGGGTCCACGTCCACATGGGCGAACGACGGGATGCTCTGCGTGATCGCGAACCCGGCGGCCGGGGTGATCATCAGCAGCCACGGCGCCAGCCCCGCGACCCCCAGCAGGCACGGCACGACGACCACCACGGCCTTGCCCACCAACAGCCCCCTCGAATGCGCCCCGGCCGGTTCGTGCCGGTGGTCGGTCGGGCTGGTTCGGGTCGGTTCGCGTCGGTGGCCGGTGGTGCGGAAGGTGGCCGCCGCCGCGAGCAGCGAGATCAGGCCCACGGCCCCGCCGAGCAGCATGAGGTCGGCGCGCACGCCGCCCTACACCGTGGCGGGCCCGATGTCGCCCTCCCCGGTCACGACGAGCTTCCCGCCGGACTCGACGCCCCCGCCCGGATGGTGCGGGGTCCTCCCGTCGGACTCCATGGAGACGCCGACGTCGTCGCGGCGCCACGGGCCGTCCGCCCCCTGCACCTTGATCTGGTCGGAGGTGGCGGTGGCGTTGGCGAACGCTCTCGCCAGACACCCTCGACCTCGCCCACGTCGTCGGGACCGTGCTCGCCGCCCGCCGCCGGCAGGCCGCCGAACGCGGCATCGACCTCGCCGAACGCCTGAGCCCCGCGGTGACGGCCGGGGACCCGAGGCTGATCGGGAGCCTCGTCGCCAACCTCGTCGACAACGCCCTCCGCCACAACCACCCGGACGGGCACGTGGAGGTCACCACCCAGACCTCCGGCACGCAGGCGGTCCTCACGGTCACCGACAGCGGGCCGGTCGTCCCCGGCGACGAGCTCCAGCGCCTGTGTCAGCCCTTCCAGAGGCTGGCCCCCGACCGTCACGGCCGCGGCGACGGCCACGGCCTCGGTCTGGCCATCGTCGACGCCGTCACGCGAGCGCACCGCGCCACCCTCGCCGCCGCCGCACGCCCAGAAGGCGGCCTGTCGGTCACCGTACGGTTCGCGCGGGCGTCGCGTCCCTGACGTCAGGCCGCCGGCACGCGCCGCCGGACGAGCCGGTGCGCGCCGACGGGGTTGAGCAGCCGGGCACGGGGGAAAGTCTCCGTCCTGCGGGCCGCCGACTGGAGTGCGGGCCCCTGCGACGCGAGCATCCGCTCGCCGGGAGCAGGGGGATCTTCAGGGATGGGGTGGATGCATGGTGGAACGACGCATGTCGGTCGCGACGCACTGGGGCAGTCTCATCGCAGTGGTCGATTCCGGGCGATTAGTACGAATTGAGCCGAGGAGCGACGACCCCGTGCCGTCCCCCATCGGCCCCGGCATGGTGACGGCCGCCGACGACGGCGCCCGCGTGCTGCGCCCCGCGGTGCGCAAGGGCTGGCTCGACGGCGAGCCGCGCGTCCACGACGCCGCCAGAGGCTCGGCCGCCTTCGTGGAGGTGACCTGGGACGACGCGATCACGCTGGTGAGCGACGAACTCCGCCGGGTGCGTTCGCAGCACGGGGACAGCGCGGTGTTCGGCGGGTCCTACGGCTGGGCGAGCGCCGGCGTGTTCCACAACGCGCAGAGTCAGCTCCACCGGTTCCTGGCGCTGGGCGGCGGGTTCACCGACTCGCGCAACACCTACAGCACCGCGGCCCTGGAGGTCATCCTTCCCCATGTGATCGGCGGGCATCCGTGGAGCTACCAGTCGCGGATGCCGATGTGGGACGAGATAGCCGAAAACTGTGAGCTCGTGG
Organism: Nonomuraea sp. NPDC049684; assembly: GCF_044465345.1. NCBI lineage: Bacteria > Bacillati > Actinomycetota > Actinomycetes > Streptosporangiales > Streptosporangiaceae > Nonomuraea > Nonomuraea sp. NPDC049684. Next base: position 352,194 of record NZ_JBITLO010000007.1, on the reverse strand, counting down.
TGGCGTTCGGCGGGCTGGCCCTCAAGAACAGCCAGATCAACCCCGGCGGGCTGGCCCGGCACCAGACGCAGATCCTGCAACGACAGTGCCGCGCGGCCGGGGTGCGGTTCGTGAACGTCAGCCCCATCCGCAGCGACGTTGCCGGCTTCCTCGACGCCGAGTGGCTGCCCGTCGTCCCCAACACCGACACCGCCGCGATGCTGGGCCTCGCCCACACGATGCTGGTCAACGGGTGGCACGACGAGGACTTCCTCCGCCGATGCTGCGCCGGGTTCGACCGCTTCGCCGCCTACCTGACCGGCGAGCTCGACGGCGTCCCCAAGGACGCCGCCTGGGCGGCGGGCATCACGGGCATCGGCCGCGAGGCGATCGTCGACCTCGCCCGCCGCCTGACCGAGCGGCGTTCGCTCATCATGGTCAACTACGCGGTGCAACGGGCGGACCACGGCGAACAGCCGATCTGGATGTCGGTCGTGCTGGCCGCCATGGCGGGGTCGATGGGCCGGCCCGGCTGCGGCTGGGGAGCGGGGTACGCGACGATGGACGCGACCGGCGTGGCCAGAGGCCGCCCCTCCGTGGCGAAGCTGCCCGAGGTCGCCAACCCCGTCCCGGACTTCATCCCCGTCGCCAGGATCGCCGACACCCTGCTGCATCCGGGCAGGACCATCGGCTACGACGGCCGGCGCCTCACGCTGCCGGAGCTCCGCTTCATCTACTGGTGCGGCGGGAACCCGTTCCACCACCACCAGGATCTCCACCGGCTGGCCCGGGCCTGGCAGACCCCTGACACGGTGGTGGTGCACGAAGCCTGGTGGAACACCACGGCCAAGTTCGCGGACATCGTCCTGCCCGTCGCCACGAGCCTGGAGCGCGACGACTTCGCCGCCGGATTCTCCGATCCGCACCTCGTCGCGATGCCCAAGGTCCGCGAGCCGGCGGGCGAGTCGCGCACCGACCATCACATCTTCGCCGCGCTGGCCTCCCGGCTCGGGTACGGGCAGGAGTTCACGCAGTCGCGCTCCGAGCTCGAATGGGTCCGGCACCTGTACGAGCAGACGAGGGCCGCACTCGGCGACGATGCCGCGCTGCCGGGCTTCGACGACTTCTGGCGCAGCTCCACCGCCGAGCTGCCGCCGTTGACCGGGCCGTTTCCCGGCAGCTTCGAGGCGCTTCGCGCAGACCCGCAGCGGTTCCCGCTGCCGACGCCGTCGGGCCGGATCGAGATCTTCTCCGAGGAGATCGACTCGTTCGGCTACGACGACTGCGCCGGGCATCCGACGTGGTACGAACCGGCAGAGTGGCTCGGCGCCGATCTGTCGAGCCGGTTCCCGCTGCACCTGATCTCGAACCAGCCCGCCGCCCGCCTGCACAGCCAGTACGACAACGGCGGCCACAGCCTCGATTCCAAGATCAGCGGCCGTGAGCCGGTGACGATGAACCCGTCGGACGCCGCGTCGCGCGGCATCGAGAACGGCATGATCGTACGCGTGCACAACGACCGGGGCAGCTGCCTGGCGGGCGCGGTCCTGTCGGACGACGTCATGCCGGGCGTCGTGCAACTGTCCACCGGAGCGTGGTGGGACCCGGTCCGGCCAGGGGTGAGCGGAACACTGGACCGCCACGGCAACCCCAACGTCCTCACGGCGGATCGGCCGTGCTCGCGGCTGTCCCAGGGGCCGAGCGCCCTCAGCGCGCTGGTCGACGTCGAGGTCTACGACGGCCCTCATCCCGAGGTGCTCGCCTTCACCCCGCCACGCTTTGAGCGTTGACACCGGACGCCCTCCGGCGGCTTGCTTTACCGTAGTCGATCGAATACTTTGCGTAATCGTGACTCGACTGCAAAACCTCAAGTACGGCCAGTGGTTCAGGGGCGCCGACGTCGACGGCGACGGGTTCATCACTCAGCGGGACGTCCGGCTGATGAGCGAGCGTTACATCGCCGTCCGCGGCGCCGCGCCGGACTCCGAGACCGCCCGCCTGCTCACCGAGAGGATGGACGCGTTCTGGACGCACGTGATCGCCCCGATGGATCGCGACGGTGACGGGAAGGTCGATCTGTCGGAGATGACCGAAGGGTTCAGGCAGGCCCTGACCGACCGCGCCCTGTACCCGGCACAGATCGAGCCGGTGACCGACTGCTTCTTCGACCTCGCCGACCTCAACGGAGACGGCCGGATCGACCAGGCGGAGTTCCAGCAGATGTTCGACTCCGTCGGCGGCGTCCCCGGCGACGACTGCGCCGCGGTCTTCGCCGCCCTGGACCACGACGGCTCCGGCGTCCTCGACCGCGCCGAGTTCCATCAGGCGGTCACGGAGTTCTTCTACGGCGACGACCCGGACGCTCCCGCCAATCACCTGTTCGGCAGGTTCACCGGCTGACGGCCCATTACCCGCACGCCCGCACCACTTCCGGTGCGGGCGTGCGGCGTGCGCCCCCCAGGCCGGGCGGCCCCTGACCCGGGCCCGGATCGTCGCAGGCGACCGCCGGCGTACGGGCGGAGAAGAACCTTGAGGAAGCCGATGGTTCGCTCTTGCCCGACGTCGAGCAGGACCAGCATCGATCCGATGTGCCCGATGAGGGGAGTACCAATGGGGCAGAGCATCAAGGGGCCGATGGTCCTGCGCATCACCGAGGGCGAGATCGTCGACAGCCAGCTCTCCGAGGACGATCTGAGGGCGTTGAGCGACAAGAGCGAGGGGTCCGCCGCCACGGCCAGGATCAGGTGTCCCGTTCTGTACTGCGCCGCCATGTACGACTCCGGCGTCGCGCGCTGAGGCGCCCGGTGAACACCGCTCAGGGGCGGCGGCAGATGGAGGAGATCCTCGCCGGCGACCGCCCGTTCGGCGACTGCGACTACATCCGCCGGCGCACCCGCCTGCACTACCGCCACCGCCTGCTCCTGCTCAAGGAGCACTCCAAGGGCGCGCATCTGCTGCTCGCCGCGCAGGAGGACGCCTCCGACGCCTGGCACCACCAGGTGCTGGGCGATCCGGCGGTCCGGGTGGCGACCGACACCTGGCTGAGCGCCGTGCTCGGCGGCCGGGAGCTGCCCTGGCCCGAGGAGGAGCTGGACGCCGTCCTGGAGACCGCGGCGGCTCAGAGCCCTCGCGCGGCCGTGCCGCCGCTGGCCGAGGGGGCCGCGGACCTGGTGAGGCTGCACGAGGCCGGCCGGCCGTGGGTGTGGACCGAGCCGCGGGCGGAGGCGGACCCGCTGGGTAAGTTCTTCCGCCGCGTCTTCTCCGCGAGCTTCCACGGGCTCACCCTGACGAGCCCCGAGGGCCGCGTGCGCGAGACGCTCCTGCGGGGTGCGGAGCTGCTGCACGAGCTCTGCCCGGTGCTCGCGCGCAGCGCGCTGAGCCACGTGCACCTGGTCGTCGTCGCGGGCAAGGAGACTCCCGGGTCGGCGTCGTCCGGGTCGGCGTCGCCAGGGTTCGCGTCGCTCACGCATCCTCGCATCCCGGGGGTGATCTTCCTGTCGGCCGCCGTGCTGGGCAGTGCGTGGCAGGCCGCCGAGTATCTCCTGCACGAGGCGATGCACGCCAAGTTCACCGACCTCGAACACACCCACTCGCTGCTGGACGAGGACTACGACGCGGCGGCCTCGCCGCTGATCCGTCCGCACTGGAACCGGGCCAGGCCGGAGGCGGGCGAGGGCTGGCCGGTCGATCGCGCCCTCACCGTGAGCCACGTCTACACCACCCTCGCGCTGTTCCACTCCACCGTGTCCGCCAGGCACGCGGAACTGGCCGGCCGGTACGGGCCGATCACCGGCGCGGACCCCGCCCGGCAGGCGCGGCGGTCCTTCGACCGGGCCCAGTACCTCCTGCACCGTCTCGGCGGGCACACGGAACAGCTCGGCACCGGCGGCCGGCTCTTCCTGCGCTGGCTGGGCGGGATCAACGAGGCGTTCGACCCGTCGCCCGCGCCGGAGGGCGCGTACGCGCACCTCGTGCTCGACCTGTACGAGCGTGAGGCCGACACCATCCGCACGGCCCTGTCCCGGCCGGACGCCGGGCACCCCGACGAGGACGCCGACCGGGACGCCGACCGGGACGCCGACCGGGACGCCGCCGCCCTGCGGAGCGCCGCGCGGCAGGAGATCAGCGGTTGCCTCGCCGCCCTGGCCGCGACCGGCGAGCCGAGCGGTCAGCGGCAGGAGCTGGCGGACCAGGACAGTGTGCTCGCGCAGCTCGAATCCTCGGGGGCGTCGTTCCGCGACAGCGCCGAGGCGTTCCTGCGGACGAGGGACCTGGTGCTGCGGGCACTGGGCCCGCTGCCGGCCGCCGCGTTCCTGGGCCCCGTGCCCGGCCGGCCGGAGGAGACCGTCGCCGAGATGGTACGGGCGATGGCCGAGGAGTCCGGCCGCCGCCTGGGCGCCCTGCTGGAGCGCTGATCAAGGGGTCGCGGGGCCACGTCCCCGCGACCCGGCAACCGCGGACGTCAAGGAGCGCGTGCGATGCCCGACGAGGACGAGCAGGCACCGGGGAGTGCCCGCAGATCACAGGACCCGATCGTGGAGCGGCTGCGTCCCGATCCGGCGCAGGCGCCCGCGGCGGTTCTGCGCATGACCGGCTTCCTCGGCGACAGCGACCGGCCCGGCCACCGGCGGCTGTACTTCACGCGCGGGCTCGACTACTACGCCGAGTTCCGCACCGGCGACGTCGTCGACATGACCCCGATCGCCCGCCACGAGGAGCCGTTCCGGGGCGAGGAGGCCACCCGGGTGTCCCTGCGCCGCGACGCGATGGTGGAGTTCACCAGAACCCGCACGGCCCGCTCCCCCGACGAGTTCGACCTCGACGTGCGGATCGGCCGGTCGAGCAGCGGCCAGTGCGTCCCGGGCCTGACCGACACCCGCGAGCACGACTGCCAGGAGCCGACGGGGGCGGACGGCGGGGACTGCGTGACGCCGGGCACCTGCGCGCCGACCTGCGAGACGTGCGTGACGAACTGCGGGTCCTGCTACGAGACCTGCGTCATCCCCACCAACTGCGGCAGCTGCGTGACGTGCGACGCTTGGTGCGGTGAGAACCGGTGAGCGCCGTCACGTCCGGGCCGGCGCAGCAGTGTGACACCGCCTGGCAGAGCCCGCTCGGCCCCGACCGGCGGGCGTCGGCCCTCCGCGTCGCCCGCGACGTCGCCGCGCGGGTGACCGACCCGGGCCGGCTGGCGGCGGCGCTCGCCGCGTCCGTCGACCAGACCCGGTTCCCGAAATCCCTGGCCCGCAGGCCCTACGCGGTGGCGGACGGCGACGCGGGCCTCGCGCTGACCTGCGCCTGCCTGGACGCCTGCCTGCCCGGCGAAGGCGGGGACGCGGTGGGCCACCAGTTCCTCACGGCGGCCGCGGCGGACGTGGAGGGGGCGCCGTCTGGCCTGTTCATCGGGTTGAGCGGGCTGGCGTTCGCCACCGTGTCGCTGAGCCGGGACGGGACGCGCTACCGGCGGATGCTCGCCACGCTGGACGACGCCCTCGCGCCCCGGGCCGCGGCGATCGGCACGCGGCTCGGCGAGACCCGCGAGCCGGGCCCGGTGAGCGCGTTCGACCTGATCTCCGGAGCCTGCGGGACGGGCGCCCACCTGCTGAGGCACGACCCGCACGAGGTCCTGCCCGCGATCCTCACGGGGCTCGTGACGCTCGCCCGGGAGCAGGAGCCGCCCGCCTGGATGACGCCCGCCCACCTGATGGGCGACGAGACGATGGCGCGGCTGCACCCGCACGGCGCGCTGGACTGCGGTCTCGCGCACGGCATCCCGGGGCCGCTCGCCCTGCTGTCGCTCGCCCTGCGCGCGGGCGTCGAGGTGCCGGGCCAGGCCGACGCCGTCAGGCGGATCACCGGCTGGCTGGTCGCCCATCGTGCCGGGGACGGCTGGCCCGCGCTCGTCCCGCTGACCGGCGAGGGACGGCCGGGCCCGGCCACCCCGTCAAGGACCGCGTGGTGCTACGGGACGCCCGGGATCGCCCGCGCCTTGTGGCTGGCGGCCCAGGCGCTCGACGACGGCCTCCTGGGCGAGCTGGCGCTGGAGGCGATGGACGCCGTCCTGCGCCGCCCGGCCGCGCGACGCGCGATCCCGTCGCCGACGTTCTGCCACGGGGTCGGCGGCCTGCTGCAGGTCGTGCTCCGCTTCACCCGCGACACCGGCCTGTTCCGCCAGGAGGCGGCCGAGCTCGTGGACGAGCTGCTGGCCGCCTACCAGCCGGAACGTCCGCTCGGGTACGCCTCGCTGGAGCCGCAGGGCAACGCCGTGGACCGCGCCGGGGTCCTGGACGGCGCGGCGGGCGTCGTCCTGGTGCTGCTGGCCGCGGCGACCGACGTCGAACCGGCCTGGGATCGGCTCTTCCTGCTGTCATGACCCGCGCGAAACCTGCCGTGCTCCGCGGGGACCGGAGCCTGTACGCGCCGATGGACTGGGCGCTGGTGCGCGCCCCGCTCCTGCCGGTGGACGCCGCCGGGCGAGCGGGCGAGCCGGCGGATCCGGGCCGCCTGCTGCCCGGCGACCCGGCGGTGGTGGCGGCCGTCCAGGTGGCCAGCGGCGATCTGGCCGCCGCTCTGGCGCGGACGGCGCCCGGCCATCCCAAGGCCCCGCGGGTCGGCCGCAAGCTGCTGCGCTACCTCATCCGCATGAGCACCCGGCCGACGCCGTTCGGTCTCTTCGCGGGCGTCGCCCTGGCCGGCTGGGGAGATTGCACCGATCTGGCTCTCGCCAAGCAGGAGCCGCGCACCCGCACCCGTCCGGACCTGGGCTGGCTCACGGACCTGGTCGCGCACCTCGAAGCCGACCCCGGGGTCCGCGCCCGGCTGCGCCTGGTGGCCGACCCGTCCGTGCTGGTCCGCGCCGGGCGGGCGTTCCCGGCGGGCGGCGCGGCCTCCGTACGGGCCACCTCGGCGGTACGGCGGGCGCTCGCCCTCGCCCGCGCGCCCGTCCCGCGTGCGGAGCTCGTCGAAGCGCTGATCACGCTGCCCGGCGCCACGCCGGAGAAGGCGGACGGGCTGGTCGAGGAGCTGCTCCGGCAGGGGTTCCTGCACCACGACCTGCGTCCGCCGCTCACCCGCGACCCGCTCGGCCACGTGCGGGAACGGCTCGCCGGCCATCCCGTCGCGGACGACCTCGCCGGGTTGCGCGCGGCCCTGCGGCAGTGGGACGCCCGCCCGCTCGGCGAACGGGCCCGCGCGTGGCCGGGCCTGCTGGACCGGATGACCACGATCGCGTCCCCCGCCGACCCGCGCAACCTCCTGCAGACGGACCTCGCGCTGCCGCTGTCCGGGACCGGCCTGAACAGGCGGATCGGGGCGGAGGCGGCGGTCGCGGCCGAGCTGCTGCTCCGGCTGAGCCCGCACCCCGCCGGACCGCCGCACCTCGACGCCTGCCGCCGGGCGTTCGAGAGCCGCTACGGCGCGGACCGCGAGGTCCCGCTGCTGGAACTGGTCGATCCGGACGTCGGGCTGGGCCGCCCCGCCGACGGCGGCCAGGCCCACGCGCCGGCCGCCCGGCACCGGCTGCTGACCGACCTGGCGGTGAACGCCTGCCGTGACCGGGTGACCGCCGTCGAACTCGACGACGACCTGCTGGCCCGCCTCCAGACCTGGACCCCGGCGGACGCGCCGGCCCCGCCGACCCTCGACCTGGCGGTCCTGGTGGCGGGCTCCAGCGCCGAGGCCGTGGACAAGGGCGACTTCCTGCTCGTCGTCGGCCCGAACCTGGGCGCGCACGCGGCCGGGCGCACCCTCGGGCGCTTCGCCGACCTGCTCGGCCCCCCGGCGGCCACCGCGCTGGCGCGGGCGGCCGAGGCCCAGTCGCGGCACGCGCCCGGCCGGCTCCTCGCCGAGGTGGTCTACACGCCGGAGCGGGCCCGTTCCGGCAACGTCGCCGTACGCCGGTGCGGGCACCGCCACGAGATCCGGTTCGGCCCTTCCGCCGGCCTCGCGGAAGAGTGGGCCGTACCGGTCGACGAGCTGGTCGTGGGCCTGCGCGACGGCCGGTTCACCGTCCGGTGGCCCGCCCGGGACGTGGAGGTCGTCGCCACGCAGTGCCACATGCTCAACCCGTCGCACGCGCCCCCGGCGGCCCGCTTCCTGCTGGACGCCGCCCGCGACGGCCGGTGCGCGTTCACCTCGTTCGACTGGGGGCCGGCCGCCGGTCTGCCGTTCCTGCCCCGGATCCAGCGAGGTCGCGTCGTCCTGTCCCTGGCCCGCTGGCGGGTCGATCCCGCCGCCCTGAGCGCGGCGGGCGGCCCGGCCGCCTGGCGGCGGGCGCACGGCGTGCCGCGCCACGTGTACCTGGCCGGTGGCGACAACCGGCTGCTGCTCGACCTGGACGACCCCGAGCACGCCGGACTGCTGCGCGAGGAACCGCAGGGACGTCCCGTCACGCTCCAGGAGGCCCTGCCCCACCCGGATCACGCCTGGCTGCCGGGACCGGCGGGCTTCCACCTCAGCGAGGTGGTGGTGCCGCTCGCGCTCAGGGAGCGGCGGGACGTCCCGCCGCGCCGCCGGAGCCCCGGCGTCGTGCCTGCCGGCGCCCGCGTGCGGCCGCCCGGCAGCGACTGGCTCTACCTCAAGCTGTACGGCCCCCGCCGGTTCCAGGACGAGCTGATCGTCGACTCGCTGCGCCCCTTCGGGCAGTTCGTCACCGGAGCCGGGCTGGCCGACGGCTGGTTCTTCCTGCGTTACGCCGATCCCGGCCCGCACCTGCGCGTCCGCTTCCACGGCGACCCCGCCACGCTGCTCGGCCCGCTCATGCGCCACGTCTGCGACTGGGCGGCCGAGCTGATCTCCACGGGCGCGTGCGCGACCTTCGCCTTCGACACCTACGAACGCGAGATCGAGCGGTACGGCGGCCTGGACGACATGCCGGCCGCCGAGGACGTCTTCATCGCGGACAGCGCGGCCGTGGCCGGTCTGCTCGCCCTGTCCAGAGGCCACGGGTTCCCCTACGCCCCGGCCACCGTGGCCGCGCTCAGCGTCGACGACCTGCTCGACGGCCTCGGACTGGACGTCGAGCGGCGCACGCGCTTCTACCGCGACGCCGTCTCCCTCTCCCCGGACGGCGGCCGGGACCATCGCCGGCGCTCCCGCGAGCTGCGCCGGCTCCTGGGCGATCCGGGTTCGCGCGACCGGGCCCTGACGTCCCTGCTGGCCGCCCGCCGCCGGGGCCTGCCGTCCACCCGCCCCTCTCCCGAGGTGTGCCGCAGCCATGTGCACCTGCACTGCAACCGCTTGCTCGGCACCGGTCACGAGCTCGAACACCGCGTCCTGGAGCTCCTTCGCCGCACCCGCGAAGGTCTCGCCCGCCGGTGACGGTTGGACAGCGTCATCCCTGATGGGTAGTTTCTCCGGGTCCCGTCCGAGCTGCCCGACACCGGAGGCGCCGCCTCAGGCCGGGTGACCCGCCCCCGCCTCCAAGGAAGACGCGCCGTGACCGACCTCGTCCCGCTGCGCAGGAACCTGCGCTTCCAACTGCTGTGGGTCGGCAGCGCGATCTCCGAGCTGGGGTCGCAGCTCACCGCGCTCGCCATGCCGCTGCTGGTGCTGGCGCTCACCGGGTCGCCCGGGGCCGCGGGCGTCGTCGCCGGGGCCCGTACCGTCGCTTTCCTGGCGGTCCAGATGCCGGCCGGCGTCTGGGTGGACCGGTGGGACCGCCGCCGTACGCTCGTCACGGCCCAGAGCGTGCAGGCGGTCGTCTCCGCGCTGCTGACGGCGCTGGTCATCACCGGTCAGGCACAGGTCTGGCAGTTCGTCACGCTGGCGGTGCTGGACGGGCTGTGCGCGGCGTTCCTCGGTCCCGTCCAGGACACGGCGCTGCGCGGCGTCGTCCCCCCGGGCCAGTTGCACGGCGCGTACGCGCAGGAGGAGGCCCGTACCCACGCGGCCGGGCTGATCGGCCCTCCGCTCGGCGGCCTGCTGTACGGCCTCGGACGGGCGGTGCCCTTCGTCGTCGACACCGTCACCTTCGTCGCCGCCACGCTCTTCTACGCCCTGGCCAAGGTGCCCCGCCGCCCGGCGGAGGAGCCGCAGCCGTCCGCCCCGGACGACGGCGAGGGGCAGCGGCCGGTCCGGCGCAGCATGCGCCGGGAGGCGGCCGAGGCCGTCAGGTGGCTGTGGCGGCGGCATGGCCTGCGGGAGGTCACCGCGGCGGTGACGGTGCTCAACCTGCTCGGCGGGGCGTTCCTCATCCCGCTGATCGTGCTCGTCGGCGAACGCGGCGGTGACGCCCGCGTCACCGGCACGGTCCTGGCCGGTCTCGGCATCGGCGGGCTGACCGGCGCGCTGCTGTCGGGCCGCATCAGCAGGCTGCTGCCGCCCGGAAGGCTCCTGCTCGCCGTCGTCACGGTCTTCGGGGCCGCGCTGGCGGCCACGGCACTGCCCTGGGGGGCGTGGTGGCCGATGATCCCGCTCGTGTTCATCACCTTGTCCACGCCGTCGCTGAACGTGGTGATGAACGTCGTGGTCGCACGGATGGTGCCGGAAGCGATGCTCGGCCGGATGGGCGCGGTCCTGAGCACGAGCGCGATGGCGCTCAAGCCGCTCGGGCCCGTACTCGGCGGGGCGCTGGCCGCGGCGCTGGGCGGTGCCGGGGCCCTCGTCGTGCTGGGCGGACTGCTCGTCCTGACCGCCGCCGTGGCCGCGCTCAGCCCGGAGCTGCGCCACTTCACCGGAGAACCCGCCCCGGCCGGGGACGACACCCCGACCGGCGGCAAGGCCCCGCACTCCCCCGCCTGACGCCGCCTTGACGACGGTGGCGCTCACCGGCTCCTTGCGTCCGGGGGCCGCGGTCCCGCACTCCCCCGCAGCGCCGCGAACCATGCGCCGTTCTCGATCGTTGTCCGGGTGTTGCCGATTTCTGGGGGACCGCCGTGGAGCAAGTCTTCGAGTACCTGCCCTTGTTGTTCGTGGCGTTCGGCGCCGTGATCGTGCTGGTGTCGGTCAGGGGGATCGTGCAAGGCAGGCGGTTCGTCCGCGGGGCGCGGCGGGTGCCGGGCGTGGTCACCGACGTGGCCACCACGTTCACCGGACGCGGCGAGCATCTGAAGGCGAGCCGGCGTCCGGTGCTGACCTTCACGACCGAGGAAGGGCGGGAGGTGACCGCCGAGTCCTGGGCCGAGTCGAAGCTGGGCATCGGCAGGGAGACCGACGTCCTCTACGACCCGGAGGACCCGACGAAGGCCGCGCCCGCCGGTGACGCCGGCGTCGGGGGCGGTTACGGCGGCATCGTCGTCGGGCTCCTGGCCGCCGCCGTCGGCCTGGCCGTCTTCGCCGGCTTCCCCGGACATGCCGGCCCGTTCGGCGGCACGGAGAACGGCTGCCAGATCGAACACGCCGACGGCACCTCCGAGCCCGTCGACTGCCCTCCGGGCCTGGACGCCGAGTGACCGCCTTTTTCAGCGAATACAAAGACCTATGATGGACGAATGCGGCTTTGGGGACGTCACCCAACCCAGAATCATGTCATCGCCAGACATATGCAGAAATTCTTCCGCAGCCTGTATCAAGATGAGCAACCAGAACAAGTAGCGAAAAAGTACGCGGCCTACTTCTGGGACCGGGACGCGGACACCCTGCGCGACATGAGCTCACTCACCCAGCACGAGTTCGACGTGAGCCTCGGCCTCAGAGCAAGCGACCTGGCCGCCGTCACAAAGCGCGTCTCGCTCATCTCCGACACCCTCCTTCTTTCCGACGGCATAGGCGGGACATATCACGAAATCGGACAGACCGGAATCAACTGGGACGACCCGGGGAGACGCTCAGGAAACAAACCGCGGCTCCCGCCCGGGACGCCGCCCGACCTACCGGCCTCGATGCTCCATATGGCAGCCGCCCCCGAGCCTCGCGAGAACTGGCGGGAGGACCACTTCGGCATCAGGACGCTCGATCTGGCGCAGCTCGGCGCCTGGATCCTTCAGGCCCGGCCCCTCCTGCAAGCCGGGCTGACCTGGTACCTGCCCACCTACTGCCTGCGCACGCAGCAGGTCAAGAAGGGACGCCCCGTACAGAGGAGCAGGTCGATCCGTGACGCTCGGGCCGTCGACTTCCTCCTCAAAGGGCGGCGCGCGATCGAGGCGTCCGGCGAAGAGCCGGTCAAGAGCCGGATCGTCCGGCCGATCCTGGACATCAGACTGCCCTACATCGACGGCGTCGGACTTGGGGACTTCAGCAGGATCACCGTCGAGGAGTTCGGATCCTACGACCGTTTCCGCACCTACCTGCGCGGCAAGTTCCTCCAGCTCGACGAGGCCCAGGACGCCGTCCAGTCCGAAGTGGCCCTGACCCGGATCGGCCTGGAGATCCGGGAGCAGATTCAGGAATGCCAGGCCGAAATGGCCAAGATCCAGAGGACCAGAGCCCTTGCCGCCACCGGCGCCGTCCTCGGAACCACGGGAGCGACCCTCACCGCCGTGTACGGTCCGGCGCTGACCGCTGCGCTCGGCGTCCTGGGCGCCACCGGTGGGATATGGAGCGTCGTCCAAGCGATCAGCCAGAACAGCGTCCGGACACTCCGTGAGGGCAGGTGGTACTACATCTGGACCCTCGATCAGGCGTACGAGCGGAACCGGCGTTAGGGCGTGGGCCGCGCCGTCCTGACGCGAGCCACCGGGGCATGCGAGAGCGGCCCGAGAGGAAGGAAGCCATCATGACGATCACGGAAGAGTCGGAGCTCGTCGAGGTCCCGTTCTGGTTCGATCCGCTGTGCCCCTGGGCGTGGGTCACCTCGCGCTGGCTGCTGGAGGTCGAGAAGGTACGGCCGGTGCGCGCCGACTGGCGGCTCATGTCGCTGGCCCACCTGAACCTCGTCCAGCGCAAGGGCGAAGGGTTGAGCGACGACTACCGGAAGGGGATGGAGGAGGCCTGGGGGCCGGTACGCGTCTGCGCGGCCGCCGCCGAGCACGCCGGCCACGCGGTTCTCGGCCCGTTGTACACCGCTGTCGGCACCCGCTTCCACAACCAGAGACGCCGCGATGACCCCACGGTCATCACCGAAGCCCTCGCCGAGGTGGGCCTGCCCGCCGCGTTGGCGGCCGCCGCCGACAGCGATGAGCTGGACCAGCTCGTCAGGGACTCCCACGACGAGGCTTTCGACGAGGTGGGGCTCGATGTCGGAACGCCCGTTCTCCGCATCGCCGGAATGGCCCTGTTCGGCCCGGTGATCAGGCAGGCGCCCCGCGGCGAGGCAGCCGGCCGGCTCTGGGACGGCCTGGTCCTGGTCGCCGGGACGCAGGACTTCTTCGAGCTCAAGCGGAGCCGGCCGCAGGGCGTCAGACCGTCCTTCGACTGAGGCACGTCCGACGCTTTCTACTCGCGGGCCTGCGCGTTCCACCCACGGGCGGGCGCGTTCTGCTCGCGGGCCGGCACGGCTCGGGCGATGCGAGGGCCGACGAGGCGTTCGGCCTCGTCGAGGGGGTACCAGGCCGCGTCCGTCACCTCCGACTCCTGGATCGGCCCCGTGTCGGCGTGCGTCACGAACGCGTACCCGATGTCGAGGTGACGGTGCGCCGGCTCGTCCTTCCGCGGTCGTGCCGGCACGCGGCCGTACTCGATGTAGACGGGGGTCCGCGACGCCGGCACGACCTGCGCGGGATCGATGCCGGTCTCCTCCGCCAGCTCGCGCACCGCTGCGTCGATCAGCGAAGTGTCGTCCGGCTCCAGATGCCCGCCGGGCTGCAACAGCATCCCGTAAGCGCGGTGCCGGACGAGCAGGACCTCGGCGCCACCTCTGACGAGCAGCGCGCCGACGGTCACATGCATCCGGAGATTCCGCCGCGAGGCGAAATCCCGGCACTCGGCCAGCAGGCGAAGCGGCTCGGACAGGAGCGCGGCCTCGTCCGGGAATCGCGCGAGGTAGTCCCGGACGACACTCGACAGATCCGCGTCAGTGATCGCCACAGGTCACCCCCGCACCTGCCCGGCAGCACACGTCAGCCGGTCCGACGACGGGGGCGGCGAACCCAAGCCGCACTTCGCGAGAGGTGGGACCATGTACGCACCTGCTGGATCGCGGCCTGCATCTCCTCGGCCGGGCGAGCTGATCGCCCAGGCCCACGAGCCGCCGGGGATCCCGCGGGAGCAGCTCAGCCGGGTGATCGCCACCTCTTCGGTCGCCGGCAGGGTGCTGGTACCGCTGTTCTCCGCGTTCGCCGATCCGCTCGCCGACGCCGTCGGGGTGCGAGTGGTGCTCGCCGGCTGCGCGACGGTCGTCGTCGCCGGTGCGGCGGCCGCGTCCGGTGTTCATGACGTACGCCGTCTCGGCACCGCCGACGGTCGAAGCCGGTGAGCCGGGCATCTGACCTCCGAGGCGCCGACTGGCCCTGGCCGACGGCGTCCCGCAGCAGCTCCAGACACCGTTGCACCCCCTGTCGTTTCGATGTCCTGGCGCAGTGCAGCTAGGCGCCGCTTCTGCAGTCGGTGGTCAGCGTCACGGGCAGTTGGAGCACGTCGGTGCCGATGAAGGAGGGCAGCGGCTGGAGATCCGGCAGGCCGGTGGCCAGCCGCAGATCGGGGAAGCGGTCGAACAGCGCGGGCAGAGCGATGCGCGCCTCCAGCCGGGCCAGCGGCGCGCCCAGGCAGTAGTGCATGCCGTGGCCGAAGGCCAGGTGCGCACGGTCGTGCCGGTCGATGTCGAAGCGGCCGGGATCGGCATTGACGGCAGGGTCGCGCCCGTGAGCGCCGAAGCAGATGAGGATGAGGTCGCCGGCCCGGATGACGGTCCGCCCGTCCAGGGCGATGTCCGCGGTGGCGTAGCGCAGCGGCAGATGCATGACGGGCGGGTGCCGGCGCAGAGTCTCCTCGATGACGTCGTCCCAGCGTGCGGGGTCGCGGCGGGCGGCAGCGAGCTGCTCGGGGTGGCTGAGCATGGCGATGACGGCATGGTCGAGCAGAGACACGGTGGTCTCGCTGCCCGCGCCGATCATCAGGAGCAGCGTGCTGACGAGCTCGTCGTCGGTGAGCTGATCGAGGCCGCCGTCCCTGGCGGCGATCAGCCGGGTGGTCATGTCGTCGCCGGGCTGGGCTCGCTTGGCCTGGACGAGACGGTGCATCGAGGCGATCATCTCCTGCTGCACGCGGGTCGTCTGCTCGGCTGACAGGGTGGTGTCCAGCACGGCGTCGATGGTGGCCAGCATGGCGGGCCGCTGATCCGGCGGCACGCCGAACAGGTCGCAGATGACCTGGGTGGGAATTCTGTAGGAGTAGCGTGCCCGCAGGTCCAGGACGCTTCCCGGAGCCTCGGCGGCCAGGGCGTCCAGCAACGTGGTGACGACGGTGGTGATCGGCCGCCGCATCGCCTCCACGCGGCGGGGCGTGAACGCTGCGCCGACCAGGTTCTTCAACCGCTGGTGGTCGGGGTCGTCGGTGGTGAACATGCTCTTCACGTCCACCCAGGCGGTGAGCCAGCCGATCGCGTAGGGGCGGTAGCCGGGCCAGGACTTGCGCGCGTCCTTGGAGACGTGGGGATGCGTCAGCAGGTGCTTGACGACCTCCCCGTCGGTCACCGACCAGGCGGTGAGGTCGCCGGGCAACCGGACGGGCACGGCCGGTCCGGCGGCTCGTAAGGCGTCGGCCTGCTCGTAGATGCGGCGTCCGCTGCTGTCGAGAACCACGGGTGCGGGGGTCACGCGTGCCTCCGGTGCGGGCAGGGCTTCGGTCGAGCCCGCCCTTCCTCTCAGTTCAAGAGTCCACAACCTGTCGAGGATCGTTTCAAGGGCCCGTTTCTCCCTCCACCAGGCCGGCGAGCCGCCCTTGCTCCCGGGCGGCCCGGGGCCGGGCGCATGGAGCGAGCCCCCGGCCCTCTCGCGGTTGCAGGGGGCCGGGGGCTCGCGGCGGTGCTGAGGTGTCCGTTCCGGCGGAGGGGTTACCTCACGTAGCTGACCTCGACGTTCAGATAGGTGCCGACGCCGTAGTCATGGCCGCGGATGGCCAGGAGGTTGCAGTGCTCCAGGTGCCTGGCGGGCAGGACGACGTTGATCGCGCCCGCGGCGCAGCCGCCGCTCCTGACGGCCTGGACGAGGCGGCCGTTGAAGTAGACCCGCGCATCGTTGTCGATCGTTCCCTGGATGCGGATCTGCCGGGCGTTGCGCGGGATGTGCACCCAATGGCGTACCAGGATGTCGGTGTTCACCGCCCAGGACGTCTTGACGTGGGCGGAATTGTTCCAGGAGCAGATGCCGTTGGTGGTGCCGAATCCTTCTTGCCCGCTCGACCAGTCGCTGTCATCGAAGTCCGGCTCGTAGAAACGCGGGGCGTTGGCCCCGGGCGGCACCTGGAGGTATTTCCAGTCGGTGCTGTTGTAGCCGAGTACGGTGACGACATTTTGCCGCGTTCCGGCCTGGGAGGCCGACGCCGATGCCGGAACGGGCAGGGCCACGGTGGCCAGCAGCGAGCCGGCCGCGAGGCCGACGGGAAGGAAACGCAGCAGTTTCTTGAACATGGCGATCTTCCTCCGTTGATGGTGCGAAATGTCGATCCTGCGGCCGCCGAAAGGGACATGTCTATGCATGTCGCAATTCTGCCGCCTAACATCCCGGCCGGAATGGGTAAATCGAATCATAAGTTGAGCACACGCCGACAGGTTAAGCAATGGCAAAGAAAGGTCGACAAGAAGAGGTAGGCGCATTTATTAATAAAGAGGAATTTTCCGATATGCCGAATATGAGGGGCCCCTCGGCGGGGTGGCTCGCGTGTTAAAGAGGCGACCCCGTACGGCTACGCGTCCTGTCGATCGGGGCCGGCCGGCCCCGAAACGCCGGGCGAGCCGTCGGCGCCGCCGCCCCGCCCCGCCGGTGGTCAGGCGGGCAGCAGCAGGGTGGTGAGCAGGTCGTCCAGGGTGACGAGGCCGGTCAGCGTGCCGGCGTCGTCGCGGATCAGGGCGATCTGGCTGTGGGCGGCGCGCAGCCGGGCGACCGCGTCGGCGACCGAGGTCTCCTGGGGCAGGTCCGGCACGCGGTAGGCGAGCTGGGCGGCGGCGGTGGCGGGGACGCCGACGATCTGCGCGGCCGGGGTGAGCAGCGCGGCGATGCCGGACTGCGGCGCCTGCAGGGCCTGGCTGAGCACGACGTGGTCGTCGGCCTCGATCAGGCCGAGCCTGCGCGACTCGGCCACCAGGTGCCGGAGCTGGTCGGGGGTGCGCGCCTTGGCGCCCGCCTCGTCCGGACGGACGCGGAACAGCCGCAGCAGCCCGTTGGTGACCGCGTTCAGCGCGCTGATCAGCGGACGGACCAGCAGGGTGAAACCGCGGAACGGCAGTGCGAGCAGGGTGGCCGAGCGCTCGGGGTGGGCGATGGCCCAGGACTTGGGCGCCATCTCACCGAGCACCATGTGCAGGAACGTCACGACCGCCAGCGCGACGACGAACGCCACCGCGTGCGCGACGGCCTCGGGCAGGCCGACGGCGTCGAAGAGCGGGGCGAGGGTGCCGGCGATCAGCGGTGCCTGCTGGGACAGGGCGATGCGGTCGGCGCTGACGTAGGCGAACTCCTGGGCGACGAAGTAGCCGGTGGCGAGGGTGAGCAGGACGATGGCCACCAGGCCGAGGGCGACACTCATCGCGGCTGCGCACCCCGCAGACGAAGGCCGTACCTGAGGCTGGGGCTACTGCTCGGGTCCGCTGACAGGGACACCACCACCGATCCTTCCCGTTTCGTGTTCTCCGCCGCGGCGCGCCGGCCGCGGCTTCCTGGCCCGGACGTTCTCCGACCCGGGCAGCCCGGTCCTGACCGGGGCGTCTTAGCCCAGATCAACGCATACGAGCGAGCGTAAGCACCGGATGTGATCCGCGTCTCAGCCGGGTTCGGTCGCAGTGGGAGCCTCCCGTCGCCTCTACCATGATCAGCGATTTGTGATCTTCACTGTGAGGAGCGATCCCGTGTCGTCCGGGCAAGAACGCGTGCGGGCCGTGCTCGAGCACCGGCTGACCCAGCGGGCCGTCATCGGCGTCATCGTGCTCAACGCGGCCACGATCGGCTGCGAGACCAGCGCCTACCTGATGGAGCAGGCCGGCGGGCTCCTGCACGCCGTCGACCGGATCGCCCTGGCCGTCTTCACGGTGGAGATCGCGGCCCGGCTGTTCGCCTACCGCCGCGCGTTCTTCGCCGACCCGTGGAACTGGTTCGACACGGTCATCGTGGCGATCGCGCTCGTCCCGGCCTCCGGCCCGGCCTCGGTGCTGCGCGCGCTTCGCATCCTGAGGGCGCTGCGGCTGGTCTCGGCGGTGCCCAGCATGCGCCGCGTGGTCAGCGCGTTGTTGTCGGCGGTGCCCGGGATGGCCTCCATCATCGGGCTGCTCGTCCTGATGATCTACATCGCCGGAGTGATCGCGACCAAGCTGTTCGGCGAGATCATGCCCGAGCGGTTCGACGAGCTCCCCCGCTCGCTGTTCACCCTGTTCCAGATCATGACCGGCGACGACTGGGGCAACGTCGCCCAGGCGGTCATGGAGCACAAGCCGTGGGCGTGGGTGTTCTTCATCGCCTACATCCTGATGTCCACCTTCGTCGCGCTGAACCTGTTCATCGCGGTGGTGGTCAACGCGATGAACGACGCCGAGCCGTCCCCGGCGGAGACGCGGGCCCAGGCCGAGCTGGCGGAGGTGAAGCAGCAGCTCGCGGCGGTGAACGCCAAACTCGACCAGCTGCTGCTGGCGCGCGAGGGCGTCACGGCCGACGGCCGCGCCGAGGCCGGCTGAGGGGGCGTCGGCGGCGATCGAGAGGGGCGACGAGCCGGCCTGACGGAACACGGCTCAGCCGACCAGGTGGCCGCGCGGTTGCGCGACACTGGGCGAGGTGACCGAGCGACACACCCGTGCGCCTGCCGGACATGAGCCAGGCATGAACGTCACCGACACCGGGCCGCCGGAGCGCGCCCAGCGCTTCGCCCGGCTCTACGAGCAGACGTATGCCGCGTTGCTGCGGTTCGTCGAGCGTCGCGTCGACCCCTCGCACGCCGAGGACGTGGTCGCCGACGTGTTCCTCGTCGCCTGGAGGCGCCTGGACGACGTGCCGGCGGCGGCGGACGAGGCGCGGGCCTGGCTGTTCGGCGTGGCGCACCGCACCCTCCGCAACGGGCTGCGGGCCGACCAGCGGCGGCGGGCGCTGACCGTCCGCATCGCCGACAGCCGGCCGACCGGCGCCGCGGCGGACGGGCTGGACCCCGAGCTGGTGGCACGACGCCTCGACCTCGTCCAGGCGTGGCGGCGGCTCAGCCCGCGCCACCAGGAGACGCTCGCCCTGGCCGTCTGGGACGGCCTCACCGCCCCGCAGGCCGCCGGGGTGCTCGGCATCTCCCCCGTCGCGTTCCGGCTCAGGCTCACCCGGGCCCGCCGCGCCCTGCGCCACCATGCCGACCACCAGGCCGACCACCAGGCCGACGCCCAGACCGACAGCCACGCCGACGCCCGGACCGACAACCAGACCGACCACCAGGCCGGCACGGCCCCCGCCGCGACGACCCAGCCTGTGGCAACCGCCACCGCAGACTCCCGGAGCATGCGATGAACGACAGCCTCGAAGACGTCCTGCGCGGCCTCGACCCGGCCGTCACCCCCGCCGGCCTGGACGCCGGCACCGATCCCGGAGCCCGGGCCCTGCTGGCCCGGGTGGTGTCCGCCGACCCGGCGGCGGCGCCCGCCTCGGCGGCCGGCCGCCGTCGCCCGTTCACGACCAGGCGTCTCGTCGTCGTGGCCGGCGGGGTGGCCGCCGGCGTCGCGGCGGCGCTGCTGCTGCCCGGCGTGTTCGGCGGCGGCTCGGCGATCGCGGCGTGGACCGCGACGCCGCACACGGTGACCGGTGACCGGGCCGCCGAGGCCCAGGAGAAGTGCCTCGACCACGCCCAGGACGCCGCCCGGCGCACGACGGGGCACGAGCTCGGCTTCCGGCCCGTGGTGACCGAGGGCCGGGGGCCGTGGACGCTCGTCTACGTCAACGACGGCGGCAGCCGGCTGGCCGAGATCAGCTGCCTGTTCCGCGACGGCGGCATCGCGGCCGCGGGCGGCTCCACGCCGGGCCCCGGCGCGCGACCGCTTCCGCCGGTCCCGCCGGGATCGGCGCGGGCCGCCCTCGGCTCGGTCGTGAGCTCGAGCGAGGAGAGCGTGCGCATCGTGACCGGCAGGGTCGGCGCCGACGTGGTGGGCGTGGAGCTGTCCACGGAGGCGAAGGGCACCGTGACCGCGACCGTCACCGGCGGCTACTTCGCGGCCTGGTGGCCGGACGCGCCGACGACGGAGGAGCGCGAGAGGGCCGCATCGGGCCGGGGTGGCGTCAAGGGCGTCACGACGATCCTCCAGGACGGGTCGCGGCACGGCGTCCCCTTGGAGGAGCTCACCGGCCGGACGAGCACGCAACTGACCACACCGGCCACAGGGGGCTCTGCGCGCAGCTGACCTGGCCCTTCACAGCGGCGCCGGGCCTCAGGCGCCCCCGCCCCCGCCCCCGCCCCCGCTGCCCGGGGTGCGGAGGAGTGGCACCGGGTCGGTGGCGAACCGGGCGGCGCGAGGCTCGCGTTCGTTCCCGAACCGGTGGGTGAGGAGGCCGTAGAGTTCCGGGCGTCGTCCCTGGAGCCAGCGGCGGCCGGTCGAGAGCGGCAGCAGGGTGAGGTCGAGGTCGGCGGTCACCATGTCGTCACCGGCCGCCCAGGTCTCGCCGAGGACGCGGCCGTAGGGGTCGATGATCATGGCGTTGCCGGTGCGGATCTCGCCGTCGTCCTCGCCGACGCCGTTGCTGAACAGGACGAACAGCCCGTTGTCGTGAGCCCGCGCGGGCAGCCAGCGCATCAGCCACTGGCGTCCGCTGGGGCCGCGCAGCTCGGCCTCGATCGCCTCCGGGGCGCTGTGCCGGTTGCGCCAGAGCTCCACGGGGATCGGGCGCATCCCGTGGGGGCTGCGCGAGGCGGTGCCGCCGGTCTGGTGGGGCGCCACCAGGATCGAGGCGCCCATCAGCGCGGTGACGCGGACGTTCTCCACCAGGTTGTTGTCCCAGCAGATGAGGATGCCCATGCGGACTCCCCAGGGGGTGTCGAAGACGGTGTAGGCGTCGCCGCTGCTGATCGCCGGGTGCTCGAAGGCGTGCAGCTTGCGATGACGATGGACCGATCCGTCCGGGAGGCAGAGGGCGTAGCTGTTGAACAGCCGCCCGTCCGGGTCGCTCTCCAGGAAGCCGACTCCCACGGCGAGGCCGTGCTCGGCCGCCAGCGCGCGGACCGCGGTGACGGACGGACCGTCCAGCGGCTCGGCGAGCTCGCGCAGCCGCTCGGGGGTCTGGCGGCGGAGGTGCCAGTACCCCAGCAGGCACATCTCCGGGAAGGCGATGACCTGCACGCCGTCCGCGCTCGCCACGCGCACGTGCTGCTCGACCTGGGCCAGGTTGTAGGTCTTGTCATCGGGACGATGCTCGAACTGCACGGTCGCGCACCGCAACGCCGGTGCGGGGGTCTCGGCCGCTTCGTCGTTCCCTGCCATCGCGAACCTCCGGATCCTTGGGGTGGTTCACCAGGAGACCGCATGCGCCTCCCATGCGTCCAATGAATGTTTTTCGCTGTTCGATAGAGTCACGGAATGGATCTGGTTCTGCTGCGCGCCTTCCTCACGGTCGCCGAGCACGGTCACTACGGCCGCGCCGCGCGGGCGCTGAACGTCACCCAGCCGACGCTCACGAAACAGGTCCAGTCGCTGGAGGCGCAGGTGGGAGGCCGGCTGTTCGACCGCGGCCGGCACGGCGCCGTCCTGACCGAGCTGGGCGCCGTCCTGCTCCCGGACGCGCAGGCTCTCCTGCGGCGAGCCGACGCGCTCACCCGGCGGATGGCGCGAATGGCCGCCGGGGAGATCGGCAGGCTGGCGGTCGGCTTCGGGCTGTCCAGCATCGACCTGGCCCCGCGGATCGTCGCCGCTTTCCGGCGGCGCCACCCCGATGCGCACGTCACGTTGGACGATATGTCGTCACAGGTCCAGCTTGACCGGATCGACGCGGGCGACCTCGACGTCGGTTTCGTCCGGCTGCCCCTCGAAGGCGGACGGGGACGACTGCCGCTGGCCGGCGACCGCCTCGCCCTCGCCTGGGCCGACCACGACGACCGGCCCCCGCACGACGTCGGAGAGCTCGCGAGCTGGGCGGCCCGCCACGACTTCCTCCGGCTGGCGCGGGAGAGAGGGCCTGGACTGGCCCGGCAGATCAACCACCTGTGCACCGCCGTCGCGGTCCGTCCCGCCGTTGTCCAGGAGGCACGGGACCTGCAGACCGTCCTCGCGCTGGTGGCGGCCGGCGCGGGGGTCGCCTTCGTGCCGGCCAGCGCCCGCCGCATCGCGCCCCCCGCCGTCACGATCACGCCGATCCGCCATCCGGCGGCCGAATGGCAGATCGCCGTGGTGTGGAAGGACGGACGGCCCGGCCCGTTGACGACCGGTTTCCTCGACCTCGTCCGAGAACACGGCCATCTGGAAGCCGGCGGCTCCTGAGCCGGCGTCAGGAGACGGTGAGCGTGCCGTCCGGGTTACGGGCGCACGTGACGACGGCGCGGGACGTCGCGGCGAGCGCGCCGGTCAGGCACTGGCCGAGGACCGTGTGGCCCGCGGCGTTGGGGTGCCACGACTCCTGACAGGTCTGGAAGTAGGTGACGCAGGTGTTCGCCGCCCGCTGGATGCCGATCTTGTCCCAGCCGGACAGGCTGGTGACGAACGTGCCGGACGGCCCGTCCTGCACCCGGACCGGCGTCGCGAGCGCACCCGCCGGGCTGCCGGGGTTCTCGCACAGCCTGGCCCCGTCGAAGGCCCTCTGGACGTCCAGCACGCGCAGGTCGGCCGCCGGGCGCTCGGCTGCCAGCGTGGCGAAGGCGTTCTTGACCAGCGAGCCGAGGTTCTGCGAGAACACGTGCCCGGGGGCCAGGCTCGCGCGGTGGATCGGGCACCCGGCGGCGTAGCGCTCGGCGCCGAGGGCGCGGAACTTGTCGCGGGTGTCGGTGCGGCCGTCCTCGTCGTAGTACTGCGGGGCGACGTCGGGCGGCAGCGGGTTGGTGTAGGTCTGCAGCACCACCTGGTGGACGCCGTCGGCGTCGATCTGGTCGAGGGTGTCCAGGATCTGGCGCAGGGCCGCGGTGGTCTCGGCGGTGGCGGCGGCGACCTCGGCGTCGGTGGCCAGGTCCGAGGCGGTGCAGGGCTTCTGCGGCACCTCGCCCTTCAGGTAGGCCCAGAACTCCCACCAGCCCGTCCAGGCGTCGGCGATGAAGCGGTTGGCGCACAGCGTGGCCACGTCGCCGAAGGTGAACTGGGTGTTGTTGGAGCCGAGGCCGACGAGGACGACGTCGATGTCGTGCGTCCGGGCGACGGCGCGCAGCTGGTCGAGCTGCGCGGCGACGGCGCGGCCCTCGGCGCGGGCGCTGGAGGGGGCGGCGATGTCGGCGGGCTGGGCGCCCGAGCAGGCGAGGTTGAACCGTTGCTGGATGCCCGGGAGCGACGCCGTGAACACCGAGGCGTTCGCCGACCGGTGACAGAAGTAGGCGTTGCTGTTGGCCGCCGACCAGCCGGGGAAGGCCTGTGCCGTACCGGAGGCGTCGACGACGGGCTGGTAGTCGCCCGCGCCCTCCCCGCTGATGAAGCTGTCGCCGAGCGCGACGGCGGCGGTGGGCAGAGCGGTGGGCAGAGCCGCCTGCGCCGGTCCGCTCCGCGCGGCCTGGATGCCCGCCGCGCTCACCAGGAGCATGACCACCGCGACCGCGTTCCGGAGGAGCCTCATGACCGCCTCATTTCATACTGAACAAGTACGAAATACGCCTGTGTGGATCACAACACGCGGCGCCAACAGCGTCAACATGCACCGGCGGCGATCCGCGCACGCTTACCCGGGACGTAATTGCCGCCCCTACCTCCGCCTGAAAAGCTCAAGACATCGCACGACATAAGGAGTCATGAGATGTTCTTCGAGACCACGGACGGCACCCGCCTCGCCTACGAGGACTACGGCCAGGGCAAGCCCATCGTCTTCGCCGCCAGCGTGATGCTCTCGGCGGACATGTGGGAGTACCAGATCCCGTACTTCGTGGAGCGCGGCTACCGTTGCGTCGCCCTCGACCGGCGGGCCCACGGCCGCTCGGACCGTCCCTCGACGGGCTACGACCTGGACACCGGCGCCGACGACCTGGCCGAGCTGATCGAGCTGCTCGACCTGCGTGACATCACCTTGGTCGGTCACTCCATGGGCGGCGCCGAGGTGGCCCGGTACCTCGACCGCCACGGCGACGAGCGCGTCGCGCGGGTGGCGTTCGTCTCGGCGATGCTGCCGTTCCTGTGGCGGACCGACGACAACCCCGAGGGTGTGCCGGGCGCCGTGCTGGAGGCGTCGATGGCGGCCCTGGACGCCGACCGTCCCAAGTGGCTGGCCCAGCGGGCGCAGGCGTTCTTCGCCACGCACCTGGGCAACGAGGTCTCCCCCGCGCAGGTGGACTTCACGCTGCGGCAGTGCCTTGAGGTCTCGCCGTGGGCGATCCGCCAGTACCAGCGGGCCGCGATGACCTTCGACCACCGGGCCTCGCTGGCCGAGATCGCCGTGCCCGCGCTGGTCGTGCACGGGGCGGCCGACGCCTCCGTGCCGGTGGCCGTCAGCGGGCGGCGCACCGCCGGGCTGGTTCCCGGGGCGACCTACCTGGAGTACCCGACCGGCGGGCACGGCCTGTTCGTCACCCACCGCGACCGGTTCAACGACGACCTGCACACCTTCATCAAGTCCACCTGACCCGCGCACGGGTGGTCACTCGACCACCCGTCCTGTCGCCTTCCGCCCGTCCACGCGTACGGCCAGGCAGTACACGGTCCGGTAACGCGGCCAGTCCCCCGGGGCCGGCGCGAGCCACGCCAGCCCGATCTCGTCCTTCTTCGGCTTCTTGACGCGCATCCTGGGAAGACAGCCGTTCTCCGCGAGGCGCGCCATGTCCGCCTCCGGGTACGGCCCCTGCGGCAGGACGTACGTGGTGGCGAACTCGGCCGAGTGCGGCACGTGACAGGGGACGATGGTCACCAGGTACGTCTGGGGAAGGGGTTCGACGCAGTCGCCGGGTCGTAGTTCGGTGGCGTAGTACCGCTGCGTGCCGGGAACGCTGCTCTGCTGCACGGGGGTCTGCGGGGCGGCGGCGGGCTCCGGCCGGGCGGACCCGGACGACGCCGCCGGCACCGGGTCCCCCGCGCAACCGGTGAGCGAGACGGCTAAGCAGCATGCGATCAGTGAGGTGCGAACCATGGCACAAGGGTGGCAGCATCGCGGCGCTCCGGCGGCTCTCCTGACGCCTGGCCGCCGCCGGTATATTGGGCGGATGCTGATCAGGGAAGCCACCGTGGACGACTGGTCGGCCATCTGGCCGTTCTTCCGCGAGATCGTCGCCGCCGGTGAGACCTTCACCTATCCGCTCGACCTCGGCCGGGAGGAGGGGCGCGGCTGGTGGTTGCTGCCGGCCCCCAACCGCACGGTCGTCGCCGTCGACGACGACGGGACGATCCTCGGCACCGCGAAGATGAACAACAACCAGATGGGCAACGGCTCGCACGTCGCCAGCGCCAGCTACATGGTCGATCCAGCGCATTCCGGACGCGGTGTGGGCCGCGCGCTGTGCGAGTACACGATCGAGTGGGCCCGCACCAACGGTTTCCGCTCGATGCAGTTCAACGCGGTCGTGGAGACCAACGAGACGGCGGTGCGGCTGTACCGGAAACTCGGGTTCGAGGTGCTGTGCACCGTGCCGGAGGGCTTCCGGAGCCCGGCGAAGGGCTACGTCGGCCTGCACATCATGCACCGCCCTCTGTGACGGCGTCCCGGAGGACACCGCGCACCGGACCCGGCGCCCGTGGCGGCGGCCACGGACGCCGGCCGGCGAACCCGATCCGAGCCCGGCCCTCCTACCGGGTCGCTCCGGCCACCCACTTGGGGGCGCCGTACTGGTAGGCGCCGAGGCTCGGGAGCGGGTCGGTGGAGCCGTCGTTGACGCCGGGCAGCGGGATCGCCTGGTTGCGCGCCGGGGACGCCTCCGACAGCCGGTAGTCGCGCCCGGCCGGGTCGACGAACAGCGGGTCGACGTCGGCCGGCAGGTTGTTGGACAGCACCATCCCGCCGTTCGTGGCGCCGTCGAGGCCGCGGATGGGGCCGATGTTGTTGTAGACCTTGGTGCCGGTCGAGTTGCCGGGCTCCTTGACGTAGAACATCGTCATGCCGCCGGTGTTGTTGTAGACGCCGTTGTTGCGCGAGCCGCCGCCGAGGCCGTTGAGCATGACGGTCCCCTCGGGGTTGCCCCAGCCCACGTTGGCGGCGATGGTGATGTTGCTCTGCCCGTTGTCGGCGTAGACGCCGGTGACCCCGAACTTGGTGGCGCCCCACCTCGGCGCCGGGTCGTGCAGCACGTTGTGGTCGATCGAGGTGCCCAGCATGTCGGAGCCGCAGCAGGTGTAGACCGCGGCGACGTCCAGGCTCAGCCGGGCGTACCGGGAGATGTCGTTGTAGGCGATGCGGTCCGGTCCCGGCGTGCCGCCGGCGGCGTCGTCCCACTGCAGGTTCACGCCGCTGCGGCCGACCCGGTAGATGGTGTTGTGCGTGACCGTCTGGCTGTTGCCCTGCACGGCGACGCCGGCCGCGTAGGTGCCCAGGTAGTCCACGTCGTGGATGACGTTGTTCGTCGCGGTGTTCCGCATGCCGCGCAGCGCGATGCCGTTGCCGGCGCTGAATGACAGGTCGCTGCCGACGACCTTGTTGTCCGTGCCGTTGAGCACGATGCCGGTGTCGGCGACGCCGCGGGTGACGGTGGAGCCGCAGTCTGCGGCGCCGCGCGTGATGTCGGTGTAGTGCGACAGGTACGTGCCGGTGATCCCGTCGATCACGAC
Source organism: Nonomuraea sp. NPDC049684 (assembly GCF_044465345.1). Taxonomy (NCBI): domain Bacteria; kingdom Bacillati; phylum Actinomycetota; class Actinomycetes; order Streptosporangiales; family Streptosporangiaceae; genus Nonomuraea; species Nonomuraea sp. NPDC049684. The sequence goes on along the minus strand of NZ_JBITLO010000007.1, from coordinate 325,364 downwards.
GTGGCTGCTGCCCGGCCCGGTCTCGATGGTGGCGGCGAACAGGCCGAGGCCGGCGATCGTCGTGTGGCTCGCGTTCCGCAGGTCGAAGGCCAGCGTGCGGGCCTTGGCCTCGATCACGTGCCGGTTGGGGTCGTCCTCGCTGTACAGGTAGAGCCGCTTGCCTGCCGGGTCGTAGAACCAGGTGCCGGGGTGGGCGAGTTCGCCGATCTTGCCGGCGAGCGCGTACCGGGTGTCCTTCGGCACCACCTTGTGGACGCACGGCGGCGCCACGTCGAGCTCGACCGAGCCCACGTCGGAGCTCTTGATCGTGGAGGTCGCGGTGATGTACCAGTAGTTCGTCGTCACGCGGGCGCCGTTCCAGTAGCCGGCCGGGCGGGTCAGCGCGTCGTCGGCGACGGTGGCCGCCGCGCTGCCCGGGCCGGCGTACCGCACCGCGGGTTCGAGCAGGTCGAGGCCGGGGTAGGGCCACTGGGCCTCGACGTTCATCCGCTTGTCGGTGAAGGTCTGCACGGTCGTGACGTCGGGCCCGAGGTCGGCGCGGGCGCTGTGGACGTGACCGTCGCGCACGGCCTGGGCGAAGGGCGAGCCCGCCGCGTACGGGTCCGACCGCGCGATGCGGGCCAGGTCCCGGCCGGTGACCGGGGACCAGCCCCTGATCCGCCTGGCGCCGCTCACCGTCACGCGCGCGCCGGGGGCCGCCCGGTAGGTGATGGGCAGTCCAGCGGCGCCCGGCCTGGCGGGCACCACGGTCTCCTCGTACGTGCCCGACTGGATCAGGCAGGTGTCGCCGGGCGTCATGACGTCGGCGCACCGCTGGATGCGGCGGTAGGCCGTCGCGGCCGACCGGCCGTCGGCCGAGTCCCTGCCCCACGGCGCGACGTGGTAGGTGGTGCCGCCCGCGCTCGCGCCCTGCTCGGCCGCCGCCGGGACGGCCGGGAGGGCTGCCGGCACCGTCGCGATCACCGTCGCGATCACCATGGCCGCGAGCGGCCGCCGATTGCGTAAGAACGTCATGGTCCTTCTTTCCGTGACGGGCCGTTCAGCCCTTGACCGCGCCGACCGTGAGGCCGCTGATGATGTGGCGCTGCATGTAGACGAAGAAGATGACGACCGGTGCCACCGCCAGCAGCAGGTTGGGGAAGACCCTCGTCAGGTCGGTCGAGTACTGGCTGATCCCGGCGTAGATGGCGGTCGTCACCGTGTACCGGCCGGAGCCGGGGCTGAGCAGGATCTGCGGGCTGACGAAGTCGTTCCAGATCCCGATCGAGTTGAGGATCAGCACGGTGACCACCGCGGGCCGCATCAGCGGGAAGATGATCGTCCAGAACGTGCGCAGCCGGCCCGCGCCGTCGATCATCGCCGCCTGGTCGATGGAGGCCGGGATGGTCCGGATGAAGCCGACGAACAGGAAGATGCTCACCGGAAGGGTCGAGGCCACGTCGTGGGCCACCAGCCCGGCCACGGTGTTGGCCAGGCCGACCGAGCGCAGCACGTAGATCACCGGGATCACCAGCGCGGCGCCCGGGATGAACGTGCCCGCGAGGAAGTACAGCAGCAGCAGCTGCGAGCGGCGGCTGAGGCTGCGCGCGATCGCGTACGCCGCCGGGCCGGCCAGCAGGATGCACAGGACGTCCACGACGACGACGAGGAACAGCGTGAAGCCGTAGCTGCGGATCACGTTGTACTGGGGGCTGTCGACGGCGTTGGCGAGGTACTCGAAGGTGAGGTCGCCGAACGGGAGGGAGAAGGGGTTGCCGAGGATGTCGTCCTGGGACTTGAAGCTGTTGACCACGAGCAGGTAGACCGGCACGGTCATGGCCACCAGCAGCAGCGCCAGCATGACCGGGCGCACGAAGGAGCGGCGCCTGCCGTGGCCGGCTTCCGTTTGTTCGATCATCGCCGTCCCCTAACTCGTCGTGGCCCGGTCTTGCCGGTTGCGCGCGGCGGTCACCAGCAGGGCGAGGCCGGCGCACACGACCATGAGGAACACGGCCTGCGCGTTGGCGTAACCGACCTTCGTCCCCTCGAAGGACCTGGCCAGGATGAGGAACGAGTACGTCTGGGTGGCGCCCGCGGGCCCGCCGTTCGTGAGGCTCACGACCAGGTCGTAGGTCTTGATCAGGCCGATGAGGTTCAGCACGGTGGCCACGGTCACCACCGGGGAGATCATCGGGATCACCACCCGCAGGTTGGCCTGGCGCCGGGTCGCGCCGTCGATCGCCGCGGCCTCCAGCAGTTCGGCGGGGACCGTCTGGAGCGCGGCGACGAACAGCACGACGTTGAACCCGAATCCGGCCCACACGATCACCGCGATGAGCGAGACCAGGGCGAGGTTCTCCTCGAACAGGAAGCCGACGGGCCCGATGCCGAAGTGCCGCAACGTGCTGTTGACGGCGCCGTTCGTGCCGAGGATCGCGGCCCAGAGGAAGCCGAGGATCAGCGCGCTGATCACGTGCGGGTAGTAGGCGAGCGTGCGGAAGAACGAGTTCGTCCGCGAGCGCTCCTTCAGCAGCAGCGCGTACGCCAGGCCGCCGCCGATCATGAGCAGGGTGCCGGTGACGGCGACGAGGGCGGTCACGTACCAGGCGCCGGTCGAGCTCGGGTCGTCGAACAGGTGCAGGTAGTTCTCGAAGCCGATGAACACCGCCTCGGAGAAGCCGTTCCAGTCCGTCAGGCTGAGATAGACCGCCACGCCCACCGGGACGACGGTCATCACCGTGTAGACCAGCACGGACGGCGCGACGAGCCCGAAGGTCACCGCCCTTGCCCGGTACCTGGCGGGCAGCCACTCGCGGCGCGGGCGCCGGGGCTCGGACGCCTGCCGCTCCGGCCGCCGGGTCAGCTCTGCGAGTTCCACCACTTGTCCAAACCGGCGGCGACCTGCTCGGCCGTGGCGCCCGTGTACAGCTTCTGCACCTGCGTGTTGAGCTCGGCCGGATAGCCCTCGACCGGCTGGCGCTCGCCCGACTTGACCAGGACGGACGGCGCCTCCTCAAGGATCTTCTGGACCTGCGTGCCGAGGCTGGACATCTTGTAGGTGAAGCCCTTGCGCAGGTTGCCGTCGGCGGCGAGCTGGCTCTCGATCGCGGCGGGGTCGGTGACCAGCCACTTCACGAAGTCGATCGCGGCGGCCTTGTTCTTGGAGGCGTTGACGACGACGTACGGGCTGGCGATGTTGCCGTACTGGGCGGTGGGGTGGGAGCCGTCGGACGGCATGGAGAAGACGCCGATCTCGTCGCTCTTCTTCGCCGCGTCGGCGGCCGGGACGAAGAAGGAGCCCATGACGTACATCGCGGACTTGCCGTCGAGGAAGGCCGTCTGCCCGTCGGCGTAGGTCAGGCCGAGCGCGCTCTTGTCGAGGTAGCCCTGGTCGATCCAGCTCCGGAAGCGCTGGAGGTACTTCAGGTAGTCGCCGGTGGCGAAGGAGACCTGGTTCTGCTTGCGCTTGACCGTCCAGTCGGGGTCGGCGGTGAGCACGCCGGAGTCGGCGATCAGCGAGAACTGCGCTCCCGGCACCCACTGCCCGGCGCTCTGCAGCGGCGTGTAACCGGCGCTCTTCAGCTTGGCCATGGCGTCCTGGAACTGGTCGAGCGTCTTGACGGCGGTGGCGTCGAGACCGGCCTTGGCGAAGGCGGCCTTGTTGTAGAAGACGAGCGACTGGATCTGCTGGCCGACGCCGACCAGGTAGCGCTTGCCGTCCACGGCGTACTGGTCGGCCAGCGGGGTCTGGCCGGTCCACGCCTCGCCGGTGAGGTCGGCGAACAGGGCGGCGTTCTCCTTCGTCGGGGTGATCTGCTGGGCGATGTCCGGCGGGTCTCCGGCGGCGAGGTCCTGGGTGAGCTTGGCGGTCGCCGAGACGGTCCCGGTGAGCTCCAGGTTGACCTTCACCCCCGGGTGGCTCTGCTCGTACTTGGCGAACAGCCCCTTCCAGTACTGCTCGGTCAGGTTCGGGCTGATGTTGACGATGATCCGCAGAGTCGTGGCGCCGGCCTGCGCCGGGTCCTCGCCGCCGCAGGCGGTGGCCGCGGCCACCACGGTGGTCGCGGCGACCGCGACCGCGCACGCCCGGCGCAACTGTGTTCCCATATCCGCTGCACGCTCCAATTGCATAGTCATGACCGGTGGAAGGTCGGGGTGGACTGGCCGTCTTCGGCAGCCGCCCGCCCGGGGGCCACCTGAGTGAGGGGGTCGGGCTGCGCGGGCCGGCGTGGCGGACGGCGTGACGGCTCGACACGATCGACGCGGCGACCTCGACCACCGTCAACATCCATCGCCTATCGATAGGTGATGTTATGTGGCATACCTAACTTGTTCAAGAGTCATTTCGTGCGTGCCGGCGAAAGCTCACGGCGAACCGGCCGCCGCTCCCCGGGCCGGTGACGGCCAGCGTGAGCCGGGTCAGCCGGGAGCCCCAGCTGCGCGCGAGGCGCGGGTCGTCGATGTCCCGGTGCTCGACCGACGCGGTGCCGGCGGCGGCGTCCCAGCGCAGTTCGAGCGGCGGTCCCCCGTCCGCCGTGACGACCGCCCGGCCCGGCCGGCACTCGACCTCGCCGGCGAGAAGGTGCCGGAACAGCACGGTCCGCGGGCCCGCGGCCCATGCGTCCGCCACGCTGACGTACGGCTCCGGGCCGTCGCGGACCAGCCGCACGACGCGCTCCCAGCGGGTGAGCAGGCCCGCCGGATAGGCGGCGCTCAGGTCCGCCCGCAGGACGGCCTGGCCCTCGCCGAGCCGGACGGCGACGTCCCGCGCGCCGTGCTCCTCCCCCGGGAGCTGCCCGTGTCCCGGTTCGGGCACGTTGTGCCAGGCGCTCTGGAACGGCCACTCCTCGTAGCGGCGCGGGCCGAACGTCGCGGCGGTGTAGGTCGGCTGGCCGGCGTCCACGACCATCGGCCGTCCGTCCAGCGCCACCCAGTAGGAGCCGACGTCGAGGTGGTTGTGGTGCTCGCCGTTGTGGCCGGCCTTGGCCGCCACGGTCAGCCCGTCCGCGCTCCCGGCCCGCTCGCGCGCGACCATGACCTGGATGCGCGGCAGCCAGCACTCGCGGGCCAGCCAGGGCGAGCCGTCCGGCGTCCCGCCGGCCGCGACCGCCCGGCACCATCGCCGGTCGGCCAGCGCGGTCATGGCGCGCCCGAGCCCGGCCCTCGGCTGGACGACGCCGCCGGAGCGGCGTGCGGCGGCCACCGCGTACGCCACGGTCTCCGGCTGCCCCAGGCGCTCGCCCCAGCGGAAGAGCACCTGCCACGGCCGCTCGCCGGAGAGCCGGGCGGGGGCGTCGCCGGTGTTGACGTACCAGTCCGCGCCGAGATGCATGCGCCGGGGGTAGGCCAGCAGGGCGGGCAGCACCGGCGGGCCGGGGTCGTCCAGCAGGTCCAGCGCCTCCAGCAGCCGGCACGCCCCCTGCCACCAGTACGCGATGCCCTCGTCGATCCCGCCGTCGTCGGGGAGCCCGGTGACGTAGTGGTCCAGCCCCTCGGCGACCAGGCGTACCAGGCGCTCGCGCCGCCGGGCGTCGTCGCAGAGCAGCAGCGCGGCCGCCAGGACGGCGCCGTGGATCCAGGGGTTCCAGTTGTTCGCCCGGCCGTCGCGGCCGATCCAGTGCCAGTCGCGCACCCGCTCGAACGGGGTGAGCACCCGCCGGTCGGCCTCGCGGCGCAACCTGCGGCGCAGCCCCGGCGCCCTGATGTCCAGATGCGGGCCCAGCGCGTGGCCGGTCCAGGCGAACAGCGCCGCGATCTCGGCCGCGCCCAGGTCGAGGAAGGGGTCGTCGGGGTCGGGCACGACCTCGCCGCGGGCCGCGGCCCCGCGATCGTGCGGCGCCCAGCACCACGTGCTCGTCTCGGCGAGCGCCATCAGCCCGTCCACGACGGCGTCCAGGTGCGGGCAGGCTCCGGGGGGCGCGGTCGCGGGGGCCACCTCGCCGGTGAGCACGGCGGCGAGGGCGAGGACGTCCACGCGTTCGCGCAGCCGCCGCGCCTCGTCCTCGTGGACGGCCCGCGCCCCGTCGCGGAACGTCCGGGCCCAGTCGTCCGCGGACAGGCGCGGGGCCGGGCGGGCCAGCTCTTCGGCCGCGGCGGCCAGGACGGCGTCGCGGGCCTCGGCGGGCACCGCGTCCCACACCGGCCGCGCGGTGACGTCAGGAACCATCGTCGTCGCGCAGCACGAGCTCGACGACCGGGAGCGGCACGTCGGGCGCGGCGACGGGCAGGGTCAGCGTCAGCGTGCCCGGCGGCTGGCCCGGCAGGGCGAGGTTGTTGTGCTCGTGCAGGTCTCCGTCCGCCTGGTGGAAGCGCACCTCGGAGCCGTCGTGGAGGAACTGGGCGTAGCGCACGCGCCCGGCGAGGCCGGGCAGGTGGACGTGCTTGAGCGGCCAGGACAGCAGGTGCAGGTAGAGGCGGCCGGCCCGCTGGGTGTAGAGGGCGTTGGGCGGCGGGGTGAACGCGCTCGGCCCCGCGCCGTGCACGGCCCTGGCGTGCAGGGACATCCACTCCCCGATCGCGGCCAGCGTGTGCCGGGCCCGCGGGTCGAGCGCGCCCCGGCCGGTGGGACCGACGTTGAGCAGCAGGTTTCCGGCGCACGCGACCGACTGGACGAGCATCCGGATCAGCAGCGCCGGGTCCTTGTAGTCGTGGTTGTCGCGGTCGTAGCCCCAGGAGCCGTTGAGCGTGTGGCACGCCTCCCACATGACCTGGACGCCGTCGCGGGTGAGCGGCCGGTCGGGCTGGTACTGCTCGGGCGTGACGTAGTCGCCGGGGATGCCGAGGCGGTCGTTCACCACGATCTGCGGGCTCAGCGCGCGCACGGTCGCCATCAGCTCCTCCGCGCCCCAGTCGGCGGGCCCCTTCGCCGGGTAGGTGAAGTCGAAGAAGAGCAGGTCGATCGGGCCGTACCCGGTCAGCAGCTCGCGTACCTGCCCGTGCAGGTACGCCCGGTAGCGGGCCATGTCGCGCGTGGCGTTCGCGTCCGGCGGCGCGCTGTCGCGCAGCGGGTGGTACCGGTCGATGGTGAAGTCGGGGTGACGCCAGTCGAGCAGCGAGTAGTAGAGCCCCACGCGCAGGCCCTCGGCCCGCATGGCCGCGGCGAACTCGGCGACCAGGTCCCGGCCGGTCGCGCGGGCGCTGGTGTAGTCGGTGAGCGCGGAGTCGAACAGGCAGAACCCGTCGTGGTGCTTGGCGGTCAGCACCGCGTAGCGCATCCCGGCGGCGCGGGCGGTCCTGGCGAGCTCGGCCGCGTCGAACAGGTCGGGATCGAACTGCTCCAGGTAGCGGTCGTAGTCCGCGTCCGGCATCTTCTCCCGGCTGCGCACCCACTCGTGCCGGGCGGCGAGGCTGTAGAGCCCGAAGTGGACGAACATCCCGAACCGCGCTTCCTCGAACCACTCCGTCGGCCCCGCCGGCATCCCGGTCTCCTCTCACGGTTGACAGCTCTCATCGGTCGGCAGTTACATCTACCATCGATAGGCGATAATTGTCGATGTATGGGGATGGGGCAGAAATGAGCACGAACGGGCATGTCGGAGCACCCGAGACGGGCGTCTACGAGACGATGCTGGGACCGGCGCACGCCTCGCCCTTCGTCCGGCCCGGCGCGAGCCTGGTGGACGCCCTCGCGGACGTGAGCGCCGCCACCGCCTGCGCCAAGCTCCACCAGATGGGCATAACCCGGACCTTCATCGACGGCCCCGTCCCCCTGCACAGGGAGCCGGGCGTGCGGATCACCGGCGGCGCCGTGACCCTGCAGTTCCTGCCCCAGCGCGAGGACGTCTTCTCCGGCACCGGCCAGGAGGACGCCGAGCGCAAGACCGCGCTGTGGGGGGTGCTGGAATCCATCCGGCCCGGCGACGTGCTGGTCATCTCCGCGCAGGCCAGCCACTTCACCGGCTGCCTCGGCGACATGCTGGTCCGCTACTTCAAGCTGCGCGGCGGAGCCGGCATCGTCGTGGACGGGCGGGTGCGCGACGCCGCCCGGGTGCGCGCGCTCGGCGTGCCGATCTGGTGCACGGGGGTGACGCCGCACTACGCCTCGCAGGCCGAGCTGTTCCCCTCGGCCTTCAACGTCCCGGTCGGGGTGGGCGGCACGCTGGTGACGCCCGGCGACCTGATCGTCGCCGACGAGGACGGAGCGGTCGTCGTCCCGCAGGGCAGCGCCATGGCGGTGGCCGAGGACTCCCTCCTGCACCAGGACCGCGAGGAGTTCGCCCGCCGCCGCCTGGACGAGGGCGGCCGGCTGTCGGACTACTACCCGCTGACCGGAGCCGGCCTGGCCGAGTACCTGGCCGCTCGCGAGAACGACTGAGCGACGGGGCGGGGCGGACAACCCGCCCCGCCGAGGGCTACCCCTGCCCGTCCAGCAGCTCCGGAGGGACGAACCCCTCCTCGGCGAGCCGGCGCCACAGCTCCGGCGGGATCTCCGTGCGCGCGGCGGCCGCGTTCCCCTTCACCTCGGCCGCCGACCGGCAGCCCACCACGACCGACCGCACGGCGGGATGGAGGAAGGGGAACTGGACGGCCGCCGCGGCGAGCGGCACCCCGAACTCCGCGCAGACCGCCCGGCAGCGCTCGGCCCGCGCGAGCACGCCGCCCGACACCGGCCGGTAGTTGAACATGGCCTCCGGACGCGGGTCGGCGAGCAGCCCGGTGTTGAAGACGCCGCCCACGACCACCGCCGTGCCGGTCTTCAGGCACAGCGGCAGCAGGGTCGTCAGCGCGTCGTGGTCGAGCAGCGAGAACCGCCCGGCGATGAGGACGACGTCCACGTCGAACTCGGCCACGTACGCGGCCAGCGGTTCGCTGTGGTTCATGCCGAAGCCGACCGCGCCGGCCAGCCCCTCGTCCCGCAGCCTGCGCACGGCCGGGTAGGCGGTACGGCGCACGTCCTCGGGGAAGTCGTCGGGGTCGTGCAGGTACAGGATGTCGACGGAGGGCCGCCCGAGCCGTTCCAGGCTGGACTCCAGCGACCGGCGGATGCCGCGCTCGGTCCAGTCGGTGACCACCCTCTGCCCGGGGCGCAGCAGCCAGCCCGCCTTGGTCGAGATCACCGGCTCGGCGGCCCCGCCGTGAGCGGCGAGCGCGCGGCCGAGCCGTTCCTCGGCGACCCCGTGCCCGTAGCGGGGCGCGGTGTCGAAGTAGGTGACGCCCTCCTCGACGGCGGCGGCCACCGTGGCGGCCGCGTCCTGCTCGGAGACGTCCTGGAACAGGTTGCCGATGGGGGCGGTGCCGAGGCCCAGCCGCGGCAGCCCGGCCTTCATCGCCGCACCTCCATCGGCGGAGCCTCGTACGTGGGTCTCCCGCCGCGCAGCGTCATCGTGAGGGTGAGCCGTACGTGCGTCGAGCCCGGCAGCCGCACGTGGACGTACGGCCCCTCGACGGGCGTGGGCGGCCCGTCGTCGGCGCGGACCTCGTGGATGACGTGCTCGGCGAACGTGCCCGCCTGCACCACGAGCGCGCGCGGCGCGTCGCCGAGGTTGGCCAGCTCGACCACGGTGTGGCCGGCGTCGATGCCGGTGACCAGCGCGGCGACGTCGGCGGGCAGGCCCGGACGGCGCTCCCCGGCGTCGAAGTACCGCAGGTGCATCTGCGCCAGCGCGCCGTTGTAGAGCACCTGCGGCGATCCGGTGGTCAGCTGCAGCAGCGCCTCCGTGACGACCGGGTTGCGGTCCTGCCAGTCGTGGATGCCGAACGCGTCGGGGCCGACGGCGGGGTCCACCGGGTCGGCCGCGATGGACTCCAGCCGCTGGGCGCAGGTGTCGATGGCGCTGCGCAGCATCCGCTCGGGGAAGCCGGGGTTGCGGCCGGCGAGGTACTCGTACCAGGGCTCCTCGTGCCCGGACTCCTCCTTGGTGCGCTGGGTGTGCACCGCCGTCCAGTCCCAGCTCGCCTCCTCGCGGAGCCGGTCGACGCGCTCCCGGTCGGCGGCGGCCCGGCTGAACTGCCACAGGGCCACGGGGAGCTGGGTCGGCATGATGTTGTGGTCGAACCAGCCGGAATCGTCGTGGCGCATGGGCGCCATGAGGGTCGGCTCGTGCTCCAGCCCGCGCAGGTGGGGCCGCCAGCGCCTGGTGATGGTGGAGACGTCGGCGGGGCGGCGTCGTTCGGCCCGGCCGAGCACGACGTCCAGCGGGTTGCGGGCCAGGTCCAGGTAGGAGGCGTCGCCCGTCAGCAACGTCGCGTTGGAGGCGCCGACGATCGCCGCCGTCCCGACGGGCGGCAGGCCGTGGGGCCAGGACCAGCCGTAGTGGCCGCCGTACCAGCGGCCGTCGAGGTGCTCGCCGACCACGCCGTGCAGGCCGGCGTTGTCGGGGACGACGTCGCGGCCGTCCAGCCGCCGCCGCCAGGCGTCGACGTACTCCACCACCCAGTCGGCGTGGCGCGACTCGCCGCCGAGCAGGTAGGCGTTGGTGACGAGGCTGGTCGCGCAGAGGTTGACGATCGTGTCGCCGCGTCCCATGCGCTCCCACATCACGCGGCCGTACGCGCGGGCCCGCGCCGGGTCGGCGGCCAGGTCGTCGAAGGGCGCGGCCTCGTCGATCCAGTCGAGCGGCAGCCCGTAGGGGCGCAGGGCCAGGCTCCACGGGAAGTACACGTCGTGGTCGCTGAAGCCCCAGCGGGGGCCGGCGGCGCCGTTGTGCGGCGCGCGGATGACCCGGTGCTCGGGGTCGTAGTTGGGGCCGCCGGGCAGGTAGAGGTCGGCGAAGCGCCCGGCCAGCTCCCTGAGCTCGCCGTCGCCGGGCGTAGCGAGGCAGAGCCCGTAGAACAGCAGCATGCCCTCGCCCTGGTGGAACCAGTCGTAGCCGCGCTCGAACTCCTCGACCAGCATGCCCATCCCGGTCAGCTGGGCGGTGACGCCCCGCCAGTGGCGTCGCGCCGCCGTCAGGACGTCCGCGCTGCCGCCGAGCAGGTAGAGCGTCGGCCAGTTGAAGAACGCCTCGTAGAAGTCGTCCACCCCGTCGCGGCCGTCGAGCCCCTCCCCCAGCCTGTCGCGGAAGACCAGCCGGCCGTCGTCCTCGGTGTAGCGGTCGGAGAAGATCCGCCACGCCTTGTCCTGGACGGCGAACAGCTCCCGCTCCAGCACGGCCCACCGCGGCGGGGTCGTCAGTCCGCGGGAGGCCCGCACCTCCGGCACGCGCGCGGCGTCGAAGGCCGTCACCTCCCGCCACCGCCCTCTGCCGCGCCGCCGGGGAGTCTTGCTTCCATGCGCATGAGAACACCTGTAATCGCTGATCGATAGCCGATGATTAGAATCATCATGAGCTCGGATCAACGTGTCAATACTGGCCGAACATACGGAGCACAGGTGATCGACTGCCACGCCCACCTCTGGGACCTCGACGGCGGCTATCCGTGGATCACGCCGGAGTCACCCCATCACCGGTCGTTCACCACCGGCGACCTGGCCGCGGCGGGCGACGGCCTCGGCCTGACCGGGACGATCCTGGTCGAGGCGTCCAGGGGCGACCGCGGCGAGACGTGGCGGCTGCGCGACCTGCGCCTGCGTCACCCCGGGCTGATCGCCGGGCACGTCGGCAACCTCAACGTCCACGCCGGGATCGAGCCGTCCCGGTTCCGGGACCTCATGGACGAGGCCCGGCCCAACGGGATGCGGCTCGGCGGCCCCTCGTGGGCGGCCACGCCCGCCTCGGCCCGCGCGCTCGTCCCCGTGCTGGCCGGGCTCGGGGTGGCGCTCGAACTCAACCTGCACGCCGCCGCGGTCGGCGTCGCGGCCGAGGTCGCCGCGCGGCACCCGGAGCTGACCGTGGTCGTCGACCACCTCGGCAACCCGCCGAACCTGCTGGCGGCCGACCCGGGCGAGTGGCGTGACCACGTGCGGCGGGCGGCCCGCACCCCGAACGTGATCATGAAGATCTCCGGCCTGCTCACCCAGCAGCACGGCGTGCCGCCGGGACGGGTGGCCGCCCTGGTCGCCCACGTGGTCGAGACGTTCGGTCCCGATCGGTGCGTCGTCGGCTCCGACTGGCCGATCTGCCTGCCCCGCGGGTCCCGCGCCGAGTCGCTGGAGCTGGCGACGCTCGGGCTCGCCGGGCTGACGGCCGGGGAGCGCGAACGGGTGCTGCGCACCACCGCCGAACGCGCGTACCGCCTGGCACCCCCGGTTGACAACGCTCCTGAGCCCCTGCTTCGATGCGACAGTTGATCGATAAGCGATGATTGGTTAATCGATGGCCCATTTCGACCTCCCCCAGGACCAGCTCGAACGGTACCTGCCGCCCCTGCCGGAACCGGCGGACTTCGATGCGTTCTGGGCGAAGACGCTCGCCGGCGCCGATGGCATCGACCTCGCCATGACGGCCGAGCCGGTGCCGAACGGGCTGGCCACGATCGACACCTTCGACGTCACGTTCGCGGGCTACGGCGGCCATCCCGTCAAGGGCTGGCTGCACCTGCCGGTGACCAGGACCGGCCCGCTTCCCGCCGTCGTGGAGTACCTGGGGTACGGCAGCGGCCGCGGCGTGGCCCACGAGAAGCGGCTCTGGGCGTGCGCCGGTTACGCCCACTTCGTCATGGACACCCGCGGCCAGGGCGCGGAGACGCCCGACCCCGACCCGGCGACCGGCGACGTCGCGGCCCCCGGTTTCCTGACCCGCGGCGTGCTCGACCCCGAGCGGTACTACTACCGCCGCCTGTACACCGACGCCGTGCGGGCCGTCGCGGCGGTGCGCACGCATCCGGAGGTGGACGCGTCCAGGGTCGCGGTGACCGGGACCAGCCAGGGCGGCGGGATCGCCCTGGCCGCGGCCGGGCTCGTCCCGGATCTCGTGGCCGTCATGCCGGACGTGCCGTTCCTGTGCCACTTCGGGCGGGCGACGACGTTCACCGACCAGCCGCCGTACGTGGAGTTCACCCGGTTCGTGAAGCTGCACCGGGAGCACGCCGGGACGGCGATGCGCACCCTGTCGTACTTCGACGGCGCGACGCTCGGCCGCCGGGCCAACGCGCCGGCGCTCTTCTCCGTCGGCCTCATGGACCGCATCTGCCCGCCCTCGACGGTGTACGCGGCCTTCAACCACTACGGCGCGCTGCACGACCTGCCCCAGTCGCGCAAGCGGATCAGCGTCTACCCGTTCAACGACCACGAGGGCGGCGGCCCGGCGCACGAGGCCGTCAAGCTCGCCTGGCTGGCGGACCGGCTGGCCGAACAATCGATACCTGCTAACCGATGATCGCGTATCATGACAGCGGGGATCGGGGACGCGCGAGATCGCATGATGAGGACTTCATGGCATCGACACGGCAAGCCAACAGTGACTTCGCCTCCAGACTGGCCACGAGCAAAGACTCGGTCCGTCCCACCTTGATCTCCGATCGGGTGTACGAGCTGCTCCGCCAGGCCATCGTCGAGGGCGACCTCGCGCCGAACGAGCGCGTGGTGGAGTCGGAGATCGCGCGCCGTCTGGGCGTGAGTCAAGCGCCGGTTCGCGAGGCCGTCAAGCAGCTGGCCCGCGAGGGGCTGCTGGTGCACGTGCCACGCCGCGGCAACTTCGTCGTCGAGATCTCCACCGAGCACGCCGAGTACGCCCGCCAGGTGCGCGAGCCGCTCGAACGCCTCGCCGCCCAGCTCGCCGCCGGGCAGGTCACCGACGACCAGCTCGGCGAGCTGGAGGACCTCGTCGAGCAGATGCACCAGGCCGTGGCGATGAACGACGTCGGCAGGTTCCGCGACATCGACATCGCCTTCCACACCAGGGTCAGCCAGATCGCGGGGAACCCGTTCCTGACCCGGATGTGGGAGGTGCTCGAACCGAGCCTGCGCGCGCTGCGCGCCATCGCCGACCCGCTCTTCGACGGCGACTGGCACGCGATGGCCGACGAGCACGGCCGCCTGGTCTCGCTGCTGCGCGACGGCGACCCCGCCAAGGCGGCCGAGGCGTTCGCCGACCATTCCGCGGGCCGCTCCCCCGTCCCCGACGGCCGCACCCGCAAGAAGAGCAAGCCCTCTGCTCGCTGAGCCCAGGATGTTGTTGTTCCAGGTGGGATTCGCCTGATCCCGCCCCCTGAATCCCGCTAACGTGGGGCACATGGCAGTTGATCAACGTGGAGGTGCGGGGGTGGCCGGCGACAGGCAGGTGGCGGTCGATCTCAAGACGAACGTGCCGCACTCGGCACGGGTCTACGACTACCTCCTGGGCGGCAAGGACAACTTCGCGGCCGACCGCGCGGCGGCCGAGGAGGTCGTCAAGATCGCCCCCTACATGCCGACGTCCGTACGCGCCAACCGCGACTTCATGGTCAGGGTGGCCCGCCACCTGGCGGCCGAGCGCGGCGTCGACCAGTTCATCGACATCGGCACCGGGCTGCCCACCTCGCCCAACCTGCACGAGGTGGCCCAGCAGGCCGACCCCGCCGCCCGGGTCGTCTACGTGGACAACGACCCGCTCGTCCTCGTCCACGCCCGCGCCCTGCTCACCAGCACCCCGGAGGGCAGAACCCGCTACATCCAGGCCGACCTGAACGACCCGGACGCCATCATCGGCTCGGCCGAGGTCCGCGACACCTTCGACTTCGCCCGTCCCGTCGCGCTGTGCCTGATCGCCGTGGTGCACTTCATCCGCGACGACTCCGACGTCCGCTCGATCATCGAGCACCTGATGAAGCCGCTGCCGCCGGGCAGCTTCCTGGCCCTGTCCACCATCACGCTCGACAGCGCGCCGAGCAGGCTGGTGAGCGAGGCCGTCGCCCAGTACAACCGGCGCGGGATCATGTCCAAGGCCCGGACCAGGGCGCAGATCGAGGAGTTCTTCACCGGGTTCGAGCTCATCGAGCCGGGTGTGGTGCCGGTGCACCGGTGGCGGCCCGACGAGCGGGCGCTGCTCGTGGAGGACTCCATGGTCTCGATGTACGGCGGGGTCGCCGTCAAGGCCTGACGGGCCCCCGGAAGGCGGTGGCGAGGGCGCCGAATTCGGTGATGCGCAGGACCCGCGCGGCCAGCGCGTAGAGGCCGGCTCCGATCGCGCCCGCGGCGCAGAGGGTGATGAGCGAGCCGGTCCAGTCCGCCCCGAGCGTGGCGCCGAGGACGCGGTTGACGACGGCCGCGGCGAGGCCCGCGACGATCGCCGCGGCGAGCATCCGGGCGTGGGTGCGAAGCAGGCGGTGTCCGTCGACCCTGCCGATCCGGCGGCGCAGCAACTGGGCGGTGAGCAGCAGCGCGGCGGTGTAGGCGACGGCGGAGCAGGCGGCCAGGGCGATGACCACGTCCGGCCCGGGCGCGAGTCGTGCGGCGGCCAGGCAGGCGGCGACGGTGACGGCGGAGACGCCGACGCTCAGCAGAGCCGGGGTGCGGGTGTCGCCGAGTGCGTAGAAGACGCGCACCATGATCTGGTAGCCGGCGAAGGGGACGAGGGCGAGGCCGTAGGCGGCGAGCACCGCGCCGGTGAGCCGGGCGGCGGCGGGCGAGGCGTTGCCGTGCGCGAACAGCACGGTCGTCAGCTGCGGGCCGAGCGCGACGAGCGCTGCGGCGGCAGGGACCAGCACCACGCCGGTGAGCCGCAGGCTCCGGGACAGATCGGCGGTCATCCCGGCGAGGTCACGGTCGGCCGCCGCCCGGCTCATCCTGGGCAGGACCGCGGTGATGACGGTGACCGCGACGACGGCGTAGGGCAGCTGGAACAGGGTGTAGGCGTTGGAGTAGACGCCGACGGCGCCGGGCCCGGCCTGCGAGGCGATCCGGGTGATCACGAGGAAGACGGCCTGGGTCGCGGCCACGGAGGCGAAGGTCCATCCGGCCAGGGCGACGATGCGCCGGACGCCGATGCCCCGAGGATCGGCGCGCAACCGCGCCCGGAACCCGGTTCGCCGGCCGGCCACCACGAGAACCGCCATCTGGGCGGCGACCCCGGCGCTGGTGCCGATCGACAGCAGCAGCACCTGCACGCCGGTCAGCGACTCCAGCCTTCCGGTGCCGCCGATCAGCAGGAAGGCCGAGGCGGTGGCGATGACGACCAGGTTGTTGGCCACCGGCGCCCACATGGGCGAGACGAAGCGGCCGCGGGCGTTGAGGATCGCGGCCAGGGTCGCGCTCACTCCGTAGAACAGGATCTGGGGCATGAAGTACCGGGTGAGGACGACCGCCAGCCGCCGCTGCTCGGGGCTGAACCCCGGCACGTAGAGGTCCACGATGAACGGCGCGGCGATGATCGTCACGATCACCACGGCTCCGAGGCCGTAGACCACCAGCGACAGCAGCCGCTGGGCGAACAGGTCGCCGTCGATGTCGCGGTCGGCGGCCGTACGAACCAGCAGCGGGACGAGCACGCCGGCCAGCGCGCCGCCGAAGACGAGCTCGTAGACGGTGTTGGGGGTGACGTTCGCCGCGGTGTAGGCGTCCAGCAGCCGGGTTCCCAGCCCCAGCGCGGCGACCAGCGCCAGCGTGCGGACGAAGCCGGTGGCCCTTGAGACGGTGGTGGCGATCGCCATCGCCCGTCCCGTCCGCATGAGCCTGGGCCGATCAGGCATGGGCGATCTCCTCCGTCTGCGCTTCGGCGCGGGAACGACGGCGTCGAGCAGGCCGACGCCGTCCTGCCGGACGTCAAGGCCCCTGCTTCTGGGGCCTCCTTACAGATCTACTGCGTTTCCGCCGAACGCATCGCCACGTCGTCGATCCGGAACGCGGACCCGGTGGGGGCGCTCCAGACGAAGGTCCAGTCGACGCGGGTCGCGCCCGTCGGCGCGGTGAACGTGCCGGCCGCCTCGGTCCAGGCCGTCTTCCGCGGCAGGGGGACGGCGTCGGTCCGCAGCACCGAGCCGTTCTCGTCGCGCCAGCGCACGTTCCAGGCGACCGTGGGCATGGTGGCCGCGGCCTCCCGGTACCACAGCGACACGCGGTAGCTCTTACCGGCGATCACACCGCTGTACCCGGGGTACTTGTCCAGCGCCACCGCGCTGCCGGACCCCTCGGTGCTGGTCAGCTGCAGCGAGCCCGTGCCGCCGTGCGCGTCGCCGGTCTGGTGCGCCAGGCTGGATCCGTACCAGGCGGAGTAGGGCGCCGTCGAGACGTCCTCGAAGGTCTGCTCGGTGACCGGCGGCACCTCGGGCGCCTTGCCGTCGAACGTGCTGCCGGCGTCCTGGCCGTACTGGGGGCCGACCCACTCCGCGGCCGTGACGCGCCTGCCCATGTCGTAGATCCTGAACTGCCACGGTCCCGTGTAGGTGTTGTCGTGCCAGGAGTTGTTCGACTCGTGGACGATCGACTTCTCGATCTTCTCCCCCAGGTACGGGGACCAGTCCGGGTGCGCCGTGCCCCAGTTGGACAGCAGGCTCATCTGCCCGCAGTACTGCGTCGAGCAGCCGCCGCCGACGGCGCCGGGGTCGAAGGAGAACGTGTTGTGGTGGATGTCGAGGTTCTTCGTCCACCAGCGGCAGTCGGTGTAGAGCGGCTCGTCCTTGATGGCGGGCGCCGCGCACTTCGAGGTGTTGGCCGGCCCGACGATCAGCGTGCAGTCGCTGGTGGTCGAGGCTGCGCTGCCGCAGAACCGGTCGGCGTTGGCCCAGGCGGTGATCCCGCCCCAGTTGTTCTCGAGCAGGTTGCCGGTGACCTCGATCTTGCCGGTCCGCGCCGGGATGCGCGGCTCGCCGTCCGCCTCGGACAGGTAGATCGCCGCGTCGGGGAAGGAGTCGCCCTTCGCCGCCCGCTCGGCGCCCGCCTTCCAGGTGTTGCGACGGAGGGTGTTGTTCCGGATCACGGCGTTGTAGCTGATCTCGTAGAAGATCCCGATCGACTCGTTGTCCTCGATCAGGTTGTTCTCGATGAGGAAGTCGTTGTTGTTGGTGTCCGCCCAGATCCCCGGCCCGTGGTTGTGGTGCACCCAGTTGCCGGTCACGTCGGCGCCGTTCACCGCCCAGAACTTCAGGCCACCGGTGCATCCGCAGCCTTGGCCCTGGTGTTCCCAGTCGTCGGTGTTGTTGCCGGTGACCTCGTTGTCCGCCACCACCAGGCCGGTGATGTGGTCGCCGTGCTGGGACGCGTTCAGGCCGAGCTGGCCGTTGTCCTTGATGCAGTTGCCGCGGATCTGGTTCCTGGCCCCCGCCATCAGCGCCGCGCCGGAGTTGTCACGGAACGTGTTGTGCTCCAGGACCCAGTCGTCGGCGGCGCTGTGGTTGACCACGGCCTCCTCCTGCGGCGCGACGAACCCGGTGACGGTGAGGTGGCGGATGGTGACGCCGGTCGCCGTGTCGCCGAACGCGTACTGGTTCACGCCCTTCCCGTCCAGCACCGCGCCGGGGGCGCCGATGAACGTGGCGTTGTCACCGGGCAGGATCTGGGCGTACTGGGCGGGCTCCAGGGTGTGCGTGCCGGTCTCGAAGTAGTACGTGGTGTTCGCCTTGCGTAAGTCCACGCCGCTGTTGTCGCCCGCGGGCACCACCACGGCGCCGGCGGGCGGTGTGGCGGGGCCGTCCAGCGACGAACTTCCGCAGACGGCCGCCTTCGCCGCCGTCGTCTTGGCTGTTGTCGTCGCCTTGGTTGTTGTCGTTGCCGTCGTCGCCCTGGTCGCCGGATCGCCGGCGTCGCCACTGGCCGGCGTCGCGCCGCCCATGACGACAGCGGCGAGCGCCACCAACGCCATCGGCCACGTTCTTCTCATTCATCGTCTCCTCGGGGTTTCGGCCAGCCTTTACTGCCGTTGACTGCTGGCCGTCGTCACTGTAGCCCGCACCCGCCCACAAGATCGAAGCTTGGACAAATTGGACAAACTAGTGCGCGCGCCGGGGGCCGGAGCTCTGGCGTCGCCTCGCATCCGGCCCGTGTTCCGGACGTGATCGGAACGCGGCAGGATCACCGTCATGAGGCGGATGATCGTGACCCTGGTGGCCTGCGCCGCCCTGCCGGCAGGCGCCGCTCCCGCTCAGGCAGTGAGCAAGGACCCCGTCCAGGCGCTGAAGGCCGTTCTCGCGGCCGGACACGGCATGCACTTCACCGAGACGACCGCCCTTTCGGACGACGCCGGCGAACGAGCGGAACGCCGGCGCACCGGAGTCTTCGAACTCGATGCCAAGGGCGGCGTCAAGGCCCTGGACGTCACCACCACCGGAGGCGAGTACGGGCGCGAACGTGTCATCGGCTTCAACCACGACATCGGCGGCACCGGTTACCGATCCGGCGGCCTCATAGGGAAATGGCTGAAGAAGGGCAAGACCTGGTGGAAGGACTCTCATCAGCTGCACCTCTGGCACACCGAGTTGCTCGGCTATGACGAGCAACTCGTCAACCCGGCCGAGCCCGCGACCCTGGCCGCCCTGCTGAAGAACGGACGGCGGAGCGGGGACACCGTCACCGGCACGATCACGTTCAAGCAGCTCGGGCCGGCTTCCCGCTGGGCGGCGCACTCGACCCACGCGGAGTGGGATGCGGACACCAGGCTCGCCTACACCGTCACGCTGACCCCCGGGGGCCTGGTCAGCAGGGTGCGGAGCGCGTTCACCTTCGCCGACGGCCTCGACGAACTGGTGGGCAAGACCCTGCATGTCGACACCCGCTACAGCCGGTGGGGCGCCAAGGTGTCGATCAAGGCGCCGGCCCCCGGCGAGACGACCACCGAGCTGTGCATCGAGGGCATCTGCAACTGGCGCCTTCCGAGCTGACGACGGGACGCCGGCGCTCCGCTCGTCCTCCGGGCCTTCACGCGCCGTCGAGCCGTCCGTGCAGCTCCGCGACCCGGTCAAGGGCCGCGCGACGAACCCGGCTGCCCGGCGTTCACCGCTCAGAAATGCCTCGCCGCGTCGTCAGTACTGGCAGCCCCTCGCCACCCGCGAAAGGATTGACGACCATGACCGACACCAGGCTGCCAGGCGACGACGCGGCCACGTTCATCGCGGCGGCCCGTACGGACGACGCGGCACGGTTCGCGCTCATCACGGAGCGCCACCGGCGTGAGCTCCAGGTGCACTGCTACCGGATGCTCGCGAACTACGAGGACGCCCAGGACCTGACGCAGGAGACGTTCCTGCGGGCGTGGCACAAGCGGGAGTCGTTCAAGGGCCACTCAGCGCTGCGGACCTGGCTGTACCGGATCGCGACGAACGCCTGCCTCGACTTCCTGGACAAGCGCAACCACCGCACCCCCGTGGCCGCCGAGCTGCCGGACGCGAGCCCGGAACTGCGCCACCTGCAGCCCTACCCGGACCGGATGCTCCCGGAGGACCCGCAGGAATCGGTGGTGGCGCGGGAGACGATCGAGCTGGCGTTCATCGTCGCCGTCCAGCACCTGCCGCCGCGGCAGCGGGCGGTGTTCATCCTGCGCGACGTCCTCGGCTGGCCGGCGTCGAAGGCCGCCGACGTCCTGGAACTGACCGTCGCATCGGTGACCAGCGCACTGCAGCGGGCCCGCGTGACGATGCGCGAGCAGCTGCCCGGCCGCCGCCTCGACTGGCGCAGCCCTGCCACGCACGAGCTGTCGCGGGACGAGCGCGGCGTGGTGAGGTCGTACATGGACGCCCATGAACGCAACGACCTCGACGGGCTGACGGCCCTGCTGCGCGACGACCTGCGCTTCGCGATGCTGCCCGACCCGGGCACCTTGATCGTCACGGCCAAGGACGCGGTGGACGGCTGGGTCTCCCACGGGCTCTTCCGGCGCGGCTACGACGACTGGCGCTGCATCGCCACGACGGTCAACCTCATGCCCGCCGCGGCGCTGTACCTCCGCACCCCCGGCGACCGGGAACACCGTCTGTTCAACATCGCGGTCCTGCACATCGCCGACGGGAGGATCGCCGAGCTCACCGGGTTCGACGCCACCGGCAAACCATGGCTGGGCCTGCCCGCGACGCTGTGATCGGACGAGCCCCTCGTCCGACGGGTCCGGCGCACGGGCCGGGCGTCACCGCATCCTCTCGGCCTGGCCTCACGAGCCGGGCGTCCGGCCCGTGCTCAGCGCCGCACCTCGTACCGGGTCAGCGCCGGACGTCGTACCCGGTCAGCGCCGCACCTCGTACCGGGTCAGCGCCGGACGTCGTACCCGGTCAGCGCCGCACCTCGTACCGGGTCAGCGCCACGCCGCCGGGAAATGCCCGCGTCTCGACCAGTTTGAGGTTCACCCAGCTGTCCAGCGCGGTGAAGAACGGCGTGCCGCCGCCCACCAGGACCGGGTGCGTGACGATCGCGTACTCGTCGATCAGCCCGGCCCGCATGGCCGCCGCGGCGAGCGTCGCGCCGGCGATGTCCATCGGGCCGCCGTCCTCGGCCTTGAGCCTGGTGATCTCGGCGACCGCGTCGCCGGTGACCAGGCGGGCGTTCCAGTCGACCTTGTCGATCGTCGAGGAGAACACCACCTTCGGCATGTCCCGCCAGAGGCGGGCGTAGGCGATCTCCGCCGGGGTGGCGCCGGGCCGCTGGTCGGCGGTCGGCCAGTGGGGGCTCATCGCCTCCCACAGCTTGCGGCCGTACAGGGACAGCTCGCTCGCCCGCATCTGGTCGTACCACCACTGGAACAGCTCGGAGCTCGGCGAGGAGTCCGGTCCCTCGCCCCCGCTCCAGCCGATGTCGTCGCCGGGCGCGGCGATGTAGCCGTCCACCGTCACGTTCATGCCGAAGATCAGTTTCCGCATCGCGCCAGCCTTCCGTGAGTCGATCTCATCTGTAACAGACGGGCGCGGCGCGGAAACCTCATCGGTGCGCGATCTGTCACATCGGATGGTCGTCCGGGCTCATCGGTACGAGCGCAACCGTGGAGTGCGCGGGCCGCAGCGCTCGGCCGGCCGCTCGTTCTCGTCCATCGGTCACAGCGTCCCGTCGTCAGGTTCACACAGGTGAGCCCTCGGACACGGCGGATGTGACGCGGCCGGCGCCGCCACGGAACGGATCAGAGCCGGATGCCCTTGATGATCTTCGTCAGCCCCGGCACGAGAGGCGGGGTCGCCATCACGGTGACGACGACTCCGGGGCGCTCGACCCAGCCCGAGTACACACCGGCCCCCAGCGCGCCGTCACCCCCCTGGCGAAGCACCTGGCGATCGCCGATCTTCGTGGTGGTCGTGTCACCGGAGAAGGTCCCGACGTGGAACGGCGCGTTCTTGAGCTGCGCCACGGAGGTCGCCTTCGGCCAGCACACCACCCTGACCCACAGCGACCGGTGCCGGCGGCTCATGTCGTCGCGGTCGTCCGACCACTGGTAGCTGTACTCGACCATGCCGTCGTGCTTGTCGACGAGGACCTGCCCGTAGGTGGAGCCCTTCGGGATGTGGTTGACGCGGACCCCCTTCATCGCCGCGGCGCCTCTCGCGGGCTTGTCCACCGTCGCGGCCGACGAGCGCCGCACGTCCGCCTTGGAGGGGGCGGGACAGCTGGGACGCTCCGCCGCCTGCGCGGGGAGGGCCACGAGAGCTGCGGCAACGGGGAGCACGGCCAGGGCGGCAAGGTTCTGAATCTTGTTCATGTCAGGGTTGGATGCGTCCGGAGCTAGAAGGGTTCGGCACTCTTTTCACGGCATTTTGGGCGGAACTTCGTCGGTCATGAATGCATCAAACGAGCGTGTTGATCGAAGGAGACCCTCAGCGGCTGGGCCGGTACTGGCTGGCCGGACGGCTCGGCGCCGGCGGGCAGGGCGTGGTGTACGAGGCCTATGGCGAGGACGGACGCCGGGTGGCGATCAAGGTGCTGCACGGCGACCAGGCGGCCCAGCTCGGCCGGGAGGCGACGGCCGCCCAGCGGGTGGCCTCGTTCTGCACCGCGCCGATCATCGAGGCCAGGCTGGAGGGCCCGCGCCCCTACATCGTCAGCGAGTACGTGGAGGGCCCGAGCCTGCGCACGGCGGGCCGGATCTTCGCCGGTGACGACCTGCACCGCCTGGCCACCGCCATCGCGACGGCGCTGACCGCCATCCACGACGCCGGGGTGATCCACCGCGACCTCAAGCCCGACAACGTGCTGCTGGGCCCGGACGGTCCCCGCGTGATCGACTTCGGCATCGCCAGGACCGCCGAGATGTCGCTCACCGCGACCGGCGTGGTGAGCGGCACGCCCACCTACATGGCTCCCGAGGTGTTCATCGGCCAGCGGGCGGACGCCTCGGCGGACGTGTTCGCCTGGGGCGCCGTCATCGTCTTCGCCGCCACCGGCCGTGATCCGTTCCACGCCGAGAACCTGGGCAGCGTCATGCACCAGGTGTTGTCGGCCACCCCCGACCTGTCCGCGCTGCCCGGGACGCTGCGCCGGCTGGTCGCCTCGGCGCTGGCCAAGGAGCCGGCCCAGCGGCCGACCGCCCGCGAGCTGCTGCTGGCGCTGGTCAGCGGCGACGGCTCCCTCGACACGGCCCGCCTGCTGGCCCAGGGCGGCCACCGGGCCGCCGGGATCGGCGCGCAGGGGCACGATCCCGCGCTCGGCACGCTGGCCGAGCAGGCGTACACGATGCTCGACCCGGCCGAGCGCGAGCTGGTCCCCGACGTGTTCCTGCGGCTGGTGACGGTGGACGAGGCGGGCGAGCTGTCGGCCCGGCAGGCCGAGCTGGCCGAGCTCGTCGAGGGACGGGCGTCGCACGAGGTGGCCGCCGTGCGGAGGATCCTCGCCGTGTTCGGCTACCTCCTGACCAGGCAGGACGGCGGCGTACGGCTGGCCAGGCCAGCACTCCCCCATGCCTGGCCGCGCTACCGCCGGTGGATCGAGGCCAACCTCGACGGCCTGGCCGTACACCGGCAGATCCTCACCGCGGCGCGGCGCTGGGAGGCGGCGGGACGCCGGGACGGCGACCTGTTCCAGGGCAGCAGCCTGGAGAACGCGTTGCACTGGGCGGCCACCGCCCGCCGCGACATCACCCTGTCGCCCACCGAACGCGACTTCCTGGCCGCGGCGGCCACCCTGACCAGGCACAGGGCCCGGCGCGCCCGGCTGACCTCGCTGAGCCTGGGCGGGCTGCTGGTGATCGCGCTGGTGGCCGGCGGGCTGGCCGTGCAGCAGAGCGCGGTGGCCGACGACCGGGCCGAGCAGATCGCCGGGCAGCTCACCAGGTCGGAGGCGGCCAGGCTGGCGGCGGCGGCGACCATGGCCCGCCGGAGCGACCCGCGCCAGGCGATGCGGGCGAGCCTCGCGGCCTGGCGGCTGGACCACACGCCGGCCACCAGAGCTGCCCTGGTGGCCTCGCTCGCCCAACGCGAGACGGCGATGTTCGGCGACCCGTCCACCGCGGGCGACACGGTACGGACGCTCGGCGCCGACGGCCGCACGCTGATCAGCGCCGACTCCAGGACGACGCGCGCGTGGGACGTGCGGAACGGCCGTCTCCTGCGGACGCTCGCCACCCGGCCGGCCGAGCCACTGGACAGCGTAACGCTGAGCCCGTCGGGCAAGGTGCTGGTGACCGTGACGGCCAAGCGCGCCGCCGCGGTGGACCTCGTCAGCGGCAGGCCGATCAGCGACTACACCTTCCCCACGGCCAAGGACCTCACGATCGAGTGGATCGACGTGACCTTCGAGCGGGACGACTCCGTCCTGCTTGAGGAGGCTGACCGGCGGACCCGCTGGGACCTGCGTACCGGCGCCGCCAAGACGCTCGCGCCCGCCCCCACGAACACGTTCAGCCGGGACGGGGCCTGGCGGGCCGCACAACGCGGCCGCCTGCTGGAGCTGACCAACCTGCGGACCGGGGCGAAGGACCTCATCGGCGACAAGGACGGCGCCGGCACCCAGGGCACCTGGAACGGCGGCGCGGCCGTGTTCGGCCCCGGCCTCATCGCGACGGTGACGCCGGGGTCCATCCAGTTCTGGCGCAGGTCGGACACGCAACTGCTCACCACGGTCCAGGTTCGCGGGGACGAGGAGGCGGTGCAGGGGGCCTTCGACGGGAGCACGTTCCGCTACCTGCTGGGCGACCAGGTCTTCTCGGTGGACGTGGCGGACCTGGCCGTCGAGAACGACGATCACCTCGTGGGCACGGCGGCGCTGAGCGGTGACGGGCGGCTCGTGCTCCGCGACGGCGAGCTGTCGGCCGTCGGCGGGCGGAAGGTCGGCGCGTTGCCGGAGGCGGAGAACGCGGTGTTCAGCCCGGACTCCCGCTTCGTCGCCGTGTTCGGGCCCGAGGTGCGGATCGTGGACGCCGCCTCGGCCGCCGTCCAGGGCACGCTGCGCACGTCCGCCGCCCAGGTGGCCTTCTCCCCCGACGGCGCCAGGCTGGCCGTGGTCACCGAGCGGGGCGGGGTCGAGCTGTGGGATCGGCGGACCAGGCGGCGGGTGTGGTCGGCCAAGGCGGGCGCGGCGACGTACGCGGCCTTCTCCGCCGACGGCCGGACGCTGGTGGTGGCGGGCGACCGCGTGCACCTGCTGGAGACGGCCGGCGGCAAGGCCCTGGGGCCGGCGTTCGGCGGCGGCGGCAGGGACGCCGAGGGGGTGCGCGCGTATTTCACCCACTCGGGCAGGGCGGTCGTGGTGCTCGACGCGCGGCGTCGGATGACGGTCTGGGACGTGGCCACGCGCCGCAGGCTCGCCACCGCGCGCGGGTTCGCCGATCCGGCCGCCTACTCGCCGCGCGAGGACCTGCTGGCCAGCCTCCAGGTGGGCGGCAGGGTGCGGCTCGTCGACGTGATGTCGGGCACGGACCTGGGCGCGCTGCTCGACGAGGGCGGCGGCCAGGACCCGGAGATCGGGCAGCCGCTCGACGTGGCGTTCACTCCTGACGGGTCGGCGGTGCTGACCGTGGACGGCAACGGCGTCGTCAGGCGGCACGCCGTGGGCGGGGAGGCGATGGCGGCGGCGGTGTGCGCGAAGGCGGGCGGGCTGAGCGCGGCCCAGTGGCGGGCGCTCGTGCCGACGCTGCCGTACAGGAAGGCGTGTCCCTAGCCGGGGGCCGCGCGACACCCTCTCGAAGGGGAAGTCCGCCCTACCGGAACAGGAGAACCCCGGTTCCGGGGGGCGGGCCGTTGATCACCACAATCCCCGCGGTCGGCGAGAAGGCCGCGAAGAACGCATCTCGGACGGCCAGGTCCGCCTGCGCGCCGGCACTCTCTACGCGGCCTTCGACCGGCTCCAGGAAGAGGGCCTGATCACCGAGGACCGGGAGGAGATCGTCGACGGCCGGGTGCGCCGCTACTACCGGCTGACCGGCGACGGCGCCGCGAGGCTGGCGGCGGAGGCCGAGCGGATGCGCCGGCACGCCAAGGCGGCCACCGTACGACTGCGCGCGATCGGCCCGGCATCGGCGCCGGCGTGGCGCGCCGGGCTGGCGCTCGCCGCGGCGCTGTGGCCGTTCCTGATGCTGGCAGGCGCGCTGGCGGCAGCGCTGCTGAGGAGCGCCGAAAGCGTGCGGAACGTGGAGGCCGCCGCCGTGGCGCGGCCGATCTGGATCCTGTACCTGGCCGAGCCGATCGTCGTCGCGGCCCTGCCGGTGCTGGCCGTGCTGCTCGCCCGACGGTGGATCGCCGTGCTCGCGCTGGTCGCGCTCATGCTGGATCTGGCCGGCAACCCGTACCTGCTGGATGTGGACAGGCTGCTGTTCCCCAATCACGGCCCCGTCCTGCTGGCCGAGCTCGCGACCATCGTCATCGCGTTCGCGCCCGCGGCGCATCGCGCGATCACGGCCGTTCCGCGGCGCGCGTTCCTGCTGTGGGGGCCGCTCGCCGTGGTCGGGCTGACCGCCGGCAAGGCCATCGTGAGCTGGGTGGACGTGATCACCCACCAGGACATCGTGAGCTGGAAACCCGTGCCGTGGCTCGTCGTGGTCGGGCTGGCGGCCGGGTACGCGTGCCGGTCGGCCGTGGGGCGGCGGGCGGCGCTGCTGCTGTTCGTGCCCGCGGCGGCCCTCGGCGACCTCGGGGCCCTGCCGTCGGTGCCGACCTTCACGGCCCTCGCCCAGCTCGGGTGCGCGGCCCTGGCCTTCACCGCCGCGGCCGCCCTGACCCGGCGGCGGCGGAGAAGCCTGAGACGAGCTCCGGCTTCTTGAGCAAGAACCCGCCACCGAGGGCCGCGCATGCGGTCAAGGTGGACGAGCGTCACGTCGGCGTGACAGCCGCCGTCCGGGGGTCAGTCCCAGGCGTTCGGTTCTGGAGGCGTCCGACAAGGCGCTGAACGGCTTCCCCTCGCCGGAACAGCTCGCCGGGGCGGATCCCGAGACGGTCCGGCGGGCGTTCGCCCCGGTCAACGACTCCCTGCTGACCGCCACCGAACGGGAGGCGCGCGCCGGAGCCAGGATCGTCGTCTGGCCGGAGGCGGGGCGGCGCGGCGCGCGAGGCCGACAAGCAGCGGCTGATCGACGCGATCGCCGCGATCGCCGTCAGGACGGGCAGCCATGTGAACGCCGGACTGATCGTGATCACCGGGGCGCCGCCGTGCATGCGCAACGAGACGGTGCTCGTCGATCCGGCCGGGCGGGCCCGATGGACGTACGAGAAGGCCCGCCCGGTGCCGGGCATGGACCCGTTCGACCCCGGGGACGGCAGGGTGCCGACCGCCGACACCCCGTTCGGCCGCCTGGCCAACGTCATCTGCTTCGACGCCGACTTCCCCGCCCTGATGAGGCAGGCCGCCGGCGTGGACCTCATGCTGGTGCCGTCCAACGACTGGCACGGCTTCGGCGCCACGCACACCGAGAAGGCGGCCGTCCGGGCGGTGGAGAACGGCTACTCGCTGATCCGGCAGGCCGGCAACGGCCTGGCCGCGGTCTTCGACCCGCAGGGCCGGACGCTCGCCTTGGCCGACTACTTCACCACCGAGCAGCAGACGATGACCGCGTACGTGCCTGTCGCCGCCGATCCGACGACATATGCGCGTATCGGCGACGTGTTCGCCTGGCTCTGCCTCGCGGCGATGGCCGCACTCGGGGTCGTCGCCATGCGCGCCAGGCCCCTCACCCCACCCGGGGTCCGATCGGACCGGTGCCGGGAGACGATCTCCTGAAGCATGTCCGATCCGTACAAGCCCGATGCCGTTCTCGCTGAATAGCGTCACGGCTGTGCCCCTCGGCGGGCGCAGGAGGACGGCCGGACCTGGACCGTCCGGATCGTCGTGCCCCTGATGAGATCTGTTGAGACGGAGTGCTCGTGAACATTGGAATCGGTCTGCCGATCGCCGTGCCCGGACGTCCCCCGCGGGAGGTCAGGCAGTGGGCGGAGGAGAGCGAGCGCCTCGGCTTCCACTCCCTGGGATCCATCGACCGCCTGGTCTACGACATCCTGGACCCGCTGGTCTCCCTCGGCGTCGCCGCGGCGGTGACCGAGCGCGTCCAGCTGTTCACCAGCGTGCTGAACGTCGGCTGGCGGGGCAACCCGATCCTGTTCGCCAAGCAGCTCGCCACCATCGACCTGATCTCGCAGGGCCGGCTCACGGCGGGCCTGGGCATCGGCGGCTGGCCGGACGACTTCACCCTCAGCGGCGCTCCCGCCAAGGGCCACGGCAAGCTCTTCGACGACACCCTGACCGAGCTGCGCCGCGTCTGGGACGGCGAGGTCACCAGCGTCTCGGGCCCGACCCCGCTGCCCGGCGAGGGCCGTCCCAGGCTGCTCATCGGCGGCCTGATCCCCGCGGGCTACGCCCGCGCCGCCCGCTTCGGCGACGGCTGGGTGGCGCCGACGCTGAGCCTGGACCTGCTGGTGAACGGCGTTCGGGGCGTCACCGGGGCATGGGCCGCGGCCGGGCGGCCCGGCAGGCCGCACATCCTCACCGGCCGCTACTTCTGCTGCGGTCCCGAGGCCGTGCGGCTCACCGACGAGTACGTGGCCCACTACTACGGCTCCAAGGAGTCGCCGTACTACGAGGCGGTCCGCGCCGACTCGCTCGACTCCGACGAGCGCCTGCTCAAGGAGCTGATCGCGTTGTCGGACGCGGGCGTGGACGACCTGGTGCTCTACCCGGCCGGCAGCTCCCTGGACCAGGTCCATCTGCTGGCCGAGGCGCTGGAGCGGGTGGGGGTCCGGCGGAACCCGACCTTCGAGTTCACCACGGGCTGACCTGGACCGGCCGACGCCCCACTCGACGACGACACGTGAGGACATGCCCGTGATCCAGCAGATCCAGCCGACGGGTGCCCCCGCTCCGGCCGCCGGGGCGGTGACGAGACTCGCCGGCGACGTCAAGGGCCCGGTCTTCCTCCCCGGCGACCCGGGATACGCCGAGGAGGCGGAGGGCTTCGACCGCTCCGTCGTCCACCACCCGGCCGTCATCGTCGGCGCGGCGGGCGCCGGCGACGTGGTGGCCGCGGTGCGCTTCGCCCGCGACCACGGCCTGGGCGTGGCCGTGCAGGCCACCGGCCACGGTGTGGGGCCGCCGCCGACGGGGCCCTGCTCATCTCCACGCGGCGCATGGACGGCCACCGGGTCGATCCCGGGCGCCGCACCGTGCGGCTGGAGGCGGGCGTGCTGTGGCGGGAGGTCATCAGGTCCGCCGCCCGCCACGGCCTGGCCCCGCTGAACGGCTCGGCGCCGTTCGTCGGCGCCGTCTCCTACACGCTGGGCGGCGGCATCGGCGTCCTGTCCCGCCGCTACGGTTACGCCGCCGACCACGTCCGCTCCATCGAGGTCGTCACCGCCGACGGCGAGCTGCGCACCGCCTCGGAGGCGGAGAACACCGACCTGTTCTGGGCGCTGCGCGGCGGCAAGGGCAACTTCGGGGTGGTCACCTCACTGGAGATGGAACTGGTGGAGGTGTCGCGGATCTACGGCGGCGGCCTGTTCTTCCCGGCCGAGTCGATCCGTGAGGTGCTGCACTTCTACCGCACGTGGGTCACCGGGGTGCCCGACGAGCTCAGCTCCTCCTTCCTGATGATGCCCTGGCCCGATCTGCCCGAGGTCCCGCAGGAGTTGCGCGGGCGTTTCGCCATGCACCTGCGCCTGAGCCACCTGGGCTCGCCGCAGGACGGCGCCCGGCTGGTCGAGCCGCTGCGCCGGATCGCCACGCCGCTGCTCGACACGGTCACCGACCTGCCGTACACCGAGGTCGGCACCATCCACAACGATCCGCCGACGCCCGGTTCGTACCACATCGACAACTTCCAGCTCACCCACCTCGACCACGACGCCGTCGAGGCGATCCTGGCGCTGGTGGGCCCGGGGTCGAACAGCGCGGTCGGCATCGAGATCCGTCATCTCGGCGGCGCGCTCGCCCGGCCGCCGCGCCTGCCGAACGCGGTCGCGCGCACCACCGCCCAGTTCCAGCTGTACTCCGCCGGCGTCCTCGGCATCGGCGCGGACGAGGCCGTGCACGCCGGGCACGACCGGGTCGTCCAGGCCCTCGCCCCCTGGAACAGCGGGACGCGCACGCTCAACTTCATGGCGGGCGTCGCCCACACCGACCCGCAGGACGTGCGGCAGGCGTTCACGCCGCAGGCGTACGAGCGGCTGGTCGCCGTCAAGACGGCCCACGACCCCGGCAACATGTTCCGCTTCAATCACAACATCCCGCCGGCGGCCGGATGACGGCAGGGGCGTCGTCCCGGCCGGGGCGCTCACCGTGCCGTCATCGGTTCCGGTGCGTTGTGGGCGCGACGGTAGGCCAGCGGTGACAGGCCCAGGTAGGTGTGGAAGTGCTTGCGCAGGGCGACGGGGTCGCCGAAGCCGCAGGCGGCGGCGATCCGCGCCACGCTCAGGTCGGTGGACTCCAGCAGCAGGCGCGCGTGCGCCAGCCGCCGCTGCGCCAGCCACTTCTGCGGGCTGCTGCCCACCTCGCCGCGGAACCGCCGGGTGAAGGTGCGCACGCTCATGTGCGCGTGCCGGGCCATGTCCTCCAGGGTGACCGGCTCGGCCAGCCGGTCCAGGACCCACTGCCGGGTCGCCGAGGTGGACCGGTCGGTGTCCTGCGGAACCGGGTGCTCGATGAACTGCGCCTGCCCGCCTTCGCGCCACGGCGCCACCACGCAGTGCCGGGCGGCGGTCGAGGCCACCGCCGCCCCGTGGTCCAGACGGACCAGGTGCAGGCACAGGTCGATGCCGGCCGCGCCGCCGGCGGAGGTGAGGATGCGTCCGTTGTCGACGAACAGCACGTCCGGATCGACCTCGACGCCTGGGAACAGCCGGGCCAGCGTGTCGCACAGCATCCAGTGCGTGGTGGCTCGCCGGCCGTCCAGCAGACCGGCCGCCGCCAGCAGGAAGGCCGAGGTGCACAGGCTGACGATGCGGGTCCGCGGCCCTATCCGGCCGAGCGCCGCGGCCAGCTCCCCGGACAGCGCGCCGGTCGCGAGCAGGTGCTCGCCGGGCTCCTGAGTGGCGATGACGACGGTGTCCGCGGTCTCCAGCAGCGACTCGTCATGGTTGACGACGATCTGGTAGTCCTCGTGCGTGCGCACCGGCCGGCCGCCGAGCGAGCAGGTGCTGACGGCGTACAGAGGGGTTCCGTCCGGTGCGCGGGCCGCGTTGAACACCCGGGCCGGGATGCCCAGGTCCAGCGGCAGGACCCCGTCGAGGGCGAGCACGGCGACACGATGTGGCATGGCCGGAATAGTACGACAGATGACTTCCCGGCCACTCACCCGCCTCCGCGGGCCCGCGCCACCCTTTCTGTCTGCCGGGACGGCGGTTCCGGCGTGAAGAAGGGAAGACTGACATGAGCGAGGACGACATGCGGGCCGTCACCGTCAGGGAGTTCGGCGGGCCGGAGGTGCTGACCGTCGAGCAGGTCGCGCGCCCTGAGCCGCTGCCGACCGAGGTGCTGGTGCGGGTGCACGCCGCCGGCGTCAACCCGGTGGACTGGAAGACCCGCGAGGGCCAGGGCATGGCGGGGCTGCAGACGCTCCCGCTGATCCTGGGCTGGGACGTCTCCGGCGTCGTGGAGGAGGTCGGCTTCGGCGTCACCACGCTCGCGCCCGGCGACGAGGTGTACGGCATGCCGTGGTTCCCGCGCGCCGCCGGCGGCTACGCCGAGTACGTGACCGCGCCGGCCCGCCAGTGGGCCCGCAAGCCGTCCACCCTCGACCACGTGCACGCGGCCGCCGTGCCGCTGGCGGCGCTGACCGCCTGGCAGTCGCTGACCGACACCGCCCGCGTGCGGCCCGGCCGGCGCGTCCTGGTCACGGCCGCCGCCGGCGGGGTCGGGCACTTCGCGGTCCAGTTCGCCCGGCACCTGGGCGCCCACGTGATCGCCACCGCCAGCGCGGCCCGCCACCCCTGGCTCAAGGAACTCGGCGCCGACGAGACCATCGACTACACCACCACCCGCTTCGAGGACGCCGTCACGGACGTGGACGTCGTCATCGACCTGGTGGGCGACGCCCATGACCGGACCAGCACCCGTTCGCTCAAGGTCCTGCGTCCCGGCGGGCTGCTGGTCGCCCTCACGGCCGGCGTGTCACCGGAGCTGGCCCGCGCCGCCGAGGCGCCCGGCGTGCGCGCCACCCCGTGCCTGGTCGAGCCGGACGGCGCGGCGCTGACCACGATCGCCGGCCTGATCGACGCGGGCGAGGTGGCCGTCGAAGTGGCGGAGACCTTCCCGCTGGAGCAGGCCGGCACGGCCCACGCCCGGCTCCGGACCGGCCGCACCCGCGGCAAGCTCGTCCTCACCGTGACCGGCTGAGACCGCCCGCCGGGCGGCGACCGGCGGGCGGCTCGCGCCGGTCGCCGCCCGGGGCGGGGCCGCCGTCCGGCGGCCCGGGGCGCGGTCAGCCGATCGCGTAGGCGCGGGTCACCGTCTGGGTGACGCTGTCACCGGCGGCGTCCCTGGCCGTCGCGCGCAGGGAGACGAAACCCGGCGAGCCCGGGTTGGCGACGGTCGCCGTCCAGCCGGAGGCGGCTGCCCGGGTCCTGACGGGCTGCCACGTGGCGCCGTCGTCGGTGGAGAACTCCAGCTCGACCGCGCGCACCGCGGCGCCGCGCGCGCCGGGGTTGCGTTCGGTCCAGATCGACAGGTGGGTCCGTGATCCGGGTGCGGCCCGGTTGGCGGTGTCGAGCCCTCTGGGCGCGTACCTGACCGCCGTCAGCGGCAGGGGCGTGGCCCGCGCCGTACGGGCCGAGCGGAACGTCCAGACGGCCTCGACCCCCGTGGACAGGGCGTTGACGGACATGTCCCTGCGCGAGGACGCGGCGAGGGTGTAGGTGCCGGCGTCCTGCGGCAGCGTCGCGGACAGCGCGCACTGCCCGCCGTCGCCCGGCGCGCACCCGGCGATGTCGCTCGTGGCGAGCTGCCTGCCGTCGCGCGAGAGGGTCACGGTGCCGGTGGCGGTGGCGTCCATGCCGGTCAGCCCGGCGACGCCGTCGGTGTAGAGCCGGCCCGCGGAGAAGCGGACCGTGTCTCCGTCACGGCTGCCGCCGGGCGTGGCGAACGACGGGCCCGCGACCGCCGCGTTCCAGACCTCGGAGAAGGCGCGCTCGCGCACCGGGCTCGTGCCGACCTGGCGGGAGCCGCCCGTCTGGAACTCCGAGGACCAGGCGAACCCGGGGCTCCGGTAGTGCGTCATGGCCGAGGGCAGCGGGATGTCCCTGGTGGGCAGGGTGAGCGCCCCGACGCCGGCCGGGTCCAGCGGTCCCGTCCACATGGTGCCCGTGCCGGCCGCGCCCGAGGCGCGAAACGTCTCCGACGCCTTGACCAGGTCCCTGGTCCGCACGGAATAGGTGGGGTCGTCCGGGATGCCGCCGGTACGGCGGTCGACGAGGTCGTACCGGTAGGGGCTGGGCGTGGCGCCCTTCTTGTGCCAGACGCTCCAGGACTCGTAGGTGAGCCCGGGTTGCCGGACGGGGATGACGTAGTAGCTCTCATCGGGGTCCTGGCCGGAGGAGTACCAGCCGTACTGCCATGGACCGTTGGCGAGGTAGAGGCCGAACGCCGGGTCTGCCGCGGCGGTGGGGTCGTCCACGGCGAACCGGATCCGCCTGCCTTCGCGCGCGTCGATCGTGACGCGCAGGTCGTCGTGCTCGATCGTGAGCGGCCGGTGCCCGGTCGTCAGGACGACGGGGTCGAAGTCGTAGATCTCGGTGTAGAGGTTCCAGGCGCCCTTCGGGAGCCGTGCCCTGGCCACCCCGTCGCGGAAGTTGAGGGTCCGCTGGGCGCCGCTCGCCTGGTCGTAGACCATTCCGAACACCACGGGGGGCGCGGCGCCCGACCTGCCGACCGTGCTGACGGTGACGTCGTGGGACTCCGGCTCCACGTACGCGCCCGCCGGCGTGCGGAGGATCACGTCGCCGGAGGTGGCGGTGAGCACGCCCGGGTAGTCGCCGGCGGGCTTGCCGGTGACGTCGACGGTGAGGGTGAGGGACGCCTGCCCGCCCGCCGGGACCTCCAGCCTGTCCTGCGGCAGCTTGAGCACGTCGCTGTCGGTCGTGAGGCTCAGGGTGACGGGGACGTCCCCGTCGTTGGTGTAGGTGATCGTCCGGGTCGCCCGGTCGCCACCGGCGTGCTGCCACGGGAAGGCGGCCCAGACCGTGGCGGGAGAGGCGATCACCGGCTGGGCCAGCGCGCGGGGCACGTCCACCCGCCCGGCGCCCTGATCGTAGAGGCCGGTCCCGCTGGTGGGCCTGGCGCTGCCGACCAGCGCGGCCTTGAGCTGCTGCCCGGTCCAGCCGGGGTGTCGCTGGGCGAGGATCGCCGCCGCGCCGCTCACGTGCGGCGCGGCCATGGAGGTCCCGCTGTGCGCCACGTGCGGCCCGTCGGCGGTGCCCGCGGCCGCGGCGGCGACGATGTCCACGCCGGGGGCGGTGATCTCGGGCTTGATGGCGTGATCACCCGTTCTGGGGCCCTTGTTGGAGAACGTGGACACCTGGTCCGACCGGTCGACGGCGCCCACGGAGAGCGCCGCGTCCGCGGTGGACGGGCTGGTCACGGCCCCCTCGCCGCCGTTGTTGCCGGCCGCCACCACGAAGAGGGCGCCCGTCCGTTCCGACAGGGTGTTCACCGCCTGCTCGACGGGATTGTCGCCGGGTTCGTCCGCCGCGCCGAGGCTCATGTTGACGACCTTGGCGTGGGCCTCGGTGGCGGCCCACTCCATGCCCGCCAGCAACGCCGAGTCGGAGATGCCGTTGACGCCGCCCACCTTCCCCACGGCGATGCGGGCCCCCGGCGCGACGCCTCGGTACTTCGTCCCGGCCCCGGCGACGATCGAGGAGACATGCGTGCCATGGCCGACGCGGTCGGTCATGTCCGGCTCGTCGGAGAAGTTGCGCTCCTGGGTGACGACGCCCTTGAGATCGGGATGACCGGCGTCGTAGCCGCTGTCGAGCACGGCCACGGTGACGCCCTGGCCGGTGAACCCCTGCTTCCACGCCTCGGTCGCGCCGATCTGCGCGGTGCTGCGGTCCAGCGCGAACGACCGGCGCCCGTCGAGCCAGATCTTGCCCTTCCCCGCGGCCGGCGTGCGGGCCCCGCTCACCAGGTCCCGCCACGTCCGCGCGGCGGTGCTCTTCGGCACCCGCACCGCCGCCACGCCGAGGTCGTCGAGCTTGCGGGTCAGGCGGGTCCCGCTCAGCGCCGGGGCCGGCCCGTCCCCCTGGGTCTGGCTGATCAGCGGGATCTCGTTCGTGTCGGCGTCGCCGTACCTCCAGGCCAGGAGCTGTGTCACGTCGAAGAGCCGCTCGTCGAGCAGCCCCTCGCTGACGAGCGGGAACGCGTCCGAGGGGATCACGTGGAGGTGTCCGTCGCGAACCTGCGCCGAGTAGCGGACCCGCCGGCCGGGGGCGCTGTCCACCCGGTGGCCACGGCCGCTGACCGTCACCTTGTCCCCGGTCAGGAGCGTCACGCTGCCGGACACGACCGGGCCGGTTTCTGCCGGGACCGCGGCGAAGGAGGGTTCCTGAGCCGTGCCGGCTCCCAGGGAACCGGCCAGCACGGCGGCCACCAATCCTGTTCGCAAAGTTGTGAATGCCACACCCCTACTTGGACGAACCGTCGTCAAGCGTTATGAGCCACGTCGCCAGCCGTCCGGCATTGAGGGATCCACCCGCCTGTGCGACAGTTGCGCCAAGCTCGCAGGGAGAGGCCGCATGAACCGTGTTCTCGAACAGCGCTACCGTCGCATTCTGCACGCCTATCCCGAGCCGGGCGGCGTGCCGGGGTGGGCCGACGGCCTGCACCTCGGCGCGCTGGCCGTGGCGGTCGTCACCGTCGCGCAGCTGCCCGTCCTGCCCTACCTCACCTACAAGGTGTGGACCGCGCTCGGGGTCGTCCTGGTGGTGGCGCTGGTGCGGGGATGGACGCGGGTCGCGGCTCCGCTCGCGGCGGTCGCCGCGCTCCAGGCGAGCTGGCCCATCGTCCTGGGAGGGTTCCACGACCCGGTCGTCGACGTCGGGCCGCTGTACGGCGATCTCGCGCCGGTCGCGCCGTACTGGGTGGTCGCGGTCGTGTCGGCGGTACTGGCCGTCCGGCGGACGGGGGCAGGTCGCACGTCGGGGAAGGGCCGGTGGTGGGGCGCGACGATGCCGGTCCGGTCGCCGTGGTGGCTGGTCGTCCCGCCGGTCTGCTGGGGGTTGCAGCTCGTGCACGGGCCGGTCCTGGGCGTCGTGCGGGCCGGTGTCGAGGTGGTGGTCCTGCTGCTGGTCCTGGCCGCCACGCTGGCCGCCCGGGACGGCCGCTGGGCGCTGGCCGCCGCCGTCTACCTGGTTCCCGGCCTGGTTCACCTGGGCGAGAACCTGGCGGTGACGCGGGTGAGCGGTTTCCTGTACTGGAGCGTGCTCACCGTTCTCGTGGCGGCCTCCCTGGTGGCGGCCCGGCGGGGGGCTGGGGGCGGATCAGCGGCGGTCAGGAGGTGGTGATGAGGAAGCGGTGGAGGCCGCGGCCCACCCAGCGGTCGCGGTGGTCGGGCGGCTCGGCCGCGGACAGCGCCGGGAAGCGCCGCAGGAGCAGCGGCAGCGCGATGCGGGCCTCCATGCGCGACAGCGGCGCCCCCAGGCAGAAGTGCGGCCCGGCGCCGAAGCTGAGCGGCTGGACGTCCGGACGGTCCGGGTCGAAGCGGGCCGGGTCGGGGAAGCGGCGCGGGTCCCGGTTCCCGGCGGCCAGCATGAGGACGACCTTCGTCCCGCCCGGCACCGGGACGCCGGAGACGTCGGTCGCCGTCTCGGCCCACCGGCTGGTCGCCTGGACGGGCGCCTCGAACCGCAGGACCTCCTCCACGTACGCGGCGGCGAACCCCGGCTCCCCGCGCAGCCGCGCGGCCTGGCCCGGGTGCTCGAACGCCAGCCGCAGCCCGTGCCCGAGCAGGAAGCTCGTCGTCTCGAACCCGGCGGTCAGCAGCAGCATGAGGTTGCCGACCAGCTCGTCGTGGCTGAGCCGGGTGCCGTCGTCGTGGGCGCGGACGAGCGCGGTCAGCATGTCGTCGGCGGGGTGGCGGCGGCGGTCGTCGATCAGCTCGCCGAAGTAGCCGGCCAGCTCGTCCATGGCCTTGTCGGCGATGGACAGCCTGGCGACGTTGGTGATGCCCTCCAGGGCGATCGTCAGGTCCGAGGCGACCTGGCGGAACCACTTCTGGTCCTCCTCGGCCACGCCGATGAGCGCGCTGATGACGGCGATCGGCAGCCGGGAGGCGAACTCGGCGATGTAGTCGACGGGCGTGCCGCCGGCGCCGAGGTCGGCCAGCCGGTCCAGCAGCCGGTGGACCATCCGCTCGACCGACTCCTGCATCCCGGCCACCCGGGCGGGCGTGAAGCCGCTGCTGACCAGGCGCCGGGTCTGGGTGTGGCCGGGCGGGTTGCGGTACAGCATGGAGTCGGTGTAGCCGCGCAGCGAGGAGTGCGAGCGCCAGGCGGGATAGATGTGGTCGTACCCGGCGGCGTCCTGGACGCGGAGGCGGTTGTCGCGCAGCGCGCGGTTGATCTCGGCGTACCCGACGGCGACGGTGAGACCGGGACGTACCGGGACGACCGGGCCGTGGGCGCGCAGCAGCTCGTACAGCGGGTAGGGGTCGCGGCGCCCCTCGGGGGCGACCAGGGCGGCGACGATCTCGGCGGGGGTCACGGGCCTGCCACCAGCCGGACGATCCGCAGCGCGCCCGCCGGATGCACCGAGGCGACCTCCAGGCCGCACCGCGCGGCCAGGGCCCGCAGGTCGGCGACGGCGCGCTCGCGTCCGCCGTAGTAGACGAGCATGCGCAGGTCCATCCCGGTACGCGGCGACTCGCCGTCGGGGCCGAAGTCCTCCACCACGAAGACCGAGCCGCCCGGCCCGGCCGCCTCGGCGCAGCGGCCCAGGATGACGGCGGCGTCGTCGTCGCCCCAGTCGTGCAGGATCCACGACAGCAGGTAGCCGTCGGCGCCCGGCGGCAGCGGGTCGAAGAAGCTGCCCGCCACGGCCTCGCCGCGGCCGGACAGTCCGGCGGCCGCCAGCGCCGCGGCGGCGGCCCGCGCGGTGGCGGGCTGGTCGACGACCGTGCCGCGCAGGCCCGGGTAGGCGGTGAGCAGCGCGATGAGCAGCGATCCGTCGCCGCCGCCGACGTCGACGATCCGGCCGAGGCTCCCCCAGTCGTAGCCGGCCACGATGGCGGGGGCCCGGCCGGGGACCTCGGCGGCCATGCGCGCGTCGAAGGCGGCGGCGCGGCCGGGGTCGGCGGCCAGGTCCGCCCAGAACGAGCGGCCGAACTGGCGGGGGAAGGCGGCCTCGCCGGTGCGCACGCTGTGCAGCAGGTGGGCGAAGGCCAGCTCGGCCCGGCCTTCCCAGCTCTCGATGTCCAGCATGGCGCGCATCCCGGCCGGATGGTCGTCGCGCAGCTCCTCGCCGATCGCGGTCAGGGTGTACCTGCCGTCGTCGTCGCGGCCGAGCACCCCCCTGGCGGCCAGGTAGCGCATGAGGCGCTCCAGCACGCCGGGATCGGCGCCCACGGCGGGGGCGAGTTCGGCGCCGGTGGCCGGCGCCTTGGCGAGCCGGTCGGCGATCCTCAGCGTCGCGGCCACCCGGATCGCCATCGGGGTTCCCAGGTGGGCCAGCGCCCACAGGCGATGCTCAGTCACGCGGTCATCGTCACATCGGGGCGCGGGCACGGGCACCTTCCAGAATGCCGCCCGCGCCCGCGCCGGCGGAACAGCGCACATCGCGAGATGGCCGCCGCGGGCGCGGGTGCCACGCTGAGGATGCACCGTGCTGCCTGCCCTGGGAGATGTCCGATGCCCGATGCCGCGCCGAAGACCCGCCCGCTCACGGGCGGCGAGTACGTCGAGAGCCTGCGTGACGATCGTGAGATCTACCTCTACGGTGACCGCGTCAAGGACGTCACCGAGCATCCGGCGTTCCACAACCCGGTGCGGATGACCGCCAGGCTCTACGACGCCCTCCACGCCGACGGCACCCGTGAGCTGCTGACCTGCCCCACCGACAGCGGCGGCGAGGGCTACACGCACCGCTTCTTCACCACCCCGCGCACGATCGAGGACCTGGTCGCCGACCAGCGGGCCATCGCGACGTGGGCCAGGATGAGCTACGGCTGGATGGGCCGCAGCCCCGACTACAAGGCCTCCTTCCTCGGCACGCTCGGCGCCAACGCCGGCTTCTACGCGCCCTTCGACGGCAACGCCCGCCGCTGGTACCGCGAGTCGCAGGAGAAGGTGCTGTTCTGGAACCACGCGATCGTGCACCCGCCGGTCGACCGCAACCGGCCGCCGGACGAGGTCAACGACGTCTACGTGCACGTCGAGCGGGAGACCGACGCGGGGCTCGTGGTGAGCGGCGCGAAGGTGGTGGCGACCGGCTCGGCGCTGACGCACTACAACTTCATCGCCCACTACGGCCTGCCGGTCAAGAAGCGCGAGTTCGCGCTGGTGGCCACCGTGCCGATGGACGCGCAGGGCCTGAAGCTGATCTGCCGCCCGTCCTACGGCATGAACGCGGCGCTGACCGGCGGCCCGTTCGACTACCCGCTCTCCTCCCGGCTGGACGAGAACGACAGCATCCTCGTCCTGGACAAGGTGCTCATCCCCTGGGAAAACGTGTTCATCTACGGCGACCTGGGCAAGGCGCAGCTGTTCACCGGCCAGTCGGGCTTCACCGAGCGGTTCACCTTCCACGGCTGCACCCGGCTGGCGGTCAAGCTGGAGTTCATCGCCGGGCTGCTGGTCAGGGCGCTGGAGATCACCGGCACCAAGGACTTCCGCGGCGTGCAGACCCGGATCGGCGAGGTGCTGGCCTGGCGCAACCTGTTCTGGGCGCTGTCGGACGCCGCCGCCCGCAACCCGGTCGAGTGGCGCAACGGCGCCCTGCTGCCCAACCCGCAGTACGGCCTGGCCTATCGCTGGTTCATGCAGATCGGCTATCCGCGGATCAAGGAGATCGTGCTGCAGGACGTGGCCAGCGGGCTCATCTACGTCAACTCCGGCGCGGCCGACTTCAAGAACCCGGACATCCGCCCGTACCTGGACAAATACCTGCGCGGCTCGGACGGCACCGACGCCGAGGGCCGCGTCAAGGTGATGAAGCTGCTGTGGGACGCGATCGGCTCGGAGTTCGGCGGCCGCCACGAGCTCTACGAGCGCAACTACGGCGGCAACCACGAGAACACCCGGGTCGAGCTGCTGTTCTCGCAGATGGCCGGCGGCCAGCTCGACGAGTACGCGGCCTTCGTCGACCGCTGCCTCGGCGAGTACGACCTGGACGGCTGGACGGTGCCCGACCTGTCCTCCTTCGAGGAGCTGCGGCGCACCGGCACCGGCTGACCTGCCCGACCCACCCCTGACCGAAGAAGGGCGGACCACCCATGCGTCCATTCCGCATCGACATCCCCGAGGCCGACCTGGCCGACCTGCACCGCCGGATCGACGCCACCCGCTGGCCGGACGAGCTGCCCGGCACCGGCTGGGAGCGCGGCGTGCCGCTGGGCTACCTCAAGGA
The DNA here is from genome assembly GCF_044465345.1 of Nonomuraea sp. NPDC049684. Classification (NCBI taxonomy): domain Bacteria; kingdom Bacillati; phylum Actinomycetota; class Actinomycetes; order Streptosporangiales; family Streptosporangiaceae; genus Nonomuraea; species Nonomuraea sp. NPDC049684. The sequence goes on along the minus strand of NZ_JBITLO010000007.1, from coordinate 284,719 downwards.
GCTGGCCGACCACTGGCGGCACGGCTTCGACTGGCGGGCGGCCGAGGCCGAGCTGAACCGGCACCCGCAGTTCGTGACCGAGATCGACGGCGCCGACGTGCACTTCCTGCACGTGCGCTCGCCGGAGCCGCAGGCCGTGCCGCTGCTGCTGACGCACGGCTGGCCGGGCTCGGTCGCCGAGTTCCTGGACGTGATCGGGCCGCTCACCGACCCGCGCGCGCACGGCGGCGACCCGGCCGACGCCTTCCACCTGGTCATCCCGTCGATCCCGGGGTTCGGGTTCTCGGGGCACACCAGGGAGGCGGGCTGGCATCCGTACCGGGTGGCGCTGGCGTGGGCCGAGCTGATGCGCCGGCTGGGCTACGACCGCTACCTGGCGCAGGGCGGCGACGCGGGCGCGGTGATCTCGCTGGAGCTGGCCAGGCTGGCCCCCGAGCACGTGATCGGCGCGCACGTCAACATGCTGATGGCCTTCCCCTCGGGCGACCCGGCCGAGCTGGCCGGCCTGACGCCCGCCGAGCAGGGGCGGCTGGCCGGGCTGGCCCGGTTCGACGAGGAGCTGTCGGGCTACATGAAGCTGCAGTCCACCCGTCCGCAGACGCTGGCGTACGCGCTCACCGACTCGCCCGTGGGGCAGCTCGCCTGGATCGTGGAGAAGTTCCACGACTGGACGGACTCCGACAAGTCGCCCGAGGACGCCGTGGACCGGGACCGGATGCTGGCCAACGTGTCGATCTACTGGCTGACCGCGACGGCCGGGTCGTCGGCGCGCTTCTACTACGAGGGCGCGGCGGGGCTGAAGATGGCCGCCGAGGGGCACCGGCCGCCGCCCATCACCGTGCCCGTGGGCGTGGCGGTCTTCCCCAGGGACATCTTCGTGCCGGTGCGCCGGCTGGCCGACCGGGACATCCCGACGATCAGCCACTGGACCGAGTTCGAGCGGGGCGGCCACTTCGCCGCCATGGAGCAGCCGGAGCTGCTGGTGGGCGACGTCCGCGCGTTCGCCCGCCCGCTGAGGTAGCCGTACGGACGGAAAGGACGCCGGCGGGATCCGCCGGCGTCCTTTCGTCGTTCGGACGGGGTCAGGACTTGAGCAGCGGCACCTGCGGACGCTGCTCGGAGGCGGCGGCCGTCGCCGGGCCGCCGCCGCTCTGGCACAGGACCCGCAGCATGAGCGCGGGCCGCATGAGCGCCTGCGGCGGGTCCACCAGCCCGGCCACCCGCATGAACGCGGCCGTGACCGCGCCGTCGCGGGCCGCCGCGGCGTGCAGGCGCGCCATGTAGGCGTTGCCGATCCGCACCTTGGCGGTACGCCGCCCCTCCACCCCGGGGAAGGCGAGGTCGGCGCCGGCGGAGATGTCCCACGGGACGTCGATGACCCGCGAGATGTCCCTGAAGAAGGCCCGCCACGGCGGCACCGCGCCCGCCTGGAGGTGCTCGCGCAGGATCATCGCCTCCATGGCGGCGACGGTCATGCCCTGGCCGTAGACGGGGTTGAAGCTGCACACGCCGTCGCCCAGCACCAGCAGGCCGTCGGGGAAGGCGGGCAGACGCTCGTAGCGGCGCCGCACGCTGGCCGGGAAGGTGAAGGTGACGCCCTCGTCGAGCGGTTCGGCGTCGCGGACGGCGTCGTAGACGTCGGGCACGGGCAGGGACTTGGCGAAGGCGAGGAAGCCCTCCAGGTCGGCCGGCGGGTGGTCGCCCAGGATGCCGGTGAGGGAGAGCATGCTCATGTCGCCGGGCAGCTTGGGGAAGAACGCGCCGCGCGGGTTCGCGGGCGAGGCGACGGGGTTGATGGACAGGTCCTCGCCGTACGGGTCGCGGCGCAGGCGGAAGTGGCGGGTGGTGTAGGCCAGGCCGATCTTCACGCGGTCCTCGTCGGGCCGGGGGAAGCCGAGCTCCTGGAGCCAGGCGGGGGTGCGCGAGCCGCGGCCCGTCGCGTCCACCAGCAGGTCGCAGGCCAGGTGCTCCTCGACGCCGTCCGTCCCGCGCACGCGGACGCCGGTGACCCGGTCGCGGGCCGGCGTCGCGGTCGGCCCGAGGATGTCGGTGCGCTCCAGGAAGCGCACGTTGGGCAGGGCCGAGACGCGGTTCCTGACCTGCTCCTCCAGGACGGGCCTGGTGGCCGAGACGCTGATCAGGCCGGTGGGGGCCGGGCGCAGCCGGCGGCCGTTGAAGTACCAGCGCAGGCTGGTGGCCAGGTCTCCGGCGGGCACCCCGTCGTCGATCATCTGCTGGGTGAGACCGGGGAACAGCTCGTCCAGGATCTGCTGGCCGCGGGCCAGCAGGGCGTGGGCGTGGCAGCCGTGCGGCACGCCCCGGCGCGGGCCCGCCGCGCCGGTCAGCGTGTCCCGGTCCACCAGCAGGACCTCGGCGCAGTGCTCGGCGAGCACGCGCGCGGCCAGCAGCCCCGCCATGCCTCCGCCGAGCACCACCGCGCGCTGTGCGACGTGAGCGGCCATCTCAGTCACGCGGGCTGTTCTGGTAGGCGGCCAGCTTCCACTGCCCGTCGCGGCAGACGGCCAGCCAGGAGGCGCGGACCGCGCGCTCGGGGGCGACCTCGCTCTCGCCGGCCGCCAGCACGCCGCCCTCGGTGGTCAGCAGGCAGACGTCCTCGGCCAGGAAACGCAGGTCGATGGGCTGCCCGGTGACCTGGGTGCCCTGGTACGGCCCGGCGAAGGCGTGGGCCATGAAGGCGCGGATCTCGGCCTGGCCCTTGCGGTACACGCCGGGCAGGATCATGGAGCCGTCCTCGGTGAAGACGGCGGCGAACGCCTCGGCGTCGTGGGCGGCCCACGCGGCGATGATCTGCTGCGGCAGGGCGGCGACGGCGAGGGTCTGGTCGGGGGCGGACACGGTGGTCATGGCGATCTCCTTCAGATGTAGAGGGTGTCGGGTTCGAGGCCGCACAGAATCCGCCCGTACAGCTCGGCGTTGGTGTTGGGGTGCATGAGGGCGTGCTGGTTGACGGCGTGCACGTCGCGGGCGATGCGCTGGATGGGCACGTCGCTGTAGATGGAGGAGCCGCCGCTGGCGGTGGCCAGGATGTCGACGGCCTCCTTGGCCAGGCGGCAGACGGCGCCCATGTCGGCGCGGGCGCGTACGCGCTCCTCGATCGTCCACTGGGCGGAGCCGGCGTCCTTGGCGTCCACGGTGTCGGACAGGCGGTGGGCGTGGAACTCGGCCTGGTCGATCTTGAAGGTGGCCTCGGCGACCTGGAGGTGGGTCAGCGGGGCGGCGCTCTGGCTGGCGTACCCGGTGTAGGTGATCTTGCGGTCGGGCAGCCGCTCGAAGAAGACCTCGCGGGCGGCCTTGGCCAGGCCGAGCACGGTCCCGACCGAGGAGGCGGCGGCCACCGGCAGCAGCGGCGAGCGGTAGATCGGGGAGCCGGCGTTGACGCCGTCGGCGTGCTGTCCCTGGAGGATCGCGCCCAGCGGCATGACCCGGGCGGCCGGGACGAACAGGTCCTGGGCCACGGTGCTGACGCTGCCGGTGCCGCGCAGGCCGGAGGTGTGCCAGTCGTCGATGACGGTCAGGTCGCTCATCGGCACCAGCGCCATGACCGGCTCGGGCTCGCTGTCCGGGCCGACGACGACGGCCACGATCTCCTGCCAGTGGCTGTGGTGGGCGCCGCTGACGAAGCCCCACTTGCCGTTGACCACGATGCCGCCCTCGGCGCGCACGGCCATCGCGGTGGGGCTGAGCGTGCCGCAGATGCGCACGTCGGGGGTGGCGAACACCTCGTCCTGGACGGCCTCGGGGAAGTGGGCGGTCATCCAGGTCGGGATCCAGTAGACCGAGGCCGTCCACGCCGCGGCGCCGTCGGCGCGGCCCAGCTCGGCGGCGACCTCGACGAGGGTGCGCGTGTCCGCCTCGAAACCGCCGTAGCGGCGCGGCGTCCGCAGCCTGAAGACGCCGGCCTCGGCCAGCGCCTCGATCGTCTCCTCGTGCAGCCTGCGGTTCTCCTCCGCCCAGGCCGCGTTCCTGCGCAGGACAGGGCCTGCCTCCGTCGCGCGGCGGACGAGGTCTTCCCGCGCCGGAGCACCTGTCATCAACACCATGTCCTCCCGGGACGTCAGTCGGGACACTGCTTCCTGAACGTCCCATTCGCCGGTTGACGGGCGCATCTTCCGGCGTGCGGGATTGCCGGGCACGCACGGAGATGCGAAGGTCACCGGCGCCGGGCGAGCCTTGGGGGAAAACCCGAGACGAAGGGTTCGCGCAGCATGACAGCCGTCACCCACGCCCCCATGGCTCCGCCCGAGCCCGGGCTCACCCCCGACGAGATCGTCGCCAGGGCCGAGGCCATGGTGCCCGCCCTGGTCGAGCGCCAGGCCGAGACGGAGCGGCGCACCTACTACGCCCCCGACACCCACGAGGCGTTCGCCAGGGCGGGCTTCTACCGCATCCTGGTCCCCCGCCGCTTCGGCGGCTACGAGTTCGGCGTGGAGACCTTCATGCGGGTGTCGATGACGCTCGCGCGGGGTTGCCCGTCCACTGGCTGGATGTACTCCTTCGGCTCGGCGCACACGCTGGCGGTGGCCACGCTGTTCGGCGAGCGGGCCCAGAGCGAGCTGTTCGCCTGCGGGGACTTCGTCTGCCCGGCCACGGTCGCGCCCGGCGGCTCGGCCCGTCCGGACGGCGAGGGCGGGTGGCTCCTCGACGGCACCTGGAGCTACTGCTCGGGAGCCCCGTACGCCACCCACTTCATGGGCCACGTCGTCGTGGACGGGCAGCCGATGCTGTTCGTCGCGCCGCGCGACCAGTGGCGGCGGCTGGACGACTGGGGCGGCCAGCTCGGCCTGAAGGGCAGCGGCTCGCACAGCATCGCCATGGCGGGCGGCCGCGTCCCCGGCCACCTCACGCTGCCGATCCACCTCAGCCAGGCCGTCGTCACCGGCGGCACCCCGGGCCGGGACCTGCACGGCAACCCCGAGTACGGCGGCGGGCCGCTCAGCGTCATGCTGCTCGGCAGCGCGGCCGTCGTGCTCGGCATGGCCCAGGGCGCCCTGGACGCCTACGAGGAGCTGATGCGGACCAGGACGACCATCTTCCCGCCGTTCACCACCCGCGCCGAGGACCCCGACTACCAGTTCTGGTACGGCGAGGCCGCCGGCATGCTCGCCGCCGCCGAGGCGGCCATGACGAACGCCGTCCAGCAGTGGAGCCGGACCTGCGCGGCGGGCCCGGAGGCGTTCACCAGGGAGCGGGACGTGCGCCTGGCCACCGTCAGCCGCGAGGTCGCCCGGCTGGCCTGGCGGGCCGTGGAGGGCTGCCTGTTCCCGACGGCCGGTTCCAGCGCGGTCAGGGACGGTCAGCGCATGGAGCGGATCTGGCGGGACATGTCCACCACGCACAGCCACGCCGGGTTCGCGATCTACCTGGCGGCCCTGGCCAACCGGGAGCTGTCCCGCGCCCGGTTCGGCCTGGACTGAGCCCTCGGACGACCAAGGCGGGCCCGGTTCCCCGGGCCCGCCTTCCCGTGCGCTCAGGCTCGTACGGCTGCGCTCAGTCCACCAGGACGGGCTCCTGGTCCGGCTGGTGGTGGCCGTCGTGCACGCCGGCGAAGGGCGCCACGCCGCGCAGGCGGACCAGCGCGAGCACGGCCAGCACGGCGCACAGGGCCGCGCTGGCCCACGCGACCGCGTGCAGCCCGGCGGTGAACGCCTCGCGGGCCGCGCCGAGCAGCGCCGCGCCCTGGTCGGCGGGCAGTTGCCCGGCCACGGTGACCGCGCCGGTGATGCCGTCCTGGGCGAGCGCCGGGGTGCCGGCGGGCGGGCTGAAGGTGCCCCGGTAGACCGCGGTGCCGAGGCTGCCCAGGGTCGCGACGCCGAGCGCGACGCCGAACTCGCCGCCGGTGGCCACCAGCGAGGCGGCCGAACCGGCCTGCTCCGGCGGGCTGGTGCTCATCGCCACCTGGTTGATCATGCCGCCGACCGGCCCGACGCCGAAGTAGCACACGCCCAGGAAGACGATCAGCGCGGTCACCGCGCCCACGACGACCTGGGTGAGCAGGAGCTGCCCGACGACCGCGATCACCATGCCGCCGCCCAGCAGGTACGCCGGCCGCACCCGGCTGGCCAGCCGCGGGGTGAGGTTGATCGAGACGATGAGCGCGACGGCCGGGCCCAGCAGCCACAGCCCCGCCTCCAGCGGCGACATGCCCTCGACCGTCTGGAGGAACAGCGCGACCTCCATCCCGGTCCCGGTCTGCAGCGCCCCGCACAGCAGCCCGATCAGCACCGCGGCGGTGAACGCGCGGTGGCGGAACAGCCGCACGTCCAGCAGCGGGTGGGCCAGCGCGCGCTGCCGGTGCACGAACACCGCCCCCACCAGCAGCCCGGCGGCGACCGCGACGGCCGGACCGGCGCCCCATCCGTCGCGGGCGACCGCCTTGAGGCCGTAGATCAGCGGCAGGATCGCCGCCAGCGACAGCACGACGCTGACCAGGTCGATCCGGCCGCCGGCCGGATCGCGGAACTCCGGCAGCAGCGGGGCCGCGGCCAGCAGCAGGAGCATGACCGGCACGCCCATGAGGAAGACCGACCCCCACCAGAAGCGCTCCAGCAGCGCGCCGCCGACCACCGGGCCGAGCGCGATGCCCAGCATGAAGGCCGTGCCCCAGGCGGCCATGGCCAGGCCGAACTGCCGGGGGTCGCGGAACATGACGCCGATCAGCGACAGCGTCGAGGGCAGCAGCGTGGCCCCGGCGACGCCGAGCAGCGCGCGGGCCACGATCAGCATCTCGGGGCTGGTGGGGAAGGCGGCCAGCAGCGACAGCAGGCCGAAGGCCGCGCCCCCCGCCAGCAGCAGCCGCCGGCGGCCGATCCGGTCGCCGAGCGAGCCCATGGTGACCAGGAACCCCGCGGTCATGAAGCCGTAGATGTCGGTGATCCACAGTTGCTGGGTGGCGTCCGCGCCCAGGTCTGCGCTGAGGTGCGGCAGGGCCAGGAACAGCACGCTGATGTCCAGGGCCACGAGCATCGTGGGCAGGAACAGCGCCACCAGCCCGAGCCACTCTTTCCGCCCCGCGCGCGGGGCGCCGTCGTCGGTCACGTCCTCACTCCTTGTTCCCTGGGTTCATGTGGTCAGCTCGATCCGCGTGTGGTCGCCGACCACGAGACGGTGGTCGCTGCGGCCGGGAGCGACGGTGGTGTAGCGCCCGATGAGCGAGCCGCGCAGGCCGCTGGCGGCCACGATGGAGGCGCCGTCGAGCACGATGGAGTCGGACAGGCGGGTGGAGCGCACCACGCAGTCGCGTCCGATGGAGGTGCCGGGCCCGATGTGGCTGTCCACGATCAGGGTGTCCGGGCCGATGATCGCCGGTCCCTCGACGACGGAGGCCACCACCCGCGCGCCGGGGCCGAGCACGACGTCGCCGCGTACCAGGCTGGCGGCGTCCACGTGGCCGGCGATGTCGCGGGAGAGCCGGGCCAGCAGCCGCCGGTTGCACTCCAGGACGTCCTCGACGCGGCCGGCGTCGCTCCAGTAGCCGCGGTAGAGGCTGGCCCTGACCTCCTGGCCGGAGGTCAGCAGCCACTGGACGGCGTCGGTGATCTCCAGCTCGCCCCGGCGTCCGGGGACGATGCGGTCCACCGCCTCGTGGACGGCCGGGGTGAAGAAGTAGACGCCGGTCATGACCAGGTCGCTGCGCGGCCGTTCCGGCTTCTCCACCACCCGCAGCACCGCGCCGGTCTCGTCGGTCTCGACGACGCCGAACGGCCGGGGGTCGGCCACCCGGTGCACCACGATCTGGGCGGCCGGGCGCAAGGCGTGGAACTCCTCGGCGATCGGGCCGATGCCGTCGGCCAGGACGCAGTCGCCGAGGTACATGACGAAGTCGTCGCCGCCGAGGAAGGGTCGCGCCAGCTTGACGCAGTGGGCCAGCCCCAGCGGGCGGAGCTGGCGGATGTAGGTGACGCGCGTCCCGAACCGCGAGCCGTCGCCGACGACCTCGGCGATCTGCGCCTCCCTGTCGCCGACCACGAGGCCGATCTCGGTCACGCCGAGCCCGCGCAGGCTCTCCAGCACGTGCTCCAGGACCGGTTTGTTGGCGATCGGGATGAGCTGCTTCGGCATGGAGTGGCTCAAGGGACGCATGCGGGTGCCGGACCCGCCGGACAGCACCAGAGCCTTCATGCTCGCCAGAATCCCAACGGCGGGCCCCCGCGGGCATCTCTGACAGTGCGGGATGACGGTGAGGAAAGCCCGGCTACCCGATGCCCTCCACCAGCCCGGCGCCCGAGGACAGGCCGTCGCGCAGCCGCTGACCGGCCCGTTCGTCGACCGTGTCGGCCAGTTCGTGCACCCGCGACAGCGCCCGTTCGGCCGCGCTGGCGTCGCCGAGGGCGACCAGCACCTCGCTCAGCATCGTGAGCGTCTGCGCCTCGAACAGCGGCGCGCGCATCTGGCGGAACAGCGTGACCGCCTTGCGCAGGCGGCCGATCGCGTCGCCGGGCTCGTTCGCGGTGACGGCCAGCTCGCCCAGCCCGGCCAGGGCGTGCGCCTCGGCCAGGCGGTGGCGGGCGGTCTCGGCCACGGCCAGCGCCCGGCGCAGCAGGTCGTTCGCCTCGCGCAGGCGTCCCCTGCGCAGGTGGGCGATGCCGAGGCCGTGCAGGGCGAAGGACTCGCCGACGGTGTCGCCGATCTCCTCCACCAGCGTGAGCGCCTCCTCGAACGCGCCGGCCGCCAGCGCGAACTCCTCGGCCTGCAGGTGCACCCGGCCCATCCGGTGCAGGATCTGCGAGATGATGCGCCGGCTGCCGCCGCTCTTGCCGCGGACCAGCGCCTCGGCCAGCATGATCTTGGCGTCGTCGATGTCGCCGCACTCCGACCGGATGGCGGCCAGGTTGTCCAGCGTGTGCGCGGCCGAGATCTGGTCGCCGATGTCGGTGAAGATGGCCAGCGCCTGTTCCAGGTGCGTCGCGGCGGCGTCCAGCTGGCCGTTCATGCGTTCCAGGAACGCCAGGTTCCGCCGGGACCGGGCGATCTGCACGACGTTGCCGGTCTTCTCGAACAGCGTCAGGGCCGCCTCGAAGTCGCGTCTGGCCTCGCCGAAGTGCTGTTCGGTCTGGGCCAGCGTGCCGCGCACGCACAGCATCTCGGCCTGGCCGCGCTCGTCCCCCGCCCGGCGGGCCGCCTCCAGGGCGATCTCCTGGATCTCGCGCCAGTCGTCGAGGTAGACGTGCAGCTCGAAGAAGGGCTCGGCGTTCATGGCGGTGCGCCAGCACAGCTCCACGAACCCGGCCTGGGCGGCCTGGCGGATGCCGGCCAGCAGCACGTGGCGCTCGCGTTCGAACCAGCCGATCGGGTCGGCGACCAGCCGCTCGACCAGCTCGGCCGGGAGCGGCGAGTCGGGGCCTGGCCGCAGGTGGGGGCCGGCGGGCGGGCCGTACTCGCGGGTCCTGGCGGTCTCGGTGAGCCGGTGCAGCGCGTCGAGCACGCGGGCCAGCGCCGCGCTGCGCTCGGCGGGCGGCTCCTCGGCGGCCAGGCGCTCGTGGGCGTAGACGCGGATGAGGTCGTGGAAGCGGTACTGGACGTTGACGTTCCTGCCGACGCCGGCGACCTCGATGAGCTGGGCGTCGACCAGGTCGTCGAAGAGGTCCTGGGCGTCGGCCAGCGGCCGGTCGAGCAGGGCGGCGCCGGTCCAGGCGGAGAAGATGTGCGAGTGCAGGATCGCCAGCCGGCGGAACAGGCAGCGGGCCTGCTCGGCGAGCGCGTCGTAGGTGAGCGACAGGCTGGCCCTGATGCCCATGTCGCCGTGCTTGAGCTCGTCGAGCCGGCGGGCCTCGTCGCCGAGCCGGTCCACGAGCTGCTCCACGGCCCAGTGGGGGCGCGAGGCCAGACGGGCGCCGGCGATGCGCAGCGCGAGGGGCAGGAAGCAGCACAGCTCGGCCAGGGCGGCGGCCGACTCCGGCTCGGCCCGTACGCGCTCGGCCCCGGCGATGCGGGACAGCAGCTCGACGGACTGGGCGGCGTCGAAGAGGTCGACGTCCACGTGGGTGGCGCCGGCCAGCCCGCCGAGCCGGGTCCGGCTGGTGGTGATGACGGCCGAGGTCGGGCTGCCGGGTAACAGCGGCAGCACCTGGCTCTCGGCGGCGGCGTCGTCGAGCACGATGAGCATCCTGCGGTCGGCCAGCAGCATGCGGTACAGCTCGGCCCGCTCGCCGAGGGTGTCGGGCAGCGCCGTACCCTGCACGCCGCAGGCCCGCAGGAACCGGTCGAGCACCTGCATCGGGTGGACCGGGCGGGAGACGCCGCCGTGCAGGTCGGCGAAGAGCTGGCCGTCGGGGAAGTGCGCGGCGACGCTGTGCGCGGCGTGCACGGCGATCGTGGTCTTGCCGATCCCGGCCCGCCCGGCGACCGCGATGACGGGCACGGCGAAGCGGCCGTCCCCGGCCAGGGGGACGGTCACCCGCTGCCTGATGACGTCGAGCTGGGCCTGCCGCCCGATGAAGTCGGCGATGTCGGAGGGCAGCATGCCGGGCACCGCGGGCGGACGGGCGGGCGGCTCGGCCGGGGCCGCCGCGGGGGGCGGCTGCGCCTCCAGGCTCTCGTCGGAGGTGAGGATGGCCGATTCGAGCTGCTGCAGCCGTTCGTTGGGCTCGATGCCCAGCTCCTCGACGATGACCCGCCGGGCGTCGCGGTAGACCTGGAGGGCCTCGGCCTGCCGTCCCGAACGGTAGAGGGCGACCATGAGCTGGGCGGCCAGCCCCTCCCTGAGCGGGTGTTCCTGGACCAGCGCGGCCAGCTCGCCGACGAGCTCGTGGTGGCGGCCGAGGTCCAGTTCGAGCTGCACGCAGTCCTCGTTGGCGGTGACGCGCTGCTCGGCGATCCCGCTGGCCAGCGCCTGCACGGCCCTGCTGTCGATGCCGTCGAAAGCCGGGCCGCGCCACAACGCCAGCGCCTCGCGGTAGTGCTGGATGGCCTCGGGGAAGGAACGTCCGTCGCGAGCCTTGCGGGCCCGGCTCACAAGACTCTCGAAACGGCGTGCGTCGATCGCGTCGGCGGGGGCGCGCAGCATGTAGCCCTGCCGGGTGGTGACGATCATCTCGGGGTGGCCGTGGGCGCTGAACAGGCGCCTGAGCGCGGAGATGCAGATCTGCACCTGTGCGCGCGACGTGGCCGGAGGGTCCTCATCGTAGATCGCCTCGACGAGGCGGTCCAGTGTGACCGAGTGATTGGCGTTCAGGATCAGGACGGCGAGGACGATCTGCTGCCGCGCCCCGCCGAGATCGAGCTGTCTCTCGCTCGCGGTTACCTCGAGCGCACCCAACACGCGAAACTCCACCCGCATCCCCTCAAACAAATCATCGCCCTCGGTCAATGATCTTTCCCGAAGCGACCGGAATCCGGGCGTGATTGCCATGATGAGCGGCGTAACTGGTGCTTACCCCTCAAAAGTTTCTGCCATGGTTGGGTGGATGGTACAACGCCATTGGGTACGTGGCCAGTTTTGGAGCGTTTCAGGGTGATCCGGGTTGCCTGTCACCGTCAGCGCTGAAAGACGCCCTCGATCAGGCCCCACGGCCAGTCCATGGTGCCGTTGACGGTGTCGTGCTGCGCGGCGGACGGAACGGCGTGCGCGGGGGCCGGCGCGGCGGCGATGGCGGCGAAGCCGGCCAGCGCGGCCAGCAGCAGCGCGAGGGTGAGGCGGACGCGGGCGGTGATGGCGGTGGTCGCGGTCATTTCGATCTACCTCCGGGTGATTACCGCGGTCTTCGTCCGCGGCTTCGGAAATGACGCTCACACGGTGCGCAATTCGCCCTTTATCCATCTTCTTTTCACCGGCCATCAGCGCACGTTGGACGCTGTGCACCCCCATCCCCGCACCCGCCGGCGATAGCGGGGATAGCGCGAAATAAGGCGGCCGCCTCTTTTCGCGCTCGGCGGCGATCGGACGGCGATAGCGCGGCGATAGCGGCCGGAGGTCCGGCGGATAGGCGGCGGCGGAAGCCTGGGGCGCGAGCCCGGGCGGCGCGACCTGTCGTCGTCCGGGTGGCCATGTGCGCGGACGGCCCGCGCGGACCACTCGGAGAGGTTCGATGGGAATAGCGGTGCAAGCCCAGGACGCGGTCTACGGCCGGGGTGCGGCCGACCTGCACGTACGCCTGGACCATGACGCCGACGGGCAGTGGGTGCTCGAAGCCGAGACCCGTACGGACCAGGACGGCTCGGTCAGCGAGTGGGCCGACCGCCCGCTCGACCGCGGCCTGTACCGCATCGTGTTCGCCACCGACCCGTACTTCGTCGGGCTCGGGCTGCGGCCGGCGTATCCGGAGATCGTCGTCACCTTCCGCATGGTGGACGAGACCGCCGTGAACCACATCGTCGTGCTGATCTCGCCGCATTTCTCGACCGTCTATTTCGGATCGCTCAGCTGAGGGACAGTGAGGCCGGACATGAAGATCAGCCGCTATCGACCCTTCCCCCGGATGCCGCTCGGCGACCGCGCCTGGCCGGACGCCGAGCTCACCGCGCCGCCGCGCTGGCTGTCCACCGACCTGCGGGACGGCAACCAGGCGCTGCCCAGGCCCATGGACCCCGGCCGCAAGCTGGTGCTGTTCGACCTGCTGGTGGGCATGGGCTACAAGGAGATCGAGGTCGGCTTCCCGGCGGCGAGCCAGGACGACTACGACTTCGTCCGGCTCCTGGTCGAGCGCGACCGCATCCCGGACGACGTGTGCGTGACCGTGCTGACCCAGGCGCGCGACGAGCTGATCGAGCGCACGGTGGAGAGCGTGAGCGGGGCGCCCGGGGCGACGATCCACCTCTACAACGCGACCTCGCCGCTGGCGCGGCGGCTGGTGTTCGGGATGAACCGGGACGAGTGCAAGGACCTGGCGGTCCAGGGAACCCGACTGGTCATGAAATATGCCGATAAATTACTCGAAGAGGGGGATGTTCGGTTTCAGTACTCGCCTGAGCATTTCCACGACACCGAGCCTGACTTCGCGCTGGAGGTCTGCGCGGCCGTCATGGACGTCTGGCAGCCCGGCCCCGACCGGCCGATCATCCTGAACTTCCCCACGACCGTCGAGCGCTCGACGCCCAACGTCTTCGCCGACCAGATCGAGTGGCTGCACCGCAACCTGCCGCACCGCGAGCACGTCTGCCTGTCGGTGCACACGCACAACGACCGCGGCACCGGGGTCGCGGCGGCCGAGCTGGCGATGCTGGCCGGCGCCCAGCGCGTCGAGGGCTGCCTGTTCGGCAACGGCGAGCGGGCGGGCAACGTCTGCCTGGTGACGCTGGGCCTGAACCTGGCCACCCAGGGCGTCGACCCCGGCATCGACTTCTCCGACCTCGACCGGGTGCGGCGCGTCGTCGAGGAGTGCACCGGGCTCGCGGTGCCGCCGCGCCACCCGTACGGGGGCGACCTGGTGTTCACCGCCTTCTCCGGCGGCCACCAGGACGCGATCAAGAAGGCGTTCGACGCCATGGACCGGGAGGCGGCCCGTACCGGGGGCGATCCGGCGGGGCTGCCGTGGGAGGTGCCGTACCTGCCGGTGGACCCGCGGGATCTCGGGCGCACGTACGAGGCGGTGGTCCGGGTCACCAGCCAGTCGGGCAAGGCCGGCCCGGCGTACCTGCTGAACGCCCGGTACGGGATCACGCTGCCGCGCGGGCTGCAGATCGAGCTGGGCCGGGCCGTCCAGGCGATGGCGGAGGCCGGGCAGGGCGAGGTCGAGCCGGAGCGCATCAGGCGGCTGTTCGAGCAGGAGTACCTGCCCCCCGGCGACCCCGGCGGCCTGCCCGGCGATCTCGCCGGGACGGTGGCCACGCTGCACGTCGACGGCGGCGCGTACGGGCAGGCCCGATCGGAGACGGCGGCGGCGCTGCGCGCGGCGCTGGAGGCCGCCGGCGTCCGGGTCCGGGCCGTGCACCACCTCGACGGCGCGGCCGTCGCCGCCGGCGGCGGGGTGACCGTCTACGCCCGGTGCGGCACAGACGGCGGCACAGACGGCGGCTCAAACGGCGGCTCAAACGGCGGCACAGACGGCGGCACGGCGTGGGGCGCCGGGACCGCGCCCGACGCGGTCGCCGCGGCCCTGGCCGCCGTGGGCACGGCCGTGGCCCGCGCCCGCCGCGCGGACCCGCCGCCGGCCTCCGCACCCGCCTCCCCCGCCCCTGAGCTGCCCCTTCCCGAGCCCGGACGCCGGCGCGCGGCCAGGAACCGGCGGCTGATGGCGGGACGATAGAGATCGAATACCACCCCGGCCTAGCGTGAGCGCAACACGACATGTGGGGAGACGGCCATGACTCTCATCGAACGGCAGGAGGAGATGTCCTGCCTGGAGTCGCTCGTCGCCAACGCCATCCTCGGCCGTGGACGGGTCGCGCTGGTCAGCGGGCCCGCCGGGACGGGCAAGAGCGCGCTGCTGCGCGCGTTGTCCGAACAGGCCATAGAGCTGGGCGCGCTCGCGGTGACGGCGACAGGATCGCGCATGGAGCAGGACCTGCAACTGGGCCTGCTCCGCCAGCTCATCCAGGACGCCCCCTTGGTCGAGGAGGAGCGCGAGCGCTCGGAGAAACTGCTGGCGGAGGGCGTGCGGACCGCGACCGCGGCGCACGCCGACGCCGAGCGGCTGCTCGACCCGCAGGTCGTGCACGCCCTCGTCACGGTGCTGCTCGACCTGTCCGAACGCTGCCCGCTGGTGGTCGTCGTGGACGACGTGCACCACGCCGACCGCACCTCCCTGCTCTGCCTGGCCTACCTGGCGCGGCGGGTGCGCAACGCGCGGATCGTGGCGGTGTTCGCGCTCAACGACCGGCAGGGCACGGACGGCCCGCTGGAGACCGACCTGCTGCGGCTGCCGCACTGCCTGCGCCTGCAGCTCGCCCCGCTGTCGCGCAGGGGCGTGGCCGCGCTGGTGGCCGGCCAGGTGGGGCTCAGCGCGACCGAGCGGTTCGCCGACGAGTGGCACACGATCAGCGGCGGCAACCCGCTGCTGGCCGGCGAGCTGGCCGCCGACTACCGCCAGCACCTGCGGGCCGTGGAGGAGCCGCCGCGCGAGCTGGTCGTCGGCGACCGGTTCGTCCGGGCGGTCGAGACGTGCCTGCGGCGCAGCCACCCGCGTACCGTCCGGGTGGCGCAGGGCCTGGCCATCCTCGGCGAGGCCGACGGGCTGGCCGAGATGCTCGAACTGCCCGCGGTGGACGTCGGCAGGGAGCTGCTCACGATCGGCGCGACCGGCCTGCTGCGCGGCGGCGGCTACCGGCACGAGGCGGTGCGCTCGGCGGTGCTGGCCGGCATGGACCTGTCGGAGCGCAAGGAGCTGTACCGCCGCGCCGCCGAGCTGGCCTACACGCGCGGCGTGCGGCCCGGCGTGGTCGCCGACCGCCTGCTCCAGGCCGCCAGGGTCGAGGCGCCGTGGGTGGTGCCGACGCTGGAGGAGGCCGCGCTGGCCGCGCTGCGCAAGGGCGAGGTGGAGTCGGCGGTGGCCTACCTGAAGCTGGCCTGGCGCGAGTGCACCGACGAGCTCCAGCGCTCCAAGCTGATGACCATGCTCGTCCGCGCGGAGTGGCGGATCAACCCGGCCGCCCCCGCCGGGCACCTGGACCAGCTCGCCGAGGCGCTGCAGAAGGGCAGCCTGCACGGCAGCGACGCCGTCGTGCTGGCCCGCGCGCTGCTGTGGCACGGCCGCTTCGAGGACGCCCGCGACGTGCTGGAGCAGCTCAACCAGGAGGCGTCGGCGTCCGACCACGCGACGCTGGCCGAGCTGGTCGTGGCGCAGCTGTGGCTGCGGGTGACCTGCCCGCCGCTGGCCGCGTACGTGGCCAACCCGCCGCGCGAGCACATCCTGGCCGGGATGGTGTCGGTCGCCGTCAACCGGCGGCTGGAGTCCACGCTCGCCCTGGCCGAGGTGCTCACCCACGGCCCGCGCGAGCACAACCTCGACGCCGTCGAGCGCATCCTGGAGGGCGAGCGGCTGGACGAGATGTCCCTGGACGTCGTGGAGAACTCGCTGCTCGCCCTCACCTACGCCGGGCGCTGCGAGCGCGCGGCGCCGCTGTGCGACCTGTTCGGCGACGAGGCGGCGGCCCGGCAGGCGCCCAGCCGCCGGGCCCGGCTGGCCGCCATCCGGGCCGAGATCGCGATCCGCCAGGGCGACATGCCCGCGGCCGAGCGGCACGCCCGCATCGCGCTGGACACGATCCCGATGAGCAGCTGGGGCGTGGCCATCGGCGGCCCGCTGGCCAGCCTGATCATCGCGCTGACCGCGATGGGCCGGCACGAGGCCGTGCGCGACCCGCTGGACCGGCCGGTCGCCGAGGCCATGTTCCAGACCCGTTACGGCCTGCACTACCTGTACGCCCGCGGCCGCTACAACCTGGCCGGCGAGTCGTTCGTGGCCGCCCTGCACGACTTCCTGCGCTGCGGCGAGCTGGTGACGGCCTGGGGCCTGAACAACCCGGCGCTGATCCCCTGGCAGGCCGACGCGGCCGAGGCGTGCCTGCGGATGGGCCAGACCGAGGAGGCCAGGGAGCTGATCAAGGCCCACCTGGACGGTTGCGGCCCCGGCGCCTACCGGGGGCGCGGCATCGGGATGCGGCTCAAGGCGGCCGTCTCCGAGCCGGCCCGCCGTCCGGCGCTGCTGCGCCAGGCGGTGGAGTACCTCCAGCTCGCCGGCGACCGGTACGAGCTGGCCAGGGCGCTGTTCGACCTGGTGGAGGCGTACGAGGCGCTGGGCGAGTTCCGGCGGGCCCGCACGGTGGCCGGACGCGCGCAGGCGGCGGCCCTGGAGTGCGGGGCCGAGCCGATGATCGGCGCGCTCAGCCGGGCGGCGGACGCGGACGGAGCCCCGTCCCCCCTGCCGGGCGACCTGATCGGCGTGCTGAGCGTCGGCGAGCGCCGGGTCGCCGCGCTGGCGGCGGCCGGTTACAGCAACCGCGAGATCGCGGCCAAGCTCTACATCACGATCAGCACCGTCGAGCAGCACCTGACCCGCACCTACCGCAAGCTGAACATCCGCCGCCGGGCCGACCTCCCGCTCGTGGTGGAGTTCGACGACACCGCCCAATCCTGACCGCCCAATCCTGACCGCCCGATCCTGACCCGGGCTGAACCGGTCCGGCGAGCCTTCCGCCGCCGGACCGGGTTCACCCGTGCTCACCTGTGCTCCCGGTGGGCACCGGGCATCCAGGAAGTTGCGGCCGCGCGGGCCCGCGGGCGAGCGTCGAAGGCATGGAACTCACCGTGGTGCGGGGGCAGGCGACCCCCGAGGAACTCGAAGCGGTCGTCGCGGCGGTCTTCCGCCGCCTGGCCGAGGCGGCCGAGCGCGAGGCGTCGGCCTGGTCCGACCCGTCCGTCCTGGTGCCCAGGCCGCTGTCCGGCGGCGACTGGCGGCTGGCGGCCTGGGCGAGCTGACCCGGGTCTTCACGGTACTGGAGGAGGAGCACACCATGTCGTCTCTGCTCGGTTCGCTGCGCCGGCTCGTGCTGGCGCCATCCCTGGCCGACGTGACCTTCGGCGCACGCGGCTTCCCCGTCGTCCCCTCGGCGCTCACCGGCCGCCTGGAGGCGATCCCGCAGGCCGTCGTGTGCGGCTTCGAGTGGGGCATCGACGTCCGTGACCAGTGGGAGATCGAGCGCCGGCTGTCCCTGGTGGACGTCGAGCAGCGCGGCTTCGCCTACGAGGGCGCGACGATGGCCTTCACCGTGCTGGACGCCATGGGCGGCGGGCGCGGGCGGCGTACCCGGGACCTGCTCATGGGCCCGGGGCAGCCGCACATCTTCCTGGCCTACATCGGCATCGGCTTCGCCATGGCCCGGCTGCCGCGGGTGTTGTGGAAGAAGGTGCTGCCCGACCTGGACGGCACCCCGTACCACCCGGTGATGAGCTGGCTGGCCGTGGACGGGTACGGCTTCGACCTGGCCTACTTCCACACCCGCCGGTACGTCGACGGGCAGCAGGTGCCGGCCCCCTACCCCTGGCAGGGCGACGCGGCCTACTTCCCGCGCGCCGTGGACCAGGGCGTCGGCCGGGCGTTGTGGTTCATCCACGGCGGCAGGCCGGGCGACGTGGCCGCGGCGGTGCGCGCGTTCGCCGCGGGGCGGCAGGCGGACCTGTGGAGCGGGGTCGGGCTGGCGGCCACGTTCGCCGGGTGCGCGGCGGGCGCGGCGGCGGTGCTGCGCGAGGAGGCCGGGGAGCACCGGGGCGAGCTGGCCCAGGGCTCGGTGTTCGCGACCAAGGCCCGGCACTACTCGGGGTTCGTCCCGGAGCATTCGGCGGCCACCGGCGCGGTGCTGACCGGGCTCGACGTGGCCGGCGCGGTCGCGCTGGCCGACGAGAGCGCAGTCGCGGCGGGCACGTCGGAACGCGTGCCGGATTACGAGCTGTGGCGCGGCAGGGTGCGCGCGCATTTCGCGGCCGAGGCCGAGATCCCGGCCCGCTGACCGCTTCCCGGAATAAGCACGTCATTCGCTTTCGCACGCCCAAAAATGAGCCTCCGAGCTGAGCAAACCCGAAGTTGTCCGGCCACCGGGCGGCATGTGTCAATGAAATTGGATTGTTCGGGCTATAAGCGGCGGAGGCTCAATTGGCAAGCGCATTGCGGTCACTGAGACGCAGAATTCTGGTGCCGGACGTCGGCGAGACGAAAGTCGAAACGCGCGGCTTCTGGGTGAAGAACGCGGCGTCCACTGAATTACTGGAGACGGTCGGCGAATACTTTCTCGCCGGTTACGCCCACGCCGTGGAGTCACGCACCGTCGCCGAGGCCGAGGACCGGCTCGAAGAGGTGCCCGCCCGCTTCCGCGGCTTCGCCTACGAGGGCGCGGGCATGGGCTTCGCCATCCTGGACTGCCTGACCTTCGGCGACCTGCGCCGGGTCAACGCCTGCCTCCAGGGACGCGGGCACCACCACAACTACATGATCTACGTGGGGATCGGCTGGGCCATGGCCCGGCTCCCCCGCTTCCTGTGGCCCAAGCCCCGGCTGCTGGACCCGCTGCTGCTGTGGCTGGTCCACGACGGGTACGGCTTCCACCAGGCCTACTTCCACACCGACCGGTACGTGCACCAGCAGGTGCGCGAACCCCGCTTCTCCTGGCCGGCCGGCCAGGAGGACTACGCGGCCCACGCCCTCGACCAGGGCATCGGCCGCGCACTGTGGTTCGTCGCCGGCACCAGCGCCGAGCGGGCGGTCACGCTGCTCGAACGGTTCCCCGAGTCCCGGCACGCCGACCTGTACGCCGGCATCGGCCTGGCCGCCACCTACGCGGGCGGCGCCGACGACGCCGAGCTGCGGTGGCTGCGCGAGCGCGCCGGAGCGCACCGGGGGCCGCTGGCCCAGGGCAGCGTGTTCGCCGCCGAGGCCAGGATCCGCGCCGGGCTGCTCTTCCCGCACACCGAGTCGGCCGTGGGCGTTCTCTGCGGCACCACGGCGGAGCGGGCGGCCGAGGTGAGCCGCCTGACCCGCCCCACCGCGACAGCACAGGACTCGCCGCCCGCCTATGAGGGGTGGCGCCGGCGCATCGCCGAGACGTTCGTCTTCCATGGAGGTGTTCCCTCGTGAGCTCGGTAGCCGCGTGGTTGCGCAAGCAGGCGGCGGGAGTCGCCGCACTCGCGCTGATGATCGCCGTCTTCGCGATCGGCCACCCGACCTTCGCCTCCGACGCGACCAAGGCCGAGATGGCCGGCGCGTACGGCTTCAAGTCCCTCGCGATCGCCGTGCCGGGCGGCGGCTCGGCCAAGACCGTCCGCAAGGTGAACCAGGCATACAAGCACATCGACGCCTGGATCTCCTCGGTGGGGGCCGCGATCGCGCTGAACGACCTCGACGGCAACGGCAGGGACGACGACCTGGTGATCGTGGACCCGCGTACCGACCAGGTGGTCGTCACCCCGGCGCCGGTCGAGGGCGGCGGCGAGCGGTACCGGCCGTTCGCGCTGTCGCTCGGCTCGCTGCCGGTCACCGACGCGATGGCGCCCATGGGCGCGGTGCCCGCCGACTACAACGACGACGGCCGGACGGACCTGCTGGTCTACTGGTGGGGCCGCACGCCCACGCTGCACCTGCAGCGGCCCGCCGCGACCCGGTTCGAGGCCGCCGCCTTCGACGCGGCCGAGCTGGTGCCCAACCCGGGCGGCGCGAAGTACGCCGGCGAGGTGTGGAACAGCAACGTCGCGACCGTCGCCGACTTCGACGGTGACGGCAAGCAGGACATCTTCGTCGGCAACTACTTCCCCGACGGCAGCCCGGTCCTCGACAGCCGCGTGGACGGCGGCGTGCAGATGAACCACTCGCTGTCCAAGGCCGTCAACGGCGGCCGGGACTACTTCTTCCGCGGCACCGGCAACGGCGGCTTCACCCGCCTGGACGGCGTGCTGCCGCCGGACGTCTCCACCGGCTGGGAGCTCGGCGCGACCAGCGCCGACCTGGACGGCGACGGCCTGCCCGAGCTGCTGCTGAACAACGACTTCGGGCCCGACCACCTGCTCTACAACACCTCCTCCCCCGGCACCATCAAGTTCTCCGCCACCGTCGGCTCGCACGAGATCGGCGTGCCCAAGTCGAAGGTGCTCGGCGAGGACTCCTTCAAGGGCATGGGCTCCGACGCCGGCGACCTCAACCACGACGGCGTCCTGGACTTCTTCGTCAGCAACATCACCACCCCGTACGGCATCCAGGAGAGCAACTTCACGTTCCTGTCCACCGTCAAGACCCAGGCCGAGCTGCGCGAGAGGCTGCGGCAGGGCGAGGCGCCGTGGAAGGACCTCAGCGCCGAGCTGCGCACCGCCTGGTCCGGCTGGGGCTGGGACCCGAAGATCGAGGACTTCGACAACGACGGCGAGAACGAGATCGTCCAGGCGACCGGGTTCGTCAAGGGCGACGTCAACCGCTGGCCGCCGCTGCAGGAGCTGGCCGCCGCCAACGACGGCGTGACCAGCAACCCCAAGTCGTGGCCGAACGTCACCGAGGGCGGCGACATCGCCGGCGCGCAGACGCTGGCCTTCTTCGCCAAGGGCCCCGACGGCCGCTACGCCAACCTGTCGGAGCAGCTCGGCCTGGCCGTGCCGGTGCCGACGCGCGGCATCGCGACCGGCGACGTCAACGGCGACGGCCTGATCGACTTCGCGGTGGCCCGCCAGTGGGAGGCCCCCGCCTTCTACCTCAACACCAGCCGGTCGGCCGGCTCGTTCCTCGGGCTGCGCCTGCTGCACGACACCCCCTCCGCGGCCGGCCCGCTGCCCGCCGCCGGCTCGCCGGTGATCGGCGCGACGGTGACCGCCACCACCCCCGACGGCCGCTCCTTCATGGGCCGCGTGGACGGCGGCAGCGGCCACTCCGGCAAGCGCGCGCACGCGGTGCACATCGGCCTCGGCGCGAACGTCACCGGCCCCGTGCGGGTCAAGCTGAGCTGGCGCGACCGCGCCGGGCAGCGGCACCAGCAGGAGCTCACGCTCACCCCCGGCTGGCACACCCTCCAGCTCGGCTCGCAAGCGAAGGAGAAGTGACGGCATGGCCGCCAAGACGATCACCCCGCCACGTCACGATCCCAAAGTGATCACGGCGCTGCGCCGGTTCGCGATCTCGATCACCATCTTCAACATCCTCGGCTACACCGTGCTGGGGTTCGAGCAGCCGTGGTCGTGGCCGTTCGTGGCGCTGGCCACCGGCTACACCGTGGAGATCATCCTTGAGGTGATCGGCGCCCGCCAGGAGGGCCGCGCGCCGCGCTTCCTCGGCAACGGCCCGCGCGGGCTGATGGAGTTCCTGTATCCCGCGCACATCACCTCCATCGCGCTCAACATGCTGATCTACGTCAACGACCAGGTGCTGGTCATGATGTTCGGCGTGACCGTCGCCGTGGGCGCCAAGTGGGTGCTCAAGGCGCCGGTGCGCGGGCGGATGCGGCACTTCATGAACCCGTCCAACTTCGGCATCGCGATCATCCTGCTGCTGCTGCCGTGGGCCAGCATCGCGCCGCCGTACCACTTCACGGAGAACGTCGACAACCCGATCGACTGGATCATCCCGGGGATCATCATCATCGGCGGGACCATGATCAACGGTAAGCTGACCGGCCGCATGTGGCTGATCGGCGGATGGGTGGGCGTCTTCGCCCTCCAGGCCGTGGTACGCGGGCTGATCATCGACGACATCTCCATCCTCGGCGGGCTGTCGATGATGACCGGGGTGGCGTTCATCCTGTTCACCAACTACATGATCACCGACCCGGGCACCAGCCCGTCCAGGCCGCTGTCCCAGGTCGCCTTCGGCGGCGGCGTGGCCGTGGTGTACGGCCTGCTCATGGGGATGAACATCCCGTACGGGATCTTCTTCGCCACGGCGGCGGTCTGCCTGATCCGCGGCGGCTTCCTGTGGGCGCTGCACATCGTGAACAAGGCGCGCGAGCTCGACGCCGCCAGGGTCAGCGCAGCCGCCGCCCAGGCGCTGCAGCACGCGCGGGAAGAGGTCGCGAAGGCATGACGAGGATCGCGATCGTCGGCATGGCCTGCCGGTACCCCGACGCCGCCTCTCCCCGGGAGCTGTGGGAGAACGCGGTGGCCGGCCGCCGGGCCTTCCGCCGGCTCCCGGACGAGCGCATGCGGCTGGAGGACTACTGGGACCCCGATCCCGCAGCGCCGGACCGCTTCTACGCCAAGATCGCCGCGGTCATCGAGGGCTACGCCTTCGACCGGGTGGCACACAAGATCGCCGGCAGCACGTACCGGTCGACCGACCTGGCCCACTGGCTGGCCCTGGACATGGCCGGCCGGGCCCTGGCCGACGCCGGGTTCGCCGGCGGCGACGGGCTGCCGCGCGAGCGCACCGGGGTCGTCGTGGGCAACACGCTCACCGGCGAGTTCACCCGCGCGAACGTGCTGCGGCTGCGCTGGCCGTACGTGCGGCGCACCCTGGCCGCGGCCCTGAAGGAGCAGGGCTGGGACGACGACCGCCTGGCCGCGTTCCTGGCCGACTACGAGGAGTCCTACAAGAGCCCCTTCCCGCCGGTGGACGAGGACACGCTGGCCGGCGGGCTGTCCAACACGATCGCCGGGCGCATCTGCAACCACTTCGACCTCAACGGCGGCGGCTACACCGTGGACGGCGCCTGCTCCTCGTCCCTGCTGTCGGTGGTGACGGCCGGCAAGGCGCTGGCCGACCGCGACGTGGACGTGGCCCTGGCGGGCGGCGTGGACCTGTCCATCGACCCGTTCGAGGTGATCGGGTTCGCCAAGACCGGCGCGCTGGCCAAGAGCGACTTCCGCCTGTACGACCGGCACTCCAACGGCTTCTGGCCCGGCGAGGGCTGCGGCATCGTCGTGCTGATGCGCGAGGAGGACGCGCTGGCCGCCGGGCGGCGGATCTACGCCACGATCGCCGGCTGGGGCGTCTCCTCCGACGGCAAGGGCGGGATCACCCGTCCGGAGGTGAGCGGCTACCTGCTCGCGATGCGCCGCGCGTACGACAAGGCCGGGTTCGGCCCGGAGAGCGTCGAGCTGTTCGAGGGCCACGGGACGGGCACGGCGCTCGGCGACGCGACCGAGCTCACGGCCCTGTCGCGGGCCAGGGCCGCGGCCGCGCGGCCGGCCGCGGTCGGCTCGATCAAGGGCATGATCGGCCACGCCAAGGCGGCCGCGGGCGTGGCGGGCCTGATCAAGGCGGCCATGGCCGTGCACGAGCAGGTGCTGCCGCCGACCATCGGGTGCGTCGACCCGCACCAGGTGCTCACCGACGAGGGCGCCACGCTGCGGGTGCTGCGCACGGCCGAGCCGTGGCCGCAGGGCGCGCCGCTGCGCGCCGCGGTGACCGCCATGGGCTTCGGCGGCATCAACACCCACGTGGTGCTGGAGAACACCGGCCCGCGGCGGCGGGTGTCCAGCCGGGTCAAGGCGCTGGCCGCCGCGTCCCAGGACGCGGAGCTGTTCCTGCTGGACGGCGGCACCTGGGACGAGCTGCGCGGCCTGGTGTCGGAGCTGCTCGACTTCGTGCCCAAGGTGTCCTACGGCCAGCTCGCCGACCTGGCCGCCACGCTGCGCGGGCGGCTGCGCGGCCTGCCGTTCCGGGCGGCCGTCGTGGTCTCCTCGCCCGACGACGCCGTACGGCAGCTCACCCGCGTGCTGACGGCGCTGGAGTCCGGCGAGAACGCGCTGTCCACCCCCGACGGCAAGGCGTTCCTCGGCCGCGCCTCGGCCCGGCCGCGGATCGGCTTCCTCTTCCCCGGGCAGGGCTCGGGCCGCGGGACCGACGGCGGCGCGCTGGCCCGGCGCTTCGCCGACGTCGCCGAGGTGTACGCTACGGCGGCGCTGCCCGCCGACGGCGACATGGCGGCCACCGAGGTCGCCCAGCCGCGCATCGTCACCGGCTCGATGGCGGGCCTGCGCGCGCTGTCGCTGCTCGGCATCGAGGCGGACGCGGCCGTCGGGCACAGCCTGGGCGAGCTGTCGGCCCTGCACTGGGCCGGCGCGATGGACGAGGACGCGCTGCTGCGCGTGGCGACCAAGCGCGGCCGGGCGATGCGGGAGCGCAGCGAGCCGGGCACGATGGCCGGCGTGCGGGCCGCGCCGGAGACCGTGCCGGCGCTGCTGGGCGACCTGCCGGTGGTGATCGCCGGGTACAACGGGCCGCTCCAGACCGTCGTCGCCGGGCCGGTGGCGGCGGTGGAGGAGGCCGGCCGCCGGGCCGAGCGCGCCGGGCTCACCTGGACCAGGCTGAACGTCTCGCACGCCTTCCACTCGCCGCTGGTCGCCCCGGCGGCCGAGGCGCTGGCCGGCTACCTGGCCGAGGAGCGGTTCCGGCCGGTTGCCCGGCGGGTCGTCTCCACCGTCACCGGGGACGACCTGGCCGCCGGGACCGACGTCCCGGCGCTGCTGCACCGGCAGATC
This sequence comes from Nonomuraea sp. NPDC049684, assembly GCF_044465345.1. Classification (NCBI taxonomy): domain Bacteria; kingdom Bacillati; phylum Actinomycetota; class Actinomycetes; order Streptosporangiales; family Streptosporangiaceae; genus Nonomuraea; species Nonomuraea sp. NPDC049684. Next base: position 259,881 of record NZ_JBITLO010000007.1, on the reverse strand, counting down.
ACCGCACCCGTGCTGTTCGCCCAGGCGCTGGCCGCCGTGGCCGCGGACGCGGACCTGCTGGTCGAGGTGGGCCCCGGCCGGGTGCTCAGCAGGCTGGCGGCCGAGCTGACCGACGTCCCGGCCGTCGCGCTGGACACCGACAGCGAGTCGCTGGCCGGGCTGCTCGGCGTGGCCGGCGCCGCGCACGTGGCGGGCGTGCCCGTCGCCTGCGAGGAGCTGTTCCACGGGCGGCTGGTCAAGCCGCTGGAGATCGGCGCGGCGTTCTCGTTCTTCACCAGCCCGGCCGAGCAGGCGCCGCAGGTGCGCGTCAAGGCCGCCGCCCCGCAGCCGGCGGAGCGGACGGCCGAGCAGGCCGGCGAGGCGAGCAGCAACGGGACGAGCGCCGGGACGGCGGCGAAGCCGGACGAGTCCACGGTCGAGCTGCTGCGGCGGCTGGCCGCCGAACGCGCCGAGCTGCCGCTGGAGATGGTGACCGAGGACAGCAAGCCGCTGGACGAGCTGCACCTCAGCTCGGTCACCGTCATGCACATCATCGACCAGGCCACCCAGCACCTGGGCGTGCCCGCGGGCATGGCGCCGGCCAACGTCGCCACCGCGACGCTCCAGGAGCTGGGCGAGGCCCTGGACCGGCTGGCCGCGCAGCCGCGCGCGCAGTCGGCCCGGGGCGTGGCGGGCGCGGCGCCGTGGGTGCGCCCGTTCGCCGTGGACCTGGACGAGCAGCCGCGGCCCCGGCGGACGGCCGAGGAGCGCGCGGGGTCGTGGCAGGTGTTCGCGCCCGCCGGCGCGCCCCTGGCGGGGCCGCTGCGCGAGGCACTCGAAGGGGAGAAGATCGGTTCCGGTGTCCTGGTGTGCCTACCCGCGCGGTGCGCGGCCGACGACCTGGAGCAGGCGCTGCTCGGCGCCAAGGCGGCGCTGGCCGGCGGACCGGGCACCCGGTTCGTCCTGGTCCAGCACGGCCGGGGCGCGGCCGGGCTGGCCAAGACGTTCCACCTGGAGAGCGGCCTGCCCACCACGGTCGTGCACCTGCCGCAGGACGCGCCGCAGGCCGCCGCGCTGGTAGCCGCCGAGGCCGCGGCCACGACGGCGTTCAGCGAGGTGCACTACGACGCCGCCGGCGTGCGGCGGGTGCCGACGCTGCGAGCGCTGCCGTACCGGCAGGAGCGGGCGCAGGAGCCGCTGACCGGCTCCGACGTGCTCCTGGTGACCGGCGGCGGCAAGGGCATCACGGCCGAGTGCGCCATGGCCATGGCGGGCGAGGCCAAGGTGGCCGTGCTCGGCCGCTCCGACCCCGCCCGGGACGAGGAGCTGGCCGCCAACCTGCGGCGCATGGCCGCGACCGGGCTCACCGTCCACTACGCCAGGGCCGACGTCACCGACGCCGCCCAGGTGCGGGCGGCCGTGGCCGCGGCCGAGCAGGCGCTCGGGCCGGTGACCGCCGTCCTGCACGGCGCCGGGCGCAACGAGCCGGAGGGCATCGCCGGGCTGGACATGGACGCCTTCCGCCGCACGTTCGCCCCCAAGGTGGACGGCCTGCGCAACGTGCTGGAAGCGGTCGAGCCCGGACGGCTGCGGCTGCTGGTGACGTTCGGCAGCATCATCGGCCGGGCGGGCCTGCACGGCGAGGGCCACTACGCCACCGCCAACGAGTGGCTGGCCGACCTGACCCGCGAGGCGGGCGAGCGGCACCCGGGCTGCCGGGCGATCTGCATGGAATGGTCGGTCTGGTCCGAGGTCGGCATGGGCGAGCGGCTGTCGGTCGTGGACCGGCTGGTCGAGCAGGGCATCACGCCGATCCCGGTGGACCGCGGCGTGGAGATCATGCGCCGCCTGGTGAGCGATCCCGACGCGCCCGGCGTCGTGGTGATCAGCGGGCGCACCGAGGGCATCCACACCGTGCGCCGGGAGGAGCCGGAGCTGCCGCTGCTCCGCTTCGTCGGCGCGCCGCTGGTCCGCTACCACGGCGTGGAGCTGGTCAGCGAGGTCGAGGTGAACGCCGGGACCGACCTGTACCTGGCCGATCACCTGCTGGACGGCAACCTGCTGTTCCCGGCGGTGTTCGGGCTGGAGGCCATGGCCCAGGTGGCGTACGCGGCCACCGGCCGTCCCGGCGCGCCCGTCGTGGAGCAGGCGGAGTTCGTCCGGCCGATCATCGTGCCGCCCGACGGGAGCACCACGCTCCGGGTGGCGGCGACGGTCACCGGGCACGACACGGTCGCGGTCGCCATCCGCAGCCAGGAGACCGGCTTCGACGTCGACCACTTCACGGCCGTGCTGCGCCTGGACGCCGGCGCCCCGCCCGCCGGACCGCCCGAGCAGTCCGGCGACGAGCTGCCGCCGGTCGCGCTGGACCCCGACACCCAGCTCTACGGCGAGGTGCTCTTCCAGGGCAGGCGCTTCCAGCGGCTGCGCCGCTACCACCGGGCCGCGGCCCGCGCGGTGGACGCCGACCTCCAGGTGGCGCAGGAGTGCGACTGGTTCGCCGGGTTCCTCCCGCCGGACCTGCTCCTGGGCGACCCCGGCATGCGGGACGCGCTGATGCACGGCAACCAGGTGTGCGTGCCCGACGCCACCCTGCTGCCGACCGGCATCGAACGCGTCCACCCGGCCGGGGCCGCGCTGTCCGGCGCGGACGAGGTGCGCTACTGCGCCTCCGAACGGTCCAGGGACGGCGACGCCTACGTCTACGACGTCGCGGTCCGGACGAAGGACGGCGAGGTCGTCGAACGCTGGGAGGGGCTGCGGTTGCAGGCCGTGCGCAAGAAGGGCGGGGCCGGTCCGTGGGCGGCGCCGCTGCTCGGCCCGTACCTGGAGCGCACGCTGGAGGACCTGACGGGCGCGCGGGTCGCGGTCGTCGTGGAGCCGGGCGAGGGCACCGGCGACCTGGCCGTGGCCCGGCTGGGCGCCGCGGAGGGCGTGCGGACGGCGTCGGCGCACGTGCCGGGACTGACGGTGTGCGTGGCCGCCCCAGGGCCGCTGTCCTGCGCCGTCGAGCCCGTCACCCCCGGCGGCCCTGCCGACCCCGCCGACCCTGCCGACCGGGACGCGCTCGCCGGCGAGATCGCCGCGGCCTGCGGGGAGGACGCGGACACCGCCCGCGCCCGCACCCGCGCCGCGCTCGCCTGCCTGCGCGACGCCGGAACGGGTGCGGCGACGGCAGCGGGGCCCGACGTGCCGCTCGCGGTCACCCGGGCCGCGGCCGACGGATGGGCGGTCCTGACCGGCGGCGGCGCGGCCGTGGCCACGCTCGCCACCCGGGTGAACGGCCTGGCCGGCCCCGTCGTCGTCGCGATCCTCACCGAAGGACGGTCCTAGCCCATGGGCACCTACTACGAGTACCTGCACACGGTCGGCTTCGAGGAGACCAACCTCGTCGGCAACGTCTACTACGTCAACTACCTGCGCTGGCAGGGACGCTGCCGGGAGATGTTCCTCATGGAACGGGCCCGGGACGTCCTCGCCGACCTGCAGGACGACCTCAAGCTGTTCACCCTCAAGGTCGACTGCGAGTTCTTCGCGGAGATCACGGCCTTCGACCAGCTGTCCATCCGGATGCGCCTGATCGAGCTGGCGCAGACGCAGATCGAGTTCGGCTTCGACTACGTCCGGGTCACCCCGGGCGCGCCCGAGGTCCTCGTCGCCCGCGGCAGGCAGCGGGTGGCCTGCATGCGGGGGCCGAACACCAAGACCGCGCCGGCGAGGGTCCCCGAGCCCCTGGTCAGGGCGCTCGAACCGTACCTGGCCTAGAACCGGACCCAGGAGGTCACCGTGCAACTCCACTCATCGGCCCCGGCGCCGCAGGTCGCGGACGCCAAGGCGCTGCGCGAGGCGTTCGGGGCGTTCGCCACCGGCGTCACCGTGATCACCACGGGCGGCGAGGTCCCGCACGCCATGACGGCCAACTCCTTCACCTCGGTCTCGCTCGACCCGCCGCTGCTGCTGGTGTGCGTCGGCAAGGGCGCCGTGATGCACCAGTGCATCACCGCGGCCACGTCGTTCGGGGTGTCGGTGCTGGCCGGGCACCAGGAGGCCGAGGCGCGGCACTTCGCCGACCGCTACCGGCCGCTCGGCCTGGCCCAGTTCGCCGACGTCGAGGTGACGCCGGGCGAGGTCACCGGGGTGCCGCTCATCGCGGGCGCGGCGGCCCGCTTCGAGTGCCGGGTCTGGCGCGCCTACGACGGCGGCGATCACACGATCTTCGTCGGCGAGGTGCTGTCCCTGAGCCGGCGGGACGACTGCGACGGCCTGCTGGTCTACCGGGGCCGCTTCGGGGAGACCTCCCCCGCCCTTCAGGGGGTGTCGGCGTGACCACGCTGGGCACCCGCCCGGTGGCGCTGGGCGGCCGCGTGCCGCCCGGCCCGCCGCCCTGGGCGGCGCCCGTCCTGTACCGGCGGCTGGTCGGCGACCGGCTCGCGCTGCTGTCGAAGGCGACCGCCCGGTACGGCGACGCGGTGCGCATGACGATCGGCCCGAAGAGCATCTACCTGTTCAACCATCCCGACCACGCCAAGCACGTCCTGGCCGACAACAGCGGCAACTACCGCAAGGGCATCGGCCTGGCCGAGGCCCGGCGGGTGATCGGCGACGGGCTGCTGACCAGCGACGGCGAGCGGTGGCGGCAGCAGCGCAGGACCATCCAGCCGCTGTTCCAGAACAAGCGGCTGGCCCAGCAGGACACCGTGCTGGCCGAGGAGGCCGGCCGCCTGGTCGAGCGGCTGCGGGCCCGGGTGGGCGGCGGGCCCGTGGACGTGGCCGGGGAGATGACCGGCCTGGCGCTCGGGGTGCTCGGCCGCACCCTGCTGGCGGCCGACCTCGGCGCGCACGGCTCGATCGGGCACGCCTTCGAGGGCGTCCAGGACCAGGCCATGTTCGAGATGGTCACGCTGGCCATGGTGCCGTTGTGGCTGCCGCTGCCGCTGCACCTGCGCTTCCGCCGGTCCCGGCGGGAGCTGTACCGGGTCGTGGACCTGCTGGTGGACGAGCGGCTGGCCGACCCGACCGACGGCGGCGACCTGCTGTCCCTGCTGATCGAGTCCACCGGGCTGCGGAAGGACCCGCGGGCCGCCCGGCAGCGCCTGCGCGAGGAGCTGGTCACGGTGCTGCTGGCCGGGCACGAGACCACCGCCAGCACCCTGTCGTGGGCCTTCCACCTGCTGGACCGGCATCCGGAGGTGCGCGAGCGGGTGCGGGCGGAGGCCGTCTCGGTGCTGGGCGACCGGCCGCCGGTGTACGAGGACCTGCGCAGGCTCACCTACACGGCGGCGGTGCTGGAGGAGGTCATGCGGCTGTACCCGCCGGTGTGGGCGCTGACCCGGGTGGCGCGGGAGGACGACGAGGTGGGCGGGTACCGGGTCCCGGCGGGGGCGGACGTGCTCATCAGCCCGTACACGCTGCACCGGCATCCGGCGTACTGGCGGGAGCCGGACGCGTTCCGTCCCGAGCGGTTCGAGCCGGGCGCGCCCGCCGACCGGCCGCGGTACGCCTACATCCCCTTCGGCGCGGGCCCGCGCTTCTGCGTGGGCAACCACCTGGGGATGATGGAGGCCACGTTCGTGCTGGCGATGGTCACCCGGGAGCTGCGGCTGACCGGGCTGCCCGGCCGGCGGGCGGTCCCGGAGGCCATGCTGTCGCTGCGGGTGCGCGGCGGGCTGCCGATGACGGTGAGCCCGGCCTAGAGATCGGCCGGAAGGCACGCAAGGGCCCGCGGACGTCGTCCGCGGGCCCTTCCGCAGGTGCCGCCCCTTCCTGTCAGGTGTGGGTGTCGGTCCAGGCCAGCAGGTCGCGCAGGGCGAGCAGGACGGGCGGGTCGAGCGCGTTCATGGGACGCAGCCGCAGGTCGGCGCGCTCGCTGCCGCCGCCGCCCACCTCGATCGGCCCGATCCGCGCGATGCACGTCGCGGCGTCACCCTGGGGCGGGTGGTGCACGGCGTCCTCGCGGGACTCGGCCACGGACTGCGCGATCAGGTACCAGGTGCCCTTGGGCACGTTCTCCAGCACGTACGGGCCGGGCCGGCCGATCAGGGTGAAGCTCGCCGGTCTGCCCTCCAGGATCTGGCCGGGGAAGACGCCGGCGAACACCGGCCGGTCGGCCAGCGGCGAGGTCACGACGCCGTGCAGGGTCGCCGCCGGGCCGCCGAACGCGCGGTCGCCGCCGGCCAGGTCCGCCGCCGTGACGCTCAGGAACTGCCGGTACCTGCTCGGCGACAGGCCCACGCTGTGGGTGAAGCGCGAGCTGAAGGTGCCGACGCTGGAGTAGCCGACCTGGTGGCTGATGTGCGTGATGCTGAGCGAGGTGGACACGAGCAGGCGCTTGGCCTCGCGCAGCCGCACCGCGGACAGGAACCGTCCAGGGGACAGCCCGGTCACGCGCTGGAAGACGCGCGAGAAGTGGAACTTGCTGAACATCGCGGTCCGCGCCATGTCGTCAATGGTGAGCTGCTCGCCATGGTTGTCCTGCATGCTCTCGATGACCCGCAGGACCGCTCGTTCGATGACGTCGTCCATATGGTCTCCCGGAACCCGGAAGCCCTCGGGCGCGCGTCCCCCGTCGATTCTCCGGCCGGAGAATTCCCGGGAGGCGCGACGATTCCTCGGCGCTCCGGATGCATTGCCTTTCGGTTGCCACCCGGTACACGCTCTCGGGCGCGCAGTACGCTGCATGACAAATCGCCCTTTTTTGGGAAATCTTCGGAAATCTCGGCAATTTATCTGAGAATGCGATTTATAGGGCCCATTCGCGGCGGGGGGCCGGCAGGAGTTGCCTGAGCGCCCGGCCGTCGCGGTGGTGCGGCCGCCGCTCGTGCGGGTAGCCGAGCGAGACCTCCTCGAAGCGCACCCCGTCGTGCCAGCTCGTGCCCGGGATGTGCAGGTGGCCGTAGACGACCGCGGCGGCGCGGAAGCGCAGGTGCCAGTCGGCCGTCTGCTCGGTGCCGCACCACTGCGCCAGCGCCTGGTGCCGCAGCACCCGGGTGGGGGCGCGCAGCAGCGGGAAGTGGTTGACCAGGACCGTGGGCAGGGCCGGGTCGAGCGCGTCCAGGCGCGACTCGCTCTCGCGCACCCGGGCCCGGCACCACGCCTGCCTGCTGGGATAGGGCTCGGGATGCAGCAGGAACTCGTCCCTGCACACCACCCCCTGTTCGCGGGCCAGGCCGAGCGCCTGCTCCCGGGTGGTGCCGGGCGGGCGGAAGCTGTAGTCGTACAGCAGGAACAGCGGGACGACGGCCACCGGGCCGCCCGCCCCCGTCCAGACCGCGTACGGGTCCTCGGGCGTGAGCACGCCGAGCCGCCGGCAGATCTGCACCAGGCGCCGGTAGCGCTCCTCGCCGCGCAGGCCGGGGTCGCCGGGCGTGGTCCACAGCTCGTGGTTGCCCGGCGCCCACACCACCTTGGCGAAACGCTCGCCGAGCAGGCCGAGCGTGCGCTCGAAGGCGTCCAGCCGCTCGGCGACGTCCCCCGCCACCAGCAGCCAGTCGTCCGCGGTGCGCGGGCGCAGCTCCTCGACGGCCGCCCAGTTCTCGGGAAATCCGACGTGGAGGTCGCTGATCGCCAGTAATGCCGCACCGGAGGCGCTCACGCCGCGAGCGTATGCGCGCGGGAACGGCCGGGAGGCGCGCGGAAAGAAGAACAGGGGTCGCCGGAGGGCGAATAGGGGGTGGCGGCGGCGCCTTTGTGGATAAGGGCGCGGGGGCGTCCGTTAGGGGTTGTTGCGGCGCACCGCGCATTCAATTCTGAGCATGCCGAAGAAAGCGGAAATGGCACGGCCGTGTTCCGGGGGTGAGGGTGATGGCCGAGGTACGGGGGCAGGAATTCGCTGATTTCGCGCGGGAGGCCAGGCCCATGCTGCGCCGGGTGGCCTTCCGGCTCTCCGACGACTGGCACGAGGCCGACGACCTCGTCCAGCGCACCCTGCTGGCGCTGCACCGGCACTGGGACGGCCTCGACCGGCGCGACCGCGCCGAGGCGTACGCGCGGCAGATCATGCGGCGGCTGATCATCAGCGACCGCAGGTCGCTGCGCTGGTCGCGGGAGGTGCTCAGCGGCGCGCCGCCCGACGCGGCCGCGGCGCTGGACCCCTACGACCTGGTGGGCGAGCGCATCGTGCTGATGGGCGCGCTGGCCAGGCTCGGGCCGCGGCAGCGGGCGACGATCTTCTTCCGGTTCTGGGAGGGGCGCAGCGCCGAGGACACGGCCCGGGTCATGGGCAACGAGTCCTCCACGGTGCGCAGCCAGACCGTCAGGGCGCTGAGCACCCTGCGGGCCGCGCTGGCGCGCACCGACCCCGCCGACCCCGCCGACCGTACCGACCGAAAGCCGACCTGAACGAGGGAGTACCCATGGGTCCACTGCTCTACGAGACGAGGGTGGAGACGCTGGAGGCGCTCGCGGACACCATCGTGCCCGGCCCCAAGCGCGGTCCGGACGACCGGGCGGTGGCCGGCATGAGCCAGACGGGCGGCGCGGTCGCGGCCGGCGCCGTCGAGCTGCTGGAATGGGACGCCACCGGCGTCACCGAGGGCCTGGACGACTACGCCCGCTCGCTGAACGAGCACGCCCGCGCCCACGCCGACCAGCACGGCATCGTGCTGGCGGAGGGCGTGCCGGCGTTCGTGGCCCTGCCGTTCGAGGAGCGCGGCGCGCTGGTGCGCACGCTGACCGCGCCCGGCCACCCGGAGAAGGCGCTGTGGGTGCTGCTGGTGCTGTTCTGCTACATGGCCTACGACTCCGCCGCCCACCTGCACACCGCCGACGCCATCAGGGCCGGGCACCCCGGCCTGACCGCCATGGGCATCGCCCCGCCGGACGCGGACGGGCTGTGGCGCTTCCCCGCCTACTCCTACGGCCGTCCCCTCGCCGACCTCCACCCGGACACGACAGCTTCAGGGAGCCCCGCATGAACGGCGTCGAACGCACCGACGTGCTGGTGATCGGCAGCGGCTTCGGCGGCGCGATCCCCGCCTACCACCTGGCCGCCGGCGGCGCCGACGTGGTGATGCTGGAGCGCGGCCCGTGGCTGGAGTCGGCCGACTACGAGCACGACTTCAAGCTGGGCTCGTCCTACACCCGCATCTTCGACTTCACCGTCGGCGACGGCATGAGCGTGCTGGGCGGCAACTGCGTGGGCGGCGGCAGCGTGGTCTACTTCGCGGCCATGCCGCGCGCGCCGCGCTTCGTCTTCGAGCGCCGCGGCAGCATCAACCGGCGCATGTGGCCGGCCGCGATCAGCCGCGACACCCTCGACCCCTGGTACGACCGGGTCGCCGAGTCGATCTCCATCACCCAGCAGGGCTGGGAGGACGTCTCCTACTCCGGCGGCCTGTGGGCGGCGGCCTGCCGGCACGCGGGCCGCACCGCCAACCCCGTCCCCGCGGCCGTGGACACCGGGGCCTGCGTCAACTGCAACTGGATGATGGCCGGCTGCCGGTTCGACGCCAAGCAGTCGCTGCTGGTCAACTACCTGCCGGCGGCGCTCGCCCACGGCGCCAGGATCAGGCCGCTGCACGAGGTGCAGAGCATCGAGCGCACGCCCGACGGCTCCTACCGGGTGCACTACAAGATCGTCCACGGCGAGGACTACCGCCTGACCGAGGGCGAGGGCACGATCGAGGCCAAGGTGGTGGTCCTGGCCGCCGGCGCCGCCGCCACGCCGGTCATCCTGCAGCGCAGCGAGGCCGCGCTCGGCGCGATGCCGCACGCCGTGGGCCGCTACTTCTCCGGCAACGGCGAGCGGCTCAACACCGCCGTGCTGAACGAGGAGCGCGTGCGCGAGGTGCTGGGCCTGGAGCGCGGCGACGGCCTGGCGTACGCGGCCAACCAGATCGGCAAGGGCCCGACGGTGGCCAACTGGGACCGGCTGGACGGCTCGCTGCCCGAGTACACCCGCTACTCGCTGGAGCAGCTCTACTTCCCGCCCGGCCTCGGCACCATCCTCGCGCTGGCCGGCGGCCCCGACCCGGCGTGGTTCGGGCTGCGCAAGAAGGAGATGCTGGAACGCTGGCGGTCCTGGCTGATCATCTTCCAGATGATCGAGGACGACAACGAGGGCGTCTTCGGGCCGCCGCCCGTGCGGGGCAACGCCGACCGGGTGTCCCAGCAGATGCTGGGTGTCGGCCGGCTGTCGTACAAGCCGACCGCGAACACCTCGGCCGCCTGGGCGATGGCCGACGCCGAGTGCAAGGAGATCCTGGAGCGCGACGGGCTGGCCACGGTGACGCCGTGGACGAACGACCTGGTCGGGGCGTACACCGTGCATCCGCTGGCCTCGTGCCGGATCGGCGACGACCCGTACACCTCGGCGCTGGACGACGGGCACGAGCTGCGCGGGCACCCGGGGATCTTCGTCACGGACGGCTCGGCCGTGCCGGGCGCGCTGACCGTCAACCCGGCGATGACCATCTCCGCGCTGGCCGAGCGGGCCGTGCCGGGGATCGTCAGGGCCGCGCGGGAGCGGGGCGTGGAGGTCTCCTACGGCGCGCCCGCCCCGGACGGCTCCACCGCCGGCCGCCGGGCCACCGCGTCGCTGGCCGCCGCCGCGCTGCGCGGTTAGGGCGCCGGCGATGGGACGGCTGCTCAGCCGGATGACGGCGCCCGGCGCGCTCGCCCAGGTGCGGCACGTCCGCCCGGTGCGGCCGGGCGCCGCCCGCGGCCTGGTGGCCCGGGTGTACGAGCAGGTCGAGCGGGACTTCGGCATGCTGGCGCCGCCGGTGGCCCTGCACTCCCCCGCGCCGCGCGCCCTGGCCGCGTGCTGGCTGGTCCTGCGCGAGTCGCTGCTGGCCGACGGGGCAGCCGGACGGGTGGCCGGGGAGCTGGTGGCCAGGGAGGTCTCGGCCGGCAACGCCTGCCCGTACTGCGTGGACGTGCACGGCGCGACCCTGCGCGCGCTGACCCCCGCCGATCCCGCGCTGCGGCCGCTGGCCGCCTGGGCCAGGGCGAGCGCCGCACCCGGGGCCGGCCCCCCGCCGGTGACGGGGGCGGCGGCCGTGGAGCTCGTGGCGGTCGCGGTGACCTTCCACTACCTCAACCGCATGGTCAACGTGTTCCTCGGCGACTCGCCGCTGCCGCCGGAGCTGCCGGGCGCGGCGCGCGGGCCCGCGCTGCGCGTGTTCGGCGCGCTCATGCGGCCCGCCGCGCGGCGGCCCGCGGCCCCTGGAGGCTCGCTGGGCCTGCTGCCCGGCGCGCCGCTGCCGGACGACCTGGCCTGGGCGGGCGGCGTCCCGCGGCTCGGCGCGGCGTTCGCCAGGGCCGCGGCGGCGATCGAGGAGGGCGGCGCGCGGCGGCTGCCCGTCCAGGTCCGCGAGCTGGTCGCCGAGCGGGTGTCCGGCTGGGACGGCGTCCCGCCGGGTCCCGGCGGCGGCTGGGCGGTGCAGGCCGCCGCCGCGCTGCCGCCCGCGCAGCGTCCGGCCGCCCGGCTGGCGCTGCTGACCGCGCTGGCCTCCCACCAGGTGGACGCGCGGACGGTCGGCGAGTTCCGGGCCGCGACGCCGGGCTCGGCCGCGCTCGCCGACGCCGCGCTCACCGACGCCGCGCTCACCGACGCCGCGCTCACCGACGCCGCGCTCACGGACGCCGCGCTCGTCGAGGCGGCCGCCTGGGCGGCCATGACCGCCGCCCGCCGGACCGGCGCCTGGTGCCTGCCGCCCGCCACCCCGCTTCCGACCGCATCGACAGCCGACTGAAAGGAACGAGGACGTGACCGAGCTAGAGGTAGTGCTCGACGACCTGGCGGCCGACGGCGACCAGCTCGACGCGCTGGTGTCGGGCCTGGACGCCCAGCAGTGGAAGCTGCCCACCCCCGCGCCGGGCTGGACGATCGCCGACCAGATCGCCCACCTGGCCTTCATCTTCCGCCTGGCCACCGCCGCGGCCACCGACGCGAAGGCGTTCGCGGCCATGACGGCCGGCGCCGAGAAGAACTTCGACGGCGCGGTGAACGCCGCGCTCAAGGCGTTCGAGAACGACTCGCCGGACACGCTGCTGGCCAAGTGGCGGGCCGGACGGTCGGAGGTGCACGCCGGTCTGGCCGCCGTGCCCGCGGGCGAGGTCGTGCCGTGGCTGGTCAACCCGCTGCCGCCGATCGTGCTGGCGTGCGCGGGCATCATGGAGACCTTCGCCCACGGGCAGGACGTCGCCGACGCCCTCGGCGTGCGGCTGGAGCGCACCGACCGGCTGCGGCACCTGGTCGTCTTCGCGGTGCTCACCCGGGACTTCGGCTACCTGTCGCGCGGGCTGACCCCGCCGGCCGAGGAGTTCCGCTTCGAGATCACCGGCCCCTCCGGGGAGATGTGGGCCTACGGCCCCGAGGACGCCGCCCAGCGGGTCAGCGGCCCGGCCGAGGACTTCTGCCTGCTGGTGACCAGGCGCCGGCACCGCGCCGACGTGGCGGTCACGGCGACCGGCGCCGAGGCCGACCGCTGGCTGGACATCGCGCAGGCCTACCGCGGGCCGGCGGGCGCCGGCCGGCGTCCCGGCCAGTTCGCCCGCGCCGGCGTCTAGAGAGGCGGCCTCTGAGAAGCGGCCTCTCAGAAGGGGCTTCTGAGAAGCGGCGTCTGAAAGGCGGCGTCCTGAGAAGCCCTCCCGAACCGCGGGCGCGCCCGTCCGGAACTCCCCCAGTCCCGGGCGCGCCCGCTTCTCACACCCCGGCCTCCAGCGCGCGGCGGTCCACCTTGCCCGAGGCCGTCTGCGGCAGGCGCTCGACGAACGTGATCCGCCGGGGGAACTTCTGGGCCGCCAGCCGGGCCCGGACGAACGCCTTCAGCTCGGCCGCCTCGACCGCCGCCGAGGCCACCACGTACGCGTGCGGCCGGGTCAGCCCGCGCAGCCGGTACCCGACCACCGCGCACTCGACGACGGCCGGATGCTCGCGCAGGCAGTTCTCGATCTCGGCGGGCGCCACCCAGGACCCGCCCACCTTCAGCAGGTCGTCGGCCCGTCCCCGGTAGCGGAAGTAGCCGTCGGCGTCCCTGGTCACCAGGTCGCCCGAGCGCACGGTCCGCCCGCCCACGAACGTGCTCGCGGTCCGCTCCGGATCCTGCCAGTACTCCAGCGCGACGGCGTCGCCGGTGACCTCCAGCCGTCCGGTCTCGCCGTCGGGGACCTCCCGCCCCTCGGGGTCCACGACGCGGGCGCGGTAGCCGGGGACGACCTGGCCGAGCGTGCCGGGCCGGACCCGTCCCGGGCGGTTGGACAGGAAGATGTGGTACGCCTCGGAGGAGCCGAGCCCGTCCACCACCTCCACGCCGAAGGTGTCGCTCCAGCGGCGGTGCAGCTCGGGCGGCAGCGCCTCGCCCGCCGACGTGCACAGCCGCAGGCAGCTCAGGTCCTGCCGGCCGGCGTCGGGGTGGGCGAGCATGGCGCTCATCATCGTGGGCACGTTCACCAGGACCGTGGGCCGGTGCTCGGCGATCAGCTCGAAGATCGTCTCGACCCGGCTGCGCTCGGGGAAGATCACGCCGGCCGCGCCGACGCCGAAGGGGAACAGGGCGGTCAGGTCGCGGGCGTAGCCGAAGAACAGCTTGGGCACGGGCAGCACCACGTCGTCCGGGCGCAGGTCCAGCACGCCGCGGGCGTAGGAGTCGAAGCTGACGTGCGGGCTCCTGGCGGGCAGCACGCAGGCGCGCGGCGCGCCGGTGCTGCCGGTGGTGAACTTCCACAGCGCCACGTCCCCCGCGGCGACCGGCACCGGGTCCAGCCGCGCCTCCTGCGCGGCGACCAGGGTGTCGAAGTGGTGCTCGCCGGGGCGCAACTGATGGCGCGGCACGCCGGTGACGAGCAGGCCGGTCAGCCCCGCCGCGCGCAGGCTCTCCAGAGCCGACGGCCCCGCCACCACCAGGCGCGGACGGGCGTAGCCGGCGAAGTAGCGGTAATCCTTGGGCCGCAGGAACGTGTAGACCTCGGCGGTGACCGCGCCGATCTTCTGGGCGCCGTACCAGGTGGCGACCGACTCCACGCTGTCGTCGGCGGCGATGAGCACCCGGTCGCCGCGGCGTACGCCGAGCTCGCGCAGCGCGTTGCCGGCGCGGTCGGCCAGGGCGCGCAGCGTCGCGTAGTCGACGCGGCCCTGGCGGGTGACGAGCGCGGTCCTGGCGCCGTCGGGGCGGTCGAGGAATCGTGCGGCGATGTTGAAAGAGTCCATGACATGCCTTCTCGCTGCTCTGCTCGCGGGCTGGTTCCGCCTTCCACGGTGCCGGGGGCGGGCCGTCCGCAGGGGGTTCTGAGGCGTCAGCAAGCTGGCGGTCGTGGCAGCTTGCTGACGGGTTTCTCCCGGATTGCGGGATGGCCGCCGCAGCGTTGACGGGCCCGTCGGGCCGCGCGTGTACTGGGGTTGCGGCGGCCGCGACGGCCGTCGCGCTGCGGAGGAGAAGCGATGGCATCCACGCCCGCGGGCTCGTGGCCGGTGACGGAGACGACCGGTGAGGCGCCCGGTGACATCACCCGTGACATGACCGGTGACATGACCCGTGACATGACCGGTGACATGACCGGTGAGACGGCGACCGAGACGGCCGCGCCGACGGCCGACTGCCTCGGCGGCGCCGTCCATCTGGCCTGCGCCGAATCCCCGCAGGACGAGCTCGCCGTCATCGTCGCCGGGTTCGCCGGCTACGAGGCCCAGAGCCGGGCGCGGGCCCTGGCCCGGCTCGCCGCCCTGCGCCGCCTGCGCCGCCTGCCCGGCGACGGCCCCCAGGCCGCGTGGACGGGGACGGAGCTGCGCCTGTCGGACTTCGTCGCCGACCCGCCCGCGAGCCTGCGGCGGCACGTGCCCGGCACCGGCCTGCTCAGCGGGCGGCGCTACCGGCTGCCCGTCGAGGTGGTGTGGACGGGCGGGCACGAATGCCTGGTCGAGCCGGCCACGAGCGGCGTGGTGGACAGCGGCGTGCCGGAGGCGATCGCCGAGGTGGTCGCCCACGACGTGGTGGCGCGCTGGTGGGCCGAGCCGCGCGAGCCGCTGCTGCGGGTCTCCGGCTCGCTGGACCGCCTGCTGCCGCCCGGCGTGACGGCCGCGGCCTCGGGGCTGGGGCTGCGGATGTCGGCGTTCGTGTTGTCGGTGCCCGATCTCCGGGTCGCCCTGGTGACCGTCGGCGGCGAGGGCGCGACGCTGGCCGCGGCGGCCGGCCGTACCGTGAAGTCGGCGGTGTGCGAGGCGTTCCTGCGCGCGATGGCGGCCAGGGCGCAGCCGTGGAGCACGCTGGAGCTGCCCGACTGCCTGCGCCGGTTCGCCGTGTGGCAGCGGGAGGGCGACTACGCCGCCCATCTGGAGCGCCTGGCCGTCGACGCCGATCCGCGGCTGGTGGACGAGGTGAGCGGGCTGCGTCCGTCCGGCTGGCCGGAGATCGCCGCGCGCCGGTTCGGGCACGAGCCGGTCGCCGTGCGGGCCGGCGGCGAGGTCGTCAAGGTGTTGTGCCCGGGGGCCGCGTGCTACCGGGCCGCGCCCGGGGCCACCGTGCTGCCCTGTCCCGTGCCCTGACCTCTGCGGACACCGCAACCTGCGAGGAGCGCCGGCCGTCCGGATTCCGATAATGGAAGTGCAAGCTCCGGCCGCCGAACCCCCGGGAGGTGGGGCGTGGATCTGTCCGTCATTGGAGTCACCCCCGAAGCGGAGGCGGTCTACCGCTATTTCCTGCGCCATCGGGGCGAGAGCGTCGGCTCGGTGCCCGAGGCCCTGGACCTCGATCCCGAGACGGTGGAGTCGGCGGTGGAGACGCTCGACCGGCTCGCCATGCTCGACCTGAACGACCGCCACCGGGTCACTGCGACCGAGCCGAGGGTCGCCATCGAGCGCCTGGTCGAGCAGCGTCTGGAGGAGCTGAACGCGGAGATCCGCCGGGTGTTCGGCGCCCGCGACGCCATCTCCAGCTTCCTGGAGGACAAGCGGGAGGGCGACCGCTCCAACGCGGTGCTGGACATCGAGCGGGTGGAGAGCGGCGCGCGGGTCCGCCAGCGCCTGGACGACCTGGCCTTCTTCTCCTACAAGGAGACGCTCTGCCTGCACCCTGGCGGGCCGTTCAACGAGGTGATGATCGAGTCGGCGCTGCCGCTCGACACGCGCTCGCTGCGGCGCGGCCTGGCGTTGCGCGAGATCTTCCACCCCAAGGCGCTGGAGGACCAGCGCATGGTGTCGTACCTGCGCGAGCTGGCGCATCTGGGCGCCGAGATCCGCGTCACCGACCAGCCGATGGACCGCATGCTCATGTACGACCGCAGCGTGGCCGTCGTCCCGATCGACCCCAAGGCGCACTCCACGGGGGCGCTGCTGGTCCGCGAGCCGGGTCTGATCTCCCAGCTCGTCATCTACTTCGAGGGCCTGTGGAAGGCGGCCGTGCCGCTGGCCGACCACCTCGACCCGCCCGGCGAGGAGCCGACGCTGTCGAAGATGGAGCAGCGGGTGCTGGCGGTCATGGCCACGGCCGACAAGGACGAGATCGCCGCCCGCGAGCTGGACATCTCGGTGCGCACCTACCGCCGTTACGTCGCCGACCTGATGGCCAGGCTCGGCGCGGTCAACCGTTTCCAGGCCGCGCTGCGGGCCAAGGAGGAGAACTGGATCTGAGGCGTTTCCTCTGTTGTCTCGTGTCGCAGGACATGAAGAACCCCCGCGTCCCGGTCGCGGGGGTTCTCTCGTGCTCGGCCCGTGTTCTATAGGCAGACCTCCTCGGGGAAATTCACGGTCAATTCCTTTCCGGTGTCGGGGCCTTTTACGGCCAGGTGTTGCCCTGGGGGGAGGGCAGCGGGGTGGGCAGCGGCCAGGTGTTGCCCTCCGGGCCGGCCGGGGCGGGCCAGGTGTTGCCGTCCGCCTGCAGCACCGTGTCGGCGGCAGCGGCGGCGGCCTGCGCGGCGGTGGCGCCGACGGCCCAGACGAGCATCCCGGAGACAATCGCGATAATCCACTGGGAAATCCTCTTGGCAACAATGCTGTTCGTCATTTCACTGCCTCTTTCTCGGCGGTTCGTGGCGCTGTTTCCTTGCACTTCCAACTTTGCGCCGCGGCGGGGGCGCGAACCAGGCTTCGGCGAGGCAGCAAGCTGCAGGGCGTTTCCGCTTCCTGCCACGTCCGGCGCGGTCAAGCACTGCAGGAGGTGACATGAAACGGCCATCGATCCTTAACTGGACGTACCGGGAAGAGTCCGAGGAGGAAACGATGACCATCTCCCCCGAGGTCCTCCAGGAAGCCCCGCCGTCGGCCATGGACCGGCTGCGCGAGGAGCTCGCCGGCGCGCGTGCGGACGTCGCGCGCGGCCGCCCGCAGGCCGTGGAGCGGCAGCACGCGCTGGGCAAGCGCACCGCCCGCGAGCGGCTCGACCTGCTGCTGGACGAGGGCTCGTTCCTGGAGATCGAGATGTTCCGGCGGCACCGGGCCCAGGGGCTCGGCATGGAGGCCCAGCGGCCGCACACCGACGGGGTCGTGGCCGGATCCGGAACCATCGACGGCCGCCGCGTCTTCGTCTACGCGCAGGACTTCACCGTCTTCGGCGGCTCGCTCGGCGAGGCGCACGCCCAGAAGATCCACAAGGTGATGGACCTGGCGCTGTCCAGCGGGTCGCCGTTCATCGGGCTCAACGACAGCGGCGGGGCCCGCATCCAGGAGGGCGTGCTGTCGCTCAACGGCTACGGCGGCATCTTCCAGCGCAACGTGCAGGCGTCGGGGGTGATCCCGCAGATCGCCGTCGTGCTCGGCCCGTGCGCGGGCGGGGCGGCGTACTCGACGGCGCTGGCCGACTTCACGTTCATGGTGCGCGACACCGCCCAGCTCTACCTGACCGGCCCGGACGTGGTCGAGGCGGTGACCGGCGAGCGCATCACGCACGCCGAGCTGGGCGGCGCGCAGGTGCACGCCAGCCGGTCCGGGCTGGCCACGTTCGTGCACGACGACGAGGAGAGCTGCCTGGCCGCCGTCCGCGACCTGGTGTCGATGCTGCCGAGCAACAACATGAGCCGGCCGCCGGCGCTGCCCGCGCGGGCCGCGGCCGGCGACGCCCGGCCCCGGCTGGCCGAGATCGTGCCGGTGGAGCCGAACAAGCCGTACGACATGCGGCTGGTCGTCGCCGAGGTGGTGGACGACGGCGACTTCCTCGAACTGCACCAGAGCTGGGCGCCCAACGTGATCTGCGCGCTGGCCCGGATCGACGGCCAGGTGGTCGGCGTGGTGGGCAACCAGCCGACCGTGCTGGCCGGCGTGCTGGACGTGTCGGCCGCGGAGAAGGCGGCCAGGTTCGTCCGGTTCTGCGACGCCTTCTCCATCCCCCTGGTCACGCTCGTGGACGTGCCCGGCTTCCTGCCCGGCAAGGAGCAGGAGCACGCGGGCGTCATCCGGCACGGCGCCAAGCTGCTGTACGCCTACTGCGAGGCGACCGTGCCGCGCGTCCAGGTCATCGTCAGGAAGGCCTACGGCGGGGCGTACATCGTGATGGACTCCCGGTCGATCGGCACCGACCTGTCGCTGGCCTGGCCGACCAACGAGATCGCGGTGATGGGCGCCGAGGGGGCGGTCAACATCATCCACCGCAAGGAGCTGGCCGCCGCGGCCGACCCCGCCGCCCGGCGGGCGGAGCTGCTGGAGCAGTACACCCGCGAGCTGGTCCATCCGGCGTACACGGCCGAGCGCGGCCTGGTCGACGCGGTGATCGACCCGGTGGAGACGAGGTCGGCGGTGGCGCGCGGGCTGGCCATGCTGCGCGACAAGCGCAAGCACGTGGCGCCGCGCAAACACGGCAACCTTCCCTTGTAGGGCTTCCCGTCAGTTCCCCCCGCCGACCGCAGGGCTTCCCGTCAGTTCCCCTGGTCGGCGCAGGGGACGGGCGCGGGCACCGCCGCCGTCCTGGCGCGCTGTCCGGGGAGCCTGAGCGCGGCCAGGACGCCCGTCAGCATGACGGCGCCCAGGACGAGCACCGCCGCACGCATCCCCTGGGCGGAGGCGTCACGCAGGGCCTGCCCGCCCAGCCCTTCGATGCCGTGGTTGGCCACGGCCACCAGGCCCGCCAGGCCCGCCGCGGTGCCCACCTGCAGCGCGGTGGAGGCCACGCCGGAGGCCAGGCCCTGCTCGTCCGCCGGGACGCCGGTGCCGGCCGCGATCCACATGGCCTCGTACGTGATGCCCATGCCCAGGCCGATGACCACGACCCCGGGCAGGACGGTGAGAAGCGACCCGTCCCCCTGCAGGCCGGGGGCCAGGAGCACGGCGCCCGCGGCGTTGACGAGGATGCCGGCGATCAGCGTGCCGCGGGTGCCGAGCCGGTGGACCAGCCGCTCGCTGAGGAAGTTGCCGGCCGTGATCGACAGGGTCGGGGCGAGGAAGGCCAGGCCGGTCTCCAGGGCGTCGAAGCCGAGGACGTCCTGGAGGTACAGGGTCAGGAAGTACGGCACGGCCTGCATGGTCAGGCCGAAGAGGAGGATGACCACGACCGCGCCGCTGAGCGCGCGGTTGCGGAACAGCCGCAGCGGCATCAGCGGCGTCCGCCCCCGCGCCTGGAGGCGCAGGAACGCCGCCACCAGCACCACCGCGAGCACGGCCGCCGCGACCACCTCGGCCCGCGCCCAGCCCGCCTCCGAGCCGTGCGCGACCGCGAAGATCAGCAGCGTGACGCCGGCGGTGCCGGTGAGCGTGCCTGGCACGTCCACGCTGCCCCGGGTGGCGCGGCCGTCGGGGGGCAGCAGGGCGAAGGCCGCGGCGACGCCCACGGCGGTCAGCGGCACGTTGACGTAGAACACGGCCTGCCAGCCCAGGGCCTGGGTGAGCACCCCGCCGGCCAGCGCGCCCGCCGTGAGCCCGCCGGCCCCGGCCATCGCCCAGACCGTCAGCGCGCGGTTGCGCTCCCTGCCCTCGGCGAAGGCGGTGTTGACCAGGGCCAGCACCGCGGGGAACAGCACCGCGCCGGCCAGGCCCTGCACGGCGCGGGCGGCGAGCAGCACCGCCGGCTCCGTGGCCAGGCCGCCCAGCACGGAGGCCGCGCCGTACAGCGCCATGCCGAGGACGAACATCCGCCGGCGTCCGGCCAGGTCGGACAGGCGCCCGCCGAGCAGCAGGAAGCCGCCGTAGAGGACGGCGTACGCGGTGACCACCCATTGCAGGGTGTGCGCCGAGAAGCCGACGTCGGACGCGATGTCCGGCAGGGCCACGTAGATGATGGTGAAGTCGAGACTGATGATCAGATGCCCCAGCGCGAGCAGCGCGAGGCTCCACCCCGGCCGCCGGATGCGGGCCGGGGAGCGGGTGCTGGACATGGATGTGCCTTTCGTCCGTACGGGGTCCGGTGGCCTGTCATGGCTGCACCGGAACCGGCGGACATCTGTTGGCACACCCCCTGAGCGCGCTGGGGTGGGCTGCGCCCGGGCTCGGGCGGTCCGGTCCGGTCATCGCCCCTCCCCGGGTGTTCCGCGCCGTCTCCGGGACGACTATGCCGTCCGCCGCGGTCCGGCGGGATCGGCCGTCCGGTCACCGTGACCCGGGACCTTGGACCTAGGACCAGGGGCGGGGCCGTTGACAGCATGCGGCGGCGGCCTGCAGCTTCCTGACGTCGCCATCCCTGGATCGCGCCCGTCCCGGATCCCACAGTGGAGGTACGAGAGACAGACCTCCGGCAGACGAGATGGAGATGAGACCCCATGTTCGCCCCTTCACGCCGCACGGCGACGAGGAAGCCATGCTGATCCAGGTGACGATGCGCCAGGTGCGCGGGATGCCGTTCCTCGGCTCCCCGATCGACGGGATCCGCATCATGGCGCTCCTGCCGGGCCACTGGCACAAGGACCTCACCCAGGCCGGCGGGGACATCGTCATCCGGATGCGCGTGGACGAGCCCCTGACCAGCGCGCAGGTGCGCGCCGAGGTGACGCAGACGCTCGCCAACCCCGAGGTGGACCGGTGGGAGCTGGTGGCCTGCCGCGTCCTGTCCCACAGCAGCACAGCCGCAAGGGAGGAAGACCAGTGATCGCATCTGTGGTGGCGCCAGGAGAGTGCCAGGTCTGGTGGGCCGGCCCGCGCGACCATCCGGAGGGGACCCTGCTGTCGGTGCTCAGCGAGCCCGAGCTCGAACGGGCCGCGCGGTTCCGCCGCGAGCCCGACCGCAGGCGCTTCCTGACCGGCTCGTGGCTGCTGCGCACCGCGAGCGCCGTGCAGCTCGGCGTGCGCCCCGAGGACGTCGTGGTGGACCGGTCGTGCCCCGACTGCACCCGGTACCACGGCAAGCCGCAGGTCCGGGCGCCCGGCTTCCCGCTGCACGTGTCGGTCTCGCACTCCGAGGACCGGGTGGCGGTGGCCGTGACGACCGAGGGGCCGCTCGGCGTGGACGTGGAGGCCGTGCCCGCCGACCCGGTGGACGACCTGGCCCGCTGCGCGCTCACCGAGGCCGAGCTGGCCGTCCTGGAGGCGTTCCCCCAGCAGGACAGGTACGAGGCGTTCGCGAAGGTCTGGGTGCGCAAGGAGGCGGCGCTCAAGGCCACCGGGCACGGCCTGCGGGTGCCTCCGACGGAGGTGGCGGTCAGTGGGCCGGCCGACGACCCGGCCCTGCTGAGCTGGCCGCTGGACATCCCGCCGGAGAGCCTGCGGTTCCGCGTCCTGTCGCCGGGCCGCGGCTACGTCGCCGCGGTCGCGGTGATCACCGGCCGTCCGGTCGAGGCGGTGGAGTTCCACCTGCCCGCCGCGCGGGCAGACTTCGCACGGGGCCCCCTGCCGGGGCCGCTGGCCGGCGTCGCGTGACGGGGAGGACGATCCAGATGCGAAGGACCTTCCTCCTCCTGCCGGGCTCCTGGTCGGGCGCGTGGATCTGGGAGCCCGTCGTCCGGCGGCTGCGCCTGCTCGGGCACGACGCCCGCGCCGTCACCCTGCGCGGCCTGTCCGGGCCGCGCGACGACGTCGCCGGCGTCGGCCTGCAGACGCACGTGGACGAGGTGCTGACCCTGCTGAAGAACGAGGGCCTGCGCGACGTCGTGCTCGTCGGGCACAGCTACTCGGGGCTGGTGGCCGGTCAGGTCGCCGACCGGGCGCCGGGCCGCGTCGCCCACACCGTCTACGTCGAGGCGTTCCTGCCGCACGACGGCCGTTCGATGCTGCACGCCTTCCCCGACCGGCAGCGGGAGCAGGAGCTGCGCCTGATCGAGTCGGGCGGGGGCCGCTGGCCCGCCCCCGACCACACCCTGGTGGCCGAGGGACAGGGCCTCACGGCGGCGCAGGCGCGCTGGCTGGCCGCCCGGTTCGTCGGCCACCCCGGCCGCGCCGTGGCCGAGGCCGCCGTGCTCAGCACGCCGCTGGAGCGCCAGCGGGCCAGCTACGTGGTGTGCGACCTGGACCACTTCCAGGGCAGTCTGTCGCCCGACGTGTCCGCGCTGCGCGCGGCGCCGTCCTGGGACTTCCACACCCTGGACACCGGCTGCTGGCCGATGGTCTCAGCGCCCGGCCCGCTCAGCGCTCTGCTGTCCGACGCCGTCGCCGGCCGCCGCTGAGCCGGCCGCCGCTGAGCCGGCGGCCTCGGGACCCGGTGCTAGCCCGGGCCGCGAGGACGCGGGAAGCAGCCGCCGCAGCGAGCCGGCGTGCAGGAACCACAGCAGGCCCAGCGCCACGGCCAGGAGCAGGGCGCTGAAGACCCACTCGTTCGACCCGTCCGGCCCGTAGACGCGGCCGCCGGAGCCGATGTCCACCGCGCGGACCGGCTGCCCTGCCCGGTGGGTGTAGCGGTCGCTGCCGTACAACTCGACGCCCGTCCGGCCGGTGGCGCCGTCGTCGGAGCGGAAGTCGCCCGTCCAGACGCAGGACTCGTGCCCCGGATGCGTGATGCACGCCAGCGTGCGCGGCACGAACACCCCGGGCACGCCGTCGGCGCGGGCGGCGCGGACGACCGTGCCGAGGTTCGGCACGGTCAGGAACAGCAGGAAGCCCGCCACCAGGCTGAGCGCGAAGGAGAAGGCCGGGGAGACCCCGCGGCGCCCGGAGCGCGCCATCACGCCGGCGCCACCGCGCAGGCGCAGCGCATCTCCGCCCGCTCGGACGGACGGGGGCTGCGGTGCAGGAGCATGGCCACCACCATGGGCACGAAGACCAGCCCGTTGTAGAACAGGTGCAGCTCCATGCGCGGGACGAGGAGCTGGATGATGCTCGTCGGCACCGGGCGGCCCATCAGGTTGTTCCCGGTGAGCGCCTGGAGGAGCAGCAGCAGGTGCTCCAGGTGGTGCCAGACCTGGATGCCCAGGGAGATGTTCCACCACGTGCGTGACCTGCCGGTGAAGCCGGAGCGCAGCATCAGCAGGCCGACGAGCATCAGCAGCGCGTAGCCGTAGTGCATCCACTCGGAGCTGACCAGCCAGGGGAAGGGCATGCCGAGGACGCCGCGCGCCTCCTTCAGCGGCCAGCCCAGCACGTAGACCTGGATGGCCTGGGCGACGTGCTCGGCCCAGTGGGCGAGCACGACGACGAGGTAGAGCGTGAGGGCGGGCTTGTGGTAGCGGGTGTTGAGCGCGCTCAACAGGCCGCCGGACGTCGACACCGTGTGGGTGGCCATGCGGGAACCTCGGCTTCCGGGATCGTCGGTCACGCGTCGTCCCGGCACGGCGAGGTCGCCGGCGAATGCTCTTCGGTCCCCTTCGGTTGCGCCTGCTCCGGGAGATCGCGAGTTCAGTGTCCGTTGTGATCCCGTGCCTGACAACTCACAAATTGCGCGGCAGGCCGGCGAGCAGTTGCTTGGTCGTCAGGGTGACGCCGCAGCGGCCGGCGACGTAGCCGAGCGCCTGCCGGTGGTCGGCGGCGCTGAGGTCGGCGACGGCGTCGGCCACCACGTACGGCTGGATGTCGTGGGTGAAGGCGTCCAGCGCGGTGGTCAGGACGCCGATGTGGGCGTAGACGCCGGCGATGAGGAGCTGGTCGCGTCCCGACTCGCGCAGCCACCACAGCAGGGTGGTCTCGTGGAAGGCGCTGTAGCGCCGCCGGGTGAAGATCCAGTCGCCCGGTCCCGGCGCCATCGGTTCGGGGAAGCCGCGCCGGGCGGGCTCCAGCCGGTCGCTGCGCCGCCAGAAGTCCCTGGCCAGCCCCTGCTGCTCACCTGTCAGCAGGCCCGGCTGGGCCGCGTAGGCGACGGGCACGCCGAGGCGCGCGCACAGCTCGCGCAGCGCCGTCACGTTGCGCACCAGGTCGGTGAGCGGCGCCTCGCCGGGCGGGAAGAGGTCGAGGCAGGCGTGCTGCAGGTCGACCAGCAGCAGGACGGCACGGCGCGGGTCGGGCGTCCAGGTGACCGCGGCGGGCGGCAGCTCGGCGGCGTCCGGCATCGGGTAGGGCTCGATCTCTGAAACGACCGGCACGGCGACCTCCGAATTTCTCGCAGCTTTTTGAGGCTGTTTCCATGATGTGCCGCCACGGCGTCCCCCGAAATGCGGAACGGCGGCAGGAAGCTGACTTCCCGCCGCCGTTTCCAGCCATTTTCCTTTTTCCGGGCAGCGTGCCCGGCCCATGGTCAGAGCCCGGCCGCCGCCCGCAGTTCCTCCGTCCGGTTCACCCGCTCCCAGGTGAACTCGTCGCGGCCGAAATGCCCGTAGGCGGAGGTGCCCGCGTAGACGGGACGCAGCAGGTCCAGGTCCCGGATGATCGCGGCCGGCCGCAGGTCGAACACCTCGCGCACGGCGTCGTGGATGCGCTCCCTGGGCACCCGTTCGGTGCCGAAGCACTCCACGAACAGGCCCACCGGCCGCGCCTTGCCGATCGCGTACGCCACCTGCACCTCGCACCGCCCGGCCAGCCCCGCGGCCACCACGTTCTTGGCCACCCAGCGCATGGCGTAGGCGCCCGACCGGTCCACCTTGGAGGGGTCCTTGCCGGAGAACGCGCCGCCGCCGTGCCGGGCCATGCCGCCGTACGTGTCGATGATGATCTTGCGTCCGGTCAGGCCCGCGTCGCCCATCGGGCCGCCGACCTCGAACCGGCCCGTCGGGTTGACCAGCAGCCGGTGGCCGGCGGTGTCGATCCCCGCCTCGGCCAGCACCGGCTCGACGACCTCGCGCGTGACGTCGGGGGTCAGCATGTCGGCCAGGTCGACGTGCGCGGCGTGCTGGGTGGACAGCACGACGGTGTCCAGGCGGACCGGCCGGTCGCCCTCGTACTCGACGGTGACCTGCGTCTTGCCGTCCGGCCTCAGGTACGGCACCGTCCCGGACCTGCGGACCTCCGCCAGCCGCCGGGCCAGCCGGTGGGCCAGCATGATCGGCAGCGGCATCAGCTCGGGCGTCTCCTCGCACGCGTAGCCGAACATCAGGCCCTGGTCGCCGGCGCCCTGCCGGTCCAGCTCGTCGGCGGCGGCCTCGCCGCGGTGCTCGTAGGCGTCGTCCACGCCGCGGGCGATGTCGGGCGACTGGGTGCCGATCGACACCGACACGCCGCAGGAGGCGCCGTCGAAGCCCTTCTGGGAGGCGTCGTAGCCGATCTGCAGGATCGTCTCCCTGACCAGGCCGGGGATGTCCACGTACGTCTGCGTGGTGACCTCGCCCGCGACGTGCACCATGCCCGTGGTGATCAGCGTCTCGACCGCGACCCGGCTGCCGGGGTCCTTGGCCAGCAAGGCGTCCAGGATGCCGTCGCTGATCCGGTCGGCGATCTTGTCGGGGTGGCCTTCGGTGACCGATTCTGAGGTGAACAAACGACGTGACACCGATGCCTCCTAGTAGGGCAGCCGGCGCCCGGCGGGGGTGCGCAGGTCGAGTGCGGTCACGGGGGTACGCGGTTTCTTCGGCCTCGGCACCCGAATCACTTTGGGCATGGAACGGCTCCACATCTTGGCGGCGGGAAAACTACTCGAATTTCCCGGACACAGATCATCCAAGATTTCGCGTCGAGCATTCTTGTTCGATGACCTGCGCGACGAAGGTTCGCCTTCGACAATAACCACGGCCGGGCGCGGCGATTTCTTTCCCTGTGCGGCGTCGGGGCCGGTCGGGCAATCCAGGAGATGCCCCGGACGCGCCGGGAGGCCACGATGCTCCTGATGCCCGGACGGCTCTTCCCGCCGGGCGGATCACCTACGCCGGGTCCCGGCCGCACCGGCGACGAAAGGCTGATCATGAACGGAATCGGCGCGGAGATCGGGATCATCGGCGGGAGCGGGTTCTCCTCGGTCGCCGACGGGGCCCGGGAGGTCGCGCTCACCACCCCGTACGGCGAGCCGTCGGCGCCGATCTCGCTGGCCCGGGTGCGCGGCCGCACGGTCGCCTTCCTGCCCCGGCACGGGCCCGACCACCGCCGGCCGCCGCACCGGATCAACTACCGGGCCAACCTGTGGGCGCTGCACTCGGTCGGCGTGCGCCAGATCCTCGCGCCGTGCGCGGTCGGCTCGCTCCGGCCCGAGCTGGGGCCGGGCGTGATGGTGGTGCCCGACCAGCTCGTGGACCGGACCTGCGGACGCGTCCGGACGTACTTCGACGACGCGGCGGTGCACGTGCCGTTCGCCGACCCGTACTGCCCGGTGGGCCGCGAGACGGTGCTCGACGCCGCCGCGGCGACCGGCCAGGACTGCGTGGACGGCGGGACGACCGTGGCGGTCGAGGGCCCGCGCCTGTCCAGCCGGGCCGAGGCGCAGTGGTACGCCGCGCAGGGGTGGTCGCTGCTCGACATGACGGCCTGCCCGGAGGCGGCGCTCGCCCGCGAGCTGGCCCTGTGCTACGTGCCGGTCGCGCTGGTGACGGACCTGGACGCCGGGCTCGGCGTGGGCTCCGGCGCGCGGCGCGACGAGCTGTTCAGGATCTTCCACGAGGGGCTGGACCGGTTGCGGGCGCTGGTGCTGGCGACCGTGTCCCGGCTGCCGCGCACCCGTACGTGCGGCTGCGCGCGGGCCCTGGAGGACGCCGCCCTGCCCGCCGACGCCGGCCACCTCGGCCCCCTGCCCGCCTGAAGCCGCCCCGAGCCGCCTGAACCACGTGAAGCCGCCCCGAACCGCCTGAACCACCTGAAGCCGCCCCGAGCCCCGAGCCGCCCGAGCCGCCTGAACCGCTCGCGGCTCGTCGAGGCACGGGAAACCCGGGTCCCCTCGGGAACCCGGGTGTGATCGCGGGGCCTACACCGCCATCGGCACGTGCGCGTCCAGGGCGACGCGTTCGACCAGCGCCTCCAGGTTCGGGTCCGCGTCGAAGACGTCCCCGACGTCGATGGCGATGCCCAGCTCCTCCTTGATCCGCCCGACCAGCCGCGCCGCGGCCGCGAACTCCCCTTCCAGGTCGGAGAACGTCGCCGCCTCCAGCCCCTCGGGCACGTCGAGCACCTCGTTCCAGATGTCGCCGACCTTCTCGCGAAGCTCGGCGAGGCTGCGTCCGCCGGTCATGGGCCGTCCCTTCTCATGGTCTGCTGGTGATTGTCGCAACGGCGCCGCGGCGGCTACATCTCCGAGGATGCCCTGGCCCTGACCTGGCCGAGCAGCGCGTCGAGCGTCCCGTCGCACAGCAGGACGGCCGGTTCGACGGCCACTCCGAGCCGGTCCTCGATCCTGGCGGCCATCCGCAGCGCGGCCAGCGCCGTGCCGCCGAGCTCGCCGAAGGTGGCGCCGGCCTCGTCCGGGCCGGCGCCGAGCACGGTGTTCCA
Organism: Nonomuraea sp. NPDC049684; assembly: GCF_044465345.1. Classification (NCBI taxonomy): domain Bacteria; kingdom Bacillati; phylum Actinomycetota; class Actinomycetes; order Streptosporangiales; family Streptosporangiaceae; genus Nonomuraea; species Nonomuraea sp. NPDC049684. Next base: position 232,352 of record NZ_JBITLO010000007.1, on the reverse strand, counting down.
GATGTCGGTGACGTGCCTGTCGACGTCCGCCGGGTCCACGTCGCGCGTCCTCCCGTGAGGCTCCCTTGGGGGGACCATAAGCCGCGGGGGCGGCGGGCGCTTGTCCTGACGTGCGCACTCGGGGCCGTTCGCCCGCGCGGGCCGTCCCGTCCGCGCCGCCAGGTCAGGACGCGGCCCGTTCCGCCTCCCGCGTGCGCGACAGCGCCCGGACGATGCGCGCGTGCCCCTCGTTCCCCCTCGCCAGCACCTCGGCCACCGGGCCGTCGTCGGCGGCGCGCAGGGCGGCGGCGACGCGGCTCAGGTCGCGGGTCAGCTCGTCCAGCAGGTCGGCCACCGGGGTCGCGTTGTGCGCCAGGATGTCCCGCCACATGCCCGCGGGGCTGCCGGCCACCCGCGTCACGTCCCGCAACGCCCCGGCGGCCAGCGAAAGACCGCCCGCGTCCCCGCTCGCGTCCGCGTCCGTGTCCCCGCCCGCGTCCCCGTCCCCGTCCTGGGCCGGTCCGGCGGGGCCGTCCGGGTCGGCGGTCGCGAACCGGGCGGCGAGCGCGGCCGACAGGACGAGCGGCAGGTGCGACACGGCCGCCGCGGCCCGGTCGTGGACGTCCGGCGCGAGCAGCCGCACCTCGGCCCCGCACGCGGTCGCCAGCGCCGCCACCGTGCCCAGCGCGCGCGGCGACAGCTCCGGGTGGGGGCACAACGCCCACGTCCTGCCCTCGAACAGGCCCGCCCGCGCGGCCCCCGGCCCCGACACCTCCCGCCCGGCCATCGGATGGCCGGGCACGTAGCAGGACAGGTCGCAACCGCCGCGCCCGGCCTCGGCGAGGATCCGCGTCTTGGCGCTGGCCACGTCCGTGTAGACCCGTCCCAGCCCGCGGGCCTGCGCCTCGCGCAGGACGGCGGCCACCGACGAGGGCGGCGTGGCGATCACGACGACGTCGGCCGGCCCGGCCCCGGCCCGCAGCGCGGTGCCCGCGCCCATCCGCGCGGCCTGCGCCAGCGCCCACGGGTCGTGGTCGGCCAGCTCGACCCGGACGCCCGCCCGCCGCAGCGCGCACGCCACGGACGTGCCGATCAACCCACAGCCGATCACCACGACACGGCGGATTGGGGACATGGCCGAACCTCGCTTCCCTCGGACGTCACTCCCCCATGGTCGCGGCGCGAGGCGCCCGGCGGCGGTACGCCGGCCGTCTTCTTGCTGCCGCCCCGCGGCACGTTCCTGCCAGCGCAACCCCAGGTCAAGCCCCTGGACGCGCTCCTACGATCACGACATGTCCTACCAAGACCTGCTGTCCCGCCCGGTACGCCCGCCCGACCGCGTGCTGCGCTACGGCGACCGCCACCCCGACCAGGTGATCGACGTCTACGACGGCGCCGGCCGCGCGCCCCTCGTCCTGCTGCACGGCGGCTACTGGATGGCCGAGTACGACCGGCGGCACGCCCGTCCGATGGCCGTCGCCCTGGCCGCGCTCGGCCATCCGGTCTGGCTGCCCGAGTACCGCAGGGTGGGCCAGGACGGCGGCGGCCACCCGGGCACGTTCGACGACGTGGCCGCCGCGCTCGACGTCGTCCGGGCGGAATGCCCGTCCGGGGTGCTGCTGGTGGGCCATTCGGCGGGCGGTCACCTCGCGCTCTGGTCGGCGCTGCGGCACCGGCTGCCGCCCGGCTCCCGCTGGCACGGCGAGCCGGCGGTCAGCGGCGTGGTGGGGCTGGCCGCCGTCTGCGACCTGGGCGAGGCGTTCACGGCCGGGCTCGGCGGCGGCGCAGCCCGCGCCCTGCTGCACGACCGCGCCGACCTGCTGGACGAGGTGGACCCGGCGCGCATGCTGCCCTACGACCGGGGCCCGCTGGTGCTGGTGCACGGGGTCAAGGACCGCGTGCTGCCGGTGTCGATGAGCCGCCGCACGGCGGCGGCCGAGCCGTCGGCGGTGCTGATCGAGCCGTCGGACGCCGGCCACTTCAGCCTGATCGACCCCTTGTCGAGCACCTGGCCCCTGATCACCGCGGCCATCGAGGCCGCGGCGGGGCGCAGCGCTGTCAGGACGGCTCGGGCCTGAGCGCCCCGGCCGATCCGGACGCCCCAGCCGAGCGGGACGGCCCGGACGAGCAGGACGGCTCGGACGAGCAGGACGGCTCGGACGAGCAGGACGGCTCGGGCGTGAGGGCGCCGACGACGCGGGCGAGCAGGGCGGCCCACTCCTCGTCGCCGACGGCGTGCAGGTCGGGCGTGACCAGGGCGCTGCCCATGGACAGCAGCAGGCAGAAGTGGGCCAGCGCGGCGGGCGACAGCGCCGGGTCCAGCTCGCCCCGATCCTGGGCGAGGCGGGCCAGCGCGGCCATCGACCCGGCGCGCTCGCCGACGTAGTCGCGCATGGGCCGGGCGACGTCCTCGTCCCGGCGGGCGGCGACGAGGGCCTCGACGATGAGGTAGCCGCGCGCGTCGCGCCGCTGCGGCAGCCAGCGTCCGATCTCCAGCAGCAGGTCGGGGACGGGCCGGTCGGGGTCGGCGGCGAACAGGTCGGCCAGCCCCCGCCGCCCGTGCGCGCGCAGCGCCGCCACCAGCAGCTCGGCCTTGGAGCCGAAGTGCGCGTACAGCGCGCCGTTGCTCACCCCGGCGGCGGCGGCGATGTCGGCGACGCGGGTGCCGTCGTACCCGCGTTCGGCGAACGCCTCCGCGGCGGCGCGCAGCAACCGTTCACGAGTCTCGGCGGCGGTGACGCCGGCGATTCGGCCCATGGCAGCATTAAACAGCCCGCCCACCCGGGACGTGACCATCGACCGGATCCCCCGCCCGCGCCGATCAGTCGTCGAGGGCCTGGTAGAGCGTGGTCCAGAAGTCGTTGATGAGCCGCATCGAGTCCGGGGTGGACATCCCGACCTGGGTGAGCAGGATCCCGGTGAGCCGCCTGGCCGGGTCGGCGTAGGCGGTGGTGCCGGTCCCGCCGTCCCAGCCGAACTGGCCGGCGGAGGCGTAGTCGCCGCGGCGGGTGCGCACCGCCATCCCGAAGCCCCAGCCGCCCTGGAGCCCCTGGCCGCCGGACACGTGGACGATGTTCCCGTACATGGCGTCCCGGGCGGCCTGTTGCGCCGGGGTGAGGCGGTTGGTGGTCATCAGCTCGACCGCGGGCCTGGACAGGATCCGCTCGCCGTCGTGCACGCCGTGGTTCAGCAGCATCCGGAAGTAGGCGTGGTAGTCGTCCACGGTGGAGACCAGGCCGCCGCCGGCGCCCTGGAACGCCGGGGGCCGGGCGGTTCTGCCGCCCTCCGCCGCGTCCCACACCAGGAACTCGCCGGTCGCCGGGTCGGGCCCGTACAGGGGCGGCAGCCGGTCGATCTTCGCGGCGGGCACGTGGAAGGCGGTGTCCTTCATCCCCAGCGGGTCCAGGACGCGTTCGCGCAGGAACGCCTCCAGGGACCGGCCGGTGACCCTGGCCACGAGCACGCCGACCACCTCGTTGCTGAGGTCGTACTGCCACCGCTCCCCCGGCTGGTACGACAGCGGCAGCTCGCCGAGGCGGCGCATCCACTCGTCCGGGTGCGGCGCCGGCCCGGAGGCCACGCTGTAGTCGGTCCGCTCGAAGGTGGCGGCCCTGATCGGGGAGTCCAGCAGCGTGAAGTCCACGCCGAGGCCGAACGTGGAGGTCAGCAGGTCCCGTACGGTGATCGGCCGGCGCGCCGGCACGGTGTCCTCCAGCGGGCCGTCGGGACGCCGCAGCACCCGCCGGTCGGCCAGTTCGGGCAGCCACGGATCGACCGGGTCGTCCAGCCGCAGCCGGCACTCGTCCAGCAGGACCATCGCCGCCGCCATCGTGACCGGCTTGGACGTGGACGCCATCCGGAAGATCGTGTCCCGGCTCATCGGCGCGCCGCCGTCGTGGCGCATGGTCCCGATCGCCTCGACGTGCGTCTCCTCGCCCCGGCCGACCAGGGCGACCAGCCCGGGGATCCGCTTGGACTCCACGTGCCGGGTCAGCACCTCGCGCAGCCGGCGCAGCCCCGCTCCGGAGAAGCCGTTGTCGTTCTCGATCGTCATGGCGGGTCGTCCCTCTTTCGTGGTGGTCGTCGTCCGCACGGCTGAAAGGCGTGGTGGACGGGGCCACCGGGCTTCTTCGAGGTGGCCGTGCGACGAGCCTGGACCCTGCCCCAAGGTCAAGGTCAACCCCGCCGCGACCACGGGCGTCGGGCCCACGCCGTGCGCGCTACCCTCGGCCCTGTGAAGCCCCGCACCCCGTACCCGGGCGCGCCGCTCGCCGACCGGCGAGCCGCGCGCGTCCGCCCGCCGTCCGCAACCGCGCCGAGCCGATGACGGACGGGCTCACGATCGGCCAGACGGCGGCCTTCGCCGGCGTCACCGTCAAGACCGTGCGGCACTACCATCGGCTGGGCCTGGTCGCCGAGCCCGAACGCGACGGCTCCGGCTACCGGCGTTACCGGTCGGCCGACCTGGTCCGGCTGGTCCGGGTCCGGACCCTCGCCGCGGCCGGCGTGCCGCTGGCCGAGATCGGCGACCTGCTCGACGCCGATCCCGAGCCGTTCGCCGCCGCCCTGGACGACGTCCGCCGCCGGCTGACCGAGCGGATCGACGACCTGACCGCGCGCCGCGACACGCTGCACCGCCTGGCCCACGGCGACCGGGTCCTGCTGCCCGACCGGGCCTGCGCCGTCCTGGACCGGCTGGCCGCCCTCGGCTTCGGCCCCGACTACGTGTCCACCCAGCGCGAGGCCCTGGTTCTGACCAGGGCGCTGATGCCGGCGATCTTCGACAGCTTCCTGACCCGGCTCGAACACTCACTGGACGACCCCGAGCACGTCGAGCTGACCAGGCGCGCCCTGGAGGCCAGGACCTGGGACCCGGACGACCCGCGCATCGAGGAGCTGGCCTCCGCCCTGGCCGCCAAGCTGCTGACCGGCCCGGAGCTGCGGGCGATGCCCGACGCGTTCTGGAACCGTTCCGACGCCGCCGCCCGCTACGCGCTGGTCAACCAGCACGGCGAGGGCCGGGAACCGTCCATCGCCCGGCTGAACGCCCTGGTCGAGGCGGAGCTGCGAGCGTCCGGCATCGACCTCCCCCGCCGGTGACGCCGGCGGTCGGGGGCGGTCAGCCGATGCGCAGGGGCAGGGTGCGAGGACCCCGCACCTGACTGGCGGCCCAGGTGACGGCGCCCGGGTCGGCGAGGGTGAAGGCGGGGATGCGCTGGAGCCAGACGTCGAGGGCGGTGCGTAGTTCCATGCGGGCCAGGTGGGAGCCGACGCAGCGGTGGATGCCGAGTCCGAAGGCGGCGTGGCGGTTGACCTCGCGGTCGATGCGGATGTCGGCGGGGTGGTCGAAGTGGGCGGGGTCGCGGTTGGCGGCGGGGAAGGAGAGCAGGACCCAGTCGTCGGCTTTCATGTCGACGCCGTTCCAGTGCATGTCGTTTTTGACGAGGCGGGCCATGGTGACGGGGGCGTAGGCGCGCAGGAACTCCTCCATGGCGGTGGGGAGCAGGGCGGGTTCGGCGACCAGGCGTTCGCGGTCGGCGGGGGTCTTGGCCAGGTGCCACAGGGACGCCCCGATCGCGCTCCACGTCGTGTCGATGCCCGCGATGAGCAGCAGCGTCATCGTCCCGACGACGTGGACGGGGTCCAGCTTCGCGCCGTTGAGCTCGGCGCCGAGCAGGTAGGTCGTGAGGTCGTCCCGCGGGTGGGCCAGGTGGTCGTGGATCTGCTCGACCAGATAGGACGACAGCTCGGCGATGTGCTCCATCCGTGTCTCGGTGGGCTCGTTCACGCTTTCCAGGGCGTTCTCCACGAACCGCTGGAACCGGCCGGCGTCCTCGGACGGGAAGCCGAGCATGTCGGCGATCACCCGCATCGGGATGTACTGGGCGTACTCGCGGGCCGCGTCCACGACCTCCCGCCCTTCCAGGCCGTCGATCAGCTCGTGACACAACGCCCTGGTGCTCGCCTCCCGCCTGGCGACCGCCGTCTTGGTGAAGGCGGGCAGCAGCAGCTTGCGGGCGTCGTGGTGGAAGGGCGGGTCGGACGAGATCGGCGGGACCCCGCCCACCGGCGCGAGCTCCCGGGGCGGCTTGACGTTGCTGACGACGATGGCCCGGGAGGAGAAGCGCTCGGTGTCGTAGGCGATGGCGGCGACGTCCTCGTACCGGGTGGGCAGCCACACCCCGCCGAACCGCTCGGTGTGCGCGATCGGGCAACGCCGCCGCAGGTCGTCCTGGATGGGGTACGGATCCGCGGCCCACTGGGGGTCGACGTGGGAGAAGTCGGTGGCCCAGTCGGAGACCGGCTCGGTGACGATCTCACTGACGCTGACGGTGCCGCGCAGCCGGTTCCTGCGCGCCTCTTCCAACTGGGGGCCGAAGCGGTCGTCCACGGTCATCTCGCAGCTCCATCCCTGACGTCGATGAACCGGTCGGAGTCGATCTGAGGTGAATCCCACCCTCCCCCGAATTAAAAAAGCATTCATTTGATACGTCAACCCACCACCAAGAACGTCACCGCCGTTGTCCGGCGCGCTCGCAGATGTCAGTACGACACAGGAGGTGTCAGCGGACCCGGCAGCAGGCCATCGGAGATGCCAGTAGGCGCGTACAGCGGGAGGTCCGGCCAGAGAATGATGACGTCCGACCCCGGCGGCCGTGCGCTGGTGGTGGCACCGGCGGACGGCGAGTCGTCCGCATCGGTCGGAAATGTCAGTACAAGATCATACTCTTGCCGACCGTGACCGCTACTCGCACCATCTCGTTCGGCCTCTGGGTTTCCTACGCGCAGGCATATCTCGTTGATGACACTGACGACAACCCGGGCTACGCCACCTTCGCCGATGACCATCCCGACCACCCCGTCGGAATCATTCGCGTGGAGGACGGCGCGGCTCTCCTGCTCACGAGCACACACACGGGCACCCTTGACTTCTCGGTGACCGTGGCCGACCAAGACCCGGGAGCCGACACCGACGGATATGAGGACATTGTGGAGATCAGCTTTCACTCGGAGGCCGGACGGCTCTCGCTGTGCGAGTGGGGAGGCGAAGGCGTTCACGAACTACCCGAACTGCCCTCGGGGCCAGGGTGGTATCGGTTGCGCTATCACGCCGTGAACATGGACGAGGAGTCGGAAGCGGAAGATCGTTATCTGCTGCAGATCTGGCCGGAGCCTGAGTCCGTTCCTCGGGTGATCAAGAGCACGAGCGCGCACCTCGCCTACTGGCGCGGCGTGGGCTGACGTCCCGGCTTCAGGAGGTTTCCGGTCAGGCCCGATGCCGACATCAACCGCGCTTTCCCATTGACCGGCATGGCCCGGATCCCGACCGGCTGAATCGCCACCTCCGCGAACTGGGCATTGATCCGATCGCCGACGACCACATCGACAACCCCATACCAGCCGCCCTGGCGATCGCCGGCCGGCTCACCGGCGTCCTGATCACCCCAGAGCACCTTCGCGGCCCCATTCTCGGCGCCGCCATTCCGGCTTACTGATCACCTTGACCACCTTCCGTGATCTCGGCACCATGCCGACATGAGTGCCGGCCTGATCATCGCGATGCCTCTCCGGCAGTGGGGGCTGATCGACGCGTCCATGGACAACGACGCCAGCGTCGAGACGGTGAACGGCAATCGCCAGCGGGCCGACCTCGCGCGCAGCATCCGCAGGGCCGGTTGGGATCAGATCGCCCACTGGACACCCGGCGTCCCAGGCTCCGGTTCGTGGCCGCCACCGGACGAGATCGTGAAACCCAAGCTCACGATCGCCCAATGGCTGCTCACCATCGACGTCCTCGAACGCTGGGCCGCAGCCGCCGATCGCACCGGACGTCACGAAGCCGCCGCCCGAGAACGCGAGCTCCGAGACCTGATTCTCTCCCGGCTGCAAGCGCACGGCGTCCGACTCCCTGAAGGGTCAGCCGACAGCCCTGGGCCATGACTCAAGGGAACGTGATCTTCGACCCGGTACTGCCGACTTCGATGACGCGAGCATCCGTAATTCAACGCTCATCGAAATGGCAGTGCCCAGGTCGAGGGCAGGGTCCACCGCCACCTTCGCTGCGTCCGGACAGCCGTTGTCCGGCGACGGCCACCGGCACCGGCACGCCGTCCGGATCTGCGGCCGCGCACCGATCTTGATTGGTGCAGGTGACGCAAGACATCGCTGCCTGACCCGGCTACGACCATGCTCCGCCCTGTGTGATGCTGAGCGCGTTTGCGCCAACCTCATGACCTCGGAGAACTCCTGTTCTCCTCCCCCGGGCCCGGCCCTGGTCGCCATCCCAGCTTCGCCGGAATCCGGGCTGACGGAGGCGGCTTGGACGACCGTCATGGAAGGCGTCGTAGGACGCTATGCTCTCGCCCCAAGTGATCATCCTGTCCGTTTATGAAAGCGGTGCCACGAGTCGTCTATTACGCCGTCGTACGATGTTTGCAGCAATGGGATTGGCGATCGGAACGGTCGCATTGACCTCGGGCGCGGGTTATGCGTCGGGAGTGTCGCGAGCCCCAGCGCCGCCACGGCGTCGGAACCCGTGGCGAACACCGTGCAGGTCCCCTTGGTCGCCCCCTATAACAGCGCCTTCCCATTCCCGCCGGGCCGGCAGTTGAGCGCGGCGCCGAACAGCTGGAAATACGGCACGGCGACGAATGCGCCCCTCGCCCAGCTCGGTCTCACACAGACCCGTGTCTGGTTGGCGTTCAATCAGGCGTACGACGTCACGACCAGGACGCCGCGGTATTCCAAGTGGTACGACTACCTGGAGGCGTACGCGTCACGGTCGGACGAGCTCCTGGTCAACTGGCGCTCCGACTACGACCTTTGATCACCAAGGGCACCTTCACCCGAGCCGAACTGTTCGCCGCAGAACCTCCGGCAGGTCACGCCACCGACTGCCGGGACGAAACCACCACTTCACCGCATTGAACAGCCGCCGCAGATCCGGGATCGGCCCCCGCTCGCCCAGCGGTAAATGGGGCTCGATCAAGGACCATTCTTCGTCGGTGAGGTCTCCACGCGCCATGTTCGATGGCCTACCGGCGCCACCGGCCATACCACAGGCGATCCCTCTGATCTCAACTCCGTACAGGCCTTGGATCGGTGAGCGTGGCATCGATCCGCCCGAGGCTGGGGTGAACAGCCGTGAACGACATGCGCCCCCCTTCGCAGCTGACATGTGAGAGGGGAGAAACCGACAATTCCCGGCCCCGTCCGGCGGCCCGTTGCACGCCATGCCCATCAAGGAGCGGCCGGCACTACCGACCCCCGATGGCGCAGTACCAACGCACTGTCACGGCGGGGGACGTCAACGGCGGAACCCGGGACTGGCACGTCGTCCATCTGTCTCAAGTGGAAGGGAGAAGTCGTACGTGAGAACGAGTTGCGAGAGTGGATCGGCGGTTCGGGCGGTCCTCCGCCGGAGGACTTGATCTTGCTCTGGGAATGGATCGTTCATGAGACTGCGGGCGCCTTTGTGCCGACCGGCCCTCTTGATCTACGACCGCCAGGAGTTCCAAGGCGCGGTTTCAAGATCCAGTAGGTGCCTTGAGCATCTTCACCTGCTGGTCCTACCGTCGTGGCCATGCGCCAGATCGACGACGTGGACGTGCTCAAGGTCATGACCAGCCGGTTCCGGATGAAGCTCTTCAGCCTCCTGTTCCGGATCGGCCCGGTCACGGTGAGCGAGCTCGCCAGACGGATGGACGCCGATCCCGGCCAGGTGAGCTATCACCTGCGGCAAATGCAGCCACATGGGTTGATCGAGGACGTCCCGGAGCTCGCCCGGGACAGCCGGGAACGCTGGGTGCGGGCAGCTTTGACCGGGTGGGCCTTGGTGCGGGACTTCGAAGCCCCGGAGGCCAGAGCCGCGCTTCAGGCGTGGACTTCACAGTGGGTGATCGACCAGTTCGAGCGGCTGCGCGACTTCGAACGCACTCATATGACACTTCCCGAGGACTGGCGCCACGCGTCCTTCGGAAGCAGCCGTCACCTTCGCCTCACCAAAGATGAGCTCGCACAGCTCGACGACCAGCTCAATGCCGTACTGAAGCCGTGGCGGGAACTGACCCAGGCGCGCGTCGAGTCGAGCGAGCCTCCGCCGGACACCCGCCCGATCTTCATCTTCTACCACGCATTCCCGGAAGAGCCCTGAGGAGCCTTCCGTGTATTTCATGCATGAGGAGTGGGGCCGCGCCTACCTCGCTGAACAGCGAGCCGATGCCGCACGCTTACGCACCATCCCGCCACGCTCGCGCCGGCGTCTTCTTCCGCGCCTACGCGGTCGGTTCGCGGTCACCCTCCGCCGCCTCGCCGATCACCTCGAACCTTCCTGATGCTCCTGAGGTCGCCGGCCCATTGACGCCGAGACGCTCCGGTCTGCCCGGTTCTGAGACATCTGAGCATCGCATGGTCCTTACGCGGGCCAAGAAAGACCGATCCCCTGCTGGCTACGGTCTATGTCGATACGCGAGCGCCGCAGAGACTGCTGGGCCAAAATGGCCCGCATGTCCACCATGCCCGAAGATCACGTTGAGACCGCGACCCCCTCCCCACTCAACGACTACGACAGGATGGCTGAGGGTTACACGGCCGAGAACGAAACCAGTCTGCTCAACGCGTACTACGAGCGGCCCGCGATGCTGGAGCTTGCCGGGGACGTGGCCGGAAGGCGCATCCTCGACGCCGGTTGCGGCTCGGGTCCCCTGTTCGCCGAGCTGCGCGATCGGGGCGCCGTCGTGACCGGCATCGACGCGAGCGCCGGGATGCTGGAACAGGCCCGGCGGCGGCTGGGCGACGACGCGGACCTGCGGGTCGCCGACCTGACCGAGCCGCTGCCCTTTCCCGATGAGGCGTTCGACGACGTCGTCGCGTCGCTGGTGCTGCACTACCTGGAGGACTGGGGGCCGACACTGGCCGAGCTTCGACGCGTGCTGAGGCCTGGTGGCAGGCTCCTCGTCTCGGTCGACCATCCTTTCAGCGTCGCTCTCTTTCAGCACATGGCCGGGGAAAGGCCCAAGTACTTCGAGACCCGCAGCCGGACCGAAGAATGGGTCATGGGCGGGCAGACCGTCCAGATGAGGTTCTGGAACCGGCCGCTGCATGCGATGACCGAGGCCTTCGCCGCGGCGGGGTTCCGCATCAGCGTCATCAGCGAACCGCCGTTCGTGCCGGAGGCCCGCGAAGTGTTCGCCGAGGAGCTCCGCGAGTTCGAGCCGACCCGCACGAGGTTCCTGTGCTTCTTGTTCTTCGTTCTCGAAGCCGGCTGACTTCAGGCAGAGGTTGGTCTTCGGTTCTGTACGGTCATCTTCGCTGACACTCTCGGTTCTGCCGGTTTGCGATCATTGGAAGCTGTTGTCCGGGACGATCAGAAGGAGGTCGCGTGTCGGTCAGCGGTTCGCGTTCGAGAGTCGTGGCGTTCTTCGGCGTCCTCACGGCTGCGGTCATCGTGGTTGCGGCGATCGTGGCCTTCCGCGACACCGATGACCAGCGATTCATCCGCTCGGCTGCCGAGGTGGAGGCGTTCGCCCGCACGGTGAGGGAGGGGGACCGGCTCGGCCCCCGCGCCGTCGGCGGGATGGACTTCGAGGAGGTCCGCCGCGAGCACGGTGTGGTCGTCTTCCAGCAGGGCGAGGCCCTGCAGAGCCCCTACGGTTACGCCTGGAGCCCCCAGGGCGATCCGGCTCCGATCCTTGAGGACGTGGAGTGGTCGGAGGACCACGTCGATCACCATTTCGAGCATCTGGAGGGCGACTTCTACTCCTGGCAGGGAAGGCGCTGACACGCGACCGCCGGTGGCGAGGGGACGGCGCGCAATGCCGGGAACAACTACGGGTCAGCCGGTCAGGCGGGTTCTGACTTCGGCGGCGGAGGGGTGGGCGAGGGCTTCCAGGAGGGTGAGGGCCTGGCGCCAGGTGTCGGCGGCGGCGTCCGGGAGGGCGGCCGCGTGCAGGGTGTCGCCGAGGCGGGTGAGCGTGTCGGCCTGGTGGTAGCGGTCGCCGGCCTCGCGGAATAGCTCGACGGCGCGCTCGTACCAGGAGACGGCCTCCTCGTGGCGGCCGAGGAGGTGGCAGGCGTAGCCGAGGCTGTCGCAGGAGTTGGCCTGGCCGAGGACGTCGCCGAGCCGCCGGTGCAGGTCGAGCGCCTGGCGGCAGTGGGCGAGCGCCTGTTCCTGGTCGCCGAGCTGGGCGTGGAACCAGCCGACGGCGTTCAGCGCGCGGGCCTGGCCGGTCAGGTGGCCTGCCGCGCGGTACAGGGTGAGGGCCTGGGTGACGTGGTGCAGGGCGTCCTGGTGGCGGCCCTCGATGCTGTACATCGTGGACAGGTTGCCGTGGACGCGGGCCTGGCCGGTCGGGTCGCCGAGCTCGCCGTACAGGTCGAGGGCGAGCCGGAAGTGGGCGCGGGCGTCGTCGAAGCGGTCGATCGCGGTGTTGGCCCAGCCGAGGTTGCCGTGGACGCACGCCTGCCCGAGCCGGTCGCCGGCGTGCCGCGCGGCGGCCAGCGCGGTGGTCTGGACGGCCAGGTGCTCGTGCCGCATGCCGCGCCGGTCCAGGAAGTCGGCCAGGGTCCAGGCGAGCTGCCAGGCATGGGCGTCGAAGCCCAGGGCGGCCGCGCGCGCGACCGCGGCGACGAGCACGGCGCACTCGGCGGTGAACCAGGCCAGCGCCCCGCCCGCCGACTCCTCGAACACGGCCCCGCCGCCGGAGGGCGGCTCCCCGTACGTGGTCCCGACGACGGAGGGCGGCTTCTCGTGGGTGGTTTGCGGGGTGGGGGGTGGGGCGGGGAGTGGGTCGCGGTGGGGGTTGAGGAGGGTTGCCGCGGTGCGGGCGGTGTGCAGGTAGTGGTCGAGGAGCCGGCGCGTCGCGGCCCGGCGTTCGGCCTCGGGGGTGAGCTCCTGGACGAGCTCCACGGCGTGGGCCCGCAGCAGGTCGTGGAAGGTGTAGCGGCCGGGGACGTGCTGGCTGAGGAGATGGGCGCGGCACAGCTCGCCCAGCAACGCCCGCGCCCGCGCCGCCGGCAGGCCCGCCAGTCCGGCCGCGGCCGGCAGGCTGAGGTCGGGCCCCGGATGCAGCCCGAGCAGCCGGAACAGACGCCCGGCCCCGCCGCTGAGCCCCTGATGGGACCAGGAGAAGACGAGGCGGAGCTGCGTGCCGGGGCCGTCGGCGTCGAAGGCGTCCAGGTTGGCGTACAGACCGGTGGCCGGGCCGCCGTACTGGCCGGCGTGTTCGGCGTGGCCCGCATGGCCCGCGTGGGGGGCGTGGTCGCAGTGGACGGGGGGTAGCTCGTCGGCGATGACGGCCAGGGGGAAGCCCGGGTGGGTGGCTGCGCGGGCCACGATGACGGCCAGTGCCAGCGGCAGCCGCGCGCACCGCTCGATGATCTCCGCCGCCGCGCCCGGCTCGGCGGCCACCCGTTCGCCGCCCAGCCGCCGGGCCAGCAGCTCCCGCGCCTCGGGCACGGACAGCAGGTCCAGCCGGAGCGGGTGCGCGCCCTCGGCGGCGACCAGGCCGGAGAGCTGGTCGCGGCTGGTCACCAGCACCAGGCAGCCGGGCGCGCCGGGCAGCAGTGGCCGTACCTGCTCGGCGTCGCGCGCGTTGTCCAGCACGATCAGCATCCTGCGTCCGGCCAGCAGGCTGCGGTAGAGCCCGGTCCACGCCTCAGGACTGGCCGGGACGCGGTTGGCCGGAGCGCCCAGCGCGTCGCCGAAGACGCGCATCGCCTCGACCGGCGTCATCGGCCGCCCGCTCTGGTCGAAGCCGCGCAGGTTCACGTAGAGCTGACCGTCGGGGAACCGGTCGCGGACGCGGTGGGCCCAGTGGACGGCGAGCGCCGTCTTGCCCACGCCCGCGGTGCCCGTCACCGCGGCGACGACCACGGCGGCCGGCTGCTCACCCGCCGCGGCGAGCAGGGCGTCCAGGCGGGCGAGCTCGGCGGCGCGGCCGACGAACCCGTACACACCGGGCGGCAGCATCGCCGCGACGTGCCCGGACGCAGACCCGGACGCAGACCCGGACGCAGACGCAGGCGCAGACGCGGGCGCAGACGCGGGCGCAGACGCGGGCCCCGACGCGACGGTCTGGGAACGCAGCAGTGTGTCGTGCAGGCGTCGCAGCCCTGCCCCGGGGTCGAGCCCCAGTTCGTCGGCCAGCCGCCGCCGCAGCGCCCGGTAGGCGTCGAGGGCGTCGGCCAGCCTGCCCGCGCCATGCAGCGCCCGCATCAGCAGCTCGACCAGGGACTCCCGGACCGGATGCTGCTCCACCAGCGTCAGCGCCTCGGCGGTGACCTCGTGGTGGCGGCCCAGCGACAGCTCCAGCGCCAGGCACTCCTCCACGGCCGCGAGCCGGCGCTCCTGCCAGATCCGGGCCGCGCCCTCAAAGGCCCGGCCGCGGACGCCGGCCAGGAAGGGCCCGCGCCACAACGACAGCGCCTCGCGGTACCCGGCCACGGCCCCCGCCGGATCGGTGCGGGCGGTCTGCCGCGCCGCCGCGGTCAGGCTCTCGAAGGCACGGGCGTCCAGGCCGCGCTCGCCGGGGCGCAGCAGGTAGCCCGCGCGCTGGGTGGTGATCACGCCGGGGGCGGCGCCGGCGTCGGCCAGGGTGCGCCGCAGCCGGGTGACCAGGTCCTGGATCTGCCGGCGGGCGGAGGCGGGCGGCTCCTCCCAGACGACGTCCACGAGCCGGTCGACGGTGACGACGCGGTCGGCGTCGAGCAGCAGCGCGGCGAGCGTCCTCTCCTGGCGTGGGCCGTGCAGCGCGAGGGGGCGTCCGGCCACCCTGACGTCCATCGGTCCCAGCATGCCGAACCAGGCTGCGGCCATCGCGTTCCCCCTTGTTCCCGGCCCCGCCGGCGTGCGGATCGCCGCCGTCCGACGGCGAGGACGCGGCGAGGATGCGGCGAGGGTGGATCAAGGATCGGCCGTCCTAGCGTGATGCGCGTGACCATGCCGTGAACCTGCGGCCAACTGACGACGGCCGCGCCGGACCCGAACCCGTCCGGCGCGGCCGAGCCGTGTGACGACCCCACTCCCGACGACCTCCCCGCGGCGGTACGGCCGTGCCCTCGAAGGGCGCGTGGCCCCCGGTGAAAGGAAACCACAAGTGATCGACAAGCTGAGGGCCGTGGCGCGGACGGGCGGGCCCCCGCCGTCCGGGCGCCGGACCGGGAGGCTCGTCCTGGCCACGACACTGACGACGGCGCTGCTGCTGACGCCGGTCCCCACGGCGCTGGCCGACGACACCCCCGCAGCCACCCCGGAGGCGGCGGCGCTGGCCAAGGCCGGCGCGTCCGGCGAACCGGTCGAGGTGGACGCCGCCCGCACCGAGACCGGCGAGCTGCTGGCGAACCCGGACGGCACCCTGACCCGGCGCGAGCACCTGCGCCCGGTGCGTGCCAGGATCGGCGGCTCCTGGCGTCCGGTGGACGACACCCTGCGCCGCAACCCCGACGGCACGATCTCCCCCCGGGTCACCACCTTCGCGATGACGTTCTCCGGCGGCGGCGCCGGCCCGCTGGCCACCCTGGTCAAGGACGGCAGGAAGCTGGAGCTGAGCTGGCCGTCCCGGCTGCCCGCCCCCGTCCTGGACGGCGACACCGCCACGTACGCCGACGTGCTGCCCGGCGTGGACCTCAAGGTGATCGCCGAGCCCGACAACTTCGTGCACCACCTGATCGTCAAGGACCGGTCGGCCGCGGCCGACCCCCGGGTGCGCACGTTGAGGCTGGGCGTGCGCGGCGAGGGCCTGGACGTGACCGCGACCGCCGAGGGCGGGATCACCGCCGCAGACGGCGGCGGCAGGCCGGTCTTCTCCGCCCCGGTGCCGCGCATGTGGGACTCCTCCCACACCGCCGCCGCCAAGGGCCTGGCCGCGGCCGAGCCGCACGAGGACGGCCCGGTCCGCAACGCGCCCATGAAGGCCACCGTGGAGCCGGGCGCTGGCGGCGGCGGCACGCTGCGGATCGTGCCCGACCAGGCCCTGCTGGACGACCCGGCCACCGTCTACCCGGTGGTCATCGACCCGATCTTCGGCGGCGGCTACCGGAACCACTGGGCCAACGCGGTGAAGAAGGCGAGCAACTCCGGCGTCGCCAACACCGTCTACTACGACGGCGGCAACAAGGTGGGCAGCGAGAACCCGCCGGTCGCCCGGGTCGGCCACGAGAACGACACCGGCCTGACCGCCCGCGCCTACTTCGAGATGAACATCAACGGCCTGCAGGGGGCCCGGATCCTCGCGGCCACCTTCAACGTCTTCAACGTCTCCTCCTGGAGCTGCTCGGCCCGTCCGGTGGACCTGGGCTGGACCGGCGGCATCGGCAACTGGGTGACCTGGAACAACCAGCCCGGCTGGATCCGCACCCTGCAGACCAAGTCCTTCGCCCACGGCTGGGGCTCGTGCGGGTCGGCCGGCGAGGACTTCGCCGACGGGGCGGTGGCCGGCGCGGTGCAGGAGGCGGCGAACAACGGCCAGAGCAACATCACCTTCGGGCTGCGCGCCGCCGACGAGAGCGACACCTACGGGTGGAAGAAGTTCAAGGTGGACGGCACCAACCCGGTGCTCCAGGTCACCTACAACCGCGCTCCGCGCCTGGTCTCCAAGACCGCCTACCAGGGGCCGTGGAACAACAACTCCTCCGACCGGCCGATCCCGTGCAGCGCCACGAACCCCGCCTGGGAGGTGGTCGGCAACACCGACGTCACGCTGACCGCGACCGGCACCGACCCCGACGGCGGCAACCTCGACGTGGGTTTCGGCCTGTGGTTCCACGACGGCCCGGCCGTGCGGTCGGACACCCGCACGGTGGCCGGCGGCTCGACCGCGACCGTGACCGTGCCCGCCGACCAGCTCCAGGACGGCGGCCACTACTGGTGGCACGCCAGCGTCTCCGACGGCGTGGACGGCGACTGGTCCACCAACTCCTGCCCGTTCAAGGTGGACAAGACCGCTCCGGCCAAGCCGGTCGTCACCTCCGCCGACGGCCGCCGCATCGACGTGGGCGAGGTGCCCGCCCGCTACACCCGCAAGGTCAGGCTGACCTCCAGCGACGCCAACCTGGACGGCTTCTGCTACCGGCTCAACCGCCCGCTGTCGGTCGGCGGGGGCAAGTGTGCGGCCGGCACCTGGGTCAAGGCCGGTCCCGACGGCTCGGCGACCGTCGAGATCTACCCGCACCGCTGGCCGAACAACCGGCTGCACGTCGCGGCCATCGACGTGGCCGGCAACGTCTCGCCGTACGACGGGTCACCCGAGCAGGCGGCGACCAACACGACGCTGATCGTCACCGCGCCGCCGGTGTTCGTGGCCGAGCCCGACGGGACGGTGTCCGGCGACCGCGACGGCGACCTGACCGGCGACGGCCGGCCCGACATCCTGGCCACCGACAACAGCGGCACGCTGCGCCTGTACGCCGGCCGCGGCGACGGCGCCACCGACGGCGGCACCGACGTGGGCGCCTCGGGCTTCGGCGGCGCGCTGCTGGCCCACCGCGGCGACTTCGTCGGCCCAGAGGACGGCATGGGCAAGGACGGCTACGAGGACATCTTCGTCCGCTCGGCCTCGGGCAAGCTGTCGCTGTACCCCAACGAGGGCACCGGCCGGCCGAACTTCGAGGGCAGGCGGGAGCTGCGGCATCCCGGCGGCGGCGACTGGTCGGCGGCCACCCGGATCATCGCGCCGGGCAACCTCGACGGGCGGCCGGGCGCCGACCTGATCGTGGTCGAGGGCGGCCGGCTCGACCTCTACACCGGCACCGCGGCCGGGATGCTCGCCCTGGCGGCCAACGGGGAGCTGGCCGCGCCGCGCGTCCTCGACGTCCCGTCGGGGGCGGCCGGGTCGGCGCCGCTCGGGCTGGACGGCTACGACGCCTTCGTGCCGGGCGACGTGCTCTCCGACGCCGACGGCGACGGCGTCCCCGACCC
This sequence comes from Nonomuraea sp. NPDC049684, assembly GCF_044465345.1. NCBI lineage: Bacteria > Bacillati > Actinomycetota > Actinomycetes > Streptosporangiales > Streptosporangiaceae > Nonomuraea > Nonomuraea sp. NPDC049684. The sequence goes on along the minus strand of NZ_JBITLO010000007.1, from coordinate 214,459 downwards.
GGGCAACGCCGCCGACCTGATGCTGCGCCGGCGCGACAGCGGCGCGGTGACCCTCTACCCGGCCTCGTTCGACGACGCCGGCACGTACGTGCTCGGCGCGCCGCGCCCCTACGGCGACGAGCCGTGGCCGGCCGGCAGCCACCCGTGGATCGCCGCGCCCGGCGACCTCCAGGGCCAGGTCGTGGACGTCGAGGGGGTCAGGACCTTCCAGCCGGCCCCTGGCAAGGAGGGCCCCGACTTCTGGGTGGCCGCCCAGACGGCGGCGCTGTCCGACGGCCTGTACCTCTATGCCGGCTCGCCCGCGGGCCGGGAGCCGGCCGTCAACGTCGGCGGTCCTGGCTGGACCGGCTGGATCACCGGAATCTCCTGAAACGGGGCCTGACGATGATGCGAACGACAGTCCTGGCCGTCGTGGCCGCGCTGGCGGCGGGGATGTTGCACCCGTCGCCGGCGCCGGCCGCCCGGCCGGCATTCAAGATCCGTCCGGTGCAGCGCGAGCACTCCGTCACCGGCGGCAAGGTGCGCGGGGACGTCCCGGCGCGGCCGTCGGACTCCCAGACCCGCGCGTGGCGGGCCCCGGCCGCCGTGGCCTGGCCCGCGGCGGGCAAGGCGCGGGTGGACCTGCGCGCCGCCGGGCGGCAGGCCGCGCGGGCGGGCGCGGGCTCGCCGGGCTGGAAGGGCGTCCGGGCGGGCGGCCTGCCGGTCACCGTGGCCGCCTCCGCCGCCGACGGGCCGGCCGGCGCCGAGGTCGAGCTGTCCTCCCGCGAGGACGCGGCCAGGGCGGGGGTGGACGGCCTGCTGCTGGCCGTCCGGCCCGACACGCCGGGCGCGCTGTCGGTCAAGGTGGGGTACGCGGCCGTCCGGGGCGCCTTCGGCGGCGACTGGGCCGCGCGCCTGTCCCTGGTGACGCTGCCCGGGTGCGCGCTGACGACGCCCGACCTGCCGCAGTGCCGTACCAGGACGCCGGTCGCGGCGGTCAACGACACCGGGACCGGCACGCTCACCGCCGACCTGTCCGAGCCCGGCGGGGCGGTGCTCGCGGCGGTCGCCGCGCCGAAGGGGGCGAGCGGCAGCTACGCCGCCACCTCGCTCGCGCCGTCCGGCACGTGGTCGGACGGCGGCAGCTCCGGCGGGTTCGGCTACACCTACGGCATCGAGGTGCCGCAGGTGCCCGGCGGGCTCGTCCCGCCCGTCGAGCTGTCCTACTCCTCCTCCGCGGTGGACGGCCGGGTCGCCTCGACCAACAACCAGCCGTCCTGGCTGGGCGAGGGCTGGGAGTACGAGCCGGGCTTCATCGAGCGCAGCTACCAGGGGTGCGCCGACGACCAGGGCGACGGCGCGAACAACAGCACCAGGACGGGCGACCTGTGCTGGAAGTCGGCCAACGCCACGCTGTCGCTGAACGGCACCACCACCGCGCTCGTCCGCGACGACGCCTCGGGCGTCTGGCGGCCGGCCCGCGACGACGGCTCCAAAGTCGAGCATCTCAACGGCACCGCCGCCGACACCGCCAACGGCGACGACGACAACGAGTACTGGCGGATCACCAGGCCCGACGGCACGCAGTACTGGTTCGGCAGGAACCGGCTGCCCGGCTGGACCGCCGGGAAGCCGGAGACCGGGTCGGCCTACACCGTGCCGGTCTTCGGCAACCACGCCGGCGAGCCCTGCCACGCGGCCGCCTTCGCCGACTCCTCCTGCGCGCAGGGCTGGCGCTGGCAGCTCGACTACGTCGTGGACCCGCACGGCAACGCCATGGCCTACTACTACGACCGGCAGGCCAACTCCTACGCCAAGGCCGGCTCCCCCACCGCGAACGCCGACTACGTCCGCGCCGGCCACCTCTCCCGCATCGAGTACGGCCTGCGCGCCTCCGACGTCTACGCGACGCCCGCGGCGAAGGTGAGCTTCGGCGTGGCCGAGCGCTGCCTGTCCGGCTGCGACGTCTTCGACGCGGCGCACGCCGCCAACTGGCCGGACACGCCGGTCGACCAGAACTGCGCGCGCGGCGCCAAGTGCGCGACGGCCGGGCCGACGTTCTGGACCCGCAAGCGGCTGACGTCCATCAGCACGCAGGCGGGCGGCAGGGTCGTCGACTCCTGGGCGCTGACGCAGGACTTCCCCGGCACGGGCGACAACACCGCGGCGGGGTTGTGGCTGGCGAAGATCGTCCGGACCGGGTCGGGCGCCGGGGACCCGATCACCCTGCCCGCGACCACGTTCGCCGGGACGCTCATGGAGAACCGGGTGGACTCCGACGAGGGACGCCCGCCGCTGTACAAGTACCGCATCACCCGGATCGGCACCGACACCGGCGCCGACACCCTGGTCGCCTACTCGGCCAAGGACTGCGCGGCCGGCGCCACGCCGGACCCGGCGGCCAACACCCGGCGCTGCTACCCGTCGTGGTGGACGCCCGAGGGCTACGCCGAGCCGGTCCAGGACTGGTTCCACAAGTACGTGGTGACCCAGGTGGTCGAGGACGACAAGGTCGCCGGCTCCGGCTCGGAGTCCGTCGTCACGTCCTACGACTACCTGGACGGCGCGGCCTGGGTGCGGGACGAGAGCGAGTTCACCCTGGACAAGCACCGCACGTACAACCAGTTCCGCGGCTACCGGACCGTCCGCACGCGGGTCGGCGCGACCGCGCGCAGCCAGAGCGACACCGTCTACCTGCGCGGCCTGGGCGGGACGGTGACCGACTCCGAGGGCAACCAGGTGAGCGACGACCCGGCGCTGGCCGGGACCACGCTGGAGACCCTCACCTACACCGGTGAGGGCGGCGCGCTCGCCTCGGCGGCCGTCTCCGAGCCGTGGACGTCGCCGGTCACCGCGACCAGGGCGGTGAAGGGCCGGGCGGCGCTCACCGCCCGGCGGACCGGGACGTCCGTGAAGCGCAGCCGCACGTTGATCAGCACGGCGACGGGCACCGCCTGGCGGCGCACCCGCGCCGACTACACCCATGACGACCTGGGCCAGGTGCTGTCGTCGGCGGACCAGGGCGACACGGCGGTCACCGGCGACGAGGAGTGCGTCACCACCGCCTACACCGCCCGGGACACCGCCGCCTGGCTGGTGTCGTACCCGTCGGTGGTCAGGACCACGGGCGGCACCTGCGCCGCGCCCGGCGCGGTGCTCTCCGAGACCCGCACCTTCTACGACGGCCAGGCGCTCGGGGCCGCGCCGAAGCCGGGCCAGGCGCACGCCACCAGGACCGAGACGCTCGACCATCTCGACGGCGCCACCCCCGTGCACGTGGCCACCACCGCGACCTACGACGCCTACGGCCGGACCACCGGCACGACCGACGAGCTGGGCCGCCTGACCACCACCGCCTACACCCCGGCCACCGGCCTGCCGACGGCGACGGCCGTCACCGACCCCAAGGGCTTCAGCACCACCACGACCCTGGACGGCGTGCGCGGGCTGACGCTCTCGTCGGCCGACGCCAACGGCCGCACCACCTTCACCGACCACGACGCGCTGGGCCGGCTGGTCAAGGTGTGGCTGCCGGGCCACGACCGCGGCGCCGCCGCCGACATCGTCTACGGCTACGCCATCTCCGGCGCCGCGCCGACGGCGGTGACGAAGAAGGAGCTGCTCGACGACGGCTCCTACAAGGCGACGACCACCCTGTACGACGGCCTGCTGCGCGAGCGGCAGACCCAGCAGGACGCCCACGGCGGCGGCCGCCTGATCACCGACACGTTCCTGGACTCCCACGGCCGGCCCTGGAAGACCAACGCCACCTACTGGAACGCCTCCGCGCCGGACACGTCGCTGTTCGGCGCCCCGGACAACGTGGTTCCCGCGCAGACCGTCACCGAGTACGACGGCCAGAGCCGCCAGACGGCCGAGATCTTCAAGTCGCTGAACGTCGAGAAGTGGCGCGGGACCACCTCCTACGGCGGCAACTACACCGCGACCGTCCCGCCGGAGGGCGCCGCCGCGACGCTGACGGTGACCGACGTCCGGGGCCGGACGACCGAGCTGCGGCAGTACCCGGGCCGCGTGGCGGACTTCGCCGACTCCCGGGCCGACGTCACGACCTACGCCTACGACCAGGCGGGACGGGTGACCAAGGTGGTCGACCCGGCAGGCAACACCTGGACCTACACCTACGACCTGCGCGGGCGCCGGACGTCGCTGTCCGACCCGGACGTCGGCCTGACCCGCTGGACCTACGACGCGGCCGGCCGCCGCACCGGCACCACCGACGCCCGCGGCGTCACGCTCACGTACGCCTACGACGAGCTCGGCCGCAAGACGTCGGTCGCGCAGGGGGCCGACAGGCTCGCCGAGTGGGCCTACGACACGCTGCCCGGCGGCAAGGGCCTGCCGGCCTCCGCCACCCGGTACGACGAGGGCGGCGCGTACGTCACCGCGGTCAGGGGCTACGACGCCGCGGGCCGCCAGACCGGCACGACGGTGACGATCCCGCCGTCGGAGGGGCTGCTGGCCGGGACGTACACCGTCGGCACGACGTACCGGCCGGTCAGCGGGCTGCTCGCCTCGACCTCCTACCAGGCGGCCGGCGGGCTGCCCGCCGAGACCGTCCGGCCCGGCTACACCCGTCTGGGCGCGCTCGCCTCCCTCGACAACGGCTCGCGCGTATACGTCGGCGGCACGCAGTACTCGCCCTACGGCGAGGTCCTGCAGACCGTGCTCGGCGACGTGGGCGCCCGGGTCGTGCGCACCCTGGAGTACCAGGACGCCACCCGCCGCCTGGCCCGGTCGGTCGACGACCGGGAGAGGAGCGGGCCGCAGACCATGGACGACGCGGTCTTCACCTACAACCCGGCGGGCGACGTCACCAGCGTCCGGGACGACCGGGACGACCGGTCCGCGACCGACACCCAGTGCTACGCCTACGACCACCGGCGCCGGCTGACCGAGGCGTGGACCGCCACGGACGACTGCGCGGCGGCCCCGTCGGCCTCGACCGTCGGCGGGCCGGCCCCCTACTGGCAGTCGTTCGCCTTCGACGTGGTCGGCAACCGGACCAAGGAGGTCCAGCACGGCGGGGCGGGCGACGTGACCCGGGTCTACACCTATCCCGCCGCCGGCCGGCCGCAGCCGCACACGCTGCAGAAGGTGGAGACGACCGGCCCCGGCGCGCGTACCGACACCTACGAGTACGACGCGACCGGCAACACCAGGCGGCGCGTCACCGCGCTCGGCGACCAGACCCTGACCTGGAACGCCGAGGGCGACCTGAGCGCCTCCACCGTCGGGGGCCGGACGAGCACCTTCGTCCACGACGCCGACGGCAACCGGATCATCCGCCGCGACCCCGGCTCGGTCACCCTCTACCTCGACGGCCAGGAGCTGACGCTGGCCGGGGGCAAGGTGAGCGGCACCCGCTACTACGAGGGCCCGCGGGCCACGGTGGTGCGCACCGGCGACGGGAAGGTCAACTACCTGCTCGGCGACCGGCACGACACCGAGGAGCTGGTGGTCAACGCCACCACGCTGGCCTACGGCCGCAGGTCCACCACTCCCTACGGCGGGTCCCGGGGCGCCGCGCCGGCGTCCTGGCCGAGCCAGAAGGGGTTCGTCGGCGGCACCGTGGACGACTCGACGGGCCTGACCCACCTGGGCGCGCGCGAGTACGACGTGGCCACCGGCCGGTTCGTCTCGGCCGACCCGGTCATGGACCTGACGGACCCGCAGCAGATCAACGGCTACGCCTACGCCAGCAACAACCCCGTCGCCTGGTCCGACCCGACCGGCCTGCGCGTCTGCGACGGCCAGGAGTGCAAGGACATGGGCATCCGTCCCGACGGCCGGCCCATCCAGCCGCCGCCTCCGCCCGCGCCGGCGCAGGTGCAGCTGACCTCCGTCGGCGCGGCGCCGTCCCCCGCTCCTTCCAGGGGCGGCGGCACCGGGCGCAGCAGCGGCGGCACCAGCAACCCCGGCGCGTGCACGAGCCAGTCGTGCATGCTGCGGTACACCGATCCGGCCGCGGCCCAGCGCATCGCGGAGCTGATGGCCGAGAACAAGCGCATCAGCGACGCGCTGGCCGAGGAGCAGGCCAAGCTCAGGCAGGCGCAGGAGGCGCTGCAGAAGGAGAAGCAGAAGAAGAAGCGCGGCTGGTGGGACCGCTGGGGCCGGACGGTGGCGGCGGTGGCCGTCGGCGTCGTCGGCGCGGTCGCGGTGGCCGCGTGCGGCGTGACCGTGGTGTGCGGCGTGGCGCTGGGGGCCGCGGTCGGCATGGCGAGCTACTCGGTGCAGAACGCGGGCTCCGACCGGTTCAGCGTGACCGGCCTGGCCTTCGCCGGGCTCACCGGGGCGGCGCTGGGCGGCGCCGGCCGCTATCTGAAGGCGGGCCAGGAACTGGCCAAGGCCCAGGCGGGGGTGAAACTGCCGATGGGCACCGAAGTGCTGAGAGGTGCGAAGAACATGACCACACAACCCAGGGCGACCTGGTCGTTCACCAACTGGTTCAAGTTCCACAAGCCATGAGCCGGCTGACGGAGATCCTGCGCAGGCCGCGCACGTGGGCGGTCGTCGGAATGCTGGCCGTGGTGGACGTGCTGGCGGTCCTCCTGCTGCCCGAGGAGGTGTCGGTGTACGCGGTGACCGCGCTCACGGTGGCCGCCGCGACCTTCCTCGACTAGGCCCTGCGGCCCCTGGACGCCCGGACGGGCTGCCGGGGGCCGTACGGCGTTCGCGGGGGGGGTGGGCGGACATGTGTTTAGTTGTGCGAATATAATCGTTATATGCCTATAACGAGTAGAGCGCCCCTCTCCCCCGCCCCCGCGCTCAGCCCTCGCCGGCGGCTGCTCGTGCTGGCCATCTGCTGCATGAGCCTGTTCATCGTCGGGCTGGACAACACGATCGTGAACATCGCGCTGCCGGCCATCCGCCGCGACCTGAACGCCTCCATGTCCGGCCTGCAGTGGATCATCGACGCCTACACGGTGGTGCTGGCGAGCCTGCTCATGCTGGCCGGCTCGACCGGCGACCGGGTCGGCCGCCGGCGCACGTTCCAGACGGGGCTGGCGCTGTTCACGCTCGGCTCGCTCATGTGCTCGCTCGCGCCCGGCCTCGGCTGGCTGATCGCGGCGCGGGCGCTGCAGGCCGTCGGCGGGTCGATGCTCAACCCGGTCGCCATGTCGATCATCACGAACACCTTCACCGAGCCGCGCGAGCGGGCCCGCGCGATCGGCGTGTGGGGCGGCGTGGTGGGCATCAGCATGGCGCTCGGCCCGCTGGTCGGCGGCACGCTGGTGGACTCGGTCGGCTGGCAGGCGATCTTCTGGATCAACATCCCGGTGGGCCTGGCCGCGTTCGCACTGTGCGCGCTGTTCGTCCCCGAGTCGCGCGCGCCGCGCCCGCGCCGGGTGGACCCGGTCGGGCAGGCGCTGGTCATCGTGCTGCTGGCCACCCTGACGTACGGCTTCATCGAGGCGCCGTCGGCCGGCTGGGCGTCCCCGCGCACGCTGGGCTGCTTCGCGGTCGCGGCGCTGGCGCTGGCCGTCCTCGCGCCGTACGAGCTGCGCCGCACCGACCCGCTGATCGACCTGCGCTTCTTCCGCAGCGCGCCGTTCACCGGGGCCACCGTCATCGCGGTGTGCGGCTTCGCCGCGCTGGCCGGGTTCCTGTTCGTCAACACCCTCTACCTCCAGGACGTGCTGGGCCTGTCCGCCCTGCACGCCGGCCTCTACACGCTGCCCATGGCCGGGCTCACCGTGCTCTGCGCGCCGCTGTCGGGCCGGATCGTCGGGAACGCCGGGCCGCGCGTCCCGCTGCTGGTGGCCGGGGTCACCATGGCGGCCAGCGGCCTGATCATGACGGGGCTGGCGGCGGACACGCCGACCTGGCGGCTCATGGCCGCGTACGTGCTGTTCGGGGTGGGGTTCGGCATGCTGAACGCGCCGATCACCAACACCGCCGTGTCCGGCATGCCGCGCGCCCAGGCCGGCGTGGCCGCGGCGGTGGCCTCCACCAGCCGCCAGATCGGCCAGTCGCTCGGCGTCGCGGTCATCGGCTCGCTGGTCACCTCGGCGGTGGCCGGCCCGTTCGCCGCCGGGTTCCCGCGGGCCAGCCACATCGGCTGGTGGATCGTCGCCGGGTGCGGGCTGGCCATCCTGCTGCTCGGTATCCTGACCACGACCGGCTGGGCCCGCTGCAGCGCCACCCGTACCGCCGAACGGCTCGCCCACGCTCCCGACAGAACGGCGGACGCTGTATGACCGACACCTCCGGCAGTCCCGGCAGTTCCGGCAGTTCCGGGCACGACGCCGTGGCCCGCGTCTGGGCGGCGATGTACGACCTCGTCCTGCGGCAGGAGGACCGCCGCAAGGAGGTGGCCGAGACGCTCGGCATGAGCTTCTTCCGGGTCAAGGCGCTGCGCCGCCTGCTGGCCGGGCCGATGACCATGCGGGAGCTGACCGCCGAGCTGTCCACCGACAAGCCGTACACCACCCTGATGGTCGACGACCTGGAGCGGCGCGGCCACGTGACCCGCAGCGTCTCCCCCGACGACCGCCGCAGCAAGATCGTCACGCTGACCCCGGCGGGGACGGCCGCCGCCGAGGAGGCCGAGCGCATCCTGGCCCGCCCGCCGCGTTCCCTGCTCGCCCTGGACCCCGCCGACCTGGCCGCGCTCGACCGGATCATGGCCCTCCTGCTCACCCCGGAGGAGCCGGCCCGCCGGCGGTGAGGTCAGCCCTTGAAGCAGGCCAGGCGGGTGGCGCAGAGCGTCTGCTCGGCGCCGAACTCCTCGAAGGCGGCGACCGGCCGGAAGCCCAGGCGGGCGGCCAGTCTCAGCGACCGTCCGTGCGCCGTCCGGGTGACGATCACCACCGGCTGGTCGGGCAGCTCGCCCGCCGCGGCGCGCAGCGCGGCCGTCGCCGCCTCGTGGGCGAGCCCGTTCCCCCACGCCGGGCGGCGCAGCACGTAGGACAGCTCCAGCTCCTCGCCGTCGCCGGTGACGTGCCCGGGACGACCGGCCGCGCGGCGGTCGAGCGCCAGCGTCCCGAGCAGCCGGTCGGTGGCGAGGTCGGCGATGACGTAGGCGCCCGGCGCGGCCGTCGCGGCGGCGGTTCCGGCCGTGTCGAGGAAACGCTCGACCTCGTCCCGCGGCCGCGGGCCGCCCAGGTGCTCGCGCACCTCGGGGTCGGTCATCAGCTCGACGAGACCGTCCCGGTCGCCGTCGTGGGCCTTGCGCAGCAGCAGGCGTTCGGCGCGGATCTCCGTGGCGGACAGCGTGGGCAACCGGCTCATGGATCCTTGATCCTAGGCCCCCTCGCCGGCTCTACGGCGAAGGCGGCGGGGCCGGTGACCAGACCCCGGCCGCGGTGCCGTCCTCGACGTGCCGGCGGTAGGCGACGACCTTGCCGTGGATGATCTCCAGGCTCGCCGTCAGGCCGGCGATCCGCTCGCGGACGGCCCGCTCGTGCTCCTCCAGCAGCGCGAGCCGCTCCGGCTCGTTGCCCGGTCCCGAGCGTACGAGCCGGGCGAACCTGCGCAGGGTGGCGATCGGCATGCCGGACTCGCGCAGCCGGTTGCACAGCAGCAGCCACTCCACGTCGGCCCGGTCGTAGGCCCGCTGGCCGCCGGCCGTACGCGGGATCGGGCGCAGGAACAGCTCCTCGCGCTCGAAGAAGCGCAGCGCGTGGACGCCGAGGCCGGTGGCCTGCGCGACGTCCCCGATGGACAGGCGGTCCGCGTCCCCGCTCATGGCACCTCGCCATAGTTTGACCTAGATTGCAGTCTAGATTCTACGGTCGGGGACATGGCACCCACACAACGCAGAATCGGCTCGGGTTTCGGCGCGCACAGCACGGCCGACGACGTCCTGGCCGGCATCGACCTGTCCGGCAGGAACGTCCTGATCACCGGCGGCTACTCGGGCCTCGGCCTGGCGGCCACCCGCGCGCTGGTACGGGCCGGAGCGCACGTCGTCGTGCCCGCCCGCCGTCCCGGCGTGGCGAGGGACGCGCTGCGCGACCTCCCCCGCACGGAGGTGGCCGAGCTGGACCTGGCCGACCTCGGCAGCGTCCGCGCCTTCGGCGACCGGTTCCTGGAGAGCGGCCGCGGCCTCGACATCGTCATCGGCAACGCTGGCGTCATGGCCTACCCCCACCGGCCGGTCGGCCCCGGCTGGGAGGCGCATCTCGCCGTCAACCACCTCGGCCACTTCGCCCTGGTCAACCGGCTGCGCCCGGCGCTCGCCGGGGCCCGGGTGGTGTCGGTCTCCTCCTCGGGGCACTTCCTGTCCGACATCCGCTGGGACGACCCGCACTTCCGCCACGGCTACGACCACTGGGCGGCCTACGGGCAGTCCAAGACGGCCAACGCCCTGTTCGCCGTCCATCTCGACGCCCTCGGCGCGGCCGACGGACTGCATGCCTTCGCCGTGCACCCGGGCAGCATCCTCACCCCGCTGCAACGCCGCATCCCCCACGAGGAACAGCTCGCCCAGGGCTGGATCACCGCCGACGGGCGCCCGGCCGACGGCTTCAAGACCCCCGAACAGGGCGCGGCGACCGCGGTGTGGGCGGCCACGTCCCCCCTGCTGGACGCGCACGGCGGCGCCTACTGCCAGGACTGCGACCTGGCCGAGCCGGCGACGGGCGACGACATGCTGATCGGCGGCGTCAAGCCCTGGGCCCTCGACCCCGGATCCGCCGCCCGCCTGTGGAGACTCTCCGCCGACCTGACCCGCGAGGCCGCCTTCTCCTGACGGCCAGGCTCACCGGCGACGGCCGGGCCTGACCAGCAGCGCGACCGCCGCCGCGAGCACGGGGACCGCGACGGCCGACAGGGCGATCGAGCTCCACGGCGTCTCGAACGGCACCCGCGGCGCCGGGTCCCAGTCCGCGGAGGCCGTGAAGGGCCAGGCCAGCAGCACCCCGGCGGCACATCCGGCGGCGGCGCCCGGCACCGCGCCGCAGGCCGCCGCCAGGGCCGCCCGGCAGGCGGTGAGACCGCGCGCCGCGGCCGGAGAGCCGCCGACCCGGAGCAGGAGGCGGTCCGGCCGGCGCGACCTGACCGTGGCCGCCAGCGCCCCGGCGACGGCGGCCGGCCCGGCCGCCCCCACGAACAACAGCCAGTAGGGCGAGGACCGGAAGCTCTCCTCCAGGTACGCCTGCGCGCTCTCGCCCAGCCGCTCCTGGACGCGGTCCCGGTCGGCCGCCGTGACCCGGTGCAGGGAGGGATCGACGATCAGCGCCTCCAGCTCCAGCTTGACGCCCATGCCGAGCACGAGCTCGGCGGGCAGGAAGACCGCCTCGACGCCTCCGGCGGTCGGGGCGACGACGGTCGCGGGAACCGTCCTGGAGATCCTCGGATCGCCCGGCGGGTCCTCGGGGGCGCGGTACTCGATCCGGGCGGTGTCGTGCCGGCCCTTCTCGGACGTGACCGCCACGGCCCTGCCCTTGTCGTACGGGAACGACGGGTCCCCCGTGAGGTAGCGCAGCAGCGCCTGGTCGCCGATGTAGGGGCTGGAGGACGACACGGTGTCGGCCGTCCACACGGTGAGGCTGTAGGGATTGACCGGCGACAGGCCCCGGGCGACGTCCGTTCCGGGCAGTTCCTGCCGGACGGCGGCGATCCCGGGCGCCGGCCGGCCGGAATCGAGCCGCACGACGAGCGCCCCCGGCCGCGCCTGCGGGACGTACTGCGCCCTGGACTGCGCGGTCCCGGCCGCCGCCACGGTCGCCACCGCGACGGCGAAGGCCGTGGCGATCATGGTCGCGGCCACCGCGGGGGCCGTCCGCGCGCGCCGGTCGGCCAGGTGCCGGGCCGAGAGCCGCAGGGCCGCCGGAACCCGGGCGCCACCCCGCCCGAGCACGCCCAGCAGCCAGGGGACGAAGGGGCCGAGCCCGAGCGCGAACGTCGTGGCGCCCACCACGGCCAGCAGCACGGTGACGCTGGAGCCGAAGTCGTCGTAGTGCACGTCCTCGCCCGTCCACCAGGCCGTCAGCGCCGTCAGCGCGAGCCCGGCCGCCGCCACGCACCCGCCGGCGACCAGATGGCCGGAGCGCATCAGGCCGTGCCGCCCGCGCGGGGCGGTCTCCGCGGCGAAGACGGTCGCGCCGCAGGCCAGCAGCACGGGCACGCCCAGCAACGCCAGGAGGAAGAGCAGTAAGAGGAGGTCCGGCATGCAGGGAGCGTACGGGCGCGACGATCATCGCGACACCCCTCACGGGCCGGGAACGGCGACGGCCGGCCCCGCGGAGTGCGCGGGGCCGGCCGGAGGGTTCGAAGGTCAGCCGTGGGAGTCGGTGGTCGCGGCGCGCTTGATGCTCAGCTCGTCGCCGCCGATGGAGCAGGAGGGGCCGTTCGGGCCGCCGAAGCGGACGGAGTCGAAGAAGTCGCGGAAGGTGATGTAGAAGTTGCCCTTGCCGCGCGGGCCGGTGACGGCCGAGCAGCCGCCGTAGTCGGCCTCGGAGTAGAGATGGATGAGCGTGTCGGTGCGGTTCCAGTCGGACTTGGCGCGGTCGCCCATGCCCAGGGCCGCCAGGTTGGCCGTGCTCGCCTGGAGCTGGACGATGTCGCCGGTGCCGTCGAGACCGGAGAACAGGCAGTAGTTGCCCTCCTGGCAACGGTCGTACCCCGTCGCCGCCTGGGCCGGGGACGCCACTGCGGCCAGCGCGGCCACGGCGATCGGTAACGCCAGAACGTGAAACTTCTTGCCCACCATGCCTCCATGGACGAAACTTTCCTTCGGTCCGAACATACATAGTGAGATCAACTTGCGCTAGACCGTCAGCGTGGACGTTCTTCAGCGGATAATCCGCTACGGGATGAGTTGGTAGCCTCGACGGCATGACTTCGATGGCGCCCTCGCGTACCGAGCACGACCTGTCGTTCCTGCTCGACCACACCAGTCACGTGCTGCGCACCCGGATGGCGGCGGCCCTGGCCGAGCTGGGGCTGACCGCGCGCATGCACTGCGTGCTCGTGCACGCCCTGGAGGAGGAGCGCACGCAGATCCAGCTCGCCGAGATCGGCGACATGGACAAGACCACGATGGTGGTCACCGTCGACGCCCTGGAGAAGGCCGGGCTGGCCGAGCGGCGGCCGTCGAGCACCGACCGGCGGGCCCGGATCATCGCCGTGACCGAGAAGGGCGCACAGGTGGCGCGGCGCAGCCAGGAGATCGTGGACGGCGTGCACGCCGCGGCCCTCGGCTCGATCCCCGACGACGAGCGGGAGGTGCTGGTACGCGCCCTGAACCGGCTGGTCACCGGCCACCTGGAGACCCCGGCCGAGGCCCCGCAGCCGGTCCGGCGGGCCAGGGAGCGCAGCTAAACAGTTCCGTGGCATATCGTCTGCAACAAAACTATCTGCTACGGTCTCTCCTGTTGCATTCTTGAACAGGAGACGACCATGTCCCTCACCTCCCGGCGCACCGCCCTGGCCGTGCTGTCGACGTCCGCCTTGATGACCATCCTCGACGGCAGCATCGTCACCGTGGCCATGCCCGCCATCCAGCGCGACCTGGGCTTCTCCGCCGCCGGGCTGAGCTGGGTCGTCAACGCGTACCTGCTCGCGTTCGGCGGGCTGCTGCTGCTGGCCGGACGGCTCGGCGACCTCGTGGGCCGCCGGACGATGTTCCTGGCCGGGAACGCGGTGTTCACCGGCGCGTCCCTGCTGGCCGGCTTGGCGAACAGCGAGGGCCTGCTCATCGCCGCCCGCTTCCTGCAGGGCGTCGGCAGCGCGATGGCCTCGGCCGTCGTGCTCGGCATCCTGGTGACGCTGTTCACCGAGCCGCGCGAGCGGGGCCGGGCGATCGCGGTCTTCAGCTTCACCGGCGCGGCCGGCGCGTCGATCGGGCAGGTGCTCGGCGGCGTGCTCACCGACGCGCTGAGCTGGCACTGGATCTTCTTCATCAACCTGCCGATCGGGCTGGCCACGATCGCGCTGGCACTGCCCGCGTTGCCCGCCGACCGGGGCCTCGGCCTGGCGCGGGGCGCCGACGTGACCGGCGCGCTGCTGGTCACCTCGGGCCTGATGCTGGGCATCTACACCGTGGTCAAGGTCGAGGAGCACGGCTGGCTCGCCGTGCACACGCTGGCGTTCGGCGCGGTGTCGCTGGCCCTGCTCGCCGGTTTCTTCCTGCGCCAGGCCACCGCGCGCACGCCGCTGATGCCGCTGCGCGTGCTGCGCTCCCGCAACGTGATCGGGGCCAACGTCGTGCAGATGCTGACGCTGTCGGCGATGTTCGCCTTCCAGATCATCGTCGCGCTCTACATGCAGAAGGTGCTCGGGTACGGCGCCCTCGCCACCGGCCTGGCGATGCTCCCGGCGGCCGTGGCGATCGGCGGCGTGTCGCTGTTCGTCTCGGCGCGGCTGAGCGCCCGCCTCGGCGCGCCGGCCGTGCTGCTGGCCGGGCTGGTGCTGCTGCTGGCGGCGATGGCCTGGCTCACGCGGGTGCCGGTGGACGCCGACTACGTCACCGACCTGCTGCCGGTCATGGTGCTGATCGCGGGTGGCGGGCTGGCGCTGCCGGCGCTGACCACGCTCGGCATGTCGGCCGCCCGCGCGGACGACGCCGGCCTGGCCTCGGGGGTGTTCAACACCACCCAGCAGATCGGCATGGCGCTGGGCGTGGCCGTCCTGACCACGCTGGCGGCCGCCCGCACGCAGGAGCTGCGCGCCGGCGGGGCGGCCGAGGCGGCGGCGCTGACCGGCGGCTACCACCTGGCCTTCGCCACCTCGGCCGGGCTGCTCGCGGCGGCCGTCGTGGTCGCCCTGGCCGTCCTGCGCCGCCCCCGCGCCGCGGCGGCCGCCGAGGCGTCGCCGATCGACCAGCCCGCCGCCCGCTGACCCCTTCTCACCACGGAACGGAGCCGATCACCATGACCGAGCCCGCGTACGGCCCCGGGCAGGGCCCCGGCGCCCGCCCCCTCATCGAGGACGAGCTCCTGCGGATCCTCGCCCGCCAGCCCTTCGGCGTGCTGGCGACGCTCAAGCGCGACGGCCGCCCGCACCTGGCCTCGATGGCCCTGCGCTGGGACGCCGCCGAACGCGTCCTGCGCATCTCCTCCGCCGAGGGCCGCGTCAAGGTGCGCCACCTGCTCGCCGACCCGCGGGCGGCGGTGCACCTCCAGGGCGACGACGTCCTGTCGTACGCCGTCGCCGAAGGACGGGCGGAGGTCTCCGAGCCGTCGCTCACGCCCGGCGACGCCACCGGACGGGAGCTGCTGGAGATGGCCGGCGGCTTCCCCGACCCGGCGGACGAGGCCGCCTTCCTGGCGGAGATGGCCAGGGCCCGCCGCCTGGTCATCAGGATCCGGGTGGACCACCTGTACGGCATCGCCCTCGACGCCGCCTGACCGGCGGCTGCTCCGGCTGACGGCTGCCGGGAGCCGGACGGGCGGGCGGGCGGTCGCGGGGCCCTGTACACCAAACCAAGCGCTTGCTACGCTCCGCCCATGACGTCCACCGTGGTGTGGGGTACCGGCAACGTCGGCCGCGCCGCCATCAGGGCCGTGGAGGCCCATCCCGACCTCAGTCTCGCCGCCGTCGTCGTGCACTCCCCCGACAAGGCCGGCCGCGACGCCGGAGAGCTCGCCGGGCTCGGCCGCGACCTCGGCGTCACCGCCACGGACGACGCCGCCGCCGTCCTGGCCGCCCGCCCGAGGGCCGTCGTGTACGCCGCCTCCGGCGACCTGCGCCCCGACGACGCCCTGGCCGACGTCCTGCGGGCCGTGCGGGCCGGCGCCGTCGTCGTCACGCCCTCCCTGTACGCCCTCTACGACCACCGCGGCGCGCCGCCCGAGCTGCGGGACCAGGTGCTGGCCGCCGTCGCGGAGGGCGGCGGCTCGCTGTTCGCCTCCGGCATCGACCCCGGCTGGGGCAACGACCTGCTGCCCCTGCTGCTCAGCGGCCTCGGCTCGGTCGTGGACGCCATCCGCTGCCAGGAGATCTTCGACTACTCCGGCTACGACCGCCCGGACGCGGTCCGGTACATGGTCGGCATGGGCCAGTCCATGGACTACGAGCCGCCGATGATCGCGCCGACCGTCCCGTCCATGGTGTGGGGCGGGCAGGTACGGCTGATGGCGCGGGCACTCGGCGTCACGCTGGAGGAGATCCGCGAGGTCGTGGAGCGGCGTGCGCTCGACCGCACGGTCACCACCGACGGCATGGGCGTCTTCGAGGCCGGCACCCAGGGCGCGGTGCGGTTCGAGGTGCAGGGCGTCGTCGAGGGCGAGCCGCGCATCGTGATCGAGCACGTCACCCGCATCCACCCCGCCTGCGCCCCCGACTGGCCGCTCCCCCCGGACGGCGGCGACGGCGCCCACCGGGTGATCGTCGAGGGCCGCCCGCGCATCGAGGTCACGATCGAGGCGACCGACGAGGGCGGCAGCCGTTCGGCGGGCGGGAACGCCACCGCGGCGGGCCGGCTGGTGAACGCCATCGACTGGCTCGCCGCCGCGCCGCCCGGCCTGTACGACGCGCTCGACGTCCCGCTGCGCCCCGCGTCCGGCCGGCTCGGAAGGAAGAACCCATGATCGTCGACGTGCCCGGCGGCAAGGACCCGATCGCCTACGTCTGGGGCGAGCTGGTCCCCGGCATCGGGACCGCCGCCTCGAAGTTCTCCATGGCCGTCTACGCCCACACCACGCTGGGCCTGCGCGAGTTCGAGGCGGCCCGGCTGCGGATCGCGCAGATCAACGGCTGCGTCTTCTGCCTCGACTGGCGCACCGAGCGCGACGGCGTCAAGGTCGAGGACGGCTTCGCCGACGCGGTCGCGGACTGGCGCGCCACGGACGCCTTCGACGCGCGCACCCGGCTCGCCGCCGAGTACGCCGAGCGCTACGCCCTGGACCACCACGGGCTCGACGAGGAGTTCTGGTCCCGGATGACCGAGCACTACAGCCAGAACGAGATCGTGGAACTGAGCATGAGCATCGGTTCCTGGTGGGCCTTCGGCCGGCTCAACCACGTGCTGGGCCTCGACACGGCCTGCATGCTGACCGGCGGCCCGGCACCCTCCGTCAGACCGACCGAGTCCGCGTCAGACCGACCGAGCGAGGGCACGTGACATGAACACCAGCCGCCGCACCTTCATCGCCGGAACCGCCTCCCTCCTGGGCGCCGCCGCACTGCCCGGCCGCGCCGCCGCCACCACCGCCGCCGCCGTCACCGCCGCCGGGCCGATCACCGACGGCGCCCGCGTGCCCGTCCTGGTGATCGGCACCGGGTACGGCGGCTCGGTGGCCGCCCTGCGCCTGGCCCAGGCGGGCGTCGAGGTGCACATGATCGAGATGGGCATGGCCTGGGACACCCCCGGCTCGGACGGCAAGATCTTCTGCAACACGCGCGAGCCCGACTATCGCTCGTACTGGCTGCGCACCAGGACCAAGGCGCCGCTCAACTACTTCCTCGGCTTCCCCATCGACCGGGACATCCCCCGCTACACCGGCATCCTGGACGCCGAGGAGTTCGCCGGCATCACGGTCTACCAGGGCCGCGGGGTCGGCGGCGGCTCGCTGGTCAACGGCGGCATGGCCGTCACGCCCAAGCGGGAGAACTTCGCCGCCGTGCTCCCGTCGGTGGACGCCGACGAGATGTACGGCGTCTACTACCCGCGCGCCAACTCCGGCCTCGGCGTCGGCCTGGTGGACCCGGCCTGGTTCGACACCACCGCGTGCTACCAGTACGCCCGCGTGGGCCGCAAGCACGCCCAGCGCTCCGGCTTCCCGTTCACCTTCGTCCCGGACGTGTACGACTGGGACTACATGAAGCAGGAGGCGGTCGGCACGGCCACCCAGTCGGCGCTGGCCGGCGAGATCCTCTACGGCAACAACCACGGCAAGAAGTCCCTGCAGAAGACCTACCTGGCGCGGGCCCGCGCGACCGGGAGGGTGACGATCTCGCCGCTGCACCAGGTCACCTCGGTCGCCCCGGCGGCGGGCGGCGGCTACACCGTCCGGATCGACCAGCTCGCCACCGACGGCTCGGTCACCGCCGCCAAGACCGTCACGGCCGCCCGGGTGTTCTTCGCCGCGGGCAGCGTCGGCACGAGCAAGCTGCTGGTCAGGCTGAAGGCCACCGGCGCGCTGCCGGGGCTGAGCGACGAGGTCGGCAAGGGCTGGGGCGACAACGGCAACGTCATGTGCGGCCGGGCCAACCACCTGTGGGACCCGACCGGCAAGCTGCAGTCGGCCATCCCGTGCGCGGGCATCGACAACTGGACGGCCGGGGGCGCGTTCGCCGAGGTGGCGCCGCTGCCGACCGGGATCGAGACCTACGCCTCGTTCTACCTGTCGATCACCAACACCCCGCACCGGGCGCAGTTCTCCTGGAACGCCGCGACCGGCAAGGTGGACCTGAGCTGGCAGACCGCCTGGAAGCAGACGTCCATCGACATGGCGAAGACGATCTTCGACAAGATCAACGCCAAGGAGGGGACGATCTACCGCACCGACCTGTTCGGCGTGTACAAGATCTGGGGCGACCATCTCACCTACCACCCGCTCGGCGGCGCGGTGCTGAACATGGCCACCGACAACCACGGCCGCCTGAACGGCTACCCCGGCCTGTACGTCATCGACGGCTCGCTGATCCCCGGCAACACCACGGTGAACCCGTTCGTCACCATCACGGCGCTGGCCGAGCGGAACATCGAGAAGATCATCGCCACCGACCTTTAGCCCAGGGTTTGCCGAAACGGCAACGCAGTTGGCGGGCAGCGACACGGGCCGCGCATGATCCTGGTGACAGGCCATAACTCATGTGCGTGGAGGAACGATGTCGCAGCTCACCCCGGTCGCCGAGGGCGTCCACCGCCTGGTGCCCTCCCCCGCGGGCCGCGTCCATCTCGTGGAGGCGGGGCAGGGGCCGCTGGTGCTGCTGGTGCACGGCTTCCCCGAGTCCTGGTACTCCTGGCGGCACCAGCTCCCGGCGCTGGCCGCCGCCGGGTACCGGGCGGTGGCGGTGGACGTGCGCGGCTACGGCCGCTCGTCCAAGCCGGCGGACGTGGCCGCGTACCGGATGACCGAGCTGGTCGAGGACAGCGTGGCGGTGGTGCGGGCGCTGGGCGAGCGGACCGCGGTGATCGTCGGCCACGACTGGGGCTCGCCGATCGCGGCCAACAGCGCCCTGCTCAGGCCGGACGTCTTCCGCGCGGTCGCCATGCTCAGCGTGCCGTACACGCCGCGCGGCGGGCCGCGTCCCTCCGAGACGTTCGCCGGCATGGGCGGGACGGACGAGTTCTACGTCAGCTACTTCCAGACCCCCGGCCGGGCCGAGGCCGAGATCGAGCCGGACGTCCGGGGCTGGCTGGCGGGCACGTACGCGGCCCTGTCCGCCGGGACCATGCCGGGCCCGGACGCGCCCCACCCGCTGTTCGTGGCTCCGGGCGGCAGGATGCGCGACCGGTTCCCGGCGGAGGGCACGCTGCCCGGCTGGCTGAGCGAGGCCGACCTCGACTTCTACGCCGCCGAGTTCGAGCGCACCGGCCTGACCGGCGCGCTCAACCGCTACCGCAACATGGACCGCGACTGGGCCGACCTCGCGCCCCACGACGGCGCGCCGATCGTCCAGCCCTCGCTGTTCGTCGGCGGCGCCGAGGACGCCACGACCCAATGGCTCTCCGGCGCGATCGACGCCTTCCCCGCCACCCTGCCCGGCCTGGTCTCCTCCCGTCTCCTGGACGACTGCGGCCACTGGATCCAGCAGGAACGCCCCGACGAGGTCAACGCCATCCTCCTGGACTGGCTCGCCCGGCTCTGACCCGCGACGCCGCGGGCCCGTCCGGGCGAGGCGGGCCCGCGGCGCCGGTCACAGCACGGCTCCCGAGCCCTCGCGGGGCCGCCGGGCGGCCTTGGGCGCGGGCGGCTGGGGGGCCGGACGGCGGTCGTACCGGGCCAGGCCGATGGCCGCCGGGCCGGCCACGAACGACGACGTCAGCGTGCCCACGACGATGCCGGTGACCAGCGCGATGGCGAAGTCACGCAGCGAGTCGCCGCCGAAGACGGCCAGCGCGACCAGCACGAACAGCGCGCCGAGCCCGGTGTTGACGGTCCGCGGCACGGTCTGCAGGATCGCCGTGTTCACCGCCTCGGCCAGCGGCGCGGTGCGGCGGGCGGCCCACAGCTCGCGCACCCGGTCGAACACCACCACCTTGTCGTTGACCGAGTAGCCGACCACGGTCAGCATCGCCGCCAGGAACACGCCGTCCACCGGCTTGCCGAGCCAGGCGAACAGCCCGATCACCACGGCCAGGTCCACCAGCAGCGCCAGCACGGTCGCCGTGCCGAACGTCCAGCGGAAGCGCACCGCCAGGTAGAGGAGCTGCGCCGCCACGGCCACGCCGAGCGCGATGACGGCGTTGCGGCGCAGCTCCTCGCCCAGCGTGGGGCCGATGAACTCGTCGCGCCGCTTGCTCACCTCGCCGCCCTGCCCCTCCAGCGCGGCCTGGACCTTGGCCGGGTCGAGCTGCCCCGCGCGCACGGTGACGCCGTCGGCGGCGGCCTGCACGACCGCGCCCGGATAGCCGGCCTCGCTCACCAGCCGCCGGGCCGTGTCCGCGTCGACCGCCCTGGACGTGCCGAACTCCACGAGCCGGCCGCCGGTGAACTCGACCCCGAAGTCCAGGCCCCGGGTGAACAGCCCGGCCAGCGCCGCGACCACCAGGCCGCCCGCGACCACCAGCCACACCTTCCTGGCCTTCATGAGCTGGGGGTTGCGCCGGGCCAGCCACGTCCGGACCGCGCCCGGCGAGCCCAGGCCCGACAGGCGCGGCCCGATCCGCCCGATGACGGCCTGGGTGAGCACGCGGGTGATCAGCATGGCCGACACCAGCGAGGCCAGCACGCCGATCGCCAGCGTCACGCCGAACCCCTTGACCGGCCCGGAGGCCAGCCCGAACAGCAGCGCGGCGGCGATGAGCGTGGTGACGTTGGAGTCGGCGATGGCGCTCCAGGCGTTCTTGAACCCCCGGTTCAGCGCCGGGGCGAGCCCGCGGGCCGGGGCCAGGCCGTACTCCTCCCTGGCGCGTTCGAAGACGAGCACGTTGGCGTCGACCGCCATGCCGACGGCCAGCACGAACCCGGCCAGGCCGGGCAGGGTGAACGTCGCCCCCATCGCGACCAGCGCGGCGTAGGAGATCAGGCCGTAGCAGGTGAGCGCGACGGCGGCGAGCAGGCCGGACAGGCGGTAGATCACGATGATGAACAGGGCGGTCAGCACCAGCCCGGCGATCGCGGCCTTGACGCTGGCCTCGATGGCGTCGGCGCCCAGCGTGGGGCCGACCGTCCGCTGCTCGACCAGGTCGAGCGGCACGGGCAGCGCGCCGCCCTTGATCAGCACGGCCAGGTCGCGGGCCTCCTCGTGGGTGAAGGACCCGGTGATCTCGGTGTTGCCGCCCGGGATGCCCGTGCCGCACGGCACGGACGGGTCGAGCTGCGGCGAGGAGATGATCTTCTTGTCGAGCACGATGGCGACGCGCCGCTTCGGGTCGCCCGCCGGCTGGCAGGCGGCCGCGCCGGTCATCCGCTGCCAGGCGTCGGCGTCGCGGAAGTCGACCGTGACCGACCAGCCGGGCCCGCGCTGGGGGTCGCTGCGCTCGGTGGCGTCGCTGACGCCGTCGCCGCTGATCGCCGCCGGGCCGAGCGCGAGCGGGCTGCCGCTCTCGTCGGGCAGCGCGGTGGCGTCGCCGGCCTTGCCGGGGCCGGTGACCGGGTGGAAGGCGAGCTGGGCGGTGCGGCCGATGACCTCGGCCGCCTTGCTCGGGTCGAGCACGCCGGGCAGCTCGACGATGATCCGCTTCTCGCCGGAGCGGGCCAGGGTGGGATCGACGACCCCCAGCGCGTCCGCCCGGCGGCGGAGCACGTCGAGGGCGCGGTCGGTGGCCGAGGAGTCGGCCGTGACCGTCGGGGAGTCTCTGGCCTCGAAGACGAGCTGGGTACCGCCGCGCAGGTCGAGGCCGAGGCGTGGCGTGGCGGTGAGGGACAGGATGATCGAGGTCGCGATGACGGCGAACGCCGCCAGCGCGCGCCACATGGGCGCACGTGACATGAGGCCTCCACAGGCTCAGGTGTGCGGAAGAGGGATCTTCAGAGCACCGTGGAGGGAGGCGCGCGGGCCGCAGCCGCGCCCCGGGCGCGGTCGGCGGCGGCACGGACGGCGGGCCGCCGGACGACGGCCGACCAGACGTGGAGCAGCCGGGCCGGGGCCGCGGCGGGCAGCGCCTGCCCGCCGGGCCCGGCCTGGTCGTGCCCCGCCTGCCTGACCTGCGCGAGCGGAGGCGGCGGCGGGGTGGAGCCGAGCTGGGCGACGGCGGGCCGGTCGGCCGCCGCCTGGATCGCCGTGACCTGCGTGACGGCCTGCGTGACGGCCGGGGCGGCGACCTGGGCGGCGATCTGGGCATGGCCCGTCGCGGGAAGCAGCCACGACAGGACGAGAAGCAGCGCGGCGGGCAGCCTGGTGCGCACCTCGCCTCCTTCCCGTCGTGACCGTCGCCCCTACCGTAGCCCGCCGCCGGGCCGCTCAGGGCAGGGTGCGCAGGTACGTCGGCGGTCTGCGGACCTGGGTGGCCTGCTCGAAGGCGTATCCGAGGGCGATCAGGGACGGCTCGGAGAACCGCCCGCCGAAGAACGTGACGCCGAGCGGCAGGACGCCCCCGGCGTACCCGGCCAGGACGGTGACCGCCGGGTAGCCGGAGATCGCCGAGGGCGCGGAGGAGGAGACGAAGCCGGTGAAGTCGTCGCCCTTGGTCAGGTCGGTCAGCCAGGCCGCGTGGTTGGTGGGGGCGAGCAGCGCGTCCAGGCGGCCGGCGGCCATCGCCGAGTCGATCGCGCGGCGGGCCAGCGTGGTGGCCTGGTCGCGCAGGGCGCGGTAGGCGGGGTCGTCCAGGTCGCCGGTGGTGGCCTGCGCCTGCTCGAAGATCTCCTGGCCGAAGTGGCGCAGCTCGGTCCGGGCGTGCCGGCGGTTGAAGTCGATCAGCCCGGCCAGGTCGGCGGGGTGCCGTCCGGGGGTGGCGGCGAGGTAGGCGTTCAGGTCGTGCTTGAACTCGGTCAGCAGCGCCGGGAACTCGGCCTCGCCGGCCTGGTCCATGCCCTCCAGCTCGACGTCCACCACCGTCGCGCCGCGGGCCCTGAGGGTGGCGACGGCGGCGTCCAGGGCGGCGCGCACCTCCTGGTTGTCGCCCGCGACCGAGCGCCACACGCCGACGCGGGCGCCGTTCAGCGCGCCGGGACGCAGGGCCTTGAGGTAGTCGCGGTCACCGCCCGGGACGGTCGCGGGGTCGCGCGGGTCCGGCCCCTGGATGGCCGAGAGCACGGCGGCGGCGTCGGTGAGGTTCCTGGTGATCGGCCCCGCGGTGTCCTGCCGGGCCGAGATCGGCACCACGCCGGCCCGGCTGACCAGCCCGATCGTGGGCTTGATGCCGACCACGCCGTTGATCCCGGCCGGGCAGACGATCGAGCCGTCGGTCTCGGTGCCGATGGTGACGGCGGCCAGGGTGGCGGCGGCGGCGACCGCCGAGCCGCTGCTCGACCCGCAGGGGTTGCGGTCGAGGACGTAGGGGTTGTTGGTCTGCCCGCCGATCGCGCTCCACCCGCTGGAGGACGGGCTGGAGCGGAAGTTGGCCCATTCCGACAGGTTGGCCTTGCCCAGGATCACCGCGCCGGCCGCCCGCAGCCGCTGGACGAGGAACGCCTCCGCGGCCGGCCGGGCGCCGAGCAGCGCCTGCGAGCCGGCGGTGGTGCGCAGCGGCGCGGCAGTGTCGATGTTGTCCTTGAGCAGGACCGGGACGCCTTCCAGCGGCCCGTGCGCGCCCCTGCGGCGGCGCCGGTCGCTGCGCTCGGCCTCGCCCAGCGCGCCGGGGTTGGTCTGGACGACCGCGTGCAGCAGCGGGTCCACCGCGCGGATGCGGTCGAGGTAGAAGCGGGTCAGCGTCACCGCGTCGAAACGGCCCTGGTCCATGGCGCGTTGCAGGTCGAGCACGGTGGCGCGGTCGAGGTCCAGCCCGCGCAGGACGGTGCCGGCGGACGGCGGGGCCGCCTCGCGCGCGTGCGCGGGGACGGCCGCGGTCAACCCGGCGGCGAGCGCGAGCGCCAGAGCGGCGGCCGCCCGGCGTGCGGGCTTCAGGAGAGTCATGGCTGACGAGCGTAGCCAGGATGCTTTCCCGGGAAAATATTCCAATTCGTATATATCCGCCACCCTCGGTCCGGCCCACACCCCGAGCACGGGGCGGGGCCGGCGGCGGGGTGTCAGGGGCAGCCCGTGGCGGCGAAGGCCGTGAACTGGCTGACCTCGTTCCTGCTGAAGTTGTCGTCCGAGCCGATCACCAGCGTGCACTCCCCGCTGGCCAGCCGCGGCCCCCAGGCCATGGCCTCCAGGTTCTGCACCGGCGGCCGGAAGTCGCCCAGGTCGTAGACCAGCCGCTTGCTCACCGGCCGGTACCCCGCGCTCAGGTCGTCCCGGTCGAGCACGTTGGTCGCGCCCCTCACGTCGATCTCGTACAGCTTGACCTTGTAGTCGACGCCCTCGATCCAGGAGCGTTCCAGGGCCAGGTAGCGGTGGTCGTCGATGGGCAGGATCTCCGAGACCCCGCTGTCGGACTCCCCGGTGGGCGGCACCGGCGCGGCCGGGAGCGCGTCGAGCGGGTAGACGAACTGGCCGCGCGGGACGCCCCGCCGGTCCCACACGGTGAGCCGGGCGGGCGCGCCGTGCTCGGCCGTCGGCGGCTCGCCGTCCTCGTACCGCGGGCCCTCGGTCATCGCCGTGATCCGGCGGGCGGTGACGGCCAGGCCCTCGAAACCGGCGTTGCGCCGCGGGCCGTGCTCGGTGGTGGTCAGGCGCAGGTTGCCCGGCAGGCGCAGGTCCCCCTGGTGGCGGCCCTGGAGGTCGGCGGCGCGCACGCCGGAGGCGGCCAGTGGCAGGCCGGGGTGGCCGGCGTCGGGGCGGTCGCCCTCGTCGCCCCACAGCAGCCGGCCGGACCAGCGGTCGTACCTGATGGACTCGGGGTCGGCCGAGCCGGGCTTGCCGTAGCCGGGGTATGGGGTGCCGTCCCGCCTGGTCAGCGTGGTGACCCCGGTCAGGCTGATGCCGGTGAACGCGCCCGAGTCCCGGTCGATGTCCAGGCGGGCGGTGTAGAAGCGGGCCGGGCCGTAGCGCCAGCGGTCGTCGGAGATCAGATACCAGGCGCCGGTGCGCGGGTCGCGGTCGATGCCCGACACCCCGCCGACGGTGGTGCCGTCGAACTGCATCAGGTACGGCAGCCGCTGCTCCCCGAGATACCGGGTGATGCGG
Source organism: Nonomuraea sp. NPDC049684 (assembly GCF_044465345.1). Taxonomy (NCBI): domain Bacteria; kingdom Bacillati; phylum Actinomycetota; class Actinomycetes; order Streptosporangiales; family Streptosporangiaceae; genus Nonomuraea; species Nonomuraea sp. NPDC049684. Next base: position 189,235 of record NZ_JBITLO010000007.1, on the reverse strand, counting down.
ACCTCCTCCCGCGGGGCCGCCCAGGCGGGCTGGGTGACGCTCATGGCGACCGCGCACGCGACCGCGAACCCCGTGATTCTTCGCATTCCGTCCCCTGTGTCGTTCTGATTACGTGGAGTGACCGGGGGACATGAAATCGCGCCCGCGCCCGCCGGGGCGACCGGGACACGCCGCCGCCCGCGCGTCTTTGCCTGGCGGGCCGTGGACAGGCGGGTGGCGCACGGGCCACCGTCTCCTCACTCCGGCGCGCGAGGCGGCGGAAACCGTCGGTGCCCGCCCGCACACTCAGCGCATGCCCGATGAGCCTCTGGAACTCGGTGAGATCACCGTCTCCGACTGGTACGCCCACAACGACAAGATGGCCGAGGTCGGCTTCCTGACCATCGCCAGACGCCTGCCCTCGCTCGTGCGCCAGGCGATGAGCATGTCCTGGCGGGCCGGCCCCCGCGACACCGTGGCCACCATCGCGCTCAACCTCCTCGGCGGCGTCTTCACCGCCTTCGGCCTGCTGGCCACCACCGGCGTGCTGAGCGCCCTGTTCAGCGAGGGCCCGACCCCCGACCGCGTGCTGGCCGCGCTGCCCAGCCTCGTCCTGGTCGGCGCGGCCGCCGTGCTGCGCACGGTGGTGCAGGCCGGCGCGGGCTGGGCGCAGTCGCGCCTGACCCCGCAGATCTCCCGCCACACCGAGGAGCGCCTGTACGGCCTGACCAGCCAGGTGGAGCTGGTCGCCTACGACGACCCGGAGTTCCACGACAGCCTCGAACGCGCCAACATGCGCGGCGTCAGCGTGGCGAGCTCGGTGGTCAGCTCGGCCATCAACGTGGTCACCGCGGCCGTCGGCATCGCGGCGGCGGCCGGCGTGCTGGGCGTGCTCCACCCGGTGCTGCTGCCGCTGCTGCTGCTGGCGGTGCTGCCCGACGCGTGGGCCACCGTGCGCGGCGCCCGCATGCGCTACTCGACGATGTACTCCCTCATCCCCGCCCGCCGCCGCAAGTGGATCATCGCCGAGCTGCTGGCCGAACGCGAGCCCGCCGCCGAGGTGCGCTCGTTCACCATGCGCGGCTTCCTGCTGCGCATGTACGACGCCGTCGCCAGGGCCGAGCAGGAGGTGCTGCTCAACCTGGCCAGGCGCCAGACCGTGGCCGGCCTGGTCGGCGAGGCCCTGGGCGGCCTCGGCACCGCCCTGGTCTACGTCGCGCTGGGCGTGCTGCTGGCCGTGGCGGCGATCCCGCTCGCCGTCGCGGGCACCGCGGTGCTGGCCATCAGGACCGGCCAGTCCTCGCTGGCCAACCTCCTGTACGCCACCAACCGCCTCTACGAGGACGGCCTGTACTTCACCGACTTCCTCCAGTTCTGCGCCGACGCCGAGCGCCGCGTGCCCGCCGCCCGCTCGGCGGCCGTGCCCGAGGGGTTCGAGCGCATCGTGGCCGACGACGTGACGTTCGCCTACCCGGGCGCCGACCAGCCCGCGCTGCGCGGCGTGACGGTCGAGATCAAGCGCGGCGAGGTCATCGCGTTCGTGGGCGAGAACGGCTCGGGCAAGACCACCCTGGCCAAGATCCTGTCCGGTCTGTACGAGCCCGACACCGGCACCGTCTCCTGGGACGACGTCGACCTGGCCGACGTGCCCCCCGACGACCTGCGCCTGCGCACGGCCGTCATCGCCCAGGACCACACCCGCTGGCCGCTCACCGCCCGCTACAACATCACCATGGGCACCGACAAGGGCGAGCCCGCCCTGGTCGCGGCGGCCTCGGTCGCCGGGGCCGACGAGGTGGTCGCGGGCCTGCCCCACGGCTACCGCACGCTGCTCGACCGCCGCTTCAAGGACGGCTGCGAGCTGTCCGGCGGCCAGTGGCAGCGCGTCGCGGTCGCCAGGGGCTTCCACCGCGACGCCGACCTGCTCATCTGCGACGAGCCCACGGCCGCCCTCGACGCCCGCGCCGAGCACGCGCTGTTCGAGCGCATCCGCGACCACTCCGAAGGCCGTACGGTGCTGCTCATCACCCACCGCCTGGCCAGCGTGCGCTACGCCGACCGGATCTACGTCCTCGACCACGGCAAGGTCACCGAGCAGGGCGACCACCAGGCGCTGATGGCGCTCAACGGCCTCTACGCCGACCTCTACACCCTCCAGGCCGCCGCCTACCGCTGAGCCGCCTCACCGCTGTCCCTGCCGGACGCCGGACCTGCGGGGCTTGCGCTTGGCGACCGGCAGGGTGCGGCGTCCGTGGTACCGGGGGACGGCGGCCGGCCGCATGCCGGCGGGGTGGGCCTTCTCGTCGGGGAAGACCCACTTCCGCAGCGCCCAGAAGCGGAAGACCATGGCGACCAGCGTGCCGACGACCTGCGCGCTCACGAAGTCGGCGATCTCCTGGGCCGCCAGGCCCACGTCGGGGGCCTCCAGGCGGAACACGTAACGGGAGATCCACAGCGGCGCCGAGCTGAGCACCAGGCCGATGCCACTGACCAGGAAGAACAGCCCCGCCTCGTGCCGGCGCTCGCGGCCGCCCCTGAGCCGGAACGACCACTCGCGGTTGAGCACGTAGGACACGATCGTCGCCACGAGCACCGCGATGATCTTCGCGGTCACCGGCTTCGGTTGCAGGACGGTCAGCTTCAGCCCGTAGAACACCGCGTTGTCCACCACGAACGTCGCCCCGCCGACCACCGCGAACTTCAGCAGTTCACGGTGCCTCAGCACGTGCGCCTGCAGCGGCGCCGGTAACCTCGCGAGTACTGCTTTTGCGATTCGGAGCACTCTCGATCTTCTCATCAGTCCGGACCGCGCAGGACGACGCTCACTCCGTCCCGGCCGGAACCGGGGGCAACGGCGGGCGCGCTTCTGACACGGCGGCCATCCCGTTCTGACCGGGCGTTGCAAGGCGGGCCTCCCGATGGTGCACTCAAGGACGTTGGTTCCGACCTGTGTTCAGGCCGCCAGCGGGAGCGAGGGCCGGCGGCGGACCTCGAAGGGAGAACCGTGAGACGATTACGTCCCCTGCTGCTGTTCCTGCTCGCCGCCCTGCTCGCTGCCCTGGTCCCGGCCTGTGGCGGGGCCGCGCCCGGCGGCCCGCGGGCGGCCGGTTCGGGCGCGCCGCCGGAGAGGATCAGGATCGGCGTCATCCCGATCCCCGACAGCGCGCTGGTCCACCTCGCCCGCGACCGCGGCTACTTCGCGGCCGAGGGGCTGTCGGCCGAGCCGGTGACCGTGCAGGGCGGCGGCCCGGCGATCGACCGGATGAAGGGCGGCGCCCTGGAGTTCGGGCTGGTCAACTACGTGACGGCGGTCTCGTACCAGCGGCGCGAGCCCGGACGGCTGAAGCTGGTCGCCGACGCCTACCACGCCGCGCCCGGCGCGTTCCAGCTCTTCGTGGCGCCCGGCAGCCCGATCAGGAGCCCGCGCGACCTGCGGCACACCGGCGGCGCGAAGAAGAGCGTCGCGGTGGCCACGCTGCGCTCGGTCGGCACGCTGAGCGCCGAGACCGTGCTCGCCGCGGCCGGGGTGCCGGCGGACGACGTCGCGTTCAAGGAGATCCCCCTGCCCGACATGCCGGCCGCGCTGGCCGCGCACGCGGTGGACGTGGCGTGGATGACCGAGCCGTTCATCACCGCCTACAGCCGGCAGGGCGGGCGGTCGCTGGGCGACGCCATGACGACGATCACGCTCGGCACGTTCCCCGCCGCGCTGGAGCCCGAAGGGCTGCAGTCGGTGGTGGACACCATGGTGAGGTTCGGTTACCTGCCCGCGCCGCTGCGGGCCGAGAGCATGATCGTCCGGCCGGCCCGGGAGTCGGGGAAGGGGAACCCATGAGCGAGACGCCGGAGCGGGCGCGGGTGCTGCGCCTGATCGACGACTTCATCCTGTACGCCGCCGTCCGGGCCGCGCTGCGGCTGTCGGTCTTCGACCTGCTGGCCGCCGGGCCGTGCGCCGTGCACGAGCTGGCCGACGAGATCTCCGCGGGCGGCGCGGGCCGTCCGGACGAGCTGCTGCTCGGCCGCCTGCTGCGCGCGCTGGAGCACCTGCGGCTGGTCGAGCGGGACGCCCGCGGCCGCTACCTGCTCACCGGCGAGGGCGACCTGCTCACCAGCGGCCGCGACGACTCGCTGGCCCCCGCCGCGCTGATGTGGGGCGAGGAGCTGTGGCGCGACTCGGCCGACCTGCTGCACCGGACGATCACCAGGGGCGCGCCGGCCGCGCTGGAGCTGCACCAGGTGGACTCCCCCTACGCCTGGCTGGGCGCCCGGCCCGCCGCCGGCGCCCTGTTCAACGAGTTCATGGCCACCCGCAGCGTCACCGTGGCCCGCGCGCTCGCCGAGCAGGACGTGACCGGCGTGGACGCGGTCGCCGACATCGGCGGCGGCACCGGCATCGTCCTGGCCACGATCCTGGCGGCCCACCCGCGGCTGCGCGGCGTGCTGTTCGAGCTGCCCGAGGTGGCCGCCCAGGCCCGCCGTCACCTGGACGGGCGGGCGGGCGTCACGGTGGCCGAGGGCGACATGTTCACCGACCCGCTGCCCCGGGCGGGCCTGTACCTGCTGGGCAACATCCTGCACAACTACCCCGACGAGCAGGCCGCCAAGCTGCTGGCGCGGCTGGCGGCCCTGATGGACGGCCGCGCCGAGCTGTGGATCGTGGACGCCGTCCTCGACGACGACCCGCACCGCTCGCCCACGTCGGCGGTCGCGCTGGACATGAAGATGCTCACGCTGTTCAGCGGCGGGCAGGAACGCACGCTGACCGAGGTCGAGAGCCTGCTGGGGGCCGCGGGGCTGCACGTCGCCCGCACCGAGCCGCTCCCCCACGGCCTGCACCTGGTGGTGGCCAGGCAGCGCCCGGCTCCGGCGTGAGGCCCCGGCCGCCGCGCATCCGCGGCGGCCGTCGGCGAGACTGGCGGCCACGGGCGGTGGCCCGGGCCGCTCGGCGGTGCTGATCTTGGGCTTCCCGCCGCTTCGCGGCTTCTGCAAGTATGCGATCGAGGTATTCGATCATGGAAGAGGGGAGACGCGACGTGGCGGAGGCCAACGTGGGCGTACGGCGATTACTTGCGGACTCCGGGGAGCCGCGCGGATGGGTCCCGCTCCGGGCCGATCTCGTCACGGCGCTGCTGGGAGTCTGGTTCGGCGTCGGGCTGATGATCGACGCCTGGGCCCACACCAACCGCAGCGACCTGGAGACGTTCTTCACGCCGTGGCACGCGGCGTTCTACTCCGGGTTCGCGGCGGTGTCCGGCTGGATCATCTGGCAGGTGTTCCGCAACGTGCGGCTCGGCCGGCAGGGGGTCGCGGCCGTTCCCCAGGGTTATCTGGCCGGGCTGGTCGCCGTCCCGGCGTTCGCGCTCTTCGGGCTGGCCGACATGACCTGGCACACCGTGCTCGGCATCGAGACGAGCGTCGACATCCTGTTCAGCCCGTCGCACCTGGGGCTGATCGTGACCATGCTGCTCATCATCACCACGCCGCTGCGCTCGGCCTGGAACGCCCCCGACGTCGGCGTCCGGCCCTCGCTCGGGCGGCTGTTCCCGGCGCTGGCCGGGCTCGCGTTCGCGGCCACGCTGGTGTCGCTGTTCCTGTCGTACGGCGACGCGCTGCAGTACCGGTCCGCGCGCGTCGTCGTGGCGTTCTCCAGCGTGGACGGGCCGGGCGCCGAGCATCTGGCCACCTCCATGGTCATCAGCAACGTCGTCCTGCTGGCCCCGGTGCTGCTGGTGGCCCGGCGCTGGAACCTGCCGTTCGGCGCGGTGACCGTCATGTACACGATCGCCGTCCTGATGCCCGGCGCGCAGACGGCGTTCGAGAACGCGTCGACGCTGCTCACGTTCGTCGCCGCGGGCCTGGCGAGCGACGTGCTGATCCGCCTGCTGCGACCGTCCGGCGCGCGGCGGGGCGCCTACTGGGCCTTCGCCGGGCTGTCGGCCTTCGTCACCTGGTCGCTCTACATCGCCGTCGCCTCGGCCGCCGTGGGCAGACTGCCCGCGGTGCCCGAGCTGTGGACCGGCGCGCCGGTGGTGGCCGGGCTGATCGGCCTGGCGCTCGGGGCGCTGTTCCTGCCGAACGCGCTCCCCGCGGCCGCGGCCGACGCCGGACGGGCATGATCCGGCCGCTCCGGGTCCTGTGTCTCGTCGCCGCACTCCTGCTCGCGGGCGCCGCCCCGGCCGCGGCCCACAACGTCACGGCCGGCGCGGACCTGCGCTTCGCCCAGACCATCGCCGGCGCCGAGCTCACGGTCGTGATCAAGGGCACGTCGCGGGTGCCGGGGCCGCTGCTGATCGGCGTGATCGCCTACGAGCCGGCGACCGGGCCGCCGATCGGCCTGGAGGTGCGCTCGGCCGAGGACGGTCACCGGGCGACGGCCACCGCGCAGCCGTCCGCCACCCCCAGGTACGTCAAGCTGACGGTCGAGCGCACCGGGCCGCACGAGCTCAGGCTGACAGCGGGGGGCGAGGTCGCCGTGCTGCCGTTCCGCGTCCTGGTGGACCGCGGTTCCGCCGGCGAGTTCCTGATCTACGGCGGCCTGCTGGTGGCCGGGCTGCTGCTGGTGGGCGGCCTGCTCACCGGGGCGCTGTCGCGCCGGACCCCGGCGATGCTGCTGGCCGGGGGCGCGGCGGCCGCGGTGACGGTGGCCGCGATGGTCGTGGTGTTCGAGCCCTCGCTGCCGCCCCCGCCGCCGGACGGCGCCGCCCCGGCGGTCGGCACGCCGGCCCCCGGACGGCCCTTCGCGCAGGGACGGGTGACGACCGTCCCGGCCCGACCGGCGGCCGGCCAGGAGTTCACGCTGCGCCTCGACCTCACCGACGGCTCGACCGGGCATCCGGTGGACGACCTCGTCCTGCACCACGAGGCGCTCGCCCACCTGGTGGTCACCAGCGAGGACGGCGCCTACTTCCGGCACCTGCACCCGCTGCGCACCGCGCCCGGACGGCTGGAGGTCCGGCTGCGCGCCGACCGGCCGGGCCGGTTCCTGGCCTACGCCGAGCTGGAACGCGAGGACTCCGGCGGCCAGCTGCTCGACGGCGAGTTCCGGGTCGCCGGGCCCGCGGTGGCCGCGCCGCCGCCGGTGACGCCCGCGACGGGGGGCACGCCGGTGGTGCGGCCGTCCGTGCCGGTGGCGGGGCGTCCGGCGGCCGTCGAGGTGGGGCTCGGGGTCACGCCGCGGCAGTGGCTGGGCATGTCGGGGCACCTGATCGTGCGCAGCCAGGACGGCGCGTTCCTCGGCCACGTCCACGAGATGGGCGCCCCCGCGCCCCGGCTGCGCTTCACGTTCAGCTTCCCGGCGCCGGGCCGCTACCTGGCCTGGGCGCAGTACGCGGCCGACGGCCGGATCGTGACCGTGCCGTTCACCGTCGAGGTCGCGGAGGCTGTCCGATGAGGCGGATCCTGGCCGTCGCCGCCCTGCTGGCCGCGGCCCTGGCGGTGTTCCTGTACGTGCGCGGCTCGGCGCCCGTCCCGCTCACCCTCACCAGCACCGGCGAACGGTACGCCGTCACCGTCCTGATCCCGCGGCCGACGACGGGCCGCGTCACGGCCGAGGTGCGGGTGACCGCCGGCGACCCGCACACGGTGGCGCTGTCCACGGTGATGCCGGGCATGGGCCACGCCACCCCGGAGGTCGTCGCAGACCCGCGGCAGCCGGGCCGTTACGTGGCCGAGGGCGAGTTGTTCCCTATGGCCGGGGTGTGGGAGCTGTCGGTCCGGCTGAGCGGCGCGGCGGGAGAGGAGGTGCTGGTGGTGAAGGCGCCGATCACGGGATAGGAGGCCGCTCTTGACGTATGAAATGAACGATCTTTTAATTCGTCCATGGGACGTATCGCCGGCGTCACCGCCGCCGAGACGCGGGAACGCCTGCTGCGCGCCGCCGCGGACGTCTTCGCCAGGCGCGGCTACGACGGCACCCGCGTCGCCGACATCGCCGCCGCCGCCGGGGTGAGCAACGGCGCCCTGTACGCCCACTTCGGTTCCAAGGCCGGCCTGCTCGTGGCCGCGCTGGGCGCGCACGGGCGGCGGCTGATGGACGGCCTGTTCGCCGACGACCCCGACCGGCCGGTCGCCGACCTGCTCGTCGCCGCCGGCCGCCGCCTCCCCCGCCCCCTGGACGCCGGCGGCGACCTCGTCGTCGAGGCGCTGGCCGCCGCCCGCCGCGACGAGGACGTGGCCCTGCCCATGCGCGACTACGTCGGCGAGCGCGTCCGCCGGCTGGCCTGCCTGGTCCGCGCCGGCCAGGACGGCGGCGAGCTGGACCACGCGCTGTCACCGGAGGCGATCGCCCATTTCTGCCTCCTGCTCGCGATGGGCAGCGCGCTCATCGCCCCCGACCCCCACCAGGTGGACGAGGAGGAGTGGGCCAGGCTGCTCATCCGCGTCGTCGCCGCCCTCTCCCCCGCCCCACCGCACGAAGGAACGCCGTGAGAGTACAGATCGACCCCGAGCGCTGCCAGGGACATGGCCGCTGCTACGACCTCGCCCCCGACCTGTTCGGCGAGGACGACGAAGGTTACGGAACGGTCCTGCGCGACGGCGAGGTGCCGCCCGGCCAGGAGCGCACGGCGCGGCTGGCCGTCTCCAACTGCCCGGAGCGGGCGATCGACCTGCTCGGGGAGGCGTGACATGAGCGTGGACGAGCGCTTCGTCAAGGGCTTCGGCGAGCCCGGCGACGGCGAGGAGATCGGCACCCGCAGCGAGATCGTCACCGGCCCGGTCTCGGACTGGGCCACCGACTTCTCCCACCTGGAGCCGGAGTGGGCCGCCGACCCGTACCCCATCCAGGACGACCTGCGGCGGCGCTGCCCGATCGCGCACACCGACCGGTTCGGCGGCGGCTGGCTGCCCACCCGCTACGAGGACGTCGCGGCCGTCGCCTACGACACCGAGCGGTTCTCCTCACGCTCGATCATCATGAGCAACTTCCGGCCGCCGCGGGAGAGCGCGCCCGTGGGCGGCACGCCGCCGATCTCGTCCGATCCGCCCTTCCACCACGACGCGCGCAAGCTGCTGCTGCCCGCCTTCACCAAGACGGCGGTCGCCAGGCGGGAGGAGTCGACGCGGGCGCTGTGCCACGAGCTGATCGACGGCCTGGAGGGCCAGGACGTCGTGGACGCCGCCCGCGACTACGCCCAGCACATCCCGATGCGGGTGATCGCCGACATGCTGGGCTTCCCGCCCGAGGACGGCCCGCGCTTCCGCGAGTTCATCGAGAACGCCCTGGAAGGCGTCAACCTGCCGCCCGAGCAGCGGACCGCCAACATGGGACGGCTCTTCGACTACCTGCTGGACCAGATCCGCGACCACGTGCAGCACCCGCGCGACGACCTCACGACCTACCTCGTCGAGGCCGAGCTGTACGGCCACAAGCTGGAGGCCGGGCACGTGGCGGGCACGATCGCCCTGCTGCTCATCGCGGGCATCGACACCACCTGGAGCGCGATCGGGGCGTCCCTGTGGCACCTGGCCAAGACCCCCGCCGACCGCGAACGCCTGGTCGCCGAACCCGCCCTCCTGCCCACCGCCATGGAGGAGTTCCTGCGCGCCTACGCCCCCGTCACCATGGCCCGCCTCGTCAAGAACGACATGCACTGGAACGGCGTCGACATGAAAGCCGACGACTGGGTCCTGCTCTCCTTCCCCGCCGCCAACCGCGACCCCGCCCACTTCGACCACCCCGCCGACATCCGCATCGACCGCGAGGTCAACCGCCACGCCGCCTTCGGACTCGGCATCCACCGCTGCGTCGGCTCCCACCTGGCCCGCATGGAACTACGCACCGCCCTCGACGTCTGGCTCCAGCGCATCCCCGCCTTCACCCTCGCCGACCCGGGCGCCGTCACCTGGGCGGCGGGCCAGGTCCGCGGCCCCCGCACCCTCCCGCTCCGCATCACCTGACCCTCCCTCGGTCGCCGTCCCCGGCCCGGGACGGCGTGGCCGCTCAGGCCGCTTCGGCCGTCACCAGGAACAGCAGGGCCGAGGCCAGGAAGGGGCGGGAGCGCAGGTCGTCGAACCACTCCTCGGCGCCGGGTTCGAGGTATCCGGCGCCGACGGCCCTGCCCAGGTTGCGGCGCAGGCCGAGGACCTGGTCGGCGGTGTCCAGGTCGCGGAAGACCGGCGCGACCGTCGTCACCGACCGGACCGCGAGGCCCGCCTCCTCGCAGCGCCGGGCCAGGCCGCGGCCGAGCGTGCCGTGGCGGACCATCTCGGTGGAGATGAACCGGGCCAGCGTCCGGCCGACGTCCGGGCGCGGGGAGTCGATCAGCATGCCCTCCCAGTCGGGCTCGGCCATGACGATCCGCGCCCCGGGACGCGCCACCCGGCGGAACTCCGCCAGCACCCGCGCCGGGTCGTCCACGTGCTGGAGCACCCGGTCGGTACGGGCCCGGTCGATGCTCCCGTCCGCGAGCGGCAGCGCGTGCACGTCCCCGGGACGGACCTCGACCTGGGGCCGTCCGGCCAGCCGGGCGGCCGCCTCGGCGACCATCGCCGGGTCGCGGTCGAGGCCGATCACCCGTCCGGCGGGGGTGACGGCGTCGGCCATGGCCGCGAGGTCGGTCCCGGGGCCGCAGCCGAGGTCGAGCACGGTCTGCCCGGGCCGCAGGTCCAGCAGTTCGAGTACCTGCCGCTTGTACCCCCTGCCGACGTCCGTCGAGGCGACGTGGTCGAGGTAGGCGATGGGGTCGGGGCGGGAGGCGGGATCAATGTCGATCATGAACCCAGCCAACCAGACGAGCGCGCAGATCCCGGGGACACGGGGTGAAGATTCCGTGCACCCGAGCCCCCGGGGGTTAAGAGGGTCAGGTGCGGCGCAGGCGCCACAAGGAGGTGACCTCGGTGGCGCGGGCCGCGTGCAGGGGGTCGGTCCGGTCGGCGGCGCGCGGGTGGCGCGGCCGGGTCCGGAGCCGGTCCACGACGCGCAGGCCCGCGCTCGCGAAGGCGGACAGCAGTTCGGCACGGGTCCGTAACCCCAGCCGTTCGGCCAGGTCCGACAGGATCAGCCAGCCCTCGCCCTGCTGGGTCAGGTGCTCGCCGAGGCCGTCGAGGAAGCCGCGGAGCATGCGGCTCCCGGGGTCGTAGACCGCGTGGTCGAGGGGCGAGACCGGCTTGGCCGGGAGCCACGGCGGGTTGCAGACGACGAGCGGCGCGCGTCCGGGCGGGAAGAGGTCGGCCTCCAGGACGCCGACCCGGCCGGACAGCCCCAGCCTTCGCAGGTTGTCGCGGGCGCAGGCCACGGCGCGCGGGTCGCGGTCGGTGGCCACGACGCGCTCGACGCCTCTGCGGGCGAGGACGGCGGCGAGCACGCCCGTCCCGGTGCCGACGTCGAACGCCCCGGCGCGCGAGACCAGCGGGGCCGCGGCCACCAGATCGACGTACTCGCCGCGCACCGGTGAGAAGACGCCGTAGTGGGGGTGGATGCGGGCGTTCAGGGCGGGCACCTCGACGCCTCGCCTGCGCCACTCGTAGGCCGCGACGACGCCCAGCAGCTCGCGCAGCGAGATCACCGAAGCCTCGGTCGCGGGCCCGTAGACCTGCGCGCAGGCGTTCCGCACGTCGGGGGCGCGCCGCAGGGGGACGCCGTGGTCGGGGTCGAGCGGCACCAGCAACCGGCCCAGCGTGACGACCGCCTGGGAGCGGGCCTGCCGGTACCGGTGGAACGCCTGCGCGGGCGACTCAGCGGGCGCGGGCGACTCAGCGGGCGCGGGGGCCGGTGGGCGGGGGGCGGCGCGGCGGGTCATGGCGCGCAGCAGGCGGCGGGCGGCGTGGAAGTCTCCGCGCCACAGCAGCGCCGTGCCCTCGCAGGCCAGCCGGTACGCCGTGGCCGCGGCCAGGCGCTCGTCGGCGATCACCACGCGGGCGGGCGGCGGCGAGCCGTTCTCGGAACGCCAGCGGGCCGAGCGGGCCTCGCCGTCCTCGGTCCAGCGGATGTCGAGCACTCAGGGCTCCTCATGATCGAACCAGTGATGGCCATGAGAAGCACTTCGACGCGGAGAAGGTCAGCCTGTGGCGGCCTCCCGCGAGGAAGTGCGCGCCGGGGCGTCGCCGAGAACCATGCCGGGCGGTGGGAACGACATGATCAACCTCCTCGCGGTGCTGGGAACCCCCTCATCCTAGCTTCACGGGCCGACGTCGAGCGCTGTCAGCTTCCTCTTGACCGCGTTTCGGGGACAGATCCGGTCAGGCCGGAATACGGTGGGCCGTTGACGATCGGCCACCGCCCGCAAGCCCTACGGAGTCCCTCCATGCGTACCGCAGCGGCAGTCCTGTCCTTCGTGCTCGCCCTCGCCCTGCTCCCCGTCCAACCGGTGACGGCCACCGTGACTGCCACCGGGGCTGCCACTGGGGCTGCCACTGCCGCCGCCGGGACGGCCGCCACGCCGCTGCCGGGCGGCAAGTCCACGTTCGTCGTCTCGCAGGGCCATCTCCAGGCCGCCTCCCGGCAGAACTGGGTGCGCCTGGGCACCTACCGCTTCGCCGCGAACGGCACGGTGAGCGCCGCCCTGTACCTGTGGTGGCAGCGCTTCCCCAAGGCCAGGCAGCGCACCGGCACCGTGCCCGACCCGAGCTGCACCACCAAGGCGGGCGGGGTCGCGACGCGGCCGCGCGGCTGCGAGGTGCTCACCGCGGGCGGCTACACGGGCGGCCCGAGCGAGACCCGCACGGGGACGTACACGCTGGCGGGCAACGTGCTCACCATCCGGTGGAAGATCGCCCAAACCTGGACCGAGCAGTGGTACGTGCGCACCTCCCCCGACGGCAGGCTGGCCCGCCTCGACCTCAAGGGCAGCAGCCTGGCCACGCACGGCTACGGCTACGGCAGCAACGCCGCGATCGGCACCCGGCGCGCGATGAGCTCGGTGCGGGCCTTCCCCGGCTCGCTCAGGCAGGACCTGACGAGCTGGGCGAGCGGCACGCTGGTCAACTCGGCGAACCAGCCGTTCGGCCACTCCTCCTTCCGCGCCTGCAAGTCGACCACCTCGTGCCTGACCTACCTGCAGCCGTCCTCGCGGGGGGCGTGCCAGAAGTCGGGCGGCTGCCCCAAGTACGGCGGCGGCACGCGGCCCAACGTCAGCTCCATCCAGTACTACCTGACGACGATCTCCAAGTCCGACCGCCGCGACACGCTGTGGCACTGGTGCACGTGCCTGGCGATGGAGCGCGGCGAGTTCTGCTACACGGGCAACTCGCACGTCAAGCCGCTGATGCAGATCATCGACGACTCGGGGGCCTTCCGCGGCTGGGTCGGGGTGGAGGCGTCGTTCTCGACCGGTTCGCGGGCGACGGACATGCTGGCGGTGCTGCGCATCTCCGACTTCCGCTGAGCGCGGAGTCAGGCCGGGTCAGGCCGGGTCAGGAGCCGGAGCGCAGGTCCTCGGCGGCCTCCTGGTAGGCGCGGGCGGCCCGGTCGAAGTAGTCGAAGAGCACGTCGAGGTGCTCGGCCGGGTAGCCCGCAAGGATGTCGCCGATCTTCTGCCGGACGGGCGCCATGACCGCGTCGAGCTCGGCGGGCCTGCCGACCGGCTCGACGATCACCTTGCGGCGGTCGTCAGGGGCGGGGACGCGGCGGACGTACCCGGCCTGCTCCAGCCGGTCGATCAGCCGGGTGGTCGGGCCGGTGGTCAGGCCGGTGCGCACGCCGAGCTCGCCGGGGGTCATCGGGCCGGCCAGTTCGAGGATGTTCAGGGCGTACAGGTCGGTGGCGCCCAGGCCGCAGGCTTTGGCCCCGGCGTGGCCGTGCAGCATGACCGCGCTGAGGTAGCGGCGGTAGCGCCGGCCGGCGTCCGACGGGTCGGGGGTGTTCGGCACGCGGTCCTCACTTCCTGTCCTCCTTCTTGGAGAAGATAAATCCCCCAAGAAGTAACTTCTTCTGCGAAGTTACCACGCGGGGGACGCGCAGGCGTCCCAGCGCGAGCAGGACGAGGGTCGTGAGCACCACGGCGGTCAGCAGGACGGCCAGGTTCAGCGGGGTGCGCAGGAAGCCCAGCGCCACGATCAGCGTGGTCGCGCCGCCGGGCGGATGGGAGCTGTCGGTGGCCAGCATGCCCAGCGTCGTGCAGGACAGCGCGATGATCACGGCGAGCGCCCGGCGCCCGTCGATGTGCCCCAGGTCGGGTGCGGTGCGCGTCAGCCCGGTGACGGTGAGGGCCAGGTAGCCGCCGGCGGCGCTGATGGCGTGCCCGGCGACGGTGCGGCGGGGAGCGGCGGCCGGCGCCCCCGGCGCGGTGAGCACCAGGTAGATCGTCGGCCCCAGGGACGGGAAGACGAACGGCTGGTGGGCCAGCCAGGCGACCAGGGCGGGCACGCTGATGCACAGCGCGGCCCGCGCGGCGACCGCGCACGCCCCGGCGACCCGCGCCCTGACCGCCGCCCGCTCCCGGGCCCGGCCCCCGGCCGCCCCTTCCGCGCCTTCTGCCCCTTCCGCGGCGGCTTCCGCGCTCATCGGGGCAGCGCGCCACCGCGGGAGCGGTAGACGATGTACGGCCTGGCCAGGTAGGCGACGGGCGCGGCGAAGGCGTGGACCAGGCGGCTGAACGGCCACAGCGCGAACAGGGCCAGGCCGAGCAGCGTGTGCGCCTGGAACACGAACGGCGCCGAGGCCATGGCGTCGACGTCCGGCTCCAGTTCGAGCAGGCTGCGGAACCACACCGACACGCCGAGCCGGTAGTCGTAGTGGCCGGACGGCCCGAGCAGGGTGGCGATCAGCCCGGCGAGCAGCACGGTGGCCAGCACCGGGTACAGGACGCGGTCGGAGCGGCCGGTGGCCCGCCGCACGGCCCGTACCCGCAGCCGCCGCCACAGCAGCACGCCGAGCCCGGTCACGGTGGCCAGCCCGGCCAGCCCGCCGACGACCAGGGCGTTGAGCCGGTACATGGGCTCGGTCACGTGCACGGCCTCGGTGAAGCGCTCCGGGACGAGCAGGCCGACGAGGTGACCGGCGATCACGAACAGCAGCCCGAAGTGGAACAGCGGCCCGCCCACCCGCAGCAGGCGGCTCTCGTGCAGCTGGCTGGAGCGGGTGGTCAGCCCGAACCGGTCGTAGCGGTAGCGCCAGAGCGCCCCGGCGACGAACAGCACCAGGACGACGTACGGCAGCACGCCCCACAGGGCGATGTTGAGATGCCTCATCGGCGGACTCCTCCGGGAACCTCGGGCAGGGCGGTACGGCCGACGCGTTCGGCGGGCGGGCCGAGCGCCGTCCGCTCGTCCACGGTGCGGCGGTCGGCGGACGTGGCGCGCGGCAAGGTCAGCCGCACGGCCTCCACGACGGCGGCGTAGCGGCTGCGGCGGGCGGTCAGGCCGGCGTGCAGCAGGTCGAGGCCGGGCCGGTGGTCGCGCAGCAGCCGGCCGCCGGGGCCGGGCACGCGGGCGGCGAACTCCAGCATCACCGGCAGGAAGTCGGGCAGCTCGCCGGTGCCGGGCCGCCAGCCGTGGGCGCGGTAGAGCGTCTTGAGCGCCAGCAGGGACTCGCCGCGCCGGCGGGTGTCGCCGTCGCCGTAGTAGGTCATGTGGAGCGTGCGCCGGCCGCTGCGGTCGAACGTGGACACGTACGCGGCGCCGGCGTCGAGCGCGGGCAGGGCCGCCGCCTCGGCGCAGAAGCCGCGCAGGCGCTCGGCGGCGGCGCCGCCCGCCGGGCCGAGCGCGTCGCGGACCAGGCCGAGGCGGGCGGTCCAGTCGTCGCCCGGGTAGCTCAGGAGCAGGGAGGCGGCCTGGTGGATCAGGCGGGCGTCGTGCCGGTTCACTCGGCCGCCTCGTCCCTGGAGGGGAACAGGCCGTCGGGGGTGCCCTTGCCGTCCCAGTTGAGCAGGTTGACGCGGCCGCGCAGCCGGTCGTCCCTGGCGACCGGGGGGCTGTGGAAGCCCTCGGCGAGCATGCCGGGGCCGCCGGGGGCGTCCAGGCTGCAACCGGCGTGGCCGGCGCGGTCGGCATGGTCGGCGTGGTCGGAGGTGACGTAGGCGGTGGGGATGACGTACCGCTCGTCGTACTTGGCGAGGGCGAGCAGGCGGTACATGCGTTCCAGGTCTGCGGGCGACAGGCCGGTCCCGGCGGCGATGCCGGGGTCCGGCTCGTCGCCGAGGTTGCGGGCCCGCATGTGGGCGCGCATGGCGGCCAGGCGGTGCAGCGCGGCCTCCACCGGGGCCGGGTCGCCCGCGGTGAACAGCTCGGCCAGGTACTCGACCGGGATGCGCAGGGAGTCGATGGCGCCGAACAGGTTGCCGGCGTCCTCGCCGTCGTGCCCGGTCTCGGCCAGCGCGTCGACGATGGGCGACAGCGGCGGGACGTACCAGACCATGGGCATGGTGCGGTACTCCGGATGCAGGGGCAGCGCGATGCGGAACTCGGTGATGAGCTGGTAGATCGGTGAGCGGCGGGCCGCCTCCAGCCAGTCGTGCGGGATGCCCGCGGCCTCGGCGGCGGCGACCACCTCGGGGTCGGCGGGGTCGAGGAAGCAGGCGAGCTGCGCCGGGTACAGGTCGTGCTCGTCGGGCACGGCGGCGGCCTCCCCGATGCGGTCGGCGTCGTACAGCATGACGCCGAGGTAGCGCAGGCGGCCGACGCACGTCTCGGAGCAGACCGTCGGCTCGCCCGCCTCGATGCGCGGGTAGCAGAACGTGCACTTCTCGGCCTTGCCGGTCTGGTGGTTGAAGTACACCTTCTTGTACGGGCAGCCGGACACGCACATGCGCCACCCCCGGCACCGGTCCTGGTCGACCAGCACGATGCCGTCCTCCATGCGCTTGTACATCGCCCCCGACGGGCAGGCGGCCACGCAGGACGGGTTGAGGCAGTGCTCGCAGATGCGCGGCAGGTGGAACATGAACGCCCGCTCGTAGTCCAGGCGCACGGTGTCGCTCACCTTGCGCAGCACGACGTCGGCGGAGAGCTGCTCGGGGCCGCCGCCCAGGTCGTCGTCCCAGTTCGGGCCCCAGGTGACGGCGGTCGGCCGCCCGTCGATGAGGGAGCGGGGCGGCGCGGTCGGCACGTCGTCGCCGAGCGGCGCGCTGGTGAGGTTGTCGTAGTCGTAGGTCCACGGCTCGTAGTAGTCGTCCAGGCCGGGGAACTCGGGGTTGGCGAAGAGCGTGGCCAGGCGGCGCAGCCGGCCGCCGGCGCGGGGCACCAGGCGGCCGTGGCGCAGCCGCCAGCCGCCCCGCCAGCGCTCCTGGTCCTGCCAGCCCCGCGGGTAGCCCTGGCCGGGCCGGGTCTCGACGTTGTTGAACCAGACGTACTCGGTGCCCGGCCGGTTGGTCCACGTCTGCTTGCAGGTCACCGAGCAGGTGTGACAGCCGATGCACTTGTCCAGGTTCATCACCATGGCGATCTGGGCCATCGGTCGCATCAGTAACGCACCTCCTGATCCCGGCGGCGGATGACGGTCACCGCGTCGCGCTGGTTGCCGGTGGGGCCGTAGTAGTTGGGGGCGAAGGAGAGCTGGCCGTACCCGCCGATCAGGTGGGTCGGCTTGACCAGGAGCTTGGTGAGCGCGTTGTGCACGCCGCCGCGCCGGCCGGTGGCCTGCGACTTGGGCACGTTCACCAGCCGTTCCTGGACGTGGTACATGAACACCGTGCCGGGCGGCATGCGGTGGGAGACGACGGCGCGGGCCACCACGACGCCGTTGACGTTGACGGCCTCGATCCAGTCGTTGTCGGCCACGCCGATCGCGGCGGCGTCCTCGACGCTGATCCAGATGACCGGGCCGCCCCTGGCCAGCGTCTGCATCAGCAGGTTCTCCTGGTACTCGGAGTGGATCGACCACTTGGAGTGCGGGGTGAGGTAGCGCACGTTCACCGCCTTGCCGCCGTCGGGCGCGGCGGGCAGGCACTCCCCCAGCGCGTCGAGGTCGAGCGGCGGCCGGTAGACGGGCAATTGCTCGCCCAGCTCGGCCATCCAGTCGTGGTCGAGGTAGAAGTGCTGGCGGCCGGTGAGCGTGTGCCAGGGCTTGCGGTGCTCGGTGTTGATGGTGAACGGCGCGTAGCGGCGGTCGTGCCCCTCCGCGCCCGACCACTCGAAGCTGGCCCCGGCGGCCACCGGCCGGTCCTGGGTGTCGGAGAACACCGTGCGGTGCCCGGCGACCGACGCGCCCAGCTCCGACAGCCCCGAGCCGGGCCCGCAGCGCTCGGCGAGCCGGTCGAAGCCCTCGGCGGCGATCCTGCCGTTGGTGGTGCCCGACAGCGCCAGGATCGCCTCGCACAGCTTGACGTCGCTGTCGAGCAGCGGGCGTCCCTCGGCCGGGCCGGCGGCGGCGGTGCCGCAGCGCGCGGCCAGCCAGGCCGACTCGGGGCCGGGCCGCACGGTGACGCCCTTGACGGTCATGCCCTGCCGCTCGGCCAGCGGGCCGAAGGCGGCCAGCTTGTCGGCGATCGCGGTGTAGTCCCGCTCGACCAGCGTCACGGCGGGCATGGTGCGGCCGGGCTCGGGGCTCTCGCCGCTCTCGCGCCAGTCGGGGACGCCGCCGCCGGGCTGGGCGATCTCGCCGGGCGTGTCGTGCTGGAGCGCGGTGGCCACCAGGTCGTGGGCGACGTCGAGGCGGCCGGCGGCCAGCTCGCTCAGCTTGCGGGCCAGGGAGTGGAAGATGTCGAAGTCGGTGCGGGCCCGCCAGGGCGGGTTGATCGCCGGGGTGAAGGCGTGCACGAACGGGTGCAGGTCGGTGCTGGACAGGTCGTGCTTCTCGTACCAGGTGGCGGCGGGCAGCACCAGGTCGGCGAAGAGCGTCGTGGAGGTCATCCGGAAGTCGAGGGCGAGCAGCAGGTCGAGCTTGCCGCGCGGCGCGTCCCGCCAGGTGACCTCCCGTGGACGGCCGGACGGCGGCGCCTCCTCGGCGGTGGCGTTGTCGGGCGCGCCCAGCAGGTGGCGCAGGAAGTACTCGTTGCCCTTGGCCGAGGAGCCGATCAGGTTGGCCCGCCAGACGGTGAGCACCCGCGGCCAGTTCTCCGGCGCGTCGGGGTCCTCGCAGGCGAACGCCAGCCGCCCGGACTCCACCTCGCCGGCGATCCAGCGGGCCGGGTCGACGCCGCTGTCGTGGATGCGGCGGCCCAGGTCGAGCGGGTTGGCGGCGAAGGTGGGGTAGCTCGGCATCCAGCCCAGCCGGGCCGACTGCGCCACCAGGTCGAGGGTGTGCCGCCCGGCGAACCGGCAGGGCCCGGCGGGGCTGGACAGCGTCCCGGCCGAGAACCGTTCGTAGCGCCACTGGCCGGTGTGCAGGTACCAGTACGGCGTGCCGGCCATCTGGCGGGACGGGCGCACCCAGTCGGCCGCGGTGGACAGCTGCTGCCACCCGGCCAGCGGCCGGACCTTCTCCTGGCCCACGTAATGGGCCCAGCCGCCGCCGTTGACGCCCTGGCAGCCGGTGAGCAGCAGCAGCGTCAGGAAGGAGCGGTAGATGGTGTCGGAGTGGAACCAGTGGTTGGTGCCCGCGCCCATCATGATCATGGCCCGGCCGCCGGTGCGCTCGGCGGTGGCGGCGAACTCACGGGCGATCCTGATCGCCTGCGCGGCCGGGGTGGAGGTGATGCGTTCCTGCCAGGCGGGCGTGCCCGGGGCGTCGGGGTCGTCGTAGCCGGTGGGCCACTGGCCGGGCAGGCCGGGGCGGGCGACGCCGTACTGGGCCATGAGCAGGTCGAAGACGGTGGTGACGAGCCGGTCGCCGACCCGCCGGACCGGCACGCCCCTGCGGACGACGCCGGGATCGTCGAAGCGCGGCAGGACCACCTCGGCGCCGTCGCAGCCGGGCGCGTGCAGGGTGAGCAGCGGGTCGAGGTCGCCGAGGTCGAGGTTCCAGCGTCCCTGCTCGGCGCTCCAGCGGTCGCCCAGCGTGCCGTTGGGCGCGACCGGGCGGCCGGTCGCGGCGTCGAGGATCATCGGCCGCCAGCGGGCCGCCTCCTCCTGGCCGCCCAGGTCCGCCGAGGTCAGGAACTTGCCGGGACGCAGCCCGCCGTCGTTGTGCTCTTCCAGGCACACCAGGAAGGGCAGGTCGGTGAAGCGCTTGACGTAGCCGGTGAAGTGCGGGGTCTGCCGTTCGGCGAAGAACTCGCGCAGGATGACGTGCCCCATGGCGACGGCCAGCGCGCCGTCGGTGCCGGGATGGGGGTGCAGCCACTCGTCGGCGAACTTGGTGGCGTCGGAGTAGTCGGGCGAGACCACGATGACCTTCTGGCCCCGGTATCGGGCCTCGGTGACCCAGTGGGCGTCGGGGGTGCGGGTGACCGGGACGTTGGACCCCCACAGCATGAGGTAGGCCGCGTCCCACCAGTCGCCCGACTCCGGCACGTCGGTCTGGTCGCCGAACACCTGCGGCGAGGCCACGGGCAGGTCGGCGTACCAGTCGTAGAAGGACAGCATCGGCGCGCCGATCAGCGACATGAACCGGGCGCCCACCGCGTGCGAGGCCATCGACATGGCCGGGATCGGCGAGAACCCGGCGACCCGGTCGGGCCCGTACGTCATGAGCGTGTGGACGTGGGCCGCCGCGGCGATCTCCAGCGCCTCGTCCCACTCGATGCGGACCAGGCCGCCCTGGCCGCGCGCCGACTGGTAGCGGTGGCGTTTGCGGGGATCGGTGGTGATCTCGGCCCAGGCCGCGACCGGGTCGCCCAGGCGCGCCCTGGCCTCCCGGTACAGCTCCACCAGGACGCCGCGGGCGTGCGGGTAGCGCACCCGGGTGGGCGAGTAGGTGTACCAGGAGAAGGCGGCGCCGCGGGGGCAGCCGCGGGGCTCGTACTCGGGGCGGTCGGGGCCGACGCTGGGGTAGTCGGTCTGCTGGGTCTCCCAGGTGATCAGGCCGTCCTTGACGTAGACCTTCCAGGAGCACGAGCCGGTGCAGTTGACCCCGTGGGTGGAACGCACCACCTTGTCGTGCGCCCACCGGCGCCGGTACGGGGAGTCGTTGACCTTGTCCTCGCCGCGGTACACCGCCCGCCGGTCGGGCGTGGTGTCGGCGCGCAGCAGGTGGGTGCCCGCCGCCAGCAACCGTGCGGCCGCCGTGTCGGCGGCGCGTTCGGCTCGTGTCAGATGCATGCGTATTCCGCCAGGCACGACACATGACCTCCTCACATGGAGATGACGCTTTCGGATGTGCGCCGGCCCGGCCGGGACGCGGTCCTCCCCCTGCGCCCGGAAACCGGCGAATCGACTGAAAGTGAATGCGTGCAGTCAGACGACTGTTTCTAGCATGCGACAGTGTCCATATGGAATCTGTTAGTTCTGCGGGAGGGTTTCACCGCCCCCGAAAACACAATTAGGTCTATCGACCGAAATTTCGCGAAATAAGGGGAAATAGCGGCTGATGTCGGCGGATCAGGTGCTCAGGAGTCGGCCGCCTCGGTCAGCCGCCGCAAGACGTGCACGAGCGTCCTGCGGTCGTCCGGGGCCAGTTTCTCCAGCGCCTGGCCGATGCGCTGCCGCCGCGCGGCGCGCAGCCGCTCCAGCACCTCCCGGCCGGCCGGGGTCGTGCTGATGCGGATCTCCCGGCGGCTGTGAGCGGCCGGGGCCCTGCTCAGCAGGCCGGCGGTGTCCAGGCGGTCGACGACCCGGCCGGCCGCCGACAGCGACATGTCCAGGCGGTCGGCCAGGGAGCGCAGGTTCATCGGGCCGTGGCGGTCGACCGCCAGCAGCACCCGCAGCCGGGGCACCGACAGGTCGCCCAGCGCGGCCATGGCGTCGAGCGTCGCCTCCACCAGCACCAGGGACGCCTCCTCGATGTGCCATGCCGAGTCGTCCATGCCCGCACCTTCGAGCGGTGTCGTTGAGCGGCCATGGAATACCGAAGCCGCTGGTCCGACATTTTTCCACATAACGGGCCACCTATTCATCACTCCGCCGACGACCAAAAGGAAAGTCCTAGCAGGCGGCCCGCCCTCGGCGCACCCCCGGCCACTACGGGCCAGGAGGACGCCGCCGTCCGGCGGAGCGACGGTGTTCACTACCCATTACAGTGCTTTTCACCTGAGGTTTTCAAATGGTGATGAATTCCGCCCCTCAGGGACGCCGTCCAGGCTCGTCCACCACCTCGGTGCCGAGCCGGGCCGTCCAGGTGACCGGGGTGCCGGCGGGCACGTCGGCACTGCCTCCCGTCCACGTGAAGGTCCGGTCGGTCACGCTGACGCCGTAGGTGCCCAGGAAGCGGTAGTCGCCGGGGCTGAGGATGAGGTCATAGCGGGCCCAGTCGCCGGTGTAGCTGAAGGCGACGCCGTGCCGCCCGCCGGCGTCGACCGCGTCGGGGGTGACCTGCACCCCCTCGATGGCCGGCAGGGCGCGGAACAGCGCGGCCCGTACCCGCGGGGGCAGCGCCTGCTCGCCCATCAACTGGTAGATCGCCTGGAAGAGCCGCTCGTTCATGGGAGGCGGCGGGTCGCCGGCCGACGCGTCGAGCGGGCGCAGGGCGGCCATGAGCCGGTCGGTCACGGTCTCAGGGGTGACGGGCTCGGCGGCCAGCTCGGCGGCGCCGATGCCGGGGTGGGTGTACTGGACGAGAAGCTTGCCCTTGTCGTCGTACCAGGCGATCTTCTTGCCGTCGACGCTCGTCCACACCTCCGAGGTGATCCGCCTGCTGGTGTCGACGCCGTACCCGCTGTAGGCGCCGGGGGCGGCGTTGAGCTCCTTGACGTAGAGCCACTGGTCGCCGCGGGCTCCCGGTCCTGGGGCGTCCTCGGCCGCATCGGCGGCCCATTCGCTCAGCTGTTGCACGCTCGCCACCGGCGTGGCTCCGGGCTCACGGGTCGCGGCCCAGCCGAGGCCCGCCAGGACGGCCAGGACGGCCGCCGTCACGAGCCGCCACACCGGGCGCGCGGGGCGCCGCCGGGGCGGCGCGGTTCGCACGGGCGTCCGCACGGGCGTCCGCACAGCGGTCAGCAGCCTGGCCCGCGCCGCGCTCTCCGCCTGCGGCGTCATCGCCGGGACGGGGCGGCGCACTCGCCTCACCGCGTTCAGGTCGTCCATCAGTTCTCCTCCTCCGCGGGAAGCACGGCCTTGATCTTCTTGCGCGCGCGGTGCATGCGGGAGCGCGCCGTTCCCGCCGGGATGCCCAGGACCTGCGCGGCCTCCTCCAGGCTCATGTCCTCCCACGCGACGAGCAGCAGGACGTCGCGGTCGCGGGGTGACAGCCCCGCCAGCGCCGCGAGCAGCCGGCGCTCCTCGCCCTGGGCCGCGACGCGCCGGGTCACGACGTCCCCGAGCGGCTCGGGCAGCGGCTCGGCCCCGGTACGGCTCAGCGCCCGCAGGAGCCGTTCCTCGTCGCGCCGGTGCCGGGCGATCAGCCTGGTGGCGATGCCGTACAGCCAGGGCCTGGCCAGGCGGGCGGCGGGATCGTAGGAGCCGCGGCGGCGGAAGGCGGCCAGGAACGTCTCCGCCACGATGTCGTCGGCGGCCTGCGTGCCGAGCCGGCGCGCGACGTAGAGGTGGATCTGCCGGGCGTGGCGGTCGAACAGCGCGGCGAACTGTTCGGGGTCGTCCCGGGAGCGGAGGATCACCTCCGCGTCGTCCTGCTCCGAGAGGTTCTGCAGGGTCACATCGTTCCTTCCACGGGGACGGCGGTCACCTCGCTGTCTCCCGCAGGCCGCATCATCGTTCACGGCGGGGGCGGGGAGGCCGTCGGGGGCCGTCCGGGGAAGGTCAGGGGATGCGGGCCACGGCTCCGTAGTTGCCGGACGAGGAGGGGGCGTCCGCGCAGGCCGGGTCGCCGCCGTCGGGTCGCCATTCGGGCACCCACACCAGGCCCGGCTCCAGCAGGTCGAGGCCGTCCAGCAGGTCGGCGACCTCGGCGCGGGTGCGCACGTTCAGGCCGGGCAGCGTCATGGCCAGCATGCCCCGCACGGCCGGGGCCAGCTCCCCCGGCACGCCGTCGAACGTGATGTGCAGCAGCCCGAGGAAGCTGCCCTCGGGGACGGCGTGCCGCAGCCGCTTGACGACGGTACGGGCGCATTCGTCGTCAAGGCTGTGGGCCGACAGCAGCAGCACCGCGATCGGCCGGTCCCAGTCGAGGAACGTCTGCACCACCGGGTCGCCGAGCATCTCGTCCATCTCCCGCACGTCGCCGTCGACCACGCGCACCAGGTCGCAGAAGGGCTCGATGGTGGCCTGGGCCAGCGTCAGGGCCATCGGGTCGCTCTCGACGTACACGACGCGGACGTCCGGGCCGGGCGAGGTCAGGCGGGCCACCTCGTGCAGGCGGCTGCCGCCCGAAGGGCCGTTCGGCACCCCGCTCCCCACGATCATGAATTGGTCCACGCCTTCGACAGCGGCCAAATGACCGATCACCCGCGACAGGTATTCAAGAACGGCACGGGCCGCGGTGGTGGCGACGGGAGTTACTTGATCGAAATGGCGAACCAGGTCTCTGTCGGCGAGGAAGTTGTTCTTCCCGCCCGCGGCGGCGTCAAGTATCCGCGTGATCCTGGCGTGCGCCGTGCCAAGCCTGGCCAAGTTGCGGACAGCACGCTGGCGCATGAGCGTTGCCCCTTTCCCCTCGCCGCCACCCTCTTGCGGTAGGCGATCTTTGGACTTCACTCGTGACTCAGACCATATGTTCCAACAATTCCAGTTAATGACAATGGGGCAGACCGGTTATTTCGGGAAATGTTTGTTACCAGAACTTACGGGCTAGATCATCGGGCCGCCGTACGCGCGTAGGATCGGCGGATCGACATGGAGGTGGCCGTGGCAGAGGAGCAGGCCGCACCGCTGGCCGGGATGCGAGTCGTGGAGCTGTCCAGCTTCGTCGCCGCGCCGCTGGGCGGGATGACGCTGGCCCAGCTCGGGGCGGAGGTCGTCCGGGTCGATCCGGTCGGCGGCGGGCCCGACGCGCGGCGCTGGCCGCTCGCGCCCTCCGGCCGCAGCCTCTACTGGGCGGGGCTGAACAAGGGCAAGCGCTCGGTCACCGTCGACCTGCGCTCGGCCCGGGGGCGCGCTCTGGTGGCCGACCTGGCCGTCGCGGCGGGCACGGTGCTCACCAACGCGCCGCCCAGGGCCGGGCTGTCGTACGAGGAGCTGGCCGGGCGCCGCCCCGATCTGGTGTACGCGCGGCTGCTCGGCCACCGCGACGGCCGTCCCGCCGTGGACTACACGGTCAACGCCGGGCTCGGCCTGCCGTACGCGACCGGCCCCGGCGGCCACGAGGGCCCGGTGAACCACGTCCTGCCGGCCTGGGACGTCGCCTGCGGCCTGTACCTGGCCGTGGGCCTGCTCGCGGCCGACCGCCACCGGGCCGCGACCGGCCGGGGACGCCGCCTCGACGTGGCCCTGCACGACGTCGCCCTGGCCACCATGGGCAACCTGGGCTTCCTGGCCGAGGCCCAGCTCCGCGGCGCCGGCCGGCCGCGCATCGGCAACGACCTGTACGGCGACCTCGGCCGCGACTTCGCCACCGCCGACGGGCGGCGGCTCATGGTCCTGGTGCTCACCGAACGCCACTGGCGCGACCTGGTCGCCGTCACCGGGCTGTCGCGCGTGGTGTCGGCGCTGGAGGAGGCGCTGCCCGCCGACTTCCGCTCCGAGTCCGACCGCTACGCCCACCGGGAGGCGCTGGGCGGGCTGCTCGCGCCCTGGTTCGCCGCGCGTACGGCGGCCGAGGCCGAGGAGGGGCTGAAGGGCACGTCGGTGCTCTGGTCGCGGTACCGGACGCTGGAGGAGCTGGCCGCCGGCGGGGCGGCGGCGCTGCGCGCCGAGCCGCTGATGGCCGTGCTCGACCAGCCGGGCGTCGGCCCCCATCTGGCCCCGGGCGGCCCCCTGCTCCTGGACGGCCGCCAGACCCCGCCGTCGCCCGCGCCGGAGCTGGGCGAGCACACCGACGAGGTGCTGGGCGAGCTGCTGTCTCTTTCCCCGGCACAGGTGGCCGGCCTGCGCGCGGAGGGCGTGGTCGGCTGACACAATTTGGGCATGCCCGAAACAAGGGTTACGGGCCCGAAAGATGGGAAGTCGCGGGAGCGCTCCCAACAACCCGGAACGCCCGACACGCTGCACCAATGCAGAGACGGTTCAAGATTCACGCAAAAACCGCCGAGCGGAATGCCGTCCGCCCGGACTCCCCGCCGGGTCTTGACATCGCAGGCAGGCCCTTTGCGGTCACTGTTCTCCTGCATCGTTCCAGCCATCGCCTTATGGACGATGACCTGGACTTTCAGGCGGACACTACTGTTAGTCAGCAGGTCCGCAAGTTCCGGTGGGTCCGTTATCCGATATTGCGGTGGCCGCCGCCGGGACAGGTGACATACTGCGTTGGGAGCGCTCCCGTGACCCTTCGATGACGCCCACGAGGACCGGTAGTGAACCATCCCGACCCCCTGCTCGACGCCCCGCGCCCCTGGGCCGCCCACATCTGGTGGATCGCCCTGGCCGTCGGCGCGGCCGGCTTCGCCTTCGTCTGGCTGGCCACCCCGCACGCCCGCGAGATCGACGCCGCCTGGCAGCTCGCCGCCAAGCTGCTCGCCTTCGCCTGCCTGTGCTGCGCGATCGCGTTCTTCCCCTGGGTGTCGCCGCGCCTGCACTGGCTGCTCTACGCGCCGTTCCTGTTCCTGACCGGCTACCTCATCCCGAGGATCAGCTGGTTCTACTACGGCGACGGCGCGCGGGCCCACGGCGACGACTTCTACACCCACCTGTACCTGCTGCTCTACCCGGGGATCGTGCTGACGGTCGCGGCCGCGTACCGGATCGGGGGCGGCTCGCCGGGCCGCTGCCTGAAGATCATGGCGAGCGGGGTGCTGATCGTGTTCTCGGGCTTCCTCGACGTGATGTGGCAGGTGGTCAACCCGGTCGAGATCCCCGACCGGATCGACGCCCCGCACATCAACCTGTTCACCGGCGGGCCGATCCCGTTCTGGGGGGCGGTGGTGTTCACGCTGGCGCACGTCCCGATCCTCGCCGGGATCAACCTGCTGCCCCTGGACCGCTGGATCGGGCGCCTGACCGGGGCCGGCGCCGGCCCGGACGCCACCCGGAGGAGGTGACCCCTTGCCGAACAGGCCGGCCGTCGACGTCTCCGTGGCGGCACCCGCGTACAACGAGGCGGACAACATCGCGGCGGCGGTGACGGAATGGCGGGAGTACCTGGAGCGCCATCCGGGGGTGGCCGCGTGGGAGATCGTCGTGTGCGACGACGGCAGCTCCGACGCGACCGGGCGGATCCTGCGCGAGCTGCGGGAGGACTGCCCGCAGCTCGTCGTCGTCACCTTCGCGCGCAACCGGGGCGCGGGGGCCGCCATCGCCGCGGCCGTCGCGCGCACCCGGCTGGACTGGGTGGTGCTGCTCGACTCCGACGGCCAGTTCCCGATCGCCAACCTCGACGCGTTCCTGGAGCGCATCCGGGCCGGCGGCGGGCCCGCCTTCTCGGGGGCGCGGGTCAGGAAGGCCGACAGCCTGCCGTACCGGTGGGGGTCGGCGGCCAGCGGCGCGGTCAGCAACCTGCTGCACCGCACCCGCTACCGCGACTTCAACTCGATCTTCAAGGTGGTGCGCGGGCCGCTGTTCAGGGCGCTGCCGCTGGAGTCGGCGGGGATGAACTGCTCCACCGAGATCACCGCCCGCGTGGCCGAGCTGGGGCACGTGTGGGAGGAGCTGCCGATCGAGCACCGCGAGCGGGGCGGCGGCAGCAGGGGCTGGCGGTTCTGGCGCGGGGCGCGCGACCGGGCGCTGTTCGTCGGCTACCTCGGGCTGCGCCGCTGGTTGCTGCGCCGGGGCGTGCTGCGGGCGCCGCTCGCGCCGTTCCCGCTGGGCCGCTCCTCGCTGGAGGAGGTGCGATGAGCACGGTGACGCGCACGGTGACGCGCACGGTGTCGGTGGCCCTGTTCGGCGGCGGGCGCGGCGGCGCGGGCATCGCCCGCGCGCTGCTGCGCACCCCGGGGACGAGCCTGTCGCTGCTGGTCAACGGGTACGACAACGGGCTGTCCACGGGCGCGCTGCGCCGCTGGCTGCCCGGCATGCTGGGCCCGTCCGACTTCCGCAAGAACCTGCTGCTGCACCTCGACCCCGGCGACCCGCGCCACACGCTGCTGGAACGCCGGCTCCCGCCCGGCGCCACCCCGGCCGACCTCGACACGCTGATCGGCGACGTCGCCGCGGCGGGCCCGGCGGAGGCGGCGCGGGAGCTGCGGGTCGTCGCGGCCCGCCTGGCCGCCCGGCCCGGCGGGCTCGACCTGGCCGACTGCGCGCTGGGCAACCTGGTGTTCGCGGGGGCGTACCTGCGGCTGGGCGAGGACTTCAACGCGGCCGTACGGGAGTGCGCGCGCACGTTCGGCTCGCCGGTGCGGCTGCTGAACGTGACCGGCGGCGAGAACGCGTTCCTCGTCGCGCTCAAGCAGGACGGCCGGGTGCTGGCCGACGAGGCCGACATCGTCGCGCCGCAGGACGACGTGCCCATCACCGGCCTGTTCCTGCTGCGCGAGCCGCTGTCGGCCGCCGACCGCGCCGCGCTGGCGGGCCGCCCGGCCGAGCGGGTGCGGGAGCTGCTGGCCCGCCGGTCCGCCGAGGTCACGCCGAACCCCGAGGCGCTGCGGGCCCTGGCCGAGGCCGACCTGATCGTGTACGGCCCCGGCACCCCCCACTCCTCGCTGCTGCCCAGCTACCTGACCCCGGGCCTGGCCGACGCCCTGTCCGGGAGCGGGGCCGGGAGCCGGGCAGCGGCCAGGGTGTTCGTCGTGAACGTCGGCGGCGACCACGACGTCCAGGGTCTGACGGCCACCGACCTGGTGGACCGCACGCTGGCCTACCTGGGCGACCCGGGCAACGAGCGGGCCACGATCACGCACGTGCTCAGCGGCCGGGGCGCGGGCGCTCCCGCCGTGCCGGCCCGCGTGCTGGACCGGGGTTCGTGGGCGGGGGCGCGCTGGATCAGCGCCGACCTGGAGGACCCGGCCCGGCCCGGCGCCCACCGCGGCCCGCGTACGGCCGAGGCGCTGCTCGCGGTGCTCGGCGAAGCGCCGCTGGCGCGGGCCGGGTGAGCCGGATGCTGCCCTGGACGGTCTGGCTGTGCGACCTCGACGGCACGCTGGTGGACTCCGCCCCCGCGCACGAGGCCGCCTTCCGCCACGCCCTGGCCGAGCACGCGCCCGGCGCGCTGGACGGCTTCCGCTACGCCGACCACGCGGGCGTGAGCACCGCCGCGGTGGCCGCCCGGCTGACCGGCGACCCGGCGACGGCCGGCCGCCTGGCGCGGCACAAGCAGCGGCTCTACCGCGCCTACGTCGAGGCGGGCCTGGTGCGGCCGTTCCCCGGCGCGCGCCGGCTGCTGGACGCGCTGGAGGCGGCGGGCCGGGCCGCCTACCTGGTCACGGGCGGCAGCCGGGCCTCGGTGGAGCGGGTGCTGGCCGCCTGCCCGCTGCCGGTGCGTGGCGTGCTGACCGCCGACGACGTGCCGGTGAGCAAGCCCGACCCGGGGTTCTACGCCGCGGCCTGCCGCCGCTGGGGCGTGCGCCCGGCCGCGGCCGTCGCGCTGGAGGACTGCGCGCACGGCGTGGCCTCGGCCGTCGGCGCCGGGCTGGCGACGCTGCACGTGCACGCCGCCGAGCCCGCGCCCGGCGCGGTCGCGGCCCCTGACCTGGACCACATCGTGTCCCTGCTGGAGAGGTGATCGGCGACGTGAGTGAACGGCGGGTGTGCGCGGTGATCCCGGCCGCCGGACGCGGGACGCGGCTCGGCCACGACCTCCCGAAGATCATGATCAGCCTGGCCGACGGCGTCACGGTGTGGGACGTCCTGCACCGGCGGCTGCGCCCGGCGGCCGGGCACGTGCACGTCGTGGTCTCCCCGGCGGGCGCGGGCCCGTTCGGCGAGCTGGTGGCGGGGACGCCCGGGGTGTCGGTGAGCGTTCAGGAGCGGCCGACCGGGATGGGCGCGGCGATCTTCGGCGCGGCCGGGCACTGGGCCGGGTACGAGACGATCCTCGTGGTCTGGGGCGACCAGGCGAACCTGTCGGCGCGGACCGTGCGCCGGGTCGTCGCCGCCCATCCGGGCCAGGGGCTGACCCTGCCGCTGGTGCCGATGGACGACCCGTACGTGGAGTACGAGCTGGCCGGGGAGCGGCTCGTCCGGGTGCGGCAGTCGCGCGAGGGCGACGCGTGCCGGCCGGGCGGGCTCAGCGACATCGGGGTGTTCTGCCTGGCCACCGCGGGCCTGCAACAGGCGTGGGAGCGGTACGCGGCGGGCGCGGCGCGCGGCGCGGCCACCGGCGAGGTGAACTTCCTGCCGTTCCTTGCGCATCTGTCGCGGGCCGAGGGATGGCCGGTGACGGTGGTGCCGGTGACCGACCCGGCCGAGGCGCGCGGCGTCAACACGGCCGACGACCTGGAGTTCGCCCGGCGGGCGTACGCGCGGTGCACGGGCTGAGGGGCCGCGCGGCGGGCCTGGTCCGGGGGCACCGGTGGGCGGCGGGGCCGACGCTGGTGAGCACGGCGGCCAGCGGCATCGCGGCGGCCACCACGCTGATCGTCGCGCGCGGCGCGGGGGCGAGCGCGTTCGGCCGGTTCACGGTGGTGCTGTCGATCGCGCTGATCGTCACCGTGGTCATGCTGACGAGCCTGCACTACGTCGTGCTCCAGGAGCTGCCGCGGGCCGCGCCGGGCGAGCGTCCGGCGCTGGTCACGACGGCGCTGGCGGCGACGCTGGCGATGAGCGCCGGGCTGGCCGCGCTGGGCCTGCTGGCCGCCCCGCTGCTCACGCCCGCGCTGAACGTGGACGTCCCGGCGCTGGCCTACGGGCTGGCGCTGGCGGTGTCGATGACGGTCAACCAGCTCGCGGACGGGTTCCTGCGGGGGCTCGGCCGCTTCGCGCTGGTGGCCCGGCTCAAGCTGGCGGTCGCGGTCGCCTACCTGGGCGCCGCCTGCTTCTGCCTGCTGGTGCTGGGGATCAGGGACGCCGGGCCGTACCTGGTCGCGCTGATCGCGACGAACGTGGCGTTCGCGGTGGCGGCGACGGCGGCGGCCGGGGTGCGGCCGCGGGCGTTCTCGGCGCGGCTGGCCCGCTCGCTCTACCGGCACGGCGGGTACGTGACGGCCGTCGCCGCGCTGACCGGCCTGCTGTTCGGCGTGGACGTCCTCTACCTCAACCACTGGGCGGCCCCGGCCGACGTCGGCGTCTACGCGGTCTACAACGGCTTCCCCAAGCGGCTGCTCGGCGTGGTGTTCACCGACGGCGTGCTGCTGGTGCTGCTGCCCAGGATGGCGACCGCCGACAAACCGGCGCTGATGCGGCGGATCGCCCGGCTGGCCCCGGCCGTGGCGGGGGCGACGGCGGTCTTCTCCTTCGCCGCGAGCACGGTGTTCTTCCTGCTGATGGGCGGCGAGTACCCGTACGCGACCGGGCTGATGACGCTGTCGGCACTGGGCATCGGGGCGCACACGGCGTTCAACCTGTATTCGGTGGCGCTGTCCATGGACGGGGTGCGCGGCGCCCGCGTGCTGATCGGCTGCCTGCTCGCCGGCGCGCCGGTCGCGCTCGCCGTCCCGGCCTGGTGCGTGCGGTGGCACGGGGTGGCCGGCGGGCTGGCCGGGTTCGCGCTGGTCAACCTCCTCCTGCTGGCCGTCGTGGCGGTGACGGCCGGGCGCGTCTATCTGAAGGACCTGTCATGAGAATCGCCTGCGTCGTCAACCAGTTCCCGCCCAACGTCACGGCGGGGCTCGGCCGCTACGTCGAGCTGATCACGCCCTGGCTCGCCCGCGACCACGAGCTCACCGTCCACACGCTCAACGTCGGCGACCTGCCCGTGCACGAGCGCGTGGACGGCGTCACCGTGCACCGGCCGCGCGTCCGGCTGCCCGGCGCGCGCGGGCGGCGGCTCAACCGCACCCGCCGCGCCGAGTTCCTGCTGCTGGCCGCGCAGGTCGTGGTCAGCGACTGGCGGTACGTGCGGCGGCTGCGCCGCGGCGCCCGGCCGGACCTGGTCGCCGTGCACGACTCGACGAACTTCCTGGCCGCCCTGCTCTGCCACCACCTGCTGCGGCTGCCGGTGGTCCTGCACGTGCACACCACCGAGTACGGCGTGGCGGCGCAGCGCAGCATCCGCGACCCGCTGAACCTGTTCGCGGCGCTGGAACGCCACCTGGCCCGGATCTCGCGGCGGGTGGTGGTGGCCACGCCCGAGGTGCGCGAGCAGCTGCTGGCCGCGGGGTGGCGGCGCACGCCCGTCGACGTGGTGCCGCTCGGCGGCACGTACGAGCGGGTCGTCGCCGATCCGGCCTTCGACCGGGACGCGCTGCGGCGGGGCGCGGCGGCGCTGCGGCGGCGGCTGGGGTTGTCCGAGCAGGACAAGGTGCTGCTGTTCGTCGGCAGGATCGAACGCCAGAAGGGCGTCTACCAGCTCCTGGAGGCGATGCGCGCGGCGTCGGCCGCCGTGCCGGGGCTGCGGCTGCTGATCGTCGGCGAGGGGGACGAGGTGGGCGTCCGGCGCATCGTGGCCGCGACCGGGCTGCGCGGGCGGGTGCTCACCTCGGGCCGCTTCGTCACGGGCCGCGAGCTGCTGGAGTACTACGAGCTGGCCGACGCGTGCGTGTTCCCCTCGCTGTTCGAGCCGTTCGGGCTGGTCGCGACCGAGGCGATGGCGCTGGGACGGGCGACGCTCCTGGGCGACGGCTTCTCGCGGATCTTCCTCGGGGACGACCCGGCGCGGCCCGCGGCGCGGTTCGTCCGGGCCGCCGAGCCGGCCGACATCGCGCGCGGGATCATCGACGTCATGTCGGACGAGGCGCTGCGCCGGTCGCTGGGCGAGCGCGGCGAGCGGTTCGTCCGCGAGAGCCTGAGCTGGGAGCGCGCGGCGGCGGCGACTGCCGCGGTCTACCGGGCGGCGCTCAAGCCGCCCGGCTCCTGAGGGTCAGGCCGGGCCGCCGCGCAGGACGCGCAGGGAGCCGACGGCCAGGCCGGTGACCAGCACCACGTGCACGGCCAGGTGCACGGCCATGAAGTAGGCGGTGAAGGCCGGGCCGCGCTCCCGGTGGACGAACCGCAGCAGCTCCGGATCGGCCACCACGAACCACCCGACCAGCACGACCGGCACCGCGAACAGCGCCGGCGCGAGCAGGCCGAGCGGCAGGCAGGCCAGCGCCAGCGCGCAGGCGAGGATCCCGGCCCGGCTGTTGGCGTTCTCCGGCTTGGCCGCGCCCCGCCTGGCCGTGGCCAGCGCGAGCGGGATCAGCGGCAGCGCCCGCCGCCACTGCTCCGACAGCACGGGCAGGAAGCGGTGGCCCTCGTCGTGCCGGCCGGCCACGGCGTCGGTCAGCACGATCCGGGTGTGGACGGCCAGGCGGCTGCTGTACTCGACGTCCTCGCAGTCGCGCAGGCTCTCGTCGAGCCGGCCGGCCCGGGCCAGCACCTCGCGGCGGATGGCGGCCAGGGCGAACACGACGCTGTTGACCTCGCCCAGGTGCCGGCGCCGCCAGTGGACCTGGTGCAGCAGCCGGTACCACTCGACCGGGCCGTCGTCGATCAGCGGCTCGGTGTCGTAGACGCCGTGCACGCAGCCGACGCCCGGATCGGCCTCCAGGATCGCGACGGCGTTGGCGACCGCGTCGGGCCGCAGCGCCACGTCGCTGTCCAGGAAGAAGATCACCTCGCCGGTCGTGTGCTCGACGCCGGCGTTCCTGGCCGCCGACACGCCCCGGTTGGCGGGCAGGCGCACGACCCGGCAGCCCAGCTCCTCGGCGATGGCCGCCGAGCCGTCGGAGCCGGCGTCGTCGACGACCACGATCTCGTCGGGCAGGCGGGTCTGGGCCAGCACCGACTCCAGGCACAGGCGCAGGGTCCTGGCCGCGTTGTAGCACGGCACGATCAGCGAAACCGTCGTCACGAGCGTTGCCCTCCGGCGAGTTCCCGGTCGCGGTCACCACGGCCCGCGGCCCTGCTCCATGATCTCGCACGGACCCCCGTCTCAGCCAGTCATGATCCCGCCGAGCACGTCGTCCAGGGTGACGACGCCGAGCACCTGCCCGGACTCGTCGGCGACGGCGGCGAGCTGGGCGCGGCGGGCGCGCATGACGGCCAGCACCTGGGCCAGGGTGGCGGTGGCGGGCACCTGCGGCAGCGCGCGCACGGGCAGCGGCTCGCGGGCGCCGTGGCCGTTCAGCGCGTCCAGGACGTGCAGGTAGCCGCGCAGTTCGGCGGGGTCGGCGCCGTGCACGGGGAAGCGGGAGTGGCCGTGGCGGCCGGCGTACCGTTGCAGGCCGGCGCTGTCGATGGTTTCGGGCACGCTGACGACCTCGCTCATCGGCACCATCACCGAGCCGACCGGGCGGGCGTGCAGGGCGAGGGTGGCGATCAGGCGGTCGCGTTCGTCCTGGCGCAGCAGGCGGTGGCGGCGCGACTCCTCGATGAGCACGGGCAGCTCGCCGGAGGTGTAGACCGTACGGACCTCCTCGGCGGACGGGACGCGCAGCAGCCGCAGCACCACCCCCGCCATGGCCTTGACCAGCGTCAGCACCGGCCGGGTGGCCCTGGCCAGCACGAACAGCGGCGGCACCAGCCACAGCGCGGCCACGTCGGGCGCCGACAGCGCCAGGTTCTTCGGCACCATCTCGCCGATGATCACGTGCGCGGCGACCACCAGCAGCAGGGCCAGCGCGAAGGCGATCGGATGGACCAGCCGCTCGGGCAGCCCGGCGGCGGCCAGCAGCGGCCCGACCGCCCCGGCCACCACCGGCTCCCCTGCCGCGCCGAGCACCAGCGAGGCCAGCGTCACGCCGAGCTGCGCCGCCGCCAGCATGGTCGGGACGGCGTTCATGGCGGCGAGCACGGCCTGCGCCCGCCACGACCCGTCGCGCGCCCGCGGCTCGATCAGGGTGCGGCGGGCGGAGATGAGCGCGAACTCCGCGCCCACGAAGAAGCCGTTGACGGCCAGCAGCAGCACGATGACCAGCCCTTGGGCGAGGCTCACCGGCGCTCCCCCGCCCGGCCCGGGGCGGTCAGCGTGACCTGCTCGATCCGGCGTCCCCGCATGGTCTCCACCCGCAGCACCCATTCGCGCACCGCGACCTCGTCGCCCGGGTCCGGGATGCGGCCGAGGGCGGCCAGCACCAGCCCGGCGAGCGTCTCGTAGGGGCCCTGCGGCATGCGGAAGCCGGTGCGCTCCTCGACCTCGTCGGCGCGCAGCAGGGCCGGCAGGCTCACCGAGGCGCCCGGCGCGAGCAGCACGGGCGAGGGCTCGTCGGACTGCTCCTCGGGCAGGTCGTACTCGTCGGCGATGTCGCCGATCAGCTCCTCCACCAGGTCCTCGACGGTCACGACGCCGGCCAGGCCGCCGTACTCGTCGATCACGACGGCCATCTCGGCGCGGGCGGAGGCCAGGCGCTCCTGCACGACCTCCAGCCGCAGCGTCTCGGGCACCTGGAGGGCGGGCCGGGCGATGGCGGCCACCGGGGTCGTGTCGCGTTCGGACGGGGGCACCGCGCAGGCGCCGGGGACGCTGGCGATGCCGAGGATGTCGTCGCGTTCCGCGCCGCAGACCGGGATGCGCAGGTGGCGGCGGCTCCTGGCCAGCTTGAGGAAGTCGGCGACGCTGGTGGTGCCGGGGACGGTCACGCAGTCCGTACGCGGGGTCATGGCCTCGGCCGCGGTCTTGCCGCCGAAGCGCAGGGCCCGCTGGAGCATGGCGGCGGTGCCGGGCTGGAGCACGCCGGCCTCGGCCGACAGGCGTACCAGCAGGCCCAGCTCCTCGGGCGAGCGGGCGGAGGCCAGCTCCTCCTGGGGCTCGGCGCCGAGCCGTCGGACGATCGCGTCGGCCACCGCGTTGCACAGCCGGATCAGCGGCCCGCACGCCGCCGAGAACGCCCGCTGCGGCGGCGTCGCCAGCCGGGCCACCGCGAGCGGCCTGGACAGGGCGGCGTTCTTGGGCACCAGCTCGCCCAGCACCATCTGCGCCACCGTGGACAGCGCGATCGCCAGCACGACCGGCGCCACCGGGACGCCGCCCAGCAGCGGGTCGAGCAGGTCGGCGATGGCGGGCTCGGCCACGACGCCGAGCAGCAGCGAGGTGACGGTGATGCCGAGCTGGGCGCCCGACAGGTGGAACGACAGCCGTTGCACCGCGGCCTCGACGCCCTGGGCGCCCCGGTCGCCGTCCTCGGCGAGCTGGCGGACCTGGCCGCGTTCGACGGTGACGAGGGAGAACTCGGCCGCGACGAAGATGCCGTTGGCCAGGATCAGGGCCAGGGCCGCGAGCAGGTGGACGGCGTCGAGGAGCACGTCAGCCCGGGCCCTCGGGTAACGCTCCGGGCGGGGCCGCGGCGGGCCGTCGGCCGTACTCAGACTCCACGGGCGAAAGCTAGCATCCGGCTCGGGCCCACGGAAGTCATGACGAACCGCCAGTGATCAGACGTTGCCCATCACGCGCGTCACCCGGATCTCCAGCACCACCCTGGACGGGTTGGGCCGGGGCGGCTTGTAGCGGGCGGTGTACCGGCGTTCGGCGTCGGCGACCTGCTCGGGCTCAGTGCGCACCACGGCCCGCCCCTCCAGGGTGGACCAGCGGCGGCCGTCGACCTGGCACAGCGACACCGCCTCGCCGTCCGGGCCGTTCGCGCCGATCAGGCGGGCCTTGCGGGAGGAGCCCGAGGTGATCACGCGGGCGGTCGCGGTGTCCAGGTCGAGGGTCGCGCCGACAGGAACGACGTGCGGCGGTCCGCCGTCGCGGGCGGTGGCGAGCGTGCACAGGTGCCGCTCCCGCCAGAACGCGGCGAACTCCTCGCCCAGCTCGGCCAGGTCCACGATCCTCCTCAGGGGTTCCGGGCGAGCGTCATCGTACCGGGCCCGCCGGGGCCGGATCGGGGCGGCTCAGGACGGCGGGCCCTGGCGGGCGTGCGAGGTGTAGATCCCGACCTCGTCGGGGCGGATCAGGCCGTCCTGGATGGCGCAGATGAGCAGTTTCTCCTTGGTCGGCGCGGGCCGGCCGGCCGCCGCGTACTTCACCCTGGCCCGGTCGATGTACTGGCGCACGGTGCGTTCCTTGATGCCCATGCGGGCCGCGACCGACGCCTTCGACATCGACTGGAACCAGAACAGCAGCGCCGCCCGCTCCTTGTCCGACAGCTGGGGGCGGTGGGGGCCCTCGTCCGTGGCGATGGCCTGGGCCATGGGCAGCGTCACGGACGGCCGGTCGGCGGCCACCTCCATGATCGTCTCCAGGCAGGACTCGCGGGTGGCGCGTCCCTTGCCGATGAACGCCGACGCGCCCGCGTCCAGCACCGCCCGGACGATCTCGGGCTCCTCGTGCTCGGAGAAGACGATCACCCGCTGGCCGTCCGCGCACAGGCCGCCCACCCGGTCGGCGACCATCGTGCCGTTGAGGTTGAGGTCGAGCAGCAGCACGTCGGCGGCCACGCCGCGGACCGACTCGATCGTGGGCCCCTGGGCGACCAGCTCGACGCCGCTGCCCGGCCCGAACCAGGAGCGCACGCCGTCCACCACCACCTGGTGGTCCTCGACCAGGGCGACCGTCACGGGCGCTGCCAGATGCTGTTGACCCATACCTCCCCTCCCTGGCGCTGATAGGTGACCACGACCCCGCTGGGCTCGCGCACCGGGATGGGGCTGACCGGCAGGTCGTCGTTGTCGGCGACGACGGCCACGCTCACCATCGCCGACATCGCCGACACGGTGACCCTGGCCCGCGAGCGGGCGCCGTCCAGCGCCAGGACGGGCGCCCTGAGCAGATCCTCCCGCACGCCCTCGGGCAGCGCGGGCAGGTTCTCGCCGAACGGCGGCGCGGTCACCAGCACCTGGCGCCGCTCGGCCGCGTCGATGCGCTCGCGCAGCGCGGCCACCAGCGCGTCCGGGACGTCCTCGCGCTCGGTGATCAGCCGGCGCAGCCGCATGGCGCCGGCCGTGCAGTCCTCGCGGACGCGCGGGTCGCCGGGGTCGGCGCCGTCGGCGAGCTGCTGGAGCAGCGACTCGGCCACGTCCCTGATGGCGGCGTACCTGCGGATGCGGTCGGCGTGGATGCTCCTGGCCGACTCCCGCCAGGCGTCGTCGGCGGCGAGCCGCCGGGCCAGCAGCACGGCGTCCTCGGCGCGGGCGCGCAGCAGGGCGCAGCCGGCCGTGTAGCCGAGCTGCATGGTGACGCCGCCGACGACGACCACCAGGTACTTGGCGATCGAGACCCGGTCGAGCGCCCCGGCCACGGCCATCG
Organism: Nonomuraea sp. NPDC049684; assembly: GCF_044465345.1. NCBI lineage: Bacteria > Bacillati > Actinomycetota > Actinomycetes > Streptosporangiales > Streptosporangiaceae > Nonomuraea > Nonomuraea sp. NPDC049684. The sequence continues at coordinate 151,164 of NZ_JBITLO010000007.1, read as the reverse complement.
CGGCCAGCATGACGGCGGCGTTGACGGCCAGGAAGGCGCCCAGCTCCGCCCGCCAGCGCGGCCGGTTCCAGGCCAGCATGACGCCCAGCCAGCCGACCGACCCCCATCCCCAGTCGCTGATGCCGAGCAGGTCCTGCGGGCGGCAGGCCACGATCACCGCGACGTCGGCGGCCAGCGCCGCGACCGCCAGGCCGAGGACGCGGTCCGGGCCGCGCGAGGCGCGCGAGAGCGACAGGCCCGCGATCACGCCGACCGCCGTGTAGACGACCCAGGCGGCCGCGGCGAGCAGCGGCCAGCGGAAGGAGCTCCAGCCGGTGACGGTGACGGTGAGGTCGTAGCCGGTGTGCCAGAAGCCGGCGATGACGGCCGCGCCGAGCGCGGTGTAGCGGGCGTAGCGCTGGGCGACCTGCTCGATGTCGTCGGTCACGGCCGCCACCACATGCTCACCCGCGTGCCGGTGTCGCCGGAGGAGATCCGGGCGCCGCCGCCGCGCAGCGCGTTCATCGTGTCGAGGATCGAGCCGCGCACGCCGAACCGGTCGGGCGGCAGGCGGTCCTGGTCGAAGCCGTGGCCCGCGTCGGCGACCTCCACCCGGATCTCGCCGTCGTGCCCGCTGGAGACCAGGACGGCCTCGGCCACGCCGGCGTGCAGCGCGACGTTGGCCAGGGCCTCGGTGACGGCGCGGGCGAAGTGCTCGGCGACGTCGCCGGGGACGGTCTGCGGGATCAGGCGGCGGCGCACGTCGAGGCCGGGCACGCGGCCGGCCACCTCGTCGAGCAGGGCGTCCAGGGCGATGGGGGAGGTCTCGGGGCGTGGCCGGTCGCGCAGCTTCTCCAGCGCGGCCAGGTCGGCGCCCACCTGGGAGCGCAGGGTGGGCGACGGCTCGTCGTAGGTGCCGAGGCCGACCATGGTCAGGGTGTGCAGGGCGGTCTCGTGGATGCTGGCGACCTGGCGCAGCTCGTCCTCGCGGCGCAGGCGTTCGACCATGAGGGCGATCTCGGCCCGCGCGCTCTCGCGCAGGAACGCGTCGGCGGAGGCGGCCGAGCGGCGCAGCAGGGTCATCAGGATCACGATCGCCAGGAGCTGGACGAGGTGGATGCCCAGCGTGCCGGCCACGTCCTGGGACGGCGCGGCCAGCCGCACCCCCGCCAGGTACGCCCCCGCCACGGCCAGCCCGGCCGGCACGGCGATCCGGGGCCGCCAGGTCACCCCGATGACGACGATCGTCATGGTGACCAGCCCCGCGATCCAGCTCGACCCAGCGTCGAACGCCCGGACCGGCACCAGGTGGCGCTGGGCCAGGCAGGCCGCCACGGTGGTCGCCGCGTCACCGGCCACCAGCCAGTGCGGCAACGGCTCCTCGCCGCGTAACCGGCGCAGGTAGAGCCCGGTCCACACCAGGCCGGCCGCCAGCGCGGGCGCCAGCCACGCGGCCGAGACCGGCGGGACCGCGCCGAGGCCGGCCGCGACCACCGCCACCAGGCCGACGGCCCCGCGCGCGCCCGCGGCGGTACGCGCGACGGCCTTGTCGAGCTGCCGGGTCGCGGAGTCGTACCTCGTGTCGTGTCTCGGGTCGTGTCTCGGGTCGAGCCTCTTGCCGTGACGCGTGGAGCCGGGGTGAGCCATGTGCGATCCGCCCGCGAAGAGGGCACAGGACGGGTCCCACAATATCGACTTTGAACAGGCTTGTTCCCGTCATGACGGTCGGCTGTTTCCATGGCTCTTCCTCGGGGGGCCGGCGGCTCTCCGGCGCGGGTGCGCCGCCCTGCCTCACTGTGGGTCGCGCGGGCCCCGGGCGGCATGACGGCTGATCGGCCGTCGTGCTGCCACGACGGCTGATCGGCCGTCAGTCGCATTCCACGCAAGAGGGATGTACTGGACAGGTGTCGTCGCGTGCGACGGGAGGGACGATCATGACTGTTTTCTCGATCTCTATTCTGCTCGGCTGCCTCTCGGTGATGGCGGTCCGTGGCCGCCGGGGGGACTGGCCGCCCGGCATGCCCGCGGCGCGGCCCCGGCTGGTGACCGCGGGCGGCACGTACGACGGCTCGCACGGCCATCCCTCCGACGCCTACGTCGTCCAGGAGCGGCTGATCGCGCTGGCCGACGGGCAGGGCGGCACGGAGGTCGCGCACACGGCGGCCGCGCTGGCCCTGGGCGCCGTGGTCGCCGCCCGGCCGCAGCACTCCGCCCGGCGGGAGGAGGACCTGGACGAGTGCGCCCAGGCCGCCCACCGGGCCGTCCGGCGGGCCGCGTTGCGCACGCCGTCCAGGCCGGCGCTGGTGACGACGATGGACCTGCTGGTGCTCGTCCCCGGGGAGACGCCGTGCCTGCGCTTCGCCCACGTGGGCAACGGCGCGATCTGGCATTGCGCCAAGGGCGGCAAGCCGCGCCGGCTCACCACGTCGCACTCCTTCGACGACGGCCCGCTGCTGCGCGGGATCGGGCTGGCCTCCACGCTGAACCCCGAGGTCGGCACCGTGCCGCTGCGGCCGGGCGACCGCGTGGCGGTGGTCACCGACGGCGTGCTGAAGGCGCTGGGCGAGCACCGGCTGACCGAGCTGCTCGCCGTCGGCCCGTCCCCGGCAGCCTGCCTGGACCGGCTGTACGACGAGGTGGCCGCCGCGGCGCCCAAGGACGACGCCACGATGGTCGTCGCCGACTTCGTCACCGCCTGACCTCCGGACGCCTGTGGAACGTGCCACCCGACACGTAGGCGGGGGCCGGGTGGCACGCCGGGGATCAGGCCAGGCGCTGGAGGAGCCCGTAGACGAACAGGGCGCGGCGGGGCGTGCCCTCGCAGGCGAAGTCGACCGCCCAGTGGTGCGGGGCCGACCCCTCGCCCTGGAAGCTCACCGGGAAGCTCGCGCCGACGTCGGCCACGACGCATCCCCACGGGGTCAGGTCGGCGGCCGACAGCCGCCGGTCGCCGCCGGGCCGCACGAACCACAGGTTCCACACCTCGCCGCCGGGGCCGGTCAGCGCCTCGAACTCCAGCTCCGGCCAGGACGGCAGCCGCCAGCGGGCCACGTCGCAGGTCAGGCTGCCGAACGGGGCCGCGCCCGCGTGCGCGGGCGGGCCGAGCGCCATCCGCAGCGCGGCCCGGCCCTTGGGCGCCGCCGGGGAGTGGGCCAGCCGGGTCCAGTGAGCGTGGGCGGCGCGCAGCTCGGCGCGGGAGGCGTCCATGTCGGCCAGCGCCTGCTCGACGCGGCCCGGGTTGAGGTCGCGCATGCGGTGCATCAGGGCCAGCTCGAACTGGCGTACGCCGAATCGCATGGCCCCCAGCCTGCCAGGCGTCCTGACCTGCGTATGCTCCCCGTCATGAACAAACGGGGGCAGATCACTCTCCGCGAGCTGCTCGCCTTCGACGAGGGCGGCGTCCTGCGGCTGCTGCTCGCGCCGTCGGGCCAGGACGTGCACGTGTCCGGGATGATCATCGGCGACGAGGGACCCGCCCGCTCGTACGCGGGCCGGATCGTGCTCGCGGCCGGGCTGTTCCACTCCACCGGCGCGGCCACCGCCTCCATCCGCGAGGCGGCGCGGCGCGGCGCCGCGGCGGTGGTCGTGCGGGCGGGCGAGGACCTGGCCGACGACGCGCTCGACGCGGCCGAGCAGGTCGGCATCGCCCTGCTGGCCCGCGCCGAGTGGGCCGACTGGGACGACGTGGCGACCCTGCTGCGCTCGGCCGCCGCCTACGGCGAGGCGGGACGCGGCGACCGGATGGCCGAGGCCACGGCGGGCGGCGGGCTGGCCGCGCTGGCGTCGGTGGTCGCCGAGTTCACCGGCGGCTCGATCACCATCGAGGACACCCAGTTCCGCGTCCTGGCGCACTCGGCCACCGGGCCGGAGGCCGACGAGCTGCGCCGCTCCACCATCCTGGGCGGCCGGGTGCCCGACTGGCGGGTGGACGAGCTGCGCCGCAGCGGCCTGCTCCGTACCCTGTGGTCCTCCGGCGAGGTGATCCACCGGCCCGCCGACGGCGACACCCCCGAGCGGCTGATCATCGCCATCCGCAGCGGGCGGGAGATGCTGGGCTCGATCTGGGCCGCCGCCGACGGCCGCAGCCTGTCGCCCAACGCGGCCAGCGCGCTGAGCCGGGCCGCGGAGGTGGCGGTGCCGTACCTGGTGCAGCACCGGCTGCGGGAGAGCGGCGCGCGGCTGCGCGAGGAGCACGCGCTGCGCGGGCTGCTGGGCGGCGAGGGCGACATGAGCACCCACGCCTGGACGCTGGGCCTGCCGCCCGACCTGCGCTGCGCCGTCGTGATCGCCGAGACCGGCCCCGACGCGGCGGGCGAGGGCGCGGCGGCCCGGGGCCCGGCCGGGGAGCGGGTGCTGGAGGTGCTCGCGCTGCACGCCGCCTCCTACCGGACGGGGGTGCGGGTGCTGCGGGAGACCGGCCGGGTGCTGGCCCTGGTGCCGGTGCGCGGCGGCGACGAGCGGGACGTGCTCGGGCTGGCCCGCGAGCTGGACGGGCTGGCCGCCTCGACGCCGGGCGCCGCCGCGGTGCTGGTGGGGGCGGGGTCGGTGGCCGCCTCGCCGCTGCTCGCGGCGGGCTCGCGGGAGGAGGCCGACCTGGTCGTACGGGTCCTGCGCGGCCGCGACGCCGGTCCCCGCCACGCCCTGGCGGCCGACCTCGGCCCCGCCCTGGACGTGCTGCGCGTCCTGGACGCCGTCCGCCCGGTGTGGGAGCGCGGCAGCGGCCCGGTGTACGACCTGGTCCACGCCGACCTGGCGGCGGGCGGCGAGCTGGTCCGCTCGATCGCCGCCTACCTCGACGCCGCCGGGGACGTCGGCCGCGCCGCCCGCCGGCTGGTCCTGCACCCGAACACCCTGCGCTACCGGCTGCGCCGGGTCCGCGAGCGCTTCGGCGTCGACCTCGACGACCCCGACACCCGGCTGCTGCTCACGCTCGCCGTCCGGCTGGCCGCCTGACCTGGGGCTCCGGATTTTCCTTGGCCGAGTGGACAAAGCCGCATACGGGCTTTGTCCGCCCGGCTGAAGACTTGGCCTGCGGTCATGGCCGAATCTCGTCTGGCCCCCCTCCGAAACTCTCTCTTTCCCGATGCATCCAGGAGCCTTGGACGTGATCCAGAGCAGTGCCACGCTCGCGCCCGCCCCGGCCCGCGGCACCACCGCCGAACGCGCCGCCCACGTGCTGCGCCATGCCGTGCGCGCCGGCGCGCTCGGACCGGGCGAGCCGGTCGCCGGCTTCGTCGACACCGCCGGCGTGCGGGACTCGGTCAGGGCGTTGCACGAGGCGTTCGGCGAGGTCCCGGACGTGCTGCACACCTTCGCCGCCAAGGCCGCGTCGCTGATCCCCGTCCTGCGGCTGCTGGCCGCCTCGGGCATGGGGTGCGAGGTCGCCAGCCCCGGCGAGCTGCGGATCGCGCTGGAGGCCGGGTTCGCGCCGGGCACGATCGTCTTCGACTCCCCCGCCAAGACCCGCGAGGAGCTGCGCCAGGCCCTGTCGCTGGGCGTCGCGGTCAACGCCGACAGCCTGGCCGAGCTGCGCCGCATCGACGAGCTGCGCGCGCCGGACTCCTCCTCGGTGCTGGGATTGCGGGTGAACCCGCAGGTCGGCACCGGCACGATCGGCGCGATGAGCACCGCGACCGCCACCTCCAAGTTCGGCGTCGCGCTGCGCGACCCGGGGGCCCGCGAGGCCGTCGTCCGCGCCTTCGCCGAACGGCCCTGGCTGACCCGGCTGCACGCGCACGTCGGCTCGCAGGGCTGCCCGCTGGAGCTGATCGCGGCGGGCATCGCCGAGACGTACCGGCTGGCCGAGGAGATCAACGCGACGCTCGGGGTCCGCCAGATCACCAGCATCGACATCGGCGGCGGCCTGCCGGTGAACTTCGACGGCGACGAGGTGGCCCCCACCTACGCCGACTACGTCGCCACGCTGCGCGCGGCCGTCCCCGGGCTGTTCGACGGCCGGTACGCGCTGGTCACCGAGTTCGGCCGGTCGCTGCTGGCCAAGAACGGCTTCGTCGCGGCGCTGGTGGAGTACACCAAGGACGCGGGCGGGCGGCGGGTGGCGATCACCCACGCGGGCGCGCAGGTCGCCACCCGCACGGTGCTCATGCCGGACGCCTGGCCGCTGCGGGTCGGCGCGTACGGCCCGGCGGGCGACCCCAAGGACGGCCCGCTGCTCGCCCAGGACGTCGCCGGCCCGTGCTGCTTCGCCGGTGACGTGGTCGCGCACGCCAGGGAGCTGCCCGAGCTGGCCGAGGGCGACATCGTCGTGCTGCACGACACCGGCGCCTACTACTTCTCCACCCCGTGGGCCTACAACAGCCTGCCCTATCCGGCGGTGCACGGCTTCACCGTCACGGCGGACGGCGACGTCCGGCTGAGCGAGGTGCGCCCGGCGCAGACCCTGGACGAGATCGCCGCGGCCAGCGGGCTGGCGCGGGCCGACGCGCTGACCGGTCTCCTGGCGGCCACCGCCTGACGCCTGCCGTCCCAACTATGGCGGTATGTCCTTGTTTGCGAGGATTGTTTTCGCGGGTGGGGGTATGTCTACCAGCGAGTATGGAGTTCTCGCTCCATTTCGGGGGAACCTTCCGGGCCGTCGCCCGGAAGGCGCGACAGGCGGCTCTCCGCCTTGAGGGCCGCCGGATCCGGGGGAACCCACATGCGCAAGACGCTCACCGGCCTGGGGATGGCATTCTGCTTGGCGCTGGCCCCGGCCGCCACCGCTGTGGCGGACACGCCCGTCGTCCAGAGCCAGGCGACGCCGAGCCCGCAACCGACCGAGACCAGACACGACGAGGGCGGCGGCAACGCCGGTCTGTGGGGCCTGCTGGGGCTGCTCGGCCTGCTGGGGCTGGCGGGCCTGCGCAAGGGCCGCAACCCGGTGGGGACGGCTGAGCACATGACCACGCGTCCCACGGGAACCACCGGCACCACCGGCACCACGGGGACCACGGGGACCGCGACGGGGACCACCGCCAACCCCACTCGCCCGCAGCGTCCGTAACGCAGGACGCGGGCGGTGCCCGGCACGCTCCGGCGCGCCGGGCACCACGCTGCCCGGCCCCCCTGGGGCCGCCACAGCACCGCGCCGCCCGGCCCGCCGTGGTCCGGTTCGCGTGGGTACGGGCCTCAGGCCGGGCGGGTGGCGATGACGGCGGTGGCGTCCAGTTCCTCCGAGACCGTGGCCCGCGCCGGGAGCCCCGCCGCCACCGCGGCCCGGACGGTGGCCGCGGCCTGCCGTTCGCTGGTCTCCACCAGCAGGTGCCCGCCCGGCGCGAGCCAGCCGGACGCCCCCGCGATCACCCGCCGCACCACGTCGAGCCCGTCGCCGCCGCCGTCGAGCGCCATCAGCGGCTCGTGCAGGCGCGCCTCGGGCGGCAGCAGGCCGACCGACTCGGTGGGCACGTAGGGCGGGCTGGCGATCAGGATGCCGACGCGGCCGCGCAGCGAGCCGGGCAGGGCGTCGTACAGGTCGCCCTGGTGGACGTGGCCGCCGGGCAGGTTGAGCCGGGCGCAGCGCACGGCAGCGGGGTCGAGGTCGGCCGCGTGCACCTCGGTCTCCTCCCCCAGCGCCGCCGCGACCGCGGCCCCCATCGCGCCCGTGCCGCAGCACAGGTCGAGCACGACGGGCGGACGGCCGGCCCGCCGGGCCAGCGCGACGGCCTGACGGATGAGGAACTCGGTGCGCGGACGCGGCACGAACACGCCGGGCTCGACGGCGACGCGCAGGCCGCAGAACCGCGCCCAGCCCAGGACGTGCTCGAGCGGCAGCCCGCCGGCCCGGCGCTCGACCATCCCGGCCAGCTCGGCAGGGGTACGGGCGGTGGAGACCAGCAGCTCGGCCTCGTCCTCGGCGAAGACGCAGCCGGCGGCGCGCAGCCGGGTGACGACGGCGGACACGGGGATCGGGGAGGGGGACATGGGGAGCCTTTCGGGATGCCGATGGGCGCTCCCCGCGGTCACCTGGCCCAGGTGGGCCGGACGTGTGCCGGAAGGGAGCCCCAGCCTGACGAAGCGGTAATGGGTCTCACCTCCTGCGGACGATCTCGGCCAGAGACCGTCACAGTACCAGAGCCGATCCGGCCCGACGCGGGCGGCTGCCGGGGATCTCCCCCGGTCACGCGCACGCCGCCACACGGATGATCATGTAGTAAAATGTCCGGGAGCTCGGCCGCGGAGATCGTCCCGGCGAGCAGGAAGCGGCCGCGGGAGCCGCGCGACACCTCCCGCCGATCAGCTGACACAGACGAAGCGCACACCGCTACGGTGTGCGCTTTTTGCTGTGCCCGAAACCGGACCGCAGTGAGAGGAACCAGGCACGCATGCCGCACCACGACGACGACAACAAGATCAGCCTGCCCCGGCAGTTCGCCCGCACCCGGCGCTTCACCCTGGGCGCCCCCTCGGCCTTCACCGTCTCGGCGGACGGCTCCGTCGTGCTGTTCCTGCGCAGCCGCGCCGGCGACGACCCGGTCACCTGCCTCTGGGCCCTGGACGCCGGTTCCGGCGAGGAGCGGCTGGTCGCCGACCCCGCCGCGCTGACCGGCGGCGGCGTCCAGGGCATCGGCTCCTACGCCACGGACGACGCGGCCGGCCTGGCGGTGTTCACCCTGGCGGGCGCGCTGTGGGCGGTGGACGTCCCGACCGGCGCGGCCCGCACGCTGCCGGTGCCCGGCACGCCCGGCGACCCGCGGCCCGACCCGACCGGGCGGCTGGTCGCCTACCTCTCCGGCGGCGCGCTGCGGGTGATCGGCGCGGACGGCGCCGGCGACCGGGCCGTGGCCGAGCCCGACGGGCCGGACGTGCGGTTCGGCGTGGCCGAGTACGCCGCCTCCGCCTCGATGGGCCGCTCCCGCGGCTACTGGTGGTCCCCCGACGGCGCCCGCCTGCTGACGGCCCGGGTGGACGAGGCCCGCGTCGCGCTCTGGCACGTCGGCGACCCCGCCGATCCCGCGCGCCCGCCCAGGGCCGTGCGGTACCCGGCGGCCGGCACCGCCAACGCCGACGTCACCCTCTGGATCGCCAGAGTGGACAGCGGGGTGGACGACAGGCTGGACGGCGGGCGCGTCGAGGTCGCCTGGGACCGGGCGGCCTTCGAGTACGTGACGGCCGCCGGCTGGGACGCCCACGGCCCCTACCTCTCGGTGCAGAGCAGGGACCAGCGGACGGTCCGGGTGCTGGCCGCCGACCCGGACTCGGGCCGGACGCGGTTGCTGGCCGAGCAGCACGATCCGCACTGGGTGCAGCTCGTCCCGGGCACGCCCGCCCGTACCGGCTCGGGCCGCCTGGTCGCCCACGCCGACCTGGACGGCACGCGGCGGCTCACCGTCGGCGGCGTCCCGGTCACGCCGCCCGGCCTGCACCTGGAGGCGGTTCTCGGCGTGGACGGCCAGGACGTGCTCTTCACCGCCTCCGACGACCCCGCGCAGACCCACCTGTGGCTGCACACCCCGGCGGCGGGCGCCCACCGGCTCAGCGTCGCGCCGGGGGTGCACGGCGGGGTCCGGCGCGCGGGCACCCTCGTCCACGTCACCCGCACCGCCGAGCAGCCGGGCGAGCGCGTCCGCGTGGAACGACCCGCGGCCGGGGCGGGGTCCCCGGCGCGGAGCGGGGTCGAGGTGGCCTCGGTGGCGCAGCGGCCGGTGCTGGCGCTGCGCCGGTTGTCGCTCGTCACCACCGAGCGCGAGCTGCGCAGCCACCTGCACCTGCCCTCCTGGCACCGCCCCGGCGACCCGGCGCTGCCGGTGCTGCTGGACCCGTACGCGGGGCCGGCCGGGCGCCGGGTCACCGACGAGCAGGCGCCGATGATGTTCGTCTCGCAGTGGTTCGCCGAGCAGGGGTTCGCCGTCCTGGTCACCGACGGGGCCGGCACGCCGGGCCGCGGCCCCGGCTGGGAGCGCGAGGTGCACGGCGACATGTTCGGCCCCGTGCTGGCCGACCAGGTGGCCGCCCTGCACGCGGTCGCCGCCCGCCATCCGGAGCTGGACCTGCGCCGGGTCGCGATGCGCGGCTGGTCGTTCGCGGGCACGCTGGCCGTCATGGCGGTGCTGCGGCGTCCGGACGTCTTCCACGCCGCCACCGCCGGGGCCGGCACCAGCGAGCAGCGCCTGTACGACACCCACTGGCGGGAACGCTTCCTCGGCCACCCGGACCGCCACCCCGACCGCTACGACGCCTGCTCCACCCTGGTCGAGGCGCACACCCTGGCCAGGCCCCTGCAGCTCGTCCACGGCCTGTCCGACGACAACGTGTTCCCGGCGGGCACGCTGCGCCTGTCGTCCGCGCTGCTGGCCGCGGGACGCCCGCACGAGGTGCTGCCGCTGTCCGGCGCGTCCCACGCCCCCACCTCGGACGAGGACGTCTTCGAGGGCCTGCTCCTCCTCCAGCTCGACTTCCTCCGCCGCCACCTGAACCGGTAGCGGGCGGCCGTCGCCGGGGGGGGCGCCGATCGCCCCCCGTCAGCGGCGGGCCGGGCGGATGAGCAGGCGGCCGTAGGGGAGGTCGCCGGTCACCTGGACGTGCGGGTGGCCGGGGCGGGGCCGGCCGGGAACCTTGCAGGTCACCCGCCCCCACTCGGACCGCACCCCGTCGGCGTTCGCGGTCGCCCCCGCGGGCAGGACGATGGTGGCGCTGCCGTACGCCAGCAGCAGCTCGATGTCGACGCGCGCGTACGGCACGTGGGCCCGCGACAGGTCCAGCCGCACCCGGCCGTACTTGCTGTCGACGCACAGGCGGCGCGGGACCTCCCAGTCGCCGGTCCTGGTGACCGCGCCGCCGGTGGAGGCCAGCCGGACCACCTCGTCCGGCAGGTCGGCGACGATCGGCGCCAGCTCGCGGGCCGAGGTGGCGGTGAGCGCCAGTTCGAGCCGCCGCTCCAGCTCGCCGGGGTCGAGCCGGCCCTCCGCGTACGCCTGCTGGACCAGCTCGACCGCGCGCTCGCGGTCCGCGCCGAAGACGGCGCTCATCGGCTGACGGCCCTGTTGTACAGCCGCGTGGCCAGCGGCACGAACACGGCCAGCAGCAGCACGGACCACAGCAGCGACACCGGCACGGCGTGCCGCAGCGGCCAGGCGGCGGGCTGGGGCAGGGCGGCGCTGGTGTTGCCGAACAGCTCACGCGCGGCCTGGACGAGCGTGGAGACCGGGTTCCACTCGGCGATCGGCCGCAGCGGGCCGGGCAGGCGCGTGCTGTCGGCGAACGCGTTGGACAGGAACACCAGCGGCAGCGACGTGAGGGTGGCGAGGTTGTTGAACACCTCGGGCGTGCGCAGGGCCAGCGCGACCGTGGCCGTCACCCAGGAGAAGGCGTAGGCGAACAGCAGCAGCATCGCGAACCCGAGCACCGCCTCCGGCGGCGAGCTGTGGACGCGCCAGCCGACCAGCAGGCCGACGAGCGCCATGGTGGCGATGCTGGTGACGTTCATGATCACGTCGCTGACGGTCTGGCCGGTGAGCACCGCCGTGGGGGACATCGGCAGGGTGCGGAACCGGTCGAAGATGCCCTTCTGCAGGTCCTGGGTGAGGGTGTAGCCGGTGATCTGCGCGCTGGTGACGATCGTCATGACGAAGATCCCGGGCAGCAGGTACTCGCCGTAGGACATGCCGGGCAGCTCGATCATGCTGCCGAAGACGTAGGTGAACAGCACCACGAACACGATGGGCAGCATGATCACGCCGCCCAGCAGGTCGGGGGCTCTGCGGATCTTGAGCGCGTTGCGCCTGGCGATGGTCAGGCCGTCGGCGGCGGCCAGCCGGAGGGCGTTCATCGGACGGTCTCCTTGCTCTTCTCGTCGGCCTGGCGTCCGGTGAGGGTGAGGAACACGTCGTCGAGGGTGGGCCTGCGCAGCCCGGCGTCGCGTACGGCGATCCGCTCGGCGGCCAGGTGGCCTAGCGCCCGGGTCAGGGCGGCCGCGCCGCCGGTCACCGGGATCGTCATGCGCAGGGCGGCGGCGTCGACCTGCATCTCCCCCAGGGCCAGCGGCGCCAGGGCGCGGGCGGCGTGCTCCAGGCTCGCCGCGCTGGTCACCGAGAGCTGGATGCGGTCGCCGCCGACCTGGTCCTTCAGCTCCTCGGCCGTGCCGCGGGCGATCACCCGCCCGTGGTCGACCACCGCGATGCGGTCGGCGAGCCGGTCGGCCTCCTCCAGGTACTGGGTGGTGAGCAGGACGGTGGCGCCCTCCCGGACGAGCTCGGCGATGACGTCCCACAGGGCGATCCTGGCGCGGGGGTCGAGACCGGTGGTGGGCTCGTCCAGGAACAGCACGGGCGGGTCGGCGACCAGGGCCCCGGCCAGGTCGAGGCGCCGGCGCATGCCGCCGGACCAGCCGCGCACCGGCCGGTCGGCGGCGTCGGCGAGGTCGAAGCGGTCCAGCAGCTCGCGGGCGCGCTCGCGGCTGCGCCGGGCGCCCAGGTGGTAGAGGCGGCCGACCATCTCCAGGTTCTCGGCGCCGGTGAGGTGGTCGTCCACGGCGGCGTACTGGCCGGACGCGCCGATGCGGGCGCGCAGCCTGCGGGCGTCGCGGACGACGTCGAGCCCGGCCACCGTGGCGCGGCCGGCGTCCGGTCGCAGGAGCGTGGTGAGGATCCTCACCGTGGTGGTCTTGCCGGCGCCGTTGGGGCCCAGCAGTCCTAAAACCGTCCCCTCCGGGACGGTCAGGTCGACGCCGTCGAGGGCGGACACCTCGCCGTACCTCTTGGTCAGCCCCTCGACCACGATCGCGTCTGGCATGTCGGTCTCCTCGGTCGTCAGGAACGGTGGATGTCGATGTCGCCGTGCGTGGTGTGTGCGTGGATCTCGACGGTCCGGGCCGCGTCGCCGGGGTCGTCGCCGGGGTCGAGGGCGACGTTCACGGTGCCGTAGCGGGAGCTGACGTCGAGCCAGGCGGAGGTGCCCTCGCCGACGCCGACGTCGAGGCCGCCGCCGGTGGTCTCCATGACGACCGTGCCGGACCTCACCTCGCGGATCTCCACGCCGGCGTAGGCGGTCTTGGCGACGACGCCGGCCAGCGGGCGCTCCACGGTGATGTCGCCGTGGGCGCTGTTGAGCCGCAGCTCGCCGGTGACCTCGCCGAGGCGCACGTCGCCGTGGGCGGTCTTGACCGCGGCGGTGCCGTCGATCTCGCCGACGCGGATGTCTCCGTGGTTCGTGGTGATCTCGGCGTGCCCGCGCGCCCTGGTGACGGAGACGGCGCCGTGGGTGCTCCTCAGGCGCAGCCGGCCCGCCTCTTCGACGCGGATGTCGCCGTACGTGCTGGTCGCCGTGACGTCGCCGAGCGGCCCGCGGCACGACAGGCCGCCGGACGTCCTGGCGTCGAGGCGGGACCCGGCCGGCAGCTCGATCGTCACCTCCACCGAGCCCGTGCCGAGCAGCAGCGAGCGCGCCCAGTCGGCGGGCGACTCGACGAGCTTGCCGAGCGAGAGCCCCCAGCCGGGCGCCGGCGCCCCCTGCTCCTTGCCGGCGGCCACCGTGAGCCTGCCGTCGGCGTAATGGACCTGGACGTGCCGGGCGGCCTGGACGTCGGCGTCGTTGTGCTCGTCGCTCGGGCGGACCTCGACCACGGTCTCGGCGCGGTCGCCCGCGACGACGCGGACGGCGGCGGTCGCCAGGTCGAGGACGGCGACGATGGGGCTGGGCGTGTCGAAGGCCGGCATTCCGATCTCCCTGTCATCGGTCGGCATGGTCATCAGCGCACCCAGCCGCTGTAGCGGTTGCCGGTCTGCGGGGCCGGGCGCCGGGTGGCGCGGCGGGTGGCGTCGCCGGGGTCGAGCGCCGCGGAGACGGCGCGGACCAGCCAGGCGTTGACGGACAGCCCGTCGCGCGCGGCGGCCTCCTCGATGCGCGGCTTGAGCGCCTCGGGGACCCGGAGGGAGATCCGGGACGTGCCGCCCTCGTCGGCCTCGGGCGGCGGCGCGGACGGCCGGTCGGCGGGCCCCGCGCTCCCGGGCGTTGCGTCCTGGTCCGGGAACGGGTGGGCGGCGGGCGGTGACGTCACGACGAAGGCGGGGTCGCGTCCGCGCAGCCGCACCTCGACCGAGCCGGGCGCGAGGTCCTGGGTGATCTCGTCGGCGGCGGCCGACAGGGCCTCCAGCAGGGCGAGCCGGGCGGCCGACTCCAGGCTCGCGGCGAAGCGCTCGGCCAGCGCGCGGGCCTCCTCGCCGCCCGTGCCGGCGGCGAGCATGAGCTCGCGCCGGAGTTGATCGACATACGGGGCAAGGTCCATGACGCCATCATGACATGCGAGATGACGCCATTGCAATGCCATGATGACGCCATGATGGCGTCACATGACGCCTCAGGTGGGCGGCGGCCCGGACAGCGCGGTGACCACGCGGTGGCGCAGCAGCTCGTACTGCTCGCGGCACCGGCGCGGCGCGTCCGGGGGACGGTGCTGGAGCTGCGGGTTCACGACGACCTCACCCGGGTGGAACTGGTCGGCGGTGAAGTCGACCTCGGTGCCGCCGGGCAGCACGTTCCAGTAGTGGTGACCGACCTTGACGCCGTCGGCGTGCACCTCGGCCAGGATCAGGTCGCCGCCGAGCAGGTCCTGGACCACCAGCGCGGTGATCCCGCACTGCCCCCTGGCCGGGTTGTCGGGCCGCCACTGCTCGCGCGCGGCGGTGTCGCAGGTGTCGGGCCCCCAGGCGGACAGCAACGCCGGCCGCAACAGTTCCAATATCAACATCCGGCGAGTGTCGCAGGCGGGCCCGACAGTTCACGGCCCGCTCACTCCAGGGCGCCGTCAAGGATCTTGTCGAGGAAGGCGTCCAGGTTGACCGCCGTCCTGGCGACGCGCTCGGCCACGCTCAGCGACTCGAACCGGACGCCCAGCTCGGTCTCCTTGCGGCCCCTGACGTACAGGGAGCAGGCCAGGTCGGCGCACATGTAGGCGCCCACCGTGTTGCCCTGCCGCCCCGCCGCGCCGACCCGGGGCGCGGTGAACAGCGCGACGCCGGTCCCGGCGTGCGGGGTCACGCAGACCGAGCAGAGCGTGCTCTTGGTGAAGCTCCTGCGCACCTCCTGGCCGAGCCGCAGCGCGACGCCGACCGGCGCGCCGCCGCGCTCGGCCACCAGGTACGCCCGCTCGGGCGCCCCCGGATCGCGCCAGCCCAGGAAGTCGAGGTCGGGCCAGGGCAGCTCGGGCAGCCCGCGCGGGACGGCGAGCCGCCGGGACTCGCCCCTGGAGCAGTTGACGAAGGACGAGCGGATCTCGCTCTCGGTGACGGGGTTCATGACGTGCCTGCTTTCGAGGACGGGAGGAACAGGGCGGGCAGGAGGCAGAGCGCGACGGCGGCCAGCGTGACCCAGAAGGCGGGCCGGTAGCCGCCGTGCTGGAGCAGGACGGCCACGCAGGCGGTGCCGGCCGCCGCGCCGACCTGCTGGCCGATGGCGTTGGCGGTGGTCGCGGCGGGCACCTTGGCCGGCGGCAGCGAGTGATAGAGGGTGATCATGGTGGGTGAGACCGCGAGCGCGGCCCCCACCCCGCGGACGAACAGCGCCACCGTCAGCAGCGCCGTGCTCGCGCCGGGGTCGGCCAGCGCGAACGGCAGCGTCCCTGCCGCCAGCAGGACCAGGCCCGTGACGACGATCCGGCGCGGGTTGCCGTTCAGGTCGATCAGCCGGCCGGCCGCCAGCACCGCGACGAGCATGCCGAGCCCCTGCGGCGCGAGCACCAGCCCGGCGCCGAGCGCCCCCGACCCCTCGGCCGTCTGGATGAACAGCGGCACCAGGAACACGGCGGCGAACAGGGAGAAGTTGGCCAGGAAGGCCAGCGCGGCGGAGGCGGCGAAGGCCCGGTCGCGGAACAGGCCGGGCTCGACGATCCGCGGCCCGGAGGTGCGGGCGGCCCGCCACAGGCAGGCGGCCAGCAGCAGCGCGCCGGCGGCCGCGGTCAGCGCGGCCACGGGCTCGCCGGCCCCGCTCAGCCCGTGCAGCAGCAGGGTCAGGCCGCCGCTCACGCCGAGCAGGCCGGCCACGTCGAGGCGTTCGGCCGGGCCGCCGGGCCGGGCGGTGCGCACGTACAGAGCCGAAAGGACGACGCCGGCCGCCACGAACGGGACGTTGACCAGGAACACCCACCGCCACGACAGCGTCTCCACCAGCACGCCGCCGACGACCGGCCCGAGCACGGGCGCGAACACGGCGGGCACGGCCATCAGCGCCATCATCCGGCCGAGCCGCTCGCGCCCGGCCAGCTCGACGACGATGATCCGGCTGAGCGGGAAGAGCATGCCGGCCCCGGCCCCCTGCACGACGCGGAAGGCGATGAGGCTGCCGAGCGACCAGGCCGATCCGCACAGGATCGAGCCGGCCAGGAACACGGCGAGCGAGGCGGTCCAGGCCGTCCCGGCGCCGAACCGCTGGGCCGCCCACCCGGTCGCCGGGATGACCGCGGCCAGGGCGAGCAGGTAGGCGGTCGTCACCCATTGGGTGGCGGCCAGGTCGGCGGAGAAGGCGCGGGCCAGGGTGTGCGTGGCGACGCCGACGACCGTGCCGTCGAGCAGGGCGGTGAAGGCGCCGAGGGTGAGCACCCCGGCGACCGTCAGCAGCCGCCGGTCGAGGCCGGGCCGCGTCGCGGTCGTTCCGGTCATGGGGAAACCTGCCAATGTCTCAGTGCGCTGTCGAGCGCGTCGATGATCGCGTCCCACGAGCTGCGGACGTCGCGGGAGGCCTGGAAGCCGCCGCGGGCCTCCAGGTTGGTGAAGCCGTGGAAGGTGCTGCGCAGCAGCCGGATGGCGTCGGTGTGGGCCGGCTCGGGCAGCCCGTACGCGGCCACGACCGCGTTGGTGGTGGTGAAGATCCGCTGGACGTCGGCGCACCCGGCGACGATCTCGGGGTCGAGCCGGAGCTGGGTGGCCTCGTACAGGCCCGGGTGGGCGAGTGCGAAGTCGCGGTAGGCGGCGGCGAAGGCGGCCAGCGCGTCCTTGCCCGCCTTGCCGGCGACGGCCGCGGTCAGCGCGTCGGCCTGGATGCGGGCGGCGCGCAGGGCCACCCGGACGCGCAGGTCCTGGAGGTTCCTGACGTGGGAGTAGAGGCTGGCGTCCGCGACGCCGAAGCGGCGCGCCAGGGCCGAGACCGTCAGGTTGTCGAACCCGGCCTCGTCGGCCAGTTCCCCGGCCGCCTCCGTCACGCGGTCCGCCGTCAGACCGGCCCGAGCCATCATGATCCACCTCCGCAGCAGGGAACCTAACCTTCCTAGGTTTTATCCTAGGAGTCCTAGGTTTCGCAAATCAGGAAAACTTGGGATCAGGTTGGAACGTGGCTGGAGCAGCCGTTCGTAACGTGGCGGACATGAGAGTGCTCGTCGATCTGAACCGCTGCCTGAGCTACGGCCAGTGCGTGTTCGCGGCGCCGGCGGTCTTCCGGTTCCACGGCGCCGAGTCCCTCGAGTACGACTACGCCCCGGCCGACGCGCTGCGCGAGCAGGTGCGCGAGGCCGCCGCGGCCTGCCCGGTGCAGGCGATCACCTGCTCGCCGGACGACCATGCGTAGCGCGGTGATCGTGGGCGCCTCGCTGGCCGGCCTGCGGGCCGCCGAGACGCTGCGCGCCGAGGGCTTCACCGGGGAGCTGACGCTGATCGGCGACGAGCCGTACGAGCCCTACGACCGGCCGCCGCTGTCCAAGCAGGTGCTGGCCGGACGCGCCTCGCCCGCGCACACCGCGCTCGTCGCGGCGCGGGACCTGCGGGCGCGCTGGCTGCTCGGCGAGCCCGCCACCGGCCTGGACCTGCGCACCCGGCAGGTACGCCTGGCCGGCGGGCGCGAGATCGGCTTCGACCGGGTGCTGATCGCCACCGGCACCCGGGCGCGCCCCTGGCCCGAGCCCGCCGAGGCGGCCCTGACCGGCGTGTTCACCCTGCGCGGACGCGACGACGCGGCGAGCCTGCAAGCCGCCCTCGCCGCCGGGCCGAGCCGGGTGCTGGTCATCGGCGGCGGGTTCACCGGCTCGGAGATCGCCTCCGTGTGCCGCGAGATGGGCCTGGCCGTGACGGTCGCAGAACGCGGCCCGGCCCCGCTGGCCGGCGCCCTGGGCGCGGCGGCCGGCAGCGTCGCCGCCCGGCTGCACCGCGAGCACGGCGTGGACCTGCGGGTGAACACCACGGTGATGGCGCTGGAGGGCGACGCGCAGGGCCGGTTGCGCGCGGCGCACCTGTCCGACGGCGACGTCCTGCCGGTCGAGGTCGCGGTGGTGGCGCTCGGGGCCGTCCGCAACACCGAATGGCTGGCCGGGGCGGGCCTGGCGGCCGACGCGCGCGGGGTGGTGTGCGACGCCGCCTGCCGGGCCTTCGACGCCGACGCGATCGTCACCTCCGACGTGTTCGTGGCCGGCGACGTGGCGCGCTGGCCGCACCCGCACTACGACGGCCTGCTGCTGGCCGTGGAGCACTGGGACAACGCGGTGCGGCAGGCGGCCACCGCCGCGCACAACATGGTCGCCGACCGGCCGCGCCCGCACCGGGGGCTGCCGGCGTTCTGGTCCTACCAGTTCGGCGTCAGCATCAAGTCCGTCGGCCTGCCGACGATCGCCGACGAGGTGGTGGTCACGCAGGGCTCGGTGGCCGAGCGCCGCTTCGTGGCCTGTTTCGGCCGCCAGGGCCGGTGCGTGGCGGCGGTCGCGGTGGACGCGCCGCGCTCGCTGCCCGCCTACGCCGGCCTGATCGAGGCGGCCGCGCCCTTCCCGCCCGACCTGCGGGCCGCCGACGGGCCGCGCACGCTGCTCCCGGTGCCCGCAGGACTGACCGTGGACGGCCAGTCCACGCACAGCCCGACGGCCGCGGTGACCGGGCAGGGCCCGACCGCGCGCGAGGTGCCGCGCGAGCGCGACCCCCGCTCGCCGCTGACCGCGCCGCCGCTGGAATGAGAGCCGGAGGACGACCATGGCCCACCAGGTCACGCAGAGCCTGTTCGCGCAGGTCCTGGACGAGGCGAGCCGCCCCGACCCGTACCCGCTGTACGCCCTGCTGCGCGAGAGGCCCGTCTCCCGCCAGGGGGACGACCTGTACGCGGTGAGCACGTACGCCGAGATCGTCTCGCTGCTGCACGACCCGCGGATCAGCTCCGACGAGCGCAAGAGCAGGAGCGGCTCCGGCTCGTTCGGCGCCTCCGGCAGGCTGATGGCCGGACAGGACGCCCAGGACGGCCAGGAGTCCCGCAAACCGGCGTTCATCTTCCTCGACCCGCCCGACCACGACCGGCTGCGGCGGATCGTCATGCGGCACTTCACCCCGGAGCGCGTCAACCGGCTCGGGGAGCACGTGGTGTCGCTGGTGGCCGAGCTGCTCGACCGCCGCGCCGGCCACGACTCCATGGACGTGGTGGACGACCTGGCCTACCCGCTGCCGGTCACGGTGATCTGCGACCTGCTCGGCGTGCCCAAGGAGGACGAGCCGCGCTTCCACGGCTGGGCCTCGGCGCTGGCCCGCACGCTGGACCCGCCCGAGGGGCTGTCGGAGGAGGAGGTGCGGCAGGCCGAGACCGCCGCGCCGGAGCTGCGCGCGTACCTGGTGGAGCTGGCCGCCGAGCGGCACGCCCGCCCGTCGGACGACCTGCTGTCGGCGCTGCTCACCGACCGCGCGGCCGAGCGCATGGACGCCCCGGAGATCATCGCGACGATGGCCCTGCTGCTCATCGCCGGCCACGAGACCACCGTCAACCTGATCGCCAACGGCATGCTGACGTTCCTGCGCAACCCGGAGGCGCTGGCGCGGCTGCGCGCCGACCCGGGGCTGATCGTCCCGGCCGTCGAGGAGGTGCTGCGCTACGACCCGCCGGTGCAGTTCCGCACCCGCACGACGCTGGCCGACATCGAGATCGCCGGGGTCACCGTCCCCCAGGGCGCGGACGTGGCGCTGCTGCTGGCCTCGGGCAGCCGTGACCCGGCCCGCTTCCCCGGCGCCGACCGCTTCGACCCGGCGCGGCGGGACAACCAGCATCTGGGGTTCGGCGGGGGCGTCCATTACTGCGTGGGGGCGCCGCTGGCCCGGATCGAGGCGCGGGTCGCCCTGGGCGCGCTGGTGAGCAGGCTGGTCGGGCCGGAACTGGCCGACGGGCCGCCGCCGTACCGGCACAGCGCGTCGCTGCGCGGGCCCGCGCACCTGCTGGTCGGCTTCGACCGCCTGCTCTAGCGCCCGCCCCCCTGCGAGGCCCGCCTGCCCTGAGGGCCGCCCGCTCTCGCGCCCGCCTGCGCTAGCGGCCTTCGAGGACGCGGGCCAGGGCGTCCAGGGTCTCCTGCCGGGTTCCCGGGGGCGGCGAGACGCGCAGCACCGGCTCCCGCAGGTCGAGCGGGGCGCGGGCGACCGGCGCGACGCCCACCAGCAGGCCCGCCCCGGCCGCCGCCGCGGCCGTCCTGGTGGCGTCCGCGCCGCCGGGCGGGCGCAGGGTGACGATGGCCGTCGGCTCGTCGTACGGCTCCACCACCCGCCAGCCGCCCCTGCCGTCGAGCGTGCGCCGGGCCGCCGCGCCCAGCTCGGCGAGGTGGGCGCGGACCGCGTCCGGCCCCAGCGCGTGGTGCTCCAGGACGGCGACGCCGAGGCCGATCCGCGCCGCCACCGCCGACTCGGCGCTCTCGTAGCGCGCGGCGCCGGGCAGCGGCCCGGTGCGCGCCGGGTCCGCCAGCCAGACGTGGCCGCCGAGCGCGGGGGCCGCCGCGTCCATGTCCTCGGTGAGGCCGGGCACGATCAGGAAGCCGACGCCGCGCGGCCCGGCCAGCCACTTGCGGGAGGTGCCGACGTAGGCGGCGGCCCGCGCGCCGGTGACGTCGAGGTGGCCGAGCGACTGGCACACGTCCAGGACCAGGGGGACGCCGGCCTCCCGGCACAGGCGGCCGATCTCCGCGACCGGCTGCGCGGTGCCCCGGTGGGAGGGCAGGTGCGGCAGGGTGACCAGGTCCAGGCCGCGGCGCAGGGCGGCGGACAGGGCGTCCAGGTCGAGCCGGGCGTCGTCGTCGGCGGGCAGCTCGGCGAGGGTCCAGCCGCGCTCGGCGGCCAGGCGGTGCAGCAGCATGAGCGTGCTGCCGTACTCCGAGCGGGTGAAGCCGACCCGGGCGTCCGGCGGCAGCCGCCAGCCGCCGAGCAGCGCCGCCATCGCGGCCGTGCCGCTCTCCAGAAAGGCGACGTCGGCCGCGTCCGCGCCGGTCAGGGCGGCCAGCGCGGCCCTGGGCACGGCCAGTCCGGGCGCGGCGGCGTACCCGCCGAGCTCGCGTTCGCGCCGCAGGTGCTCGACCGTCGCGGCCAGCGCCCGGTCGCTGGGCACGTTGCAGCCGGCCGCGTCCAGGTGGCCGGGCGGTCCGGCCGAACGGGCGGCCCGCCAGCGCGCGGCGATCACGCCCCGGCCAGCAGCAGCCCGAAGTCGCCGTCGGGGTCGGTCCACGAGCGCAGGACGGTGAACCCGGCCGCGGCCAGCTCCTCCCCCAGCGGCTCCAGCCGGAACTTGGCGCTGATCTCGGTCCGCATCTCCTCTCCCGCGGCGAAGTCCACGGTCAGGCCGAGCGCGCCGACCGGCACCCGCATGTCCCGGGTGGCCCGCAGCCGCATCTCGATCCACTCGTTGCGCTGGTCGTACAGGGCGACGTGCTCGAACGCCGCCGGCTCGAACCCGGCCGCCAGCTCCCGGTTCACCACGCGCAGGACGTTCCGGTTGAACGCGGCCGTCACCCCGGCGGCGTCGTCGTAGGCCGCGACCAGCCGCCCGGCGTCCTTCACCAGGTCGGCGCCGAGCAGGAACGTGTCGCCGGGCCGCAGGGTGGCCCGCACCTCCTTCAGGAACACCTCGCGGGCGGCCGGTTCGAGGTTGCCGATCGTGCCGCCGAGGAAGGCCACCATGCGCCGGCCCGAGCGCGGCAGCAGCCGCAGGTGGCGCTCGAAGTCGGCGCAGACCCCCCGCACCTCCAGCCCGGGGAAGCGCCCGCCCAGCCGGCGCGCCGCCGCCTCCAGGGTGACGGCGTCCACGTCCACCGGCGTGTACGCGCGCAGCGTGCCCGCCTCGGTGAGCGCGTCCAGCAGCAGGACGGTCTTCTCGCTCGTGCCCGAGCCCAGCTCGACCAGCGTGTCGGCGCCGGAGGCGGCGGCGATCGCGGCCGCCCGCGCGCGCAGGATCGTCAGCTCGCGGCGGGTCGGGTAGTACTCGGGCAGCCGGGTGATGCGCGAGAACAGGTCGCTGCCCGCCTCGTCGTAGAACCACTTGGGCGGCAGCCACTTGGGCGTGGCCGTCAGCCCGGTCCTGACGTCGTGTTCGAGCGCCTGGCGCAGGTAGCCGGGGTCAAGGTGGCTGGTCACATGGACGGTCGGCTGGGTGACGGGCACGAGATCCTCCTGGAAGGTCACAACGGCTGGACGCGTACGTCGTCCGGCGTGGCGGTGAGCAGGCTGCGGTCGGGCGCCTCCTGCCAGCCCGGCCGGTCGTCGAGCGGCTCGCTGGCCACGTACACGCCGTCCTGGTCGGCGCGGAAGAACAGGGTGTCGCCCCAGACGGTCGCGGCCAGCGCCGTGCCGTCGCAGGCGAGCAGGTTCAGCCGGGCGGCGGGGTCCTTCTCCCCCGCGCGCACGACGACGTCGGCCAGCGCCGCGGCCAGGGCGAGACCGGCGCTGCCGCGGGCGAACACGGCGGCGGCCAGCCAGGCCGAGTCGCAGGGGCTCTCGGGCAGGTCGTCGGCCAGGTCCATGACCGCGTCGCGCTCGACCCGGCCGTTGTGGCTGAGCAGCCAGCCGCCCCCGGCGAACGGCGCGGTGGCGCTCTCCTCCACCGGCATGCCGGTCGTGGCGCACCGCACGGCCGCGAGCAGGCACCCGGAGCGGGCGATCTCGGCGAGCGCGGGCAGGTTGGCGTCGGCCCAGATGGGGATGGCGCGGCGGTAGCGCACCGGCTCCGGCCTGGCCGGGTCGTACCAGGCCATGCCGTAGCCGTCGGCGTTGACCGTGCCGTGGCGCTGCCGCCGGGGCGCGTACGACTGGGCGAGCAGGCCGTGCGCCGGCTCGTGGATCAGCGAGGTCAGCGGGCGCGGGACGCCCAGCCAGGCGGCGTGCCGGCACATCTAGGCCCGCTCGGCGTCGCGGGCGCAGCGGAAGCCGGTGAAGATCTGCCGCCGGACCGGGTAGTCCCAGTTGCGGAACGTCGTGCGCACCGCCGCCGGGTCGGCCGCCCACGAGCCGCCGCGCAGCACCCGGTACTCCTGCCCGAAGAAGACCTCGCTGTACTCCTTGTACGGGAAGCTGCGGAACCCGGGATAGGGCTGGAACCACGACCCGGTCCACTCCCACACGTCGCCGACCATCTGCTCGGCCCCGTACGCGCTCGCCCCGGCGGGGTAGGCGCCCAGCGGGGCCGGCCGGGCCGCCCGGTGACCGAGATTGGCCAGGTCGGGACGGGGGTCCTCGTCGCCCCACGGGTACTTGCGGGCGCGCCCGGCCTCCGGGTCCCAGCCGCACGCCTTCTCCCACTCGGCCTCGGTGGGCAGCCGCCGGCCCGCCCAGCGGGCGTAGGCGTCGGCCTCGTACCAGCTCACGTGCTGGACCGGCTCGTCCATCGGGACGTGCTCGGCGCGGCCGAAGCGGGTGCGCCACCACGCGTCGCCCTCGCGGGTCCAGAACAGCGGCGCGGTGGCCCCGCTCTCCTGCCGCCAGCGCCAGCCGTCCGGGTGCCACCAGCGCGGGTCGTCGTAGCCGCCGGACTCGACGAACGCGGCGTAGGCGGCGTTGCCGACGGGCAACCGGTCGATCCAGTAGGCGGGCAGGTCCACCCGGTGGGCGGGGCGCTCGTTGTCGTAGGCCCAGGGCAGGGTGCCGGTGCCCATCTGGAAGGGGCCGGCGGGGACGTACACCTCGGCGGGGCCGGTGGCGCGGCCCGGCGGCAGGTCGCCGTCGCGGACCAGGCCGGGCTGCCGGGACAGTTGCCAGGTGGCCAGCATCGTCTCGTCGTGCTGGTGCTCGTGCTGGATGACCAGGCCGAACACGAACCCGTCGCGGTGCAGCGGGGCGGCGGCCTCCAGGTCGATGGCGTCCAGCACGTCGAGCACCCGGCCGCGCACGCCGCCGATGTACTTCCTGGCCTCGGCCGGGCCGAGGATCGGCAGGGCGGGACGGTCCTTGCGGGGGTGCTTGAAGGCGTCGTAGATGTCGTCGATCTCGGGGCGCAGCGGCGTGATGCCGGCGGCCTCGCGCAGCACCCACAGCTCCTCGTAGTTGCCGACGTGCGCGAGGTCCCACACCAGCGGCGACATCAGCGGGGAGTGCTGGCGCAGCAGGAGGTCGTCCTCGGCCTCGGTGTAGGTCAGCGAACGGTCGCGCACCGCGGTCAGCTCGGCGGCGATGCGTTCCTTGATGTCGTTCATGCCCGTCCTTCTCCGCTCAGCCAGGCCGGCAGGCGCCGTACCGGGTCCGTCATCAGCTCCATCAGGTCGGCCGCCGGGGAGCGGCCCGCGCTCACGTACCGGGCGGCGAAGCCGGACACGCCGTCGACCAGGCCGGCGGGCGCGCCGAGCCGGGGCAGCGCCTCGACGGCGGCGCGGAAGGCCGCCTCGGCGGCGCGGGCTAGCCGCGGGTCGGTCAGGCCGCACCTGGCGGCCGCCTCGGCCAGGCCCGCGACGGGCTCGGCGGCCGACAGTGCGGCGTCGGCGGCGCGGTCGTCGGTGATCAGCGCGTGGGTGACGGCGACGCACACCGGCCAGTCGTCCGGGTGCTGGGCGTCGAGGTAGCGGATCTCCAGCCAGCCGCGCGGCCGGACCGGCGGGAACAGCGTGGTGGCGTGGTAGGCCAGGTCGTCGGGGGTGGGCGGGCGCTCGCCCGCGCCGCCGAGCCAGTCGCGGAAGGTCGAGCCGTCGCCGACCGCGCGGTAGCGGCGCTCGTCCTCGCGGACGAGCATGAGCCGGGCGTCCAGCAGGTACGCCGCCCAGGCCGCCGCCGGGTCGCCTGAGCCGTCGACGGAGCCGTCGCCAGGGCCGTCGACGGGGGCGGTGCGGGTCGGGTCCAGGTTCTCCCAGACGGCCTGGCGGCCCGACATCCAGCCGCAGGGGCGTCCGCGGCTCAGCGGCGAGTTGGCGAAGGCCGCGGTCAGGACGGGCCGGAGCAGCCTGGCGCGCTCCCACCGGACCGCCGGCCGCTCCCCCAGGTCCACGTTGACCTGGACGGACGCCGTCGAGCACATCATCAGCGGCCCGTACGGGCGGCCCAGGAACTCGGCCATGGCGTCGTAGCGCGGCTGGCGGAGCTGCCGCCGGGCCGGGCGCAGCGGGTCGAGCCCCACGCCGCCCAGCACCAGCCCGGCCCGCCCGAGCGCCGCGCGTACGGCGGCCACGTCGGCGGCCAGCCGTCCGATGGCCTCGGCGGGCGGCCCGGCCGGGCCCGACAGCTCGATCTGGCCGCCCGGCTCGTACGTCACCCGGCTCCCGCCGGCCAGCGCCGGGACGACCTGCTTCACCCGGTCCATCGGGACCTGCCGCGCCGGGTCCGCCCGGTCGAAGATCAGGAACTCCAGCTCGGCCCCCACCCGGTCGCCCGGGGCGGGTGCGAAGCACCGGCGTGCGAACTCCTCCACCTCCGGCACGCCCCGGAGCGGCTCGCCGGCCGCTCCCGGGGCGCCGGACCCGCCGGCCGCCGGGCCGGTCATCGCGTGGCGCATGTGCTTACAGACCCGCGAGACCCGCCAGCGTTACACGGAAATTTGATGATCTGCCGGGATTTGCCCCTTTTGCGACTCCTGGGTCGTCAGCCGCGACGGCGGCGGGCTCTGAAGGCGGACATCAGGCGGTCGCGCGTGCCGTCGGACAACTTGCGCTCCGGCGGGAGCTCGCGCAGGGCCCGGACGGTCTCGCGGAACCGGTCGAGCTGCCGCGCGCAGTCGGCGCAGGCCGCCGCGTGCGCCTCGAACGCCTCGCGTTCGGGCCGGTCAAGAGCGCCGTCAAGGTAGGCGGTGATGAGTTCTACCAGCTCGTCGCACGTGAACCGCTTCACGACGTTGACCGCCTCACCTCTGAGCGTTGAACCGTTTAACCTATTCTGACCGCTTCACGGACTGGTAGTAGCCTTCGAGCCGGTCGCGGACCGTGGCTCTTGCCCGGTGCAGGAGCACCCGTTGGTTGGCCGCCGAGATCTCCAGGATCTCGCAAACCTCCTCCGACGTGCATCCCTCCAGGTCACGCAGGGTGATGACGATCCGCTGCCGGGGCGGCAGCCCGGCCAGCGCCTCACCGATGAGACCGCGCGCCTCCGAGGCGAGCACCGCGCCCTCCGGCGTCGGGCCGTGCTCCTTCTGGGCCGGCTCGGCGGGCGGCTCGAACGCGCTCCACGGCAGCGTGCGGCTCTCGCGCAGGCCGCGTTTCTTGGCGGTGTTGACCAGGATGCGGTAGACCCACGTCTTGACCGAGGAGCGCCCCTCGAAGGCGTCGATGGCGCCGATGACCGCCAGCCACGTGTCCTGCACGACCTCCTCGGCCGAGTCGTCGGTGGACACGTAGGACCTGGCCGCCCGCAGCATCCCCCGCGACCAGGTGTCGAGGAGCGCGGCGAACATCGACTCGTCCCCGGCCCGCAGCGCCGCGACGACGACGTCGTCCGGGGGCAGCCCACCGCCCGCGAAAGGCCCCACGATCGTTTCCTCCCGGTCGAGCGTCGGGGACATCATGACATCGGGCCGCGCGTCGTCCACGCCCGGCCTGCCGCCGGGCCCGTGCGGGACGTCATCCTCCAGGCTAGCCCTCGCCTCCTCGCACCTGAAGATCGCACACCGGTCCGCGCCCGCACGTCGTACGGCGGCACCGACAGGGAACCTTCCCCGGCGGAGGCCGTCCAGCCGTGCGGGACCGGGATCGCCGCAGCTCAGTCGCGGTCGTAGTGGCAGACGGCCTCCAGCATGACGCCGTGCGGGTCGAGCCAGAACGCGGCGTGGTAGGGCGGCGGGTACTCGGGGAACTCCCTGGGCTCGTGCAGCACCTGCGAGCCGAGCTCCACCGCCCGCGCGTGCGCCTCGGCCACCGCGGACCGGCTGCGCAGCGAGAACGCGAGGTGTTGCAGGCCGGTGCGGTGCCGCGAGTAGTCGCCGGGCTCCTGCGCGGGGTAGAGGAACAGGTACGTGCCCGGCTTGTCGCTGGCCGGCATGTAGCCGATCTCCTCCTCGCTGCTGAAGAACTCCTTGAAGCCGAGGTACGGCAGGAGGGCGTCGTAGTACTCCTTGGCCGCCCGCAGGTCGGGGACGTTGATGCCGATATGACCGATCATGCAGGGAGTATCGCGGCCTCCGGCGGCCGGCGGCAACGTGTCGGTCCCGGCTGTTACGGTCGCGGGCATGGTAAGAGAAGTGCCGCCGTCCGGTGGCGAGAAGGAGAGCCTGCACGCCAGCCTCGACCGGCACCGCGACGTGATCGTGTGGAAGCTCCAGGGCCTGGGCGAGGAGCAGGTCAGGCGGCCGATGACGCCGTCCGGCACGTCGCTGCTCGGCATCGTCAAACACCTGGCCGCCGTCGAGTACGGCTGGTTCTGCGCCACCTTCGGCCGCGAGGCCGAGCCGCTGTGGTTCGCCCCCGAGGACGACTTCGCGATCGGCGAGCGGGAGACCACCGAGCAGATCGTCGCCTTCTACGGCCGGGCCCGCGCCGCCGCCGACAAGGCGATCTCCGACCTCCCCCTCGACGAGCCGGGCACCTCGTGGGCGGGCCGCCGGGTGACCCTGCGCTGGGTGCTCATCCACATGATCGAGGACACCGTGCGCCACGCGGGCCACATGGACATCCTGCGCGAGCTGATCGACGGCGCCACCGGCGACCACCCCCGCTGATCGTCCTGCGCCGCCGTCACAGGGTGGTGGGCAGCACCGGGCGGCCGCGCACGCCGGGGTCGGCCGCGAACAGGGCGCCCGCCTCCGGCTGCTCCCGGGCGTCCACCCCGAGCCTCGACGTGGTGACGAACAGCCGGTCGAGGCCGAGGCCGCCGAACGTGACCGCGGTGACCTTGCCGACCGGCAGCTCCACCACGGCGTCGAGCCGCCCGCCGGGGGTGTACCGGTGCACGGCGAATCCCTGCCAGAGCGCCACCCACACCCCGCCCTCGGCGTCGACCGTCAGCCCGTCGGGCGCGCCCTGGCCGGGGTCGATCGTCACGAACGGCCTGCGCCCGGTGAGCCCGCCCGCCGGGTCGTGGTCGAGGACGTCCACCCGGCCGGTGGCGGTGTCGGCGTAGTAGGCCAGGCTGCCGTCGGGGCTGAAGTCGAGGCCGTTGGAGACGGTGACGCCGGTGATCACCGGGCTGAGCGCGCCGTCCGGACCGGCCACGTAGAGGGAGCCGGCTCCGGGGGTCTCGTCGTAGGGCATGCTGCCGATGTAGAAGCGGCCCTCGGGGTCGCAGCCGCCGTCGTTCATGCGCACGCCCGGGTCGCTCCACGCCTGGCCGAGCGGGCGCAGCGGCGCGTCGAGGTCGTCGGCGTCGGCCAGCAGCAGCTCGCGTTCGCCGGCCACCACGTAACCGCCGGACGCGCGCGGGCGCAGCGCCGCGGCGACCGGGCCGACGTGCCGCCGCCGCACGCCGCCCGCGTCGTCGAGGGCCAGCACGTCGCCGGCCAGCATGTCCACCCACCGCAGCCCGCCCCAGCGGGCGGACCACACGGGCCCCTCGCCGTGCTCGGCCACCGGCCCGGTCACGGGGTACGCCTGCACGCTCATACCGGCCTCCTCGGCCCGATCCTAGCGGCGGACGCGATCATCGTTTCCCGCCCGCGGGCACGGGGGCCTCCACCGGCTCGGGCGCGGCGCGGTGCCGTACGGGCTGGAGCTGCGCCGCGAGCAGGGCGGCGAGCACGATGACGGCGCCGGCCACCTGCGCGAGCGTGAGCCGCTGGCCGAGCACCAGCCAGCCGAGCGCGGTGGCGACGACGGGGCTGAGCAGCCCGAGGAAGGTGACCTTGGTGGCCGACAGCTCGCGGATGCCCCGGAACCACAGGGTGTAGGCCAGGGCCGAGCCGATGATCGCGAGGTAGGCGTACCCGGCCAGGTTCTCGCCGGTCAGGTGGGCGGGCGGCGGCCCCTCGACGAGGAACGTCACCGGGGCGAGCAGCAGGCCGCCGGCCGTGAGCTGCCAGCCGGTGGTGGCCAGCAGCGGCGCGGGCGACTTCCAGCGCTTGCTGAGCACGACCCCGACCGCCATCACCACCGCGCCGCCCAGCGCGGCGGCCACGCCCAGCAGGTCGAGCCGGGCGTCGGCGCGCAGCACCAGCAGGCTCACCCCGGCCACGCCCGCCGCCGCGGCCAGCGCGACGCGCCAGGTCAGCCGCTCACCCAGCAGGCCCGCCGACAACAACGCGACCAGCAGCGGCTGGATGGCCCCGACGGTGGCGGCCACCCCTCCGGGCAGCCGGTAGGCGCCCACGAACAACAACGCGAAGAACAACCCGATGTTGAGCGCACCGAGCACCAGGGCACGCCACCACCAGTTCCCCTGGGGCAGCCGCCGCGTGATCGCGATCAGGATCAGCCCCGCCGGCAGCGCGCGGATCAACGCGGCCAGCAGGGGGCGGCCGGGCGGCAGCAGCTCGGTGGTGATCAGGTAGGTGGTCCCCCAGATGGCGGGGGTGAGGGCGGTCAGCAGAACGGTTCCCGTTCGATTACTTAGCACTAAGACAAATTAACCGAAGGCTGGACGTTCCAGCCAGGTGATTTTCCTCACCGCTAAGAGACTTGTAGGCTGCGAGGGTGGCTGACCAGGTCGACTACATCCTCAGGCAGTGGCACGCGCAGCGCCCTGACCTGGACGTCTCCCCCATGGCGGTGATCGGGCGGCTGTCGCGGCTGTCCCGGCTCATCGAGGCCGAGCTGGGCCGTACGTTCGCCGGGCACGGGCTCGACCGGGCCTCGTTCGACGTGCTGGCCACGTTGCGGCGCAGCGAACCGCCCCACCGGCTGACCCCCGCCGCCCTGATGCGCGCCTCCATGGTCACCTCGGGGGCCGTCACCCAGCGGCTCGACCGGCTGGAGTCGCGGGGGCTGGTGCGGCGCACCCCCAGCGACTCCGACGGGCGCGGGGTGCACGTGACGCTCACCGCCGAAGGGCTCGCGCTGATCGACCGCGCGCTGCCCGACCATCTGGCGACCGAGCAGCGGATGCTGTCGGCGCTCACCGCGCAACGGCGCGACGAGCTGGCCGCCACCCTGCGCGACCTGCTCGAATCCCTCGGCGACCAGACTTCCTGACCCGCCCCGCGCCACCGGCCGGAGCGGGGGTGGTCCCCCGCCACCGCCCGGCTCCGGCCGCGCGGCGCGGGTCACTCGGGGGTGCCGCCCGCTGATCTGGTGGCCAGGGCGAACAGCAGGGCGGCGGCCGCCAGCGCCGCGCCGGTCGCGTACGTGAGGGCCGCGCCCGACGGCAGCGTGAGCCCGCCGAGCAGCGTGCCCGCGCCGATGCCCGCGTAGATCGCCGAGGAGTTGAGCGAGACCACCAGTGGCGCCTCCCCGGGCGCGGCGGCGATGAGCCGGTGCTGCTGCGGCGGCGTCTGAGACCAACTGCTCGCCCCCCACGCCAGGACCAGCACGCCGACCAGCACCGCCGTGCCACCCGCAGAACCGGCCGCGGTGCCGTCCGCCGGGCCGACCGCCGCCATCCAGGCGAGCAGGCCCAGGCTGGCGGCCATGACCAGGTACGCGACCGGCAGCACCCGGTGGGCGCCCCACCGGTCGGTGGCGTACCCGGCGGCCAGGTTGCCGAGGACGGCGCCGAGCCCGTACAGGAACAGCATGCCCGCCGTCCCCTCCACGCCCACCGCGCGCAGGGCGGGCACGCTGTAGGCGTACACCGTGTAGCTGCCCGCCATCCCGAGCACGGTGAGCGGCAGGATGGCCGTCACCGCCGGCCGCCTCAGCACGTCCAGCCGGGCGCGCAGCGGCACCCGAGGCGCGCCCGGCAGCACCGGCATGATCGCGTACACCGCGGCGGCGACCGCCAGGCAGGCCACGGCCACCGCCCCCAGCGCGTACCGCCAGCCGAGCCGTTCACCGGCCAGGTCGCCGAGCGGCACGCCGAGCGCCGTCGCGACCGTCAGCCCGCCCACCACCACGGCCAGCGCCCGCGCCCGCAGCTCGGGCCGCACCAGGACCGCCGCCACCGCGCCCGCGCCCGGCGTGTACGCCGCCGCCCCGGCCGCCGCCAGCACCCGGCTGACCACCAGCACGGGGAACGACGGCGCCAGCGCCGACCCCAGGTTGGCCAGCCCGAGCACGACCAGCGCCGTCACCAGCAGCACCCGCCGCGGGACCCGCGCGGCGACGGTGGCCAGCACGGGCGACAGCACCGCGTACGCGACGGCGAACACCGTCACCGACTGCCCGGCCGCCCCCTCGGTGACCTCCAGCGACGCGGCCAGGTCCGGCAGGAACCCGGCCACCACGAACGCGTCCGTCCCCACGGCGAACGTCCCGAGCGCCAGCACCAGCGTCGGGGCGAGGCCCCGGGACTCCGTCTTATTCGGGACATTCAACATCCCGATTCTCCTTCCAGATGTGCGCCCCGCGGGCGGGGTCGAGTTCAGCCGCGAAGGCGTTCGTAGTGGCGGCGCGCGCGGTCGGGGGCGTTGGCCGGAGCCGCGTCCATGAGGTCGGCGACCGTCTGGGCGGCCAGCTCGCGCCGCCAGGCGAGCTCGGCCCGGCGCATGGCCGCCGCGACCCCGCACGGGTGCGCGAACTCGCGGGCGGGCGCCTCGGCCCCCGCGCCGCGCTGCCGGATCTCGGTGCACCTGAACGCCTCGTCGGGCCCCTCGACCGCGGCGACGACGTCCATGAGCGTGATCCGGGCGGGCGGCCTGGCCAGCCTGAACCCGCCCTGCGCGCCCGGCACCGAGGCCAGGATGCCCGCGCGGACCAGCGCCTGGAGCCGCTTCTTGAGGTAGACGGGCGGCAGCTCGAACAGCGCCGCCAGCCGCCCGGTGGACAGCGGGGCCTCGTCCTCCAGCCACGCCAGCACCAGGCAGCAGTGGAGCCCCCACTCGACGCCTTCACCCATGCGCATGAAAGGGGATACTACATGTCCCTTTAACGCCGGCCGCGGCGGCCCTGCCTGCCGGGGGAACCGGCCCTGCCGCGCCGGGCGCTCGGCTCCGGCCCGGCGGCGGTGGCCGTCCAGTGGGCGGGACGGGTCAGGGCGGCGGGCAGCCTCGTGGCGGGGCTGCCCTTGGCGGCGTTGACCTGGGCCTGGGTGAGGAAGACGCAGCCGGTGAGGTCGGCCCCGGACAGGTCGGCGCCCCGCAGGTCGGCGCCGATCAGGTCGGCCAGGCGCAGGTCGGCCCCGCGCAGGTTCGCGCCGATGAGGTAGGCGCCGCGCAGGTTGGCCGCGCGCAGGTCGGCGCCCTTGAGGTTGGCGCCGATCAGGTCGGCGCCGCGGTGCTCCCTGCCCCGCCGACCGGCCCTGACCAGCTCGCTCGTACGCAGCAGCAGCGTGTTGACCTGGCCCCGGTGGGCGGCCACGTCGAGCCGTTCCAGGACGCCGGGGCTCTCGCGGGTCAGGCGCTCGGTCTCCTCGTACGCCGCCCGCAGCTCGGGGGCGAGCTCCGCGGCGGCGTCGAGGGTCAGCGCCTCGGCGAGGTACCACAACAGCTCGTGGAGCTGCCGCATGACCGGGAACACGGCGAACATCTGCCCAGACGTCTCAGGCGCGGCGCGCCAGTCGCGGCCCTCGAAGGTGACCTGGGAGACCTTCTGCCCGGCGCCGAAGCAGTCGAAGACCGTGCAGCCGGGGAAGCCGCGCTCGCGGAGCTGGGCGTGGATGCCGCAGCGGAAGTCGTCGCGCAGGTTGACGCAGGGACGGCCGGCGTCCTTGGCGACGGCGAAGTCGGCGGAGGCGGCGAACGGCAGGGCCACGCAGCACAGGCCGAAGCAGCTCTCGCAGTCGGCCAGCAGGCCGAGCTCGCGCGGGGTCCTCTCGGGCAACGCTCTCCTTGTCCTGACGGGGTCTGCCCAGGGTACCGGCGGGATCAGTCCCGCACGTACGGCGTGGTCGTGGTCAGCGGGACGAACCCGAGCCCGAGCAGGATCGGCCGGCTCTGGTCGGAGGCGTCGACCTGGAGGTAGTCGTAGCCACGCTCGGCGGCCCGCCGGGCCCGCCAGGCGACCAGCGCCCGGTAGAGCCCGCGCCCCCGCCAGCCCGGCACGGTGCCGCCGCCCCACAGCCCGGCGAAGCTCGTGCCCGGGGACAGGTCGAGCCGGGCCGCGCTGACCGCCCGCCCGCCCGCCATCGCGAGGACGGGGACGACGGTGTCGTTGGACAGGCGGACCAGCAGGTGGTCGCGCAGCCGTCCGCCGTCGGCGCCGAAGGCCAGCTCGTGCACCTCGACCAGCGCCTGCACGCCCGCCGCGTCGGTGACCGGCAGCAGGCTCACGCCGTCGGGCGGCGCCACCTCGGTGTCGAGGTCGGCGACCCGGGCGACCATCACGGTCTCGGCCGGTTCGGCGGCGAACCCGGCGGCCAGCAGCCGGTCGGCCAGGTCGGCGGGCCGGTCGTGGGCGTACAGCTTCCACTCGAAGCCGAGGCCGAGGTCGCCGAAGAAGCGCACCTGGCGGGCGACGGCCGCGTCGGCGCTCTCTTCGTCGAGGCCGGACCACAGGACGCCGTTCCAGGCGTGCGGCGGGCCGACCTGGCGGACGACGCCGGCGTCCCGCTCGACCCTGACGTCCGGCCCGTCGGGGCGCGCCTCCCGCCGCATCTGCCGGTCGAACAGCGCCAGCACCTCATCGTGATCCATTCCGCCGACCCTACCGCCGGGCCGGGTCACTCGGCGGCCGGCCAGTCGTCGCCCCAGTCGGCGTCGCGGGCCAGCCGGTACAGCTCGCCCTGCCGCTTGGAGACGACCACGTCGCGCACGCCCTCGCCGGCGGTGCACAGGCGCAGCGACACCAGGCCCTTGCGCTTCTGCGGGTGGCGCAGGACGCGTGCCGCCGCCCGCGGCCACTCCCCCCGCACGGCGGCCACGTAGGAGAACTTCTCGTCCTCGAAGCCGAGCGTGCCGGACTTGACGCGGCGGTGCAGGGTGGTGCGCGGCAGGCGTACGGAGAAGTGGCACCAGTCGCGGCCCGGCCGGATGGGGCAGGGGCCGTCGTGCGGGCAGGGGGCGACGACCGTCAGGCCGCACCCGGTGAGCGTCTCCCGGGCGGTGACGATGTTGGCGTACCCGGCGGGGGTGCCGGGCTCGATGACGATCACCATCGTCGCGTCCGCGGCCAGCCAGCGCACGACGTCGGCGTGCCGCTGCGCGGGCAGCTCGTTGAGGGCGTAGGACATGGTGACCAGGTCGGCGGCGGGCCGGTCGAGCCCCGGGTCGATCGAGGCGCGGCGCCAGGTGACGTCGCGGACGGGCGCGGTCCTGGCCAGCCGCCGGCCGAGCTCGATGATCTGCGGGTCGTGCTCGACGACGGTGACCCGCTCCAGCGAGGGCCAGACCGGCCCGGCCGCCCAGACCGCCGCGCCGGTGCCGCCGCCCACGTCGAGCTGCGTCCGCGGCGCGAAGCCCGGGGTCATCGCGGCGGCCATGCGCATGGCCGTGCCCGCGGCGGCGTACGTGGCGGGCATGCGATAGGCGGCGTAGGCCGCGATGTCGGCCGGGGTGCGCAGGTGCGGCGCGGCGTCGGACGGGCCGGTGCGGTAGCGCTCGGTGAGCTGTTCCGTCGCGCGGGACAGGTCGTGCGGCGCGAAGCGGGCCAGGGCCGAGTCCAGGGCGGTCCTGAGCTCGTCGGGAAGCATGGTCATCGTGTGGTCCTGGCGGTCGGGTCGGGGGCGGGGCGGGCGACCGCTGCCAGGCGAGGAACGACCCCTCTGACCTGTCCGGCGACGTCGCGACGCAGCGTACCAAGCGGGCGGCGCACGATGGGACCGGAGCTCAAGGGCCCGGAGCTCTCCGCACCGGGCGAGGGGCGGCCCGCGGCGGCGGCGGAGCTCAGCCGGGCACCGGGGGCCGGAACAGGCGCCAGAACGACTGGGCCGCGGCGGCGTCGCGGCGTCCGCCGCACACCCAGTGCGTGATCACGCCGATGAGCGCCCCGGCCAGGAAGGCGGCGTGCACGTCGGCGGGCACGTCCTCGAATCCCGCCGGACGGCTGCCCGCGGCGAAGCGGCCGGTCAGCTCCTCGGTGAGCCGCTCGCGCATCCGGGCGGCGAAGCGGGCGCTGCCCTGGCCGCCCAGCATGCGCTCGTACAGGGTGGCGTTGGCCGCCACGTGGTCGAACAGCTCCGCCAGCGGGGCCGGCGGCCGGTCGCGGGGGGCGTCGAGCGGGCACAGGGCCGCCGCCCGCGCCACGGCGGTGACGGCGTCCTCCATGGCGTCGGTGACCAGCGCGTCGACGTCCGGATAGTGCAGGTAGATCGTGGCGCGGTTGACCTCGGCGTGCCGCGCCAGCGCCGACATGGTGATGCTGCCCAGTTCCTGCCGGGCGGCCAGGTCCAGCACGGCGGCCTTGAGACGGGCACGCGTACGCCGCGCCCGCGGATCGTCCGGGTTCACGCCGCCACTATACGACACATGTTGACTAATCGACAGTTGTCGCATAGATTGCCCGGCATGCGAATCGAAGTCTGGGCGGACATGGTCTGCGGATGGGCCCACATCGGGAAGCGGCGGCTGGAGAAGGCCCTCGCCTCCTGGGAGGGCGAGCCGGTCGAGGTGGTCTGGCGGCCGTTCCAGATCGATCCGTCGGCCCCGGCGAAGGCCGAGCCGCTGGCGGAGGTGCTGAGCGACCCCATGGTCGACGAGGCGCTGCGGGTCTGCTCGCCCGGCCTGTCCCCGGCCGGCAACCGGGCGCGGGTGGCGGGCCTCGCCGCCGACGAAGGGCTCGGGCAGCAGTGGGGCGCGGCCTGGCGGCCCAACACGCTGGAGGCGCACCGGCTGATCGCCGTGGCGTACGAGGCGGGCGGCGCGGCGCTGCAGTCGGCCGTGGTCGAGCGGGTGCTGTCGGCCCACTTCGTCGAGACCCTCGACATCGGCGACCCGGCGGTGCTGTCGGCGATCGCCGCCGACACCGGCGTGCCGTGGGACGGCCGGGGCGCCGGCCTGGTGCGCGAACTGCTGCTCACGGGCAAGGCCAAGGGCGTGCGCACGTCGCCGACCATCGTGGTGGGCGGCCGCGCCCTGGCCGGGGCCCAGCCGCCGGACGTGATCAGGGACTTCCTGGCCGACGCCGCCGGTCACCCGGTCCGGCGGCTGCCGGCCGAGGTGGAGCGGCTGCGTCACGCCGAGTCGCTGCTCGACCAGCGCGACCCGCTCGGCGCGCTCACGCTGCTGCGCCCGCTGCTCGACGAGCACGGCACGGACCGCGGGGTGCGGCTGCTGGCGGCCCGCGCCTACTTCGCCTCGGCCCAGCTCGGCCGGGCGCGTACGGCCCTGGAGAGCCTGGTCGCCGAGGCGCCCGACGACTCCTACGCCCGTCACCTCCTCGGCCGTACGCTGCACCGCCAGGGTCACCCGGAGCAGGCCGCCCCGCACCTGACGCTGGCCGCCGTGATGACCCCCGACTACGCCTGAGGCTGAGCCCGCGGCGAACGCGACCCGCTCCCCCGCGGGAGTGGGTCGCGGGGGTGAAGATCGCCTTTGACCAGGCGGGGCCCGCGTCGGGCGACGCCGTCGTGCTGGTCCATGCCGGGGTGGCCGATCGGCGCATGTGGGAGCACCGGTTCGCGGCGCTGTCGCGGCGTCATCGGGTGATCCGCCACGACCGGCGCGGCCACGGCGGGTCCGCCGACGCCGCGGCCGTTTCAGCCGCCGTTCCGGCGGTCGGGCTCCAGGCGGCCCCAGGTGCGGCCGGTGCGGGCGGTGTCCTCGGCCAGGATCTCCCCGATGGCCGCGGCCAGCAGGTCGCGGTGGCCCGCGGGCAGGCCGGCGGCCAGCGTCTCCAGGCGGGCCGCCACCCCGTCGTGGGCGCGCACCGCGATCCCGGCGCCCGCCGGGGTCAGCTCGATCAGGCAGGCGCGGCGGTCACGCCCGTCGCGCACCCGGGCCACCAGCCCGCGCCTCTCGGCTCGGTCGACGAGCCCCGTCAGGCTCGACCTCTCCAGGCGCAGCGCCCGGGTCAGCCCGGTCATCCCGATGGGCCCGCCGACCAGCAGGCACAGGAGCTGGGCCTGCTGCGGGGTCAGGTCGTGCTCCCTGCTGACCTCGCCGTAGACCTGCTCGACCAGGTGCGCCAGGCGGACGAGCGCCTCGGTGAGGCTCAGACCCGGGGCTTCGGTGGCGACCATGCGACCAGTGTAATTGACAGTAGTTGGCGGCACGAACTAAATTTACTTCGCACCACCAACAGTTCGTACAACCAACCAATGGGTGAGCCCCTCATGCCCGACTACGGTCACGATCTGCAGTTCAGCGCCAACCTCGTCCCGGCCGCCGGGCAGGCGGACGAGGTCGTGGCCCTCGCCCAGCTCGCCGAGCGCGCCGGGCTGGACCTGGTGACGTTCCAGGACCACCCCTACCAGCCCGCCCTCCTCGACACCTGGACGCTGCTCAGCTTCGTCGCCGCGCGCACCGAGCGCATCCGGCTGGCCGGCAACGTGCACCCGCTGCCGCTGCGCCCGCCGGCCGTGCTCGCCCAGGCGGCGGCCAGCCTCGACCTGCTCAGCCACGGCCGGTTCGAGCTGGCGCTCGGCGCGGGCGGCTACTGGGACGCCATCGAGGCCATGGGCGGCCCCCGGCGCACCCCGTCCGAGGCCGTGGCCGCGCTGGAGGAGGGCATCGGGATCATCCGCGCGGTCTGGGACGCCGGCACGCGCGGCGGCGTCCACCACCGCGGCGAGCACTACCGGGTGGACGGCCTCAAGCGCGGCCCGCGACCGGCCCACGACATCGGGATCTGGCTCGGGGCGTACAAGCCGCGCATGCTCCGGCTCACCGGGCGGCTGGCCGACGGCTGGCTGCCCTCGCTCCCCCGCCTCCAGGACGTCGCCGCGCTCGGCGAGGGCAACGCCGTCATCGACGAGGCCGCGGTGGAGGCCGGGCGGTCGCCGTCCGACGTGCGGCGGCTGCTCAACCTGGGCGGGCCGCTGCCCGCGGCGCAGCTCGCCGAGCTCGCGCTCGTCCACGGGGTGAGCGTCTTCATCCTCATGTCCGGCGAGCCGCGCGAGATCGAGCGCTTCGCCGCCGAGACCGCCCCGGCCGTACGGGAGCTGGTCGCCGCCGGACGCGGCCACTCCCCGGAACCGGACCACCACGCCGGAACCAGCGCCGGAACCCGCGCCGCGGTCCAGGTCTGGGACGAGGCCACCAGGCCCACCGCGCCCGACCCCGCCCCCGGCCGCCGGTACACCCCGGCGGAGCAGGCAGCCGGGCAGCACCTCGTGGACGTGCACAACCACCTGCGCGCCGAGCTGGCCCAGCTCCGCGACCTCGTCGAGCAGGTGGCCGCGGGCACGATCGACGCGGGCGCGGCCCGTTCGCAGATCGCGACCATGACGATGCGGCAGAACAACTGGACGCTGGGGGCGTACTGCGAGTCGTACTGCAGGCTCGTCACCATGCACCACACCGGCGAGGACAGCATGGTCTTCCCGAAGCTGCGCCGCGCCGAGCCGGGGCTCGCGCCCGTCCTGGACCGGCTGCAGGAGGAGCACGAGGCGATCCACAAGATCATCGAGCGGGTGGACCGGACGCTGGTCGCCTTCGTCGGCGAGCCCGGCGGCGGACTGGGCGACCTGCGCGCCGCCGTCGACCTGCTCAGCGACGCGCTGCTGTCCCACCTGTCGTACGAGGAGCGGGAGCTGGTGCCGCCGCTGTCGAGGCACGGCTTCTAGCGGCGCCCGCGCGGGCGGCCGGGCCTCCGGCACCCGCGCCGCCGTGCGCCGCGTCGCCGGGGGCCGGGCTTCCGGGGGCCGCGTCGCCGGGGGCGGGGAAGGCGTGGCGGCGGGCGGCGGCGACGACCGCTAGGGCGGCGAGCGCCACCGGGAGGGCGGTCCACGGCAGCGCGCCCGCCCCCGCGCCCTCCAGCACCAGCCCTCCGGCGAGCGACCCGGCCGCGATGCCCGCGTTGTAGACGGTCGTCTGCATCGACGTGGCCACGTCGGCGTTCTCCGGCCCCGAGGCGATGACCAGCGCGGTCTGCAGCAGCGTCGGCGCTCCCCCGAACGCCGCGCCCCACAACGCGACCGCGCCCAGCAGCACCCCGGCGGACCCGGCGTACAGGCCGAGGGCCGTCATGGACGCGGCCACCGCGGCCAGCACCGCGAGCAGGGTGGCCCGGGGGCGCCTGTCGATCACCGCGCCGACCACCCAGATGCCCGCCACCGTGGCCACGCCGAACACCAGCAGCACGGTCCCCGGCCGGCCGAACCCCGCCTGCTCGGCGAACAGCGCCAGGTACGTGTACATCGCCTGGTGCCCCAGCAGCACCAGCACCGTCACCGACAGCACGGTCCGGACGCCGGGCACGACCGCGACCCGCCGCAACGGCACCCGCCGCGCCGCCGGCTCGCCGGGGAAGGGCGGCACCTTCCACAGCACCCAGCCCACCAGGACCACCGCCACCGCCGACAGCGACCCGAACGCCGCCCGCCATCCGACCGCCGCCGCGAGCTGCGTCCCCGCCGGGATGCCCGCGCACAGCGCCACCGTGATCCCGGCCGAGACGATCGCGATGGCCCGCCCGCGGCGCTCGGCGGGGACCATGCGGGCGGCGTACCCGACGAGCATGGCCCACAGGATGCCGCCCATCGCCCCCGCGCCCACCCGCGCCGCGAACGTCACCGCGTACGACGACGAGACCGCCGTGACCGCGTTGAGCAGCGCGAACCCGAGCAGCGCGGCCACCAGCACCTGCCGCCTGGGCAGCCCGCGCAGCAACGCGGTGAGCGGGATCGCGGCCAGGAAGGAGGCGACCGCGTAGGCGGTCACGAGGAACCCGGCCGTCCCCTCCGGCACGCCGAGGGCGGCGGAGAGCTGCGGCAGCAGGCCCGCCGGGAGGAGTTCGGTCATGACGGCCGTGAACGCCGCCGTGAACAGCGCGAGCAGCCCCGCCCACGGGAGTTTCGCAGGAGACATGCCGCCTATGCTGGAACCTTCACATCAGTGTGAAGGCAAATCCTCCGAGGGAAGCATGAAGATCGGACAGTTGTCCCAGCGTACGGGCGTGCCGACGCGCATGCTGCGCTACTACGAGGAGCAGGATCTGCTGCATCCCGACCGCGCCGTCAACGGCTACCGGGACTATCCCGAGTCGGCGGTGTACCGGGTCCAGCAGATCCGCGGCCTGCTCGACTCCGGGCTCACCACGGAGATCATCCGCCGCATCCTGCCGTTCCTCAACAAACCGGACGAGATCCACCTGCATCCGGAGTGCCTGACGCCCGAACTGGCCGAGCTGCTGCGGGCCGAGGCGGGCCGCATCCAGCAGCGCATCGACTGCCTGTCCCGCAACCGGGACGCCATCCACGCCTACCTGGCCGCCGTACGGTCCGCCGCGGACGGAGGCGCGGCCTCGGCCTGATCGTTCCGCCGCGAATCCGGTCTGCTGGAATGAGGGCATGGAGACCTTGGCCGACCTTCTCTCGGACGCGGCGGCGGGCCGCCCGCCCGCCCCCGACGGCAGCGTGACCGTCCTCCCCCAGCCGTCGGAGCGCGACGCGGGGATCATCGCCTTCACCGCCCACACGGTGGTCTTCGCCGACGTCGATCCGGCTCGGGTGCACGCCCTGCTGCCCGCCGGCGACCTGTCGGCGCCGCTCATGCCGGCGTTCCTGACGGCGATGGAGGCCGCGACCGGCAGGCGTACCGGCAACCTCGACCTGCTCGCGCTGGCCGCCCCCGCCCCCGGGCCGCCCCCGCTCCCGCTGGAGGAGCTCACCGCGGGCGACCACCCGCGCGTCGTCCGGGCCCGCCGCTACCGGGACGCCGTGCGCGTGTGGATCACCGGCGACGGCGCCGGCCTGGTCACGCTGGGCCGCGGCGTGGCGGGCCGCTGGGAGGCGGCCGTCGAGGTGGAGCCCGAGCACCGCGGGCGCGGGCTCGGCAGGTCGCTGGCCGCGGCGGCCAGGCACCTGACGCCCGGCCCGCTGTGGGCGCAGATCGCGCCGGGCAACGCCGCGAGCGTACGGGCGTTCCTGGCCGCCGGTTACCTGCCTATGGGGGCCGAGGTGCTGCTCGTCCCGGAGGACGGAGGGCTCTGAGGCGGCCCGCGCCCGGGGTCCGCTCGGGCCGGAACGCCGTGCGGAAGGCCCGTGCGCCCTTGCCAGGCCG
This sequence comes from Nonomuraea sp. NPDC049684, assembly GCF_044465345.1. Lineage (NCBI taxonomy): Bacteria > Bacillati > Actinomycetota > Actinomycetes > Streptosporangiales > Streptosporangiaceae > Nonomuraea > Nonomuraea sp. NPDC049684. The sequence goes on along the minus strand of NZ_JBITLO010000007.1, from coordinate 110,025 downwards.
GGGTCGCCGGTGTCCGGGAGTTTGCTGGTAGGGGGCCCGCTGTTGGGGGAAACCGGGTGTGGCGCTGCGGAGGGCGTCCAAGATCGCTACGTATAGTGATGGCCGATGTCACTTCGTGATTACAGGGGGAGCTCATGAGAGGTAACCTCATCGCCGCCGGCGGTGCACTGCTCGTCGCGGCCGCGGTGTTCAGCATGGCCGGCGTGGCCGCCGCGGACGCCTGGTCCGACGAGAGGCACTGGCACCCGGACAACTGCAGCCTCGGAACGAACGACGACTCCACGTACCACCACGTCACGAAGTACGGCCGGTTCGCCGGCACCCGTGACGCCGACGCCTGCAAGGGCGGCGAGCACGGGCACGACTCCGACGACGGCTGGGGCTGGAAGAACGACCACGGCCGCCACAACTGGCCGGGCAGCGGCAACGGCAACTGGATCGGCCACGGCTACGGCCCCGGCGCGGGCGTGGGGGTCGGCGGCTAGGGCCGCGCCCTCACCCACCTCGATCCCGGCGCCCCAGCGAGGCGCCGGGATCGACGCATGCCCCGCCCCTCCCGGCTCTCGCCACCGCGGCGGGAGCCGCCGCCTCCGCTGATATCTTCTGCCGTAAAGAGATCCGGGGGCAGAGGAGAGTCGTACTGTGGTCGTCTTCGCCGGGCAGGGGGACGCGCGCCGTTCGATGGCGTTGCTGTGGCGGACCGAGGAGCCGGGCGAGTCGCGTCCCGGCCCCAAGCCGGGCCTGAGCGTGGACCTGATCGTCGACGCCGCCATCGCCGTCGCCGACGCCGAGGGCATGGCCGCGCTGTCCATGCGCAAGGTCGGCGAACGGCTCGGCCGCACCGGCATGGCCCTCTACACCTACGTCCCCAGCAAGGGCGAGCTGGTGGACCTCATGTACGACAAGGCCTTGGGCGAGCTGCCCACCGTCCACGACCTGGCCGGGGGCTGGCGGGCGGCGGTCACCGCGTGGGCCGGGCACCTGTGGCACTTCTACCAGCGCCACCCCTGGGTGCTCCAGGTGTCGCAGGCCCGTCCGGTGCTCGGCCCCAACGAGTTCGCGCTGCTGGAGAGCCTGGTCGCGATCCTGCGCGAGACCGGCCTGCGCCCGCCCGCGCTGCGCGGCGTGGTGTCGTTGCTGTTCGACTTCGTCCGCGGCGCGGCCCGGACGGTCGCCGAGTCGCGGCAGGCCCCGTCGGCCACCGGCGTGTCGGACGAGGAGTGGTGGCACACCCGTTCCCGCCTGCTGGAGGAGGTCGCGCCGGGCTTCGCGGCCCGCTTCCCCATGGTGGCCTGGATCGAGAGCGAGCCCAGCGTCCCCGGCGAGGACGAGCCGTACCTGGAGCATCAGGTGAACGAGGCGTTCACGGTCGGGCTCACCGTGCTGCTCGACGGCGTGCAGGCCGCCGTCGAGCGGACCGGTCCGCACGCCGGGCCGGTCAGCGCCCCTTGAGGAAGGCCGCCCAGGCTTCCAGGCCCGGTTCGGGGTCGGCGCGGCCCACGCCGAGGCGGAACCGGTCGTCCGGCGTGGACGTGAGCTCCGAGCGGTAGACGCCCGCGGGCAGCAGCAGCACGCCGGCCTGTTCGACCAGCTCGGCGCAGAACGCCTCGACGCCGTCCGGCCCCAGGTAGCGGGGGAAGGTGACGCAGCCGCCGTCGGGCGCCCGCCACTCGAACAGGTCGCCGAACTCGCCGAAGAACGCCTCGAAGCGCGGCAGGTTGGCGGCGATGATCCCGCGGTTGCGCGCCAGGATGCGGTCCCGCGCCCTGATCGCGATGCGGGCGAGCAGCTCGCTGGGCGCGGAGTTGCAGATGGTCGTGTAGTGCTTGGCGCGTTCGAGGCGGGCGCGCAGCTCGCGGTCGCGGCAGGCGATCCAGCCGATGCGCAGGCCGGGCAGGCCGAGGGACTTGGAGGTGACGTTCAGCGAGAGCGCCGCCGGCGACAGGTCGGCGGCCTGCGGCAGCGTGCGGGCGGGGTCGAGCTCCAGGCCGCGGTAGACCTCGTCGCTGAACAGGTGGATGCCGCGCTCCTCGCACAGCGCGGCCAGCCGGGCGAGGTCGGCCGCGCCGATGACCTTGCCCGTCGGGTTGTTGGGGAAGTTGACCGACACCACGCGGGTGTTCGGCCGGATCGCGGCCGCCACGGCGTCGAGGTCGAGCGCCCAGTCGCGGGCGGGGTCCAGCGCGACGCCGGTGACCTCGCACAACGCCATCGGCACCGTCTCGGCGGACTGGTAGCACGGCGTGACCACCACGGCGTGGTCGCCGGGGCCGAGCAGCACCCGCATGGCCAGGTACAGGGCTTCCTGGGCGCCCGCGAAGACGAGCACGTCGTCCGCGCCGACGTGCTCGTAGGTGTCCGCGACGGCCTGGCGCAGCCCCGGGTCGCCGAAGGTCTCGGTGTAGCCGAGCGACAGCGTCTCCCAGGCGTGCCTGTCGTCGTCGCCGGCCAGGGCGAGCAGCTCGGCCATGGTCATGGTCTGCGCGTCGGAGGCGGCCAGGTGGTGGCGGGCGGTGAACTCCCAGCGGGAGAAGTAGACCTCCAGCCGGAAGTCGGGAAGCGGGGTCACGGTCGGCTCCTCCTGAGCTCGGCGAGCAGGGCGTAGAGGGTGGAACGGGACGTCCGCAACGCCCCGGCGACGACGGACGGCGCCCGCCGGACGGTGAAGACCCCGGCCTGGTCCAGCTCGGCCAGCACGGCGAGGCGGTCCTCGCGGGTCAGCCGGTCCACCGGCCGGCCGTGCTCGCGGACGTAGGCGCCGACGATCTGCTGCACGCGCTCGGTCCAGTCCTGCTCGAACAGCGCCTCGGGCCGGGGCGCGGACGGCGCGGCGAACGCGGCCAGCAGCGCCGCGGCCTGCTCCAGCGGGGTGCGGTCGAGGTTCACGCAGAGCACGGCGGACGGCTCGCCGCCGGGGTCGCGCAGCACGGCGCTCACCGACGACAGCCGCCGCCCGTCGGCCAGCAGCTTCTCGTAGGGGCCGTAGACGCCGCCGGGCGAGGGGTCGAGCCGGTCGAGCTCGCCGAGCAGCGACGGCGCGCCGGGGCCGCGCCCGGACATCGGGTTCCACACTCCGAGGACCTGGTCGCCGCGGACGTCGTGCAGGACCACCTCGGCGTACGGGGCCAGCAGCGCGGCCACCGCCTCGCACACCGGCGACCACAGCCGCACGCGCTCATCCGTGTTCGTCACGCCCGGATGCTATGTCCAGTTCGGACGCTTTGTCCAGCCAGCTCCGCCGGTCCGGACGCTCAGGCGTGCGCGCCCACGGTGACCGGGCCGAGGGTCAGGCGCGGCCTGCCCTCCAGGATCTCCGCCACCCGTTCGACCTGCTCGTCCAGCTCGGCGCGCTGGGCGGCGGTCAGGCCGGACAGCAGTTCGACCGTGACGTCGATCCGGCCGCCGGAGCGCCGCTGGTGCCAGACCCCGCGCACCTCGCCGTCCACGAGCAGCACGGGGAAGTTGCCCGCCTGCCCGCCGGACAACGCCCGCTGCCAGGCCGGGCCCGGGTAGAGCAGCTCGCGCGGCCGGCCCGCGATCAGGTAGGCGTCGAAGTACGGCAGCAGGCGCACGCCGCGCGGCGGCCCGTCCGGCACCGCCGTGTCCCCCGGCAGCACCCGTGCCGGACGCCCGTCGAACGACACCTCCTCGGTCTCCACCGACGCGAACGCCTCCGCCGCCCACCGCACCGGCGCCCCGATCCACTGGGCGAACTGGGCCGGGGTGGCCGGTCCGTACGCGGCCAGGTAGGCCCTGACCAGGCCGGCCCGCCCGTCCGGCGGCACAGACCCGGCCGGCGCGGCGCGGTAGGTGACCTTGCGCCCCTCTGACCGGCCCGAACACGAACGCCCCGCGGTGCGCCGCGGTGGCCATCGCCTGCCGCCAGCGCGGCCACATGCCCTGGAACGCGGGCATGACCAGGTCGCCCGCCCACGGCCCGGTGGCCGCGACGACCGCGTCGCTCAGCTCGTCGATCGTCAGGTCGGCCCCGGCCAGCACGTCGCGGACGGCCTGGACGACCTGGTCGGTCTGCTCCGCCGTCAACCGGACGCCCTCCGCCCCGCCGGGCCCGGCGGGCAGCGACGACAGGGCGCCCAGCCACATGGGCAGGTCGGCCGCGGGCAGCAGGTGCACGGTTCCGCGCGGCCCGTACGTCTTGACCAGGGTCCCCTCGTCCCACAACGCCTCGCGCACGTGGGCGCGGGTGACACCGTCGAGCCGCAGGCCGATCGAGAGCTCGGCCGCCGACATGACCTGGGCGTGCGCCCCGCACATGGCGGCCACGACGGCGGCCTGGCCCTTGTCGGCGGCGGGTGCGGCCAGGTGCGCCCGCTCCAGACGCCGCGCGCTGACCTGCGGCCACGACAGTTCGATCACGAATTCCTCCTCGGTGCGTTCCCCTCACCGTAGAAGGACAGGCGGACAGGTTCGTTCCGCTCAGCCGAGGTCGCCGGCCCTGCCGAGCAGGTAACGCCGCTCGACCTGGTTCGCGGTCAGGCCGGCTGCCCGGCGGTAGAGCGCGGCGGCCCGCGTGGTGTCGCCGGTCATCTGGAGCAGGTGGGCGCGGACCGCGTGCTCCCGTTGCCTGGTGAGCGGGTGCCGGTCCAGGTGGTGGCGGCGGTTGAGGTCGTCCAGGAGCGCCAGGCCGCGGGCCGGTCCGTAGGCGTGGGCCACCGCCACCACCCGGCTGAGCTGGACCGGCGCCGTGGGGGTGAGCCGTTCGAGCCACACGTACAGCATGGCGATCTGGGGCCAGTCGGTCCGCTCGGGCGCGGCGGCCGCGGAGTGCACGGCGGCGATCGCGGCCTGGAGCTGGTAGGGGCCCGCCGGGCCGCGGTTCCAGACGCCGTCGATGAGGGCGGTGCCCTCGTCGATGAGGTCGCGGTCCCACCGGGTGCGGTCCTGCTCGTCCAGGGGGACCAGGTCGCCGCCGTCCGTACGGGCGGCGCGCCTGGACTCGGTGAGCAGCATCAGCGCCAGCAGGCCGGTCACCTCGGCGTCGTCGGCGAGCGTGGCGTGCAGCATGCGGGTCAGCCGGATGGCCTCGCGGGTCAGGTCGACCCGGGCGAGCCGGTCGCCCGCGGTGGCGGTGTAGCCCTCGTTGAAGATCAGGTAGAGCACCCGCATCACGGCAGTCATCCGGCTGTCGCGGTCGGCGTCGGTGGGCGGTGTGAAGCGGGCTCCGGCGCGGGCCAGCCGTTGTTTGGCGCGGCTGATCCGGGCGCCCATGGTGGGCTCGGTCGTGCCGTGGGCGTGCGCGATCTCGGCGGTGGTCAGGCCGCCGACCGCGCGCAGCGTGAGCGCCACCTGGGAGGCGGGGTCGAGCGCGGGATGGCAGCACAGCAGCAGCAGGGTCAGGCTGTCGTCGCTCCCGGCCGCGGGGTGTGCCCGGCGTCCGGGTTCCTGCATGGCCAGGTCGGCCACCCCGGCCCGCAGCTCGCGGCGGTGGCGGGCCTGGTCGGAGCGGAGCAGGTCCACCATGCGCCGGTACCCGACGCGGATCAGCCAGCTGCGCGGGTTGTCCGGGACGCCCTCGATCGGCCAGGCACGGCCGGCGGTCAGCAGCGCCTCCTGCACCGCGTCCTCGGCGATGTCGAAGCGGCCGAAGCGGCGGACCAGCGCGCCGAGCACCTGCGGCGCCTCGGTGCGCAGCAGGTGCTCAAGCTCGCCGTTCACGCCCCGAAGTCCGCACCCATGATCGGGCGGATCTCGATCGGCTCGCCGAGCGCCTCGACGATGCGCGCGGCGATCTCCACGGCCCGCTCCTTGCCGGCCACGTCGATCACGGCGAAGCTGGCCAGGACCTCCTTGAGCTCGGCGAAGGGCCCGTCGGTGGCGACCACCTCGTCACCGACGCGGTGGACGGTGGTGCTGACCGCCGGGTGTCCCAGGCCCTCGCTGCTGACGAACTCGCCGGAGGCGATCAGCTCCCGCTCCAGCTTCTGGTAGGCCGCGAAGGCGGCCAGCGCCTCCTCGGAGGGGACGTCGGCGGCGGCCGCGTCCCACGCGGCGGCCGGGGTGTAGCCGAGCAGCAGGTATTTCATGGTCAATCCCTTGATCGTCGTAGCCGATGTTACGTTCCCCTCAGGCGGCGCGCCGCAGCGACACCGCGAGGACGGTCGTCCACGTGAAGGCGACCAGCCCGTTCACCGCGATCTGGACGCTCATGCGGTCGGGCGACATCGGCACCAGCAGCACCAGCGCGGCGACGGCGCTCAGCACGGCGCTCGCCACCGCCCGGCGGCGGGCGCACCGGACGCTCATCACGGCGGCCGCGGCGGCCAGCGCGGTGAAGGCCACGGCGGCGGCGGCCGAGTGCGCGACGCCGTGCCAGGACATCTGCGCGACCGGCCCGTCAGGCGTGCCCGCCGGGAAGCCCTTCTCGGGGTCCATGGTGAAGATCCCGGCCGCCACCAGCCCGGCGCCGAAGACGCCCACCAGGATCGGCAGCGCCCGCCGCCCGATCCCTTCGGTGAGCGTGCGCGCGATGCCGGCGGCCAGCGCCAGCGCCCCCGTCCCCGCGAGGACGAAGGTGAGGATCTGGATCCACCCCAGGTCGCCGGTGGCCAACTGGCTGATGGGGTGGCGGGTGAGGTCGAAGCCCTCACGGGTGAGCATCTGCGCGGTCGCCGAGGCGAAGAAGATCGGCCCGGCCAGCGCCCCGGCCAGCAGCAGGCGTCCGGACGTCCGGGCGCTTCTGCGGACGGGAACGCCGGTTGCGGTGGTGGCGGTCATGAACGTCCTCCCTTGTCGGTGGGTTTCCCGCTCGTTACCTCGGACCCGGATCGGGGTTCTTGACGCCGGTGGAGTGTGATTCACATCACAGCGACTCCCCGTCAAAGCCCGGCAGACGCCTCCGAGGTACCGGTGAAGCACCCACGAAGGAGGACAACATGATCGAGACCCAGCAGCCCAGCCCCGAGTTGAAGGCCCTGGACCGGCTGGTCGGCACCTGGAAGGTCACCGGCGGCGCCGAGGGGACCGTGCGCTACGAGTGGCTGCCCGGACGGTTCTTCCTCGTCCAGCACGTCGAGCTCACCCAGTTCGGCGAGCCGGTCACCGGCATCGAGGTCATCGGCAACCTGCGTCCGTTCGGCGAGCCGACCGGGGCGGACGTGGTGTCCCGCTACTACGACTCGGCGGGCAACACCTTCGACTACGTCTACGAGCTGGACGGCGACCGGCTGACCATCTGGGCCGGGGCCAAGGGCGGCCCGGCCTACTACCAGGGCGTCTTCGACGCCGACGGCGCCACGCTCACCGGCGAGTGGGTCTACCCCGGCGGCGGCGGGTACGCCTCCACCTCGACGCGCGTCTGACGCCTGACCGGGGGAACCCGCGGTGGCGGCGAGCCGTTCGAGACGGCCCGCCGCCACCGGCCCAGGGCGAGCCGTTCCGGCCTCACCACACAATGCGCGCCCGTACGGCCCTCGCCGGAACAGACGCCCACACCGGTCCGGCGGCATCCGAAGAGATCCGATCACCTGGAGGACAAATCATCATTTCCGTCGCAATATAAGCCAGCAAGAGTGAATTGATCGGATGAAACGTGACCTTGGCGTGATCGCCTTCGTCTGAGGGGTTGGCCACAATGAGGGCCATCCCCCGACTGGAGGCCCTTGTGCGCCATGGCAAGCCCTGGCGGCTGCTCCTCGCGGCGGCTCTCGCCGCGACCGGACTGACCGCTCTCACCCCCGCCTCCGCCCAGGCGGCCGGCACCGTCTTCCACGTCTCCCCCGACGGCGACGACGGCGCCGCCGGCACCGAGGCGGCGCCGTTCCGTACGATCGAGCGCGCCCAGCGCGCGGTGCGCGCGGTGCTGCCCACCGCGCCCGAGCCGCCCCGGGTACGGGTCCGCGGCGGCGTCTACCACCTCGCCGAGCCCCTCACCTTCACCCCCGCCGACTCCGGGGCCGTCTACGAGGCCGCCGCCGGCGAGCAGGTCGTGCTCAGCGGCGGACGCCGGCTGACCCCCGCCTGGACCCCGTACCAGGGCGCGACCCTGGTGGCCGACATCGGCGCGGGCCTCGACTTCGACGAGCTCTTCCTCGACGGCGCCCGGCAGGTCCTGGCCCGCTACCCCAACGCCGATCCCCAGGAGGCCGTGCTCGACGGGTACGCCGCCGACGCGATCTCGCCCGAACGGGTGGCCCGCTGGAAGAACCCCACGACCGCGCTGGTCCGCGGGCTGCACCAGGGCGAATGGGGTGGGAACTCGTTCAAGGTGACCGGCGTCGGCGCCGGCGGCGTCCCGATCCTGAAGTGGGTCGGCGACAACAACCGGGGCGACGGCCTGCATCCGCAGAAGCGCATGGTGGAGAACGTCCTGGAGGAGCTGGACGCTCCCGGCGAGTGGTTCTACGACAAGGACGCCGGCCGCCTCTACCTCCAGCCGCCCGCGGGCCTGGACCCGGCCAAGGCCCGCGTCGAGACCGCCGAGCGCGAGGAGCTCGTGCGGGTCGTCGGCGACTCGCCGTCCGCGCCGGTGCGCGACCTCACCTTCACCGGGTTCACCTTCACCCAGACCCACCGCACGCTGTTCAGCCGCCCGTACGAGAGACTGCAGCTCGGCGACTGGGCCATCGTCCGCGCCGGCGCGGTCTACCTGCGCAACACCCAGCGGGTCGCCATCCGCGACGCGCGGTTCGACCAGGTCGGCGGCAACGCCGTCTTCATGGACGGCTACGCCGACGGCAACGTCGTCTCCGGCGGCGAGTTCCGCGAGTCGGGGGCCAGCGACGTGGCGGTCGTCGGCTCGCCGGCGGCCGTCCGCGAGCCGTCCACCTGGGACGACATGCGGCGCACGATCACCGACACCACGCCGGGCCCGAAGACCGAGGACTACCCGCGCGACATCACCATCAGCGGCAACCACATGACCCGCAACGGCCGGTTCGAGAAGCAGAGCTCGGGCGTGCAGATCTCGATGAGCCGCCGGGTGACGGTGTCCGGCAACACCGTGCACGACGGCCCGCGCGCCTGCGTCGACGTCAACGACGGCACCTGGGGCGGCCACGTCATCGAGGACAACGACATCTTCGACTGCGTGAAGGAGACCTCCGACCACGGGCCGATCAACACCTGGGGCCGCGACCGCTTCTGGCCGCTGACCGCCGGGGACGCCCAGAAGAAGGCGTACGCCAAGCTCGACGCGATGGAGACGACGAAGATCCGGCACAACCGGATCCGGCACTCCTCCCACTGGGACGTCGACCTCGACGACGGCTCCTCCAACTACGAGGTCACCGGGAACCTGCTGCTCAACGGCGGGGTGAAGCTGCGCGAGGGCTTCTTCAGGACCGTGCGCGGCAACATCTTCGTCAACGGCGGCGGCCACTTCCACGTCTCCTACGCGAGCAACGGCGACGTCGTGGAGAAGAACATCTTCGTCACCGACGACCCCTACGACTTCATCCAGAGCGACCCGTCCACCTCCGGGACCGTCTACGACGACAACCTGTTCTGGAACAACGGCAAGCCGGTCGCCGACATCACCGCCGCCTGGCGGGCCCGCGGGCTGGACACCCGCTCGGTGGTCGCCGACCCGCTGTTCGAGGGGCAGAGCCCGTACGCCGACCCGGCCAAGCTCGACTACACGCTCAAGGCCGGCTCCCCCGCCCTCGCGCTGGGCTTCCAGCCGTTCCCGATGACCGGGTTCGGCAAGCCCGGCTCGCCCACGCCGCCGCCGCTCACCTGGCGCGAGCCCGAGACCGGCATGACGATCGGCAACCTGGCCGAGCCGCTCATGGGCGCGACGGCGACCGAGGTCCACAGCGACGAGGTGAAGTCCTCGGTCGGGCTCACCGACTACGACGGCCTGTTCCTGGCCGCCGTCCCGGCCGGGTCCCACGCCCACGGGCAGGGGCTGCGCACCGGCGACGTGATCAGGGAGATCGCGGGGACCAAGGTCACCGGCCGCGACAGCTTCTGGAAGGTCTACAACCGCACGCCCGCCGGGCGTCCGGTGCCGCTGAAGGTCTGGCGCGCGCAGGCGCTGACCGACCTGAGCCTGACCAAGGCGTACGGCGTGGAGACCATCGACAACGTCTCCGGCGTCACCTACACCGGCGAGGGCTGGGACTGGAAGAACGACCGGCGCGGCGGCGGCGGCTCGACCCTCGACGACCTGCACGCCACCCAGACCGACGGCGACTCCTTCGAGCTGGCCTTCCACGGCACCGGCGTGGAGTACATCGCCCAGGTCAACTCCGACGAGGGCAAGGTCGACCTCTACCTGGACGGCAAGCTCGACGCCACCATCGACAACGGCAACCCGACCCGGGAGTACCAGAAGGTCGTCTACACCAGGACCGGGCTGGCGCCCGGCCCGCACACGCTCAAGGGCGTCAAGAAGGACGGCTCGTACTTCATCGTGGACGGCTTCAAGATCCACTCCGCTCCCGCGAACGAGGACGGCGAGCCGCCGGTGACCACCGCGTCCGGTGTGCCCGCCGGCTGGTCGGACGGGCCCGTGGAGGTCGTCCTGACCGCCGCGGACGCGGGCTCCGGCGTGGCGCGCACCGAGTACCGGCTCGGCGAGGGCTCCTGGCAGCCCTACACGGCCCCGGTCCGGGTGGACCGCGAAGGGGAGAGCGTGCTGGCCTTCCGCAGCGCCGACCAGGCGGGCAACGTCGAGGAGCCGAAGTCGGTCACCGTCCGGATCGACGCGACGGCCCCCACCCTGACCGTCACGCCGGACCCCGCCCGGCTGTGGCCGCCGAACCGCAGGCTGGCGCCGGTGAAGGTGGCGCTGAAGGCGTCCGACGCCGGGCCCGTCACCGTCACCCTGGTCTCGATCACCAGCTCCCAGGGCGATGCCCGGGACGACGTGCGCGAGGCCGCAACCGGCACCGCCGACACGTCCTTCGCCCTGCGCGCCGAGCGGGACGGCGGCCAGGACCGGATCTACACGATCACCTACCGGGCGGTGGACCGCGCGGGCAACGCCACCGAGACCCGCGCCCAGGTCACCGTGGGACGCGCCGGCTAGGAAAGCGGACGGACCGGCTCCTTCGAGCTGGTCTGTCCGACTTCCGCCGTCATGCGCATGGCGGGCTTCCTGTCAGGGCAGGACCCCGCCATGACGTCTGCGCGAGGCTTCGGCGGCGGGTCCGGGATATTCCGCCGCAAACCGGTAGAACAGATCGCCACCGAGCACGAGGGCGAGCTCAACCGCGTGCTCGGGCTCTGGCAGCTCACCGCGATCGGGGTGGGCGGCATCATCGGCGCCGGCATCTTCGCGCTGGCCGGCGCCGTCGCCAACCAGACCGCCGGGCCCGCCGTCGTGATCTCGTTCCTGATCGCCGGCATCGCCAGCGCCGCCGCCGCGTTCTCCTACGCCGAGTTCACCGGCATGATCCCGAAGGCCGGATCGGCGTACACGTACGGCTACGCGGTGCTCGGCGAGATCGTCGGCTGGTTCATCGGCTGGGACCTGCTGCTGGAGTACACCGCCATCGTCGCGGTCGTGGCGATCGGCATCTCGGGGTACTTCGGCTTCCTCGTCGGCCAGCTCGGCATCGACCTGCCCGCCTGGATGCTCGGCGCGCCGGGCACCGGGCCGGGACACGTCGTGGACCTGTTCGCCGGGATCCTGTGCCTGTTCATCGCGTTCCTGCTCAACCTCGGCATGCGGTCGGCCGCCCGGTTCGAGACGTTCGTCGTCGCGATCAAGGTCGCGGTGGTGCTGCTGGTGATCGTGGTCGGCTTCTTCTACATCAAGACCGCCAACTACACGCCGTTCTTCCCCTACGGGTTCGGCGGGGCGGTGACCGGCGCGGCCACCGTGTTCTTCGCCGTCTTCGGCTACGACGCCATGAGCACGGCGGCCGAGGAGTCGAAGGACGCCCAGCGGCACATGCCCAAGGCCATCCTCTACTCCCTGGCCATCTCGATGGTCCTGTACGTGCTGGCCTGCCTCGTGCTCACCGGCATGCAGAACTACCAGGACATCGACCCCGAGAGCGGCTTCTCCTCGGCGTTCGCCTCCGTCGGGCTGACCGGGCTGGCCAGCGTCATCGCGGTGGGCGCCATCGTCGGCATCCTGACCGTCATGTTCACGTTCATGCTGGGCGTCACCCGCGTGTGGTTCGCGATGAGCCGGGACGGGCTGCTGCCGTCCTGGTTCGCCAAGCTCCACCCCGTACGGCACGTGCCGTCCAGGGTGACCTGGATCGTCGGGGTCGGCTCCGCGCTCATCGCCGGGTTCCTGCCGATCAGGGAGGCGGCGGAGCTGACCAACATCGGCATCCTGCTGGCCTTCGTGGTGGTCTGCGCGGCGGTGATCGTGCTCCGCTACCGGCGTCCCGACCTGCCGCGCGGCTTCCGCATGCCGGGCATGCCGGTGGTGCCGGCGATCGGGGTGCTCTTCTCCCTGTGGCTGATCACGTTCCTGGAGCCGCTGACCTGGCTCAGGTTCGTCGTGTGGTTCGTGATCGGGCTGGTGATCTACTTCGCCTACGGGCGCCGCCACTCGGCGCTGAACCGCCGCGACTGACGTCCAGCGGCGGGTTCAGTTCGTGTCCTGGTAGACCTTGGGGCCGATCGCCTTGTACGCGGCCTTGGAGGCGTCCTTGAGCCACGGCCGGGTGCTGGTGGAGTTGGCGCGGTTGGTGTAGACGGCCATGGTGTGCAGCAGGTAGCGGTGGGTGTAGCCGACCCATCCCCAGGTCTGGGCCCTGCTCCAGCTCGTCGAGTGGCACAGCCCGGAGCCGGGGCCCTTCCTGGGGCAGACGATCCCCCAGGCGTCGGCGTAGGCGTCGTCGAGCCGGGCGTACGCGGTGTCGGCCCGGCCGTCGTTCTTCAGCGGCACGACCCACACCGAGACCATGATGCGCTTGTTCCCCGGGGCTCCGGGGTTGACGTACGAGCCCTTGACCATCTTGGAGCAGCGCGCCTTGCGCAGGACCGAGCGGACGTTGGCCGCGTGGTAGGCGTCCGGGCACTTGTCCACGCCGCTCGACCGGAGGGTGTAGCGCACGCCCTTGGCCGTGGTGAAGGAGCCGGGCAGCAGGGCGCTCGGGGTGATCGGGGTCGGGTCGGTGTCCTGGCGGTCGAGGTCCCCCGGGTCGAACGGCTCCTCGGTGGGCGGCTCAAGCGTGGGCGTGACGGTGGGCTCTTCGCTCTGCCCCGGATCGGCCGATGACGGCGACGGCGACGGCGTGGGGACGACCGCGTCCGGCGAGCCGGAGGACGCCACGGTCAGCCCGCTGCCCCCGCGCCCCGCGCCGAGATCCTTCACCACGGAGACCACGAACACCGCAGCCGCCACAGCAAGCACCACCCCGACCACTCCCACACCGGCCCCGAGCCCGACCTTCATCCCCGTACTGAGACCAGCACCGGACGGGCGCGGCCCCCCAGCCCCGGAAAACGGCGGCCCCAAAGGCCCCTGCGGCGGCGGCAGCGGCGAGGACGGCGGCACAAGCGGCGGCCCCTGCGGCGGTACCGGCGGCAGGACTGAGGGTGAGGGCGGCGGCAGAAGCGGCGTCCCCTCCGATGGCGCCGATGACAGCAGCGAAGGTGACGGCGGCGGCAGAAGCGGTGGGCCCTGCGGCGGTGCCGGTGACAACCACGAAGGGGACGACGGCGGGGATGACGGCGGAGGCGCCAGTGGAGGTGACGGCGGAGGCGCCAGTGGAGGTGGCGGCGGAGGTGGCGGTGGTAGGTGCGGGGGTCGTGGGGGCGGTGCTTGGGCGGGCGCGGTCGTGGCCGACGAGGCGGCCTGCCGCAGTTCCTCCGCCCACCGCTCCGGACGCGGCCGCTCGTCCGCTGGCCCGTGAAAGGCCGCTGCCGCGAGATCCGCCGCCCCGGGGGCGACGGCGGCCAGCCGGCCGGGGTCCGTGGAGGTCCGGTCGCGGGCCAGGAGCCGTACGGCCAGCAGCGCGAACCTGTAGGCGTCAGCCTGCGGCGTGCCCTCGGGCTCGTCGGCGGGGATCTCCCAGCCGGGCGTCTCCACCTCGGGTAATGCCGTAGCCCCGGCGAGCCGCAGCGCGTCGCAGCCGATGAGGAAGCACTCCGGGGAGCCCTCCGTGGCGAACAGCAGGTGCTCGGGCGACAGGTCGCCGACGACGATGCCCATCGTGTGCAGGCGGGCGAGCGTGTCAGCCAGATCGGCCAACAACAGCAGGCGGTCACGGTCACCAACCCGCCGACCGATGCCACCGCCGTGAGCGCCGTCATGGGCGCCGTCATGGGCGCCGGTGTAGGCGGGGTCGTCAGCGCCTACGTGCGCAGGGCCGTCGGCGCCGACGTGGGCAGGGCCGTCGGCGCCGACGTGGGCAGGGCCGTCGGCGCCGACGTGGGCAGGGCCGTGAGCAGGGCCGTCGGCGCTGACGTGGGCAGGGTCGTGGGCGTCGTCGAGCAGGAGCTGCATCGTGGCTGGTCGGCGCTCGGTTCCCGATGGCGTGCGCAGGTCGAAGGAGAACCGGTGGGGCGCCGAGCGCATGAGGAAGCCGCGGACCGCGCCGTCGGACACGACGATCTCGGCGGGCCAGGCGGCCTTGTCGCACAACCAGGCCGCGTCCCATCCGGGTAGCCGCCCGATCAGTCCGGCCATCTCGGTGAGGACGTCCGCGTCGAGTCCGGGCAGGATGGCGGGGTCGTACTCCTTGTAGACGACCTCGAACTGGCCGTTGATCCGGCGGCCGGGCACCTCATGGACCGTGCCCCTGCTGCCCTGCGCGAGACGCCGTCCGAGGACGAGATCCGCCCGGTCAGTGCCGCTCGGGGGGCCGTTCGCCGGGCCGTTCGCCGGGCCGTTCGCCGGGCCGTTCGCCGGGCGGTCGTTTGTCGAGTCGCTCATCGGGCCGCGTCCCTCGGCCACGGGGCCAGCGGCGTGCGGTCACCGTCGAACGCCTCCCCGGAGAAGCCGGGCAGGTGCGCCAGCCGCAGCGGGGACGGCGGCTCGGCCAGATGCTCGGCGAACAGCGCACCGACCCGGACGTCCCCGTCGCCCAGCGGATCACCGAAGCCGTCGGTGCCCACCAGCAGGACCTGGCCGGACGTCAGCGTGCCGGACCACCGCTCGGGCTGCTCGGGCACCCCCGGCAGCGCGCCCACCGATACGGAGACCGCCGCAGGGGCCGATGCGGTGGCCGGTGCAGCAACCGGTGGTGCAGCCGGTGGTGGAGCGGCCGAAACCGACGTCATGGCGGGGGCCGAGGCGAGGTTCGACGCGAGGTCCGAAGCAGGGTCCGAAGTGAGGGCCGGGGCGGGAGCAGGGGCGGCGGTCGAAGCGGGGGCCGGTGTAAGGGCGGCGTCGGCTTCCGGTTTCGGGCGTAGCGGCTCGGTTTCCGGGTCCGGGGCGTTGAGGGCGATCCGCTTCCAGGCGTGGATCCGGTCTGCCGTCTCCGGTGCGTGCCGCACGTGTGCTCACCGCCCTTCAAGCCCCGCCCTTTTTTCGGAGGATATCAGCGTCTATTTGCTGAAGATCAAGGATTTCTGGAGCCGGATCTGCCGGTGCCCCCGGCATACCGTGGCGTTATGGAAATTTGTGAGCTGTTCGCCTGACCTCCCTGGGTGACAGCTTTAATCAAGCCCCAGCCAAAGGGCTCCTTCGATCCCCACACCCCCGGGGACATGTGAGAGGAGTCACCCAGAGTGAACAGCACGTTCAAGTCGGGCGCCATCGCCGTATTGGCGGCGGCGGCCCTTACCGCCTCGATGACAGGCGCCGCCGGCGCCACCTCGCAGGCGCACTTATCCACCGCGGCGACCACCGTCGCCAAGGCAGAACCCCCGGCGTTCGCGCCGGCGGACGCCAAATCGCGCGACCGCGCGAAAGTGAACGCCGACGCGGCACTCGCTGCCGGAGCCGAACGCCTGCACAAGGGCTCCGGCGACGCCTTCACTCTCTCGTCCAACGTCGCCGGAACCTACGGCCTGCAATATCTGACCTACGAACGCACCTACAAGGGCCTGCCCGTCTACGGCGGCGAGGTCGTCGTGGGCACCGACCGGGCCGGCCAGGTGATCCAGCAGGTGGTCACCGGCCAGACCGCGAAGATCAAGGTCGGCACCGAGGCCTCGGTCACGGCCAGGCAGGCGGCGGCCACCGCCAGAGCCCTCCTGCCGCAGGTGGACGAGGTCACCACGGCGAAGCTGGTCGTGCACGCCACCACCGCCACCCCCAAGCTGGCCTGGCGGGTCCAGGTCACCGGGCGGACGGCCACCGGCAGGCCCAGCATCCTCGACGTGTTCGTGGACGCGCGCTCCGGCTCGCTGATCGACAAGTTCGACAAGGTGCACGAGGGCACCGGCCGCGGCTTCTACGACGGCACGGTGACGATCGACACCAGCGGCTCGGCCGGCTCGTACCGGATGGTGGACACCACCAGGCCGGGCCTGCAGTGCGGCGGCCAGAACGGGTCGGCCTACACCAAGAGCAGCGACTCGTGGGGCAACGGCTCGGGCACCGACCTGGAGACGGCCTGCGTGGACGCGCTGTACGCCGCCCAGATGGAATGGAACATGCTGCGCGACTGGCTGGGCCGCAACGGCCACAGCGGGACGGGCCGCTCGTTCCCCATCCGGGTCGGGCTGAACGACGTCAACGCGTTCTGGAACGGCTCGTACACCACCTTCGGTCACAACCAGGCCGGCAACCAGCAGGCCACCCCGATGGACGTCGTCGGCCACGAGTTCGGCCACTCGGTCTTCACCAACACCCCCGGCGGCGACACCGGCAACAACGAGGTCGGCGGCCTGAACGAGTCCACGGGCGACATCTTCGGCGCGCTGACCGAGGCGTACGCCAACAACCCGAACGACCCGCCGGACTACCAGGTGGGCGAAGAGGTCAACCTCGTCGGTAACGGCCCGATCCGGTACATGTACAACCCGTCGCAGGTCGGCGACCCCAACTGCTACAGCACCGCCCTCCCCACCACCGAGGTGCACGCGGCGGCCGGGCCCCAGAACCACTGGTTCTACCTGCTGGCCGAGGGCAACAACCCCGGCGGAGGCAAGCCCAGCAGCCCGATCTGCTCCGGCGGACCGTCCTCGGTGACCGGCATCGGCATCCAGAAGGCCGGCAAGATCTTCATGGGCACGCTGCAGGCCAAGACGCAGCCGTGGACCCACGCCAAGGCGCGGGTGGCCTCGCTCAACGCCGCCAAGGCGCTGTTCCCGAACAGCTGCGTGGAGTTCAACGCGGTCAAGTCGGCCTGGGACGCCGTGAGCGTCCGGGGCACCAGCGACCCGACCTGCGTGGCCAACCCGGACACCTTCTCGCTGCAGGTGAGCCCCGGCTCCGGCGCGGCCGACCCGGGCGGCTCGGCCGCCACGACCCTGAGCACGGTGACGACCGGCGGCAACGCCCAGCAGATCCAGCTCAGAACGGGCCCCCTCCCGGCGGGCGTGACCGCCCAGTTCAACCCGGCCACGATCCAGTCGGGCCAGTCGTCCACGCTGACCCTCAACGTGGCGGCGAACGCGACCCCCGGGACGTACACCGTCCAGGTGACCGCGCAGGGCACGGCCCAGACGCAGACGCAGAACTACTCGCTCACCGTCAACCGGCCGATCCCCGACCAGTTCTCGCTGGCGCTCAGCCCCACGTCGGGGTCCGTGGACGCGGGCGGCAGCACCGCCTCGACGCTGACCACCACGACCACGAGCGGCAACGCCCAGCAGATCCAGCTCAGGACGGGCACCCTCCCGGCGGGCGTGACCGCCCAGTTCAACCCGGCCACGATCCAGTCGGGCCAGTCGTCGGCGCTGACGCTCGCGACGGCGTCCTCCGTGCCGGCCGGGACGTACACCGTCCAGGTGATCGCCCAGGGCACGGCCCAGACGCAGACGCAGAACTACACGCTGACCGTCTCCCGGCCCGGTGACCCGGACGCGTTCTCCGTCCGGCTCGACCCGGAGGCGGGCACCGCGACGGCCGGGGGCACCGCGGCCACCACCGTGAACACGGCGACGACCGGCGGGCAGCCCCAGCAGGTCATGCTGTCGGCGGCCAAGCTGCCGAACGGCGTCACCGCGGCCTTCGACCCGGCCACGATCCAGTCGGGCCAGTCGTCCAGGCTGACCTTCACGGTGGCCGCGACGGCGAAGAACGGCACGTACCCGATCACCGTGACGGCCACCGGCACGGCCCAGACGCAGACGGCGAGCTACGCGCTCACGGTCACCGGCGGCACGCCGGCGGGCGACTTCACCGTCGCCGCCGACCCGTCGTCGGCCACCGTCACGGCGGGCGCGACGGCGACCACCACGCTGAGCACGCAGGTCACCACCGGGCGGCCGATCCCGCTCACGCTGGCGGCCGACGGCGTGCCGCCGGGCGCGACCGTGACCTTCAGCCCGTCGTCCATCAACTCGGGCGAGTCGTCCACGGTGACGGTGACCACGTCGTCGAGCACGCCGGCGCAGACGTACACGATCACCCTCAACGCGAACGGCTCCGCCAGCCACGGCACGTCGTTCTCGCTGACGGTGAACGGCGGCGGCGGCGGTGACACCTGGCAGGAATGGCACTCCTACAACGCCGGCGACGAGGTCACCTACCAGGGTGTCCGCTACCGCTGCGTGATCGCCCACACCTCGCAGCCGGACTGGACGCCCGACGTCGTCCCGGCTCTGTGGCAGCGGATCGGATGACGGTCCGCCCGGCGCCCCACGTACCCGGGGGGTGACTGAGGGCCGGAGCGGAGGGGGTCCCACCGGACCCCCTCCGTTCTGGTTTCCGGACGCTCCGGCACTGTTTGATCAAGTTCGGGCCCCTTCAGTAGGGTGGGCGCCCCGTTCCCCTGTTCTGGGTGGAGTGCCCGTGCGCCGCTACCGTTTCGGCCTGGTCGCGATGCCCTTCGCGGTGGCCTACGTGGTCCTCGTCGGCGGCCTCGGGGTCTTCGCGCTGGTCACCGGCGAGGTGTCCCTGCTCTGGTTCGCCGTCGCCGGCTGGTGGGGGCCGAGCCCGGACGTCTCCTCGTGGCTGGCGCCGCTGCTGGTGCTGGTCGGTTGATCGCCCTGCCGATCGTCCAGGGGGCGATGGTCTGGCTGTTCTCCCGGGCGGTGGGCGGCGCTCTTCCGGCCTGGGCGCGGTGGCTCATGCTCGCCCTGGGAGCGGCGGGCGTGCTCGCCGGCCTCGGTCTCACCCTCTCCCAGGCCCTGCTGTTCCAGCCTGGCATGATCTTCTTCGACGTCGCCCTGCTGCACGGCGTGCCGGGGATGGCGTGGCTGGCGCTGCTGCTGACGGCCCAGGCGCGGGATCCGCGCTGGAGCCGGACGACCGTGGCGTTGGGCGTCCTGTCGCTGGCCACGTCGTTCGTCCAGCCGGCGTCGTTCGCGTCCTCCGACGCCGTGCCGCTCGCGGTGCTGACCTTCTGGGGGCTCCGCGCGCTCGGCGTCGTCGGCCTGGCGTGGCAGGCGCGCTCGGCGCACGAGCTGGCCGGGTTGCCCGCGTCGCCGTTCGGGCCCCGGCGTCCGCCCGCGCGGATCCCGGCCCGGCCGTGGTGGCTGATCGCACCGGCGGTGGTGCTACCGCTGGTCCCGGCGGCCGTCAACCTCGCGGGCGGGATGCCGTTCTGGATCGGCCCCAGGGGCGCGGTCGAGCAGGTGGTCGCCGAGGGCGCCGTCAGCGTGCCGGCGGCGCTGGCGTGGCTGGGGTTCGACCTGCTCGCGGGGGTGGGCGGGGTCGCGCTGCTCGTGCTGGTGACCGTCCTGCGCGGCACCGTCCGCCCGGTGCGGGCGACCGTGGCGGCGCTGACGGTGGTTCAGCGCCGCCTTCCTCGCCTCCGCCGTCGTCCTGACGCTGCTGGACGGACGAGTTGACGGCCGGGCGTAACTTTCACCGCGGTTCCTGCGTCGAACACCACATGAGACGCTTCACCACCGCCACGCTCGTGGCCGGGCTGCTGCTGGCGGGCGGGGCCGCGCCGGCGCTGGCCGGCGAGTCCGCCCCCGTCCGCCGCTGCTCGGCCGCCCAGCTCCAGGTGCGCCTGGGCGCGATCGACGCCGGCGCGGGCAACAGGAACGCGCCGCTGGTGTTCACCAACGGCTCACGCACTCCCTGCACCCTGTACGGCCACCCCGGCCTGATCATGATCGACAAGCAGGGCGACACCCTGCGCACCCGCGTCCGCCGCACCGCCGGCCCCAAGCACCGGGTGACGGTCAAGCCGGGCGGCAGCGCCCGCGCCACGCTGCACTGGACGGCCGTCGAGACCGGCGCCGAGACCGCCTGCCCGGCCCCCGCCCGCCTGCTGGTCATCCCGCCCGACGAACAGTCGTACCTGAACGTGCCCTTCGACGCCGGCCAGGTGTGCGACGCCGGACGGCTCGACGTCACCCCGCTGGCCTGACGCCCGCACGGGGGCCGGTCAGCGCAGCAGCCAGTTGACGACGACCGTGAGGACGGCCGACAGCAGCAGCGAGATCAGGATCATCGCCAGGCAGCCCGGCCAGCCGCCCAGCGGTCGCACTTCCCAGTTCCCGAACCTCATGCCCGGCCCCTACCCGGGGCGGCCGGGGTCGTACCGGGGCCTGGGCAGGGGTCAGAGGCCGGCGACGAAGTCGAGGGCGACCGCCCAGGCGCGCTCGGCGGCCGGGGCGTCGTAGTCGGGCAGGCCGGGGTCGGTGAACAGGTGGCCGACCCCCGGGTAGCGGAAGACCTCGACGTCGGCCCGCGCCCGGCGCATCTGGAGGTACCAGGCGTTGAGCCAGTCGACCGGCTCGTAGAAGTCGGGGTCGGCGACGTGCAGCTGCACCGGCAGGTCGTCGGCGGCGGCGCCCTCGGCCATGTCGGAGGTGCCGTGCATGAGCAGCAGCCCCTGGGCGCGCTCGTCGCCCAGCGCGAGGTTCTGCGCGATGGCCGCGCCGAGGGAGAAACCGGCGTAGACCAGGCCGTCGCCGGACAGCGGGGCCGCCGCCGTGATGGCCCGCTTCAGCAGCTCCTCGCTGCCGATCTCCTCCTTGATCGCGATGCCCTCCTCGGGCGTGTCGACGACGCGACCGTCGTAGAGGTCGGGGACGTGCACCTCGTGCCCCGCCCCCCGGAGCCTGTCGGCGGCCTGGTGGACGGCGGGCCGCAGGCCGTACATCGAGTGCAGGAGGAGAATCCGCGCCATACGCGCAGCTTAGCGGCCCTGGGCGAGCAGGCCCGGCCCCGGTGGCGGCGGGTCAGCCGTGGTCGGCGGGCAGGTCGTGGGCGGTGAACATGTCGATCAGCAGGCGGACGGGCAGCCCGGCCTCGGTCGGGTAGCGGAACTGCCGGTCGAGATCGAGGCTGTAGCGGTTGCGCCGGCCGATCCGCTCGCGGGTCAGGTAGCCGGCCTGGTAGAGGTCGGAGACGATGTTCTGGACCGTGCGTTCGGTGACGCCGATGCGGGCGGCGATGTCGCGCAGCCGGGCGTCGGGGTCACGGGCGATCTCCACCAGCACGCGGGCGTGATGGGTCAGGAACGTCCACGTCGCCGGATGGTCTTCAGGGTCGGGCACAGCCTCTGACGCTTTCTGCCTGGACGTCCCGGATCCGCGGGGCGGACGGAAATGCTTACCTGAAGATCTTATGACGAAAGCTCTTTCCTGCAACCCTCTTCGCCCCTAACCTTGGGTCGTGGGGCGGCTCCGACGCCGTCCCGACCGGCCAGGCCCACTTGGGGAACAACAGATGTCCGCCACCCAGACGTACCTCGCCGTCGCGCCGAGCGCCGCCACCAGGCCGCCATGTCAGTGCTCAGCATGAACTGCCGGCCGGTTCCGGCCGGCGCGCTGGTCACGGTTTCCGGTGAGCTCGACGCCACCAACGCCGAAAGCCTGGAGTCCGCCATCCGCGACGCCCATCGCCCCGGCCGGTCCGTGATCCTCGACCTGGGCGAGCTGACCTTCATGGACAGCAGCGGCCTGCACGTGCTGCTGCGGGCGCACGACGACGTCCACGACGCGGGCGGGAGCCTGCGCCTGGCCGCCGTACGCGACATCCCGGCCCGCATCCTGCAGATCACCGGGGTGTGGGACACGCTGCACATCCACGCCTGCGTGGAGGAGGCCGTCGGCGCGGCCGCGGACGCCCGGCCTGACCGGCTGCCGGATGATGTGGAGCGCTTGTGATGCACCTGGCCAGCAGCTACCTGCCGGGGATCACCGTGATCACGGTGGCCGGCGAGGTCGACGCCACCGCCTCCGGCCACCTGGAGACCTACCTCGACCAGGTGCGCCGCAGCCTGGACGAGCACCTGATCATCGACGCCCACCGGCTGACGTTCCTCGACAGCTCCGGCCTGTCCGTGCTGCTCGCCGCCGCCACGCTGGCCCGCGCGCACGGCGTCGACGTGCACCTGGCCGGCCTCCACCCCACGGTGTCCCGGCTGCTGGAGATCACCGGCACCGTCGAGCTCGTGACGATCCACGACCGCCTCTCCCAGGCCGTCACCGTGGTGGAGGCGCTCCGGGACGCGGGGCCCGGCGAGCCGGACGAGCCCGCCGAGCCTTCCGAGGCCGTCTGACCGTCGCGTGGCCGCCGGTCGTCATCGACGGCCGCCGAAGACGGGTGCTGCCCCACCACCTGCTCGACGACATTCGCCGTCGCTAGCAGGAAGTGCACTCGGTGTCCAGGCCCAGCCGGCCGTGCCCTCCCCTCCAGGTGGACGGCGGCTTCGTTCATGTGCATGAGTGCCGAAATCATCTCCGGTACGGAGTTTTTGCGCGCTGCGCCTCCCTAGCGTGGCGGTCATGAATCACGCACTTCTCCGACGGGGTCTGGCCGCCGCGGTGACGGTCGGCCTCCTGCTCACCGGACCCGCCGTACAGGCCAGGTCGAAGCCCGTCACCGTGACCCTGCCGCAGCCGACGGGCCCACGCGAGATCGGCACTGTCACACTGCACCTGCGTGACGGCTCCAGGGCCGACCCGTGGATCAAGGCCCATGACCGGCGTGAGCTGATGGTCAGCCTGTGGTACCCCACGCGCCGTCCGGACGGCCACCCCGCCGCACCCTGGCTGCCACCTCGCGCCGCCGAGGCCTTCTACCGCGGCAACGGCCTGTCGCCCGCGGCTGTCGGCCTGCCCCTGACCCATGGCCGCGAAGGGGCCCGCGTGGCCGGCCGGGGGCTGCCCGTCGTCCTGTTCTCGCCCGGCAACGGCGCCGACCGTTCCATGAACACCACCACGGTCGAGGAACTGGCCAGCTGGGGCTACATGGTGGTCACCATCGACCATCCGGGCGACGCCGGCGAGGTGGAGTTCCCCGACGGCACGGTCACCGGCCGCGTGCTGAAGCCGGTCCCGGTGAGCCGGCTGGCGGAGAAGGCAGAAGAGATCAAGGTGCGGGTGGCCGACGCGCGCTTCGTGCTGGACCGGCTCAAGGAGCTGAACAAGGGGCAGAACCCCGACGCTGAACGCCGGACGCTGCCCGAGGGGCTGCGGGGCGCGTTCGACCTGGGCAGAGTCGGGATGTTCGGCCATTCCGCCGGAGGAGCGACGGCCGCCGCGACGATGCTGGAGGACCGGCGGATCAAGGCGGTGCTGAACCTGGACGGACCCGCCCTCGGCAAGGTGGCCGCCAAGGGGTTGGCCAAGCCGTACATGCTCATGGAGGCCGAGATCTTCGACAAGCCCATCCGGGGGCAGAAGGCCTTCTGGTCCCGGCTGAAGGGCTGGCGGCTGCACGTGCGGACCAACGGCGCCAAGCACAATTCCTATACCGACCTGCCAGTGGTGTACGAGCAGGCGGCCGCGGCGATGGGCCTGTCGAAGGAGCAGTTGCGAGCGGTGAACGGGACGCTTTCTGCGGCGCGTTCCGTGGCCGTCACCCGCGCCTACACCAGGGCCTTCTTCGATCTGCATCTTCGACGCGAAGGCACCTTGCTCGGCAAGCCGTCCTCACGGTTCCCCGAGGTGCAGGTGATCGCCCGCTGAGTTCCCTGGCCTGACCTCGTGACGTCCGAGCCGGCGCTGCCGCCGGCCGGAACCCCGCCATGAGCCCTGGGCACGGGCTTGACCCCGAGGAGCGGTCGGCATAGCTTGATCAAGCAAAAGTGATCGATCACTCTTGGCCCCTCTCCGCGCGGCGTCGTGGCGCGGCCGGCGGGAGACCGGGAGCGGCGGTCCGGCCACGCACCGGCCATGCACTTCCCCGGCGGCGGCCACGCTCCGCCCGCCGCCGCCCTCCGCCCCCAGCAGAAGGACCCGCCCATGCCCGACACCACGCTCGCCATCCGCGAAGAGGACGACGCCCTGGCCATCACCGCCGGAGCCGTGCGGATCGCCCGGTACGTCCACCAGCCGGACGCTCCCGACGCCGAGTCACCCAAGCCCTACCTCCACCCCATCCGCAGCCTGTCCGGCGCGCCCATGTCGGTCTACCGACCGCACGACCACCGCTGGCACAAGGGCCTGCAGATGACGTGGGCGCACCTGTCGGGGCAGAACTTCTGGGGCGGCCCGACCTTCTCGGCGGAGCGGGACTACCACTGGCAGGACAACCACGGCCACATCAACCACCTCGCCTTCACCGACGTCACCTCCGACGGCAAGCGGGTCGTGGTCGAGGAGAGCCTGCACTGGCTCTCGGCCCGGGGCGAGCACTGGATCACCGAGCAGCGCCGCCAGGTCTTCCACGGCGTGGACCGCGCGCGCGGCCTCTGGGCCCTGGACTTCACCACGTCGCTGCACAACGTCCGCGGCGCCACGCTCGACTTCGGCAGCCCCACCACGCACGGCCGGCCGATGGCCGGGTACGCGGGCTACTTCTGGCGCGGCCCCAGGTCCTGGACCGGTGGCACGATCATCGGGGCCGACGGTCTGGGCGGCGAGGAGATGATGGGCGTCGAGGCGCCATGGCTGGCCGTGGTCGGGCAGCACGACGGGATCGACGGCGGCGGGACCGTGCTGGCCGTCGCCGGGCACTCCAGCGCGCCGGCGCCGATCAAGTGGTTCGTCCGCAGCGAGGCGTTCGCCGTGATCAGCCCCTCCCCCTCCTTCGACGAGGAGATCGCTCTGGCCGACGGCGACACCCTCGAACTCGCGCACCGTTACGTCTTCATCGACCACATGTGCGACCGGGCCGAGCTCGACGAACTCGGCACGGAGTTCGCGCTGTGACCCCGCTGTTCCCCGGCGGCACCTCGGTCAGTGATCTGGCGGTCTACGACTGGGAGTGCGCCGACGGTGTGCACGGCGGCACGCCGCACCTGCACACGGTCTCGACCGAGGCGTACGTCGTGACCGCCGGCCGCGGGGAGGTGCACACCCTCAGCGCCGCCGGCTTCGCCCGCGACCGGCTCGAAGCGGGCACGGTCCTGTGGTTCTCGCCCGGGACGATTCACCGCCTGGTCAACGAGGACGGGCTCCGGCTGCTGGTGATCATGCAGAACGCGGGCCTGCCCGAGGCCGGGGACGCCGTGCTCACCTTCCCCGCCGACGTCCTGCGCGACCGCGACGCCTATCTCGCCGCGGCGACGCTGCCGGTGGGTTGTTCGGAGGACGAACGGGCGGCGGCCGCGCGGGCCCGCAGGGACCTGGCGGTCACCGGGTTCCGGCGGCTGGTGGCGGACGCCGAGGAGCGCGGCGGGCAGGCGCTGGCGGACTTCCATCGGCTGGCGGCGGCGATCGTGCGTCCCCGGGTGGCGTCCTGGAAGGAGTTGTGGGACGAGACCGTCGCCGCCGAGACCGAGCGCACGGCGTCACAGCTCGACGCGATCGCTGGTGGTGATCCCGCCCATCTCGGGCAGGCCGCCGTGGTGCGGACCACGCCCGCGCCGGGCCCTCGCGCCTTCGGCATGTGCGGCCGGCTGCGCACGTGGGCGCCACTCCCCTGATCGGGCGGCCGGCGGGTCCTGCGGCTGGCTCGGCGCCGGCGTGCGGGCCGGTGCTCAGGCGGGCGCCGGACCGGCCGTCTCGCGGACGATGACCCGGTTGATCGACCGGTCGGGCGGCGGCGGCGCGGGCTCGCCGCGCACCGCCGCGATGAGCCGGGCCATCGCCTCCCGCCCCTGCACCTCCCTGTCCACCGCCACGGTGGACAAGGAGGGGGTGGCGAACCGTCCCAGTTCCTCGTCGTCCCAGCCGAACACGCTGACGTCGCCCGGGATCCGCCAGCCCCGTGACAGCGCCGCGCGTACGGCTCCCATCGCCACGTGGTCGTTCACGGCCACGATGGCGGTCACGCCACAGCCGTCGGGCAGACCGCGAACGGCGTCGTAGCCGGACCGGGAGCTCCAGTCACCGAGCGCGACGCCGTACGAGACGAGCCCGCGGCGCGCGATCGTCTGCTCGAAGACGAGCTTGCGGTTGCGGGCCGAGGCCCAGCTCTGCGCGCCCGCGATGTGGAAGAAGACCCGATGGCCGAGCGAGGCGAGATAGTCGATGATCTCCTCGACCGGGGAGGCGTCCGCCAGCTCGTTCGTCCCGCGCAGGTGGTCGTCGTAGTCGCCCGTGACGACGACGGGCACCGGCGAGGCGGCCGGGTCGATCTCCAGCGGCGTCAGCGACAGGACGCCCTCGACCTGCCCGGAGCCGGCCAGCTCCAGCACCCGCTCCGCCCTGGCCGACGGATCTCCCTCGACACTGAGCACCTCCAGCTGGAAGCCCTCGGCGTGCGCCGCGGCCGCGGCGGCGCGGAGCATGCGCGCCGGCCACAGGTAGTCGGAGGCGGGCAGGGTGACCGCCAGCCGGTTCGTGTGCCGCGTGCGCATGGAACGCGCGACGAGGTTCGGCCGGTAGTTGAGCTCCTGCACGACCAGCTCGATCCTGGCGCGGGTCGCCGGTCGCAGGGTCTCGTTCTTCCTGAAGTACCGGGAGACCGTCTGGTGCGACACGCCCGCGCGCCGGGCCACCTCGTGGATCGTGAGGCGCGGCGTCTCAGCCTCGTCCAAGGGCCCCCTCTCCTCGCGCTGCGCGTCACAGCCTAGCCGGTCGCCCGCGCGCCGCACGACGACGAAGTGATCGATCACCTTGCCGTCGCCCCGGCCCTTGTGGAGCCCTCAGGAGCCGGACGACCCCTGGAGGCCGCTGGTGAGTCGTACGGGGAAGTGCCGGCCGGTGTCCTTGCTGTGGCCGATGCCGGACGACCACTCCAGATAGCCTTTCCTGCCGGGGCCGTCGTCGTCGTTGACCAGCAGGGACAGCGCGAACACCCCGGCCGGAGGTCCGTTGAGCCCCAGGCTCTGCCAGGGCAGGACGACGTCGTAGGCGGTGGTGACGCCGGTCCTGGTCACCGCGAGCCGTTCCGTCGGGGTCGGGCCGGTGATCGCGATGCCGAAGGCGGCGAAGGTGTAGGCGGCCGGCCCGCCGGGCGTCAGCGCCAGGCCGATCTCGGTGCGTTCGGTGGAGGCGCCGGGGAGCGCGGGCGACAGGGAGAGCTGGATGGAGTCGCCGTTGTACAGGTTGCCCGCCAGGTTCTTCTGGGTGAACACGTCGTCCTGGACCATGGCCTGGAGGCGCAGCCCCGTCGCCGTCTGCGTGATCCGGACGGGGCCGCCGAGGTCGGCGGCACCGCCCCAGTCGGCGGTGTAGCGGAACCAGGTCGCGTCGGCCGCCAGGTCGATCGGCGCAACCGTGGTGGCCGTGTCGGGCTCGATCGGTCCCGCGCCGACGGACTGCCGCAGCTGGAGCGCCGGACGGCCGCGCAGCCTGACGGACACGTCGAGGTAGCCCTGCTCCCACACGCGCAGCGACGGGAGCGGGACGGCGTGCGAGACCTGCTTGCCGGGCTGCAGCGTGGTGGTGTCGTCGATCGTGCCCGACTCCTTGCCGAGCGTCCAGGTGATGCCGTCGAGCGTCACGGGGGTCCTGCGGGAGGTGTTGGACAGGGAGACGGACGCCTGCGCCCGGTAGCCGCCGTCGCGGACGAGGTCGACCCCGATGGCGGCGACCACGGGGGTGGTGACCCTGATCGTCGGCGTCGCGAGTCGTGCCACCTTCTCGTTCCCGGTCGTGGCCCAGCCGGTGACCCAGCTCGCCTTGCCGCCCGCGGGAGCGGGGAGGTCGAAGACGGTCTCGGCGGTGCCGCAGCCCTTGACCTTGACGTCGTGGCGCCGCCCGTCCAGGGTGATCGTCACCTTGGCGGGGACGGCGCGGCAGTTGCGGCCGGTGCGGTCGACGACCGCGCGCACCTCGATGCCCTCGCCGTCGGCGACGGTCGGCGACGTCTTCAGCGTGATCGCGGGCGCGGGGTCGAGGACGAGGGAGTCGACCTGGCCCCTGACGTAGACCGGGTGCTCGGTCAGGGTCACCTGGACGGCCCCGGCGTGCGGGCTCAGGCTGGCGGGCACGCCGTACTGGTCGGTGAGGGTGAGCGGCTGGGCGGTGCGCAGCGTCACGGTCCGCGGGCCGTCCGACGCCCACATGACGCGGACGAGGTCGCCCGCGGCGCTCCTGAAGGGGAAGGAGTACGTGGTCGCGTCCAGCGTGTCCCGCTCGGTGATCGTGCGTCCGGCGAGTTCGGCCGCCATCACCGCCTGCGCGACCGCGGCCGGCTTGGGCTCGGCGGCGTAGCGGGCCGTCGCGCGCCGGACCTCGAAGACGCCGAAGTTGTGCTCCTGGTTGTTCGGATCGGTTCCGTCGTCGCGGGCGTCGTACCAGTAGAGGCGGTCGGCGCCGCCGGCCAGGGAGAGCACCGCCGAGCGCACCAGGTAGTCGGCCTGCATGGCGTCGGTCGTGCCGCCCGCGGTGTGGGTCGGCCAGCCGTACTCGGTCAGCCACAGCGGGAGCGAGCGGCCGGCGGCGGCGTCGATGGCCTGGCTCAGCGACGCCATCTGCGTGTCCATGCCTTCGGGCGGCGTGGGGTGGCGGTAGGGGTGGACGGACACCGCGTCCAGCGCCTGCGCACCGCCCTGTTCGAGCACCTGGCGCACGTAGTCGGCCGAGGCGCCGGAGATCGCCGGGCCCACCAGCCGGGCTCCTTGCGGCTTGGCGTCGGCGGCGGCCTGGAGGAGCTGCGCGTAACAGGCGGGGGTCCGGCCGCACAGGCCGTCGTTGAAGTTGATGTTGAACTCGTTGTAGACCTCGGTCGCCCGGGTGTAGCTCGCGAAGTGCTGGTTGACGGCGGCCGTGAAGCGTCCGTAGGCGGCCAGTCCCTCGGGCGAGCTGGGCGTGCGGTTGCCGTCGTAGAGCGGGTTGCGGTAGGCCGAGATCGGCAGCGGCTCGATCCCGGCGGCGTGCAGGGCGGCGAATCCGGCGTCGTAGCGGTCGAAGGTGTAGACGCCCGCCTGCTTCTCGACCGCCGACCAGCCCACGTCGTTGCGTGAGTGGGTGTAGCCGATGCGCGCGATGCCGTCGATGAGCTCCTGCTCGTACCCGTGCAGGCCGACCCCGAACGGCGAGCCGGCCGCTTCGGCGGGCATCGGCGGCACGATGCCGAAGCTCGTGCTCAGCGTCCCGGAGGTGAAGGTGTAGAAGCCGTTGGGCAGCGAGGCCAGGTCCACGACGCTGTTCCCGCCGGTGAAGGCGGCCGTGCCGCTCGCGACCTGCGCCCCCCGGGCGTCCTGTACGGCCCAGGGGGCGGGGGCCGGGTTCTGGGCGTCGGTGAACAGTTCCAGGGCGGCCTTGCCGGGATCGAAGAGCAGGGAGTCGTTCATGACCCCGAAGTAGGTGGAGTGTTCCTCGAAGCCGGGGTTGGCCAGCAGGTTCCGGCCGCTGCCGTCCTCGGTCATGGTCAGGTCGTCCAGCCGTACGCCGGGGGTCACGTCCTGGGAGACGATGCGCAGGGAGAAGCTGGTCTGGGTGGCCGGGGTGGTGTAGGTCCAGGAGACCTGGCGCCAGTCGTAGGCGCCCATCGGGAAGTTGAAGCGCTGGGTGCTGTCCGGGCTCAGCACCGCCTGCAGCGCGGCCGCCTTCGACAGCCCTTCCGAGGCCACCCAGGCGGTGAACCGGTAGAGCGTGCCCGGCTTGACCGGCACGGTCTGGGCGAGCTGCCCGTAGGTGTTCGGGCTGCTCGGCGTCTGGTTGACGATGCGCACCGCCGACCCGGTGTGGCCCTGCGCGGTGGCGGTGAAGGCGACCTCGGCCGAGCCGCTCCTGCTGATGGCCCACGGGTCGAAGGTGTTGGAGTACGGGAGTTTCGGGGCGGCTAACGCGGTGGTGACGAGGAGGAGCGCTGACAGTGTTTTCATCGGGTCACCCCTTGACGGCGCCGGCGCGGCCGGCGCTTCGTAGGAACTGCTTCTGGAACAGCAGGAAGAAGACCAGCGGGAGGATCACGGCGATGAACATGGCGGCGATGAGCGTGCTGGTCTCCGCGGTGGCCGAGATCTTGTAGAGGACGACGGACAGCGGCTGCAGATCGGGCGAGGGCAGCACGAGGAGCGGCCACAGGAACTCCTTCCAGGCCGACACCAGCGTGAGCAGCGAGACGACGGCGATGATCGGCCGCGACATCGGCAGCACGATGCGCCGGAACACCTCGAAGGAGTTGGCGCCGTCGACCTTGGCCGCCTCGAAGACCTCCTTCGGCAGCTCGGCGAAGAAGTTCTTCACCAGCAGCACGTTGAAGGCGTGCGCGGCGGCGGGCAGCCACACGGCCCAGTAGCTGTCGATCAGGTTGGCCCCGACGCCCGGCACGTCGATCACGGTCAGGTACAGCGACACCAGGGAGACGACTCCCGGGATGAACAGGGTGGCCATCACCGCGGCCGAGACGACCCCGGCGTACCTCGGCCGCAGGATGGCGAGGGAGTAGCCACCGGTCAGAGCGACCAGCAGGCCGAAGAACCAGTTGCCGGCCGCGATCCAGACCGTGTTGGCCAGGGCCCGGCCGATGTCCATACCGTTCCACGCCCTGGCCAGGTTGTCCCACCGGATGCCGCTCGGCCACCAGCCGAACGGGTCGCGCAGGATGTCCTGCGAGGTCGACACCGCCGACTTGGCCAGCCAGAGGATCGGCCCGGCCGCGACGATCGCGAGGCAGGCGAGCACGGCCACGATCAGCCCGGTGAACACCACGCGGGTCGCCGGCCTGCGCCGCTCGCCGCTGGACAGGATGCCACGCTCGTTCATGAGTGCTTCCACCCCCTCGTCGCGCGCAGGTACACCGCCGACAGGGCGGTGAGGAAGACGGCGAGCATCAGGCTCAGCGCCGTCGCCTTGCCGAAGTCGCCGGCGACGAAGGCGTACTTGAAGATCAGCATGAGCAGCGTGACCGTGCTGTTGTCCGGCCCGCCGCCGGTCATGACGTAGGGCTCGGTGAACACCTGGAAGGTGCCGATGACCTGGAGGATCAGCATGAGCAGGATGACCGGGCGCAGCTGGGGCAGCGTGATGTGCCACACCCGGCGCAGCACCCCGGCGCCGTCGAGCTCGGCCGCCTCGTAGAGCTCGGGCGGCACCGACATCAGCGCGGCGACGTAGATGATCGTCGTCGTGCCGAAGCCCGCCCAGGTCGCCTGGACGACGATGCTGGGCATCGCCGTCTCGGCGCTCTGCAGCCAGGGGAACGGTCCCAGCCCGGCCCAGCCTGCCACGGTGTTGAGCAGGCCGTGCTCGCTCGGGTCGTACAGCTGCTTCCACAGCAGCACCGCCACGACCGGCGGGATGATGATCGGCACGTAGACGAGCACGCTGGCGATCGTCCGCGTCCGGCGCAGCTCCCCGATGAACACGGCGAGCAGCACCGGCACAGGGAAGCCGACGACCAGGGCCAGCGCGGTGAACCAGACGGTGTTCCAGGCGGCGGTGGCGAGCAGCGGGTCGGCGAGCACCCTGCTGAAGTTGCGCAGCCCGACCCAGGTGGGGTCGGTGACCAGGTTGGTGCGCTGGAAGCTGAGGACCAGGCTGCGCAGGATCGGCCACCACGAGAACAGCCCGAACACGATGAGCATGGGCGCGGTGAACAGGAGTTTCCCGAGGCCGCCGCGCTGGGTCCACCTACTGAGCGGCGGCATCGATCAGCGCCTGCGCGTCCGTCCGGGCCTGGGTGAGCGCCGCAGGGATGTCGGCGTCCTGCTTGGTGAGGACCTGCTGGGTGACGGCGTCGAGGAGCGCGTAGGTCTCCTGCGCGGCCACGGGCGGCTCGCCGAGGATGGGCAGTCTGCCCAGGCTGTCGAAGTAGGCCCGGTAGTTGTCTCGCTTGACGTTGACGTAGCCGGAGACCCAGGTCAGGTAGCGGTCGTAGATCTCCGGCGAGAACAGCGGCACCTCGGGCGCGCCCACGGGCAGGCCGCCCGCCTTGGAGGTCTCGGCCCACTCGACGGCGGCCTGCTGGTCGAGGAAGCGGTTCAGGTACCGGAACTTCACCCACTCCAGGGCGGCGGCCGCCTCGCTCGGGGCGGCCTTGGGGCTGACGACGGCGATGTCGCCGCCGCCCAGCGTGCCGATGCCGGCGGCCGACTGCGGGAGCGGCGCGATGCCCAGGTCGTCGCCGGGCATGTCGCGGTTGCCGACGAGGTCGCGGTAGAGGTCGGCGCCGAGGACGGTCTGCCCGATCCGCCCGGCGGCGATGGAGTTGCGCATGTCGTCCTGGCTCAGCAGGAAGTTCTTGCCCGCGGCCTGGTCGGTCCACCGGACGTCGTGCAGGAACGTCAGCGCGTCCTGCACGCCGGCCGCGTCGATCGTGGACGTGACGGTGTCGCCCTGGCGCTGCTGGATCATGCTGCCGTTGGCGTAGGCCATCGTGGTGAGGATCCAGCCGCCGGAGTTGGTCGTCGTCGCGATCGTGAAGCCGGCCGCGTCGCTCGACCTGCTGATCGCCTTGGCGTTGGCGCGCACCTCGTCCCAGGTCTTCGGCGGGGTGTCGGGGTCGAGGCCCGCCTTCTCGTACAGCGCCCGGTTGTAGATGAAGGCCATCGTGTACGCGGCCGAGACGACGCCGAAGGTGTGGCCCTCCGCGTTCTGCGTCTGCTTGGCGACGGCCGGGTTGAGCCTGGAGAGCACCGCGTCGCCCTTGACCAGGTCGGTGATGTCGCGTACCTGGCCGTTGAGGGCGAGCTGCTGGATGTTGGTGTACGGCACCTGCATCGTGGTGGGCATCGAGCCGCCGGCGACGAGGGCGGCGAACGTCTGCGGGTCGAACTTGGTCTCCTCGCCCACCACCGTGATGTTCGGGTGGAGCTTCTGGAAGGCCGTGACCTGCTTGGTGAACAGAGCGAGATTGTCGGCGTTGTCCTTGGTGGGCATGTTGCCGACGTGGATCGTCACCTTGGCGTCCGGGTCCGTCCCGGCGTCGGGACGTCCGGACGAACACGCGGTGAGAGCTATGATTCCGGTCATCGCGATACCGGCGAGCCGCCAGTTTTTGTGATAAAGCATGACGAATCCCTCTTTGCGGGCATGGTGGCGATCGAGCTCGGCGGTGTCGTGACCGCTGGGGGCTCACGCGGGCAGCAGTGGCGTGCCGGCGGATTTGGTGGCGATGGTCAACCGGTTGACCATCGCCATGGTCGTGCTGATCCTGGTACTTTGTCAAGAGTCCGGAGAAACGTGGACGTCACCTGTTGTCACCGGGAGGACAGGAACTGATGGCGCGCAAGGCCGCTACCCTCGCGGACGTCGCCGCGGCCGCCGGCGTCTCGGTGTCGCTGGTGTCGAAGGTGCTCAACAACACCGGACGCGCCTCCGAGGAGACCCGCAGGCGCATCCACGACGCCGTGGAACGCCTCGACTTCCGGCCCAACGCCCTGGCCAAGTCCTTCGCCAGAGGGCGGAGCGAGCTGGTCGGGATCATCATCGAGGACGCCTCGGAGATCTTCAGCAGCATGGTGCTGCGCGGCGCGGAACGCAGGCTGGCCGCGGCCGGGCTGGCCACGCTCGTGTGCGACGCCGCCGAGAGCGACCAGCGGCGTGCCCAGTTCGTCCGGGCGCTCGAAGCCCGTCACGTCGACGCCGTGCTGGTCATCGGGTCGGGGCCGTCGGGCCTCTACCCGTCCGTCTCCGACCGGCTGTCATGCCCCGTCGCCTACGCCTTCTGCGAGTCCGACGACCCGGCCGACGTCTCGTTCCTGCCCGACGACCACGGCGCGGGGCGGATCGCCGCCGAGCACCTGCTGTCGCTCGGCAGGACGAAGATCGCGCACATCGGCGAGGGCAGCGAGCGGGGCGCCGAGCTGCGCACGCGCGGGTTCGTGGAGACCCTGGCCGCCGCCGGGCACGCGGTGGAGCCCATCGTCGGCGACTGGTCCAAGGCGTGGGGCCTGCAGGCCGTCAACCGGCTGATCGAGGCGGGCACCGAGGTCGACGCCATCTTCTGCGCCAACGACTTCATCGCCTACGGCGCCTACGTCGGCCTGCGCGCCCACGGCCTGCGGATCCCGGAGGACGTGGCGCTGGTCGGCCACGACCACTTCTCGATGGATCCGCCGCAGCGCAGGTCGGGGTTCCTGACGACCATCGACCCCAACCTGCCCGCGCTCGGCGACGCGGCGGCGCGGCACCTGATCGCGCCGGGCACGGCGGCCGACTTCGCGCCGAAGCTCGTCGTCGGCCGCACCACCGCGGGCGGTCAGGCCGCCGGCGACCTCGCCACCCTGCTGGAGTTCATCGACCAGCTGCTGTGAAGCGCAGCGTGACCAGCTGGAACGGGCGCAGCGTCAGCGACACGGCCCCCGGCTCGAACCGCGCGTCCGCGGGCGGCTCGACGTCGCGTTCGACCAGGTCCACGAAGCGGGCGTCCCCGACTCCCTCGACGCGCACGGGCGCCCTGGTCCCCTCCGACTCGTACAGGCGCACGATCACGTCGCCGCTGCGGTCCTCGGCGAGCTTGACCGCCTCCACGATCACGGCCGGGTGCGAGACCCGCACCAGCGGCTCGACCTCCCGCCCCCCGCGCACGGCACGCGCCGGCACGTTCGCGCGGTACCCCTCGGCGACGGCCTCGCGGATGCCGGCGTTCGGCCTGATCGAGTAGGCGATCGTGTGCCTGCCCAGGTCGGATCCGGGATCGGGGAACATCGGCCCGCGCAGCATGGACAGGCCGACGGTCGTGGTCGTGCCGCCGTCCTGGCGGGTGTCGCGCACCACGTCGTGGCCGTACGTCGACTCGTTGGCGATGGCCACGCCGTACCCGGGCTCGCCGACGTGGATCCAGCGGTGCGCGCACACCTCGAAGCGGGCGGCGTCCCAGGAGGTGTTGGTGTGCGTGGGCCGGTACACGTGTCCGAACTGGGTCTCGGCGGCGAACCTGTCGGCGTGCACGTCCAGCGGGAAGACGAGCTTGAGCAAGGCGTGGCGCTCGTGCCAGTCCACCTCGGCGACCAGGTCGAGCGCGGCCGATCCCGGGCGCAGCCGCAGCGTCTGCCTGATCGTCGAGTCGCCGAAGCGGCGGGTCACGACGACCTCCCCGTCGCCGGTCTCCAGGCTCTCGACCTCGTCGACGTCGCGGGCGACGCGCCGGTAGTGCTCGTCGATGTCCCAGGCGTCCCACTCGTTGGGGATGTCGCGGTGCAGCACCAGGCGGTGGCCGGCCGCGCCCGGCGCGATCGCCTCGCGGCCGGTCCCGGCGTCGCGCAGCGACACCAGGTGACCCCGGCGGTCGATCACCGCCCGCACGAGCCCGTTGTCGAGCACGAACCCCGCGTCCTCCGCGGTGAGTGAGACCCCCGCCGGGTGCGTGGCGCGCTCGCGGATGCCGAGCCCGTCCGTGGCGAGCTCCAGGTCGCCGTCGCCGACGAGGACGCGTACGCTTTCGTCGATCACCCGGTCCAGCCGCTCCAGCAGGTCGGCGTTGTTCTGCTCGACCTCGTCGTGCACCCAGGCGATCGAGGTGCCGGGCAGCACGTCGTGGAACTGCTGCAGCAGCACGGTGTGCCAGCTGTCGGTCAGCTCGTCGTAGGGGTAGGCGGCGCCCTCGCGGACGGCGGCGGTCGCGGCCCACAGCTCGGCCTCGCGCAGCAGGTGCTCGTTGCGGCGGTTGCCCTGCTTGGTCAGGTGCTGGCTGGTCAGGGTCCCGCGGTGCAGTTCGAGATAGAGCTCGCCCGACCACACCGGCGGGTTCTCGTACTCGGCCTCGGCGCGTTCGAAGAAGGCCTGGGGCGAGTCGATCGTCACCGCCGGCGAGCCTTCCAGTGACCTGAGCCGCTCGGCGGCGGCGAGCATCTCGCGGGTCGGGCCGCCGCCGCCGTCGCCCCAGCCGAACGGCACGAGCGAGGTCCCGGCCACGCCCTTCTCCTTGTAGCTGCGCGCGGCGTGGGCGAGCTCGGCGCCGGACAGCTCGGAGATGTAGGTGTCGGCGGGCGGGAAGTGGGTGAAGATCCGGGTGCCGTCGATGCCCTCCCACAGGAAGGTGCTGTGCGGGATCTGGTTGACCTGGTTCCAGGAGATCTTCTGGGTGAGGAACCAGCGGCTGCCCGAGGCGGCGATGATCTGCGGCAGCGCGGCCGAGTAGCCGAAGGTGTCCGGCACCCAGGCCTCCAGCGTGTCCACGCCGAACTCCTTCAGGAAGAACTGCTTGCCGTACAGGAACTGGCGGGCCAGCGACTCGCCGCCGGGCATGTTGATGTCGGGTTCGACCCACATGCCGCCGACCGGGATGAACTGCCCGGCGGCCACCTTCTTCCTGATGCGCTCGAACAGCGCCGGGTAGTGCTGCTTCACCCAGGCCAGCTGCTGGGCGGAGGAGCAGGCGAAGCGGTACTCGGGGTGCTCGTCCATGAGGGTCACCGCGCTGGCGAACGTGCGCGCGCACTTGCGGATCGTCTCGCGCACCGGCCACAGCCAGGCCGTGTCGATGTGGGCGTGCCCGACGGCGACGATCCGGTGGCTGCTGGCCGCGGCGGGGCTGGCCAGCACGTCGGCCAGCGCCGCGCGTCCCGCCGCCGCGGTCGCCGACACGGCGGCGGGGTCGACGGCGTCGAGCATCCGCTCCAGCGCCCGCAGGATCTCCCACCGGCGCGCCGACTCGGGGCTCAGCTCGCGCATCAGCCCGTCCAGCGTCCAGATGTCCTGCGCCAGCTCCCACACCCCGATGTCCAGCAGCGCCACGTCGAACGCTCTGGCGGTGTACAACGGCCCGCCGCCCGCCGTCGCCCGGTCGCCCAGCGTCGTCGGCTCGTAGGTGTTCTCGCCGGCGAGCTCCGGGTTCGCCGCCGCCTCGACGTACAGGTCGACGTACGGCTCGGCCGGGTCCCACGGCAGGTGGGAGCTGCGCGGCGCCACGGCCTTGATGAGCGTGCCGTCGGGCAGGTAGCCGAGCCCTTCGGCCTGGAACCCGGGACGCGGCCCGGAGAAGCCCAGGTCGACGACGATCTCCAGCCGGGTGCCCGGGGGAATCTCCTCCGGCGTCCGGCCGGTCACGTGGAACCAGGTCGTGCCCCACGGGTCGCCCCACCGGTGCGGCAGCGTGACCGGCTGGTAGCCGGCCGCGAACGCCGCCTGGGCGGGCACCGGCTCGCCGGGCACGTTCCACGCCTCCACGGTGAGGGGCCGTCGTTCCCGGTAGAGGGCGCCGGGCAGGAACTGCTGGACGAAACGCGCCAGCCGTCCCTCGACGATCAAACGGTTGTCATGCACGATGCACTCTCTCCAAAGTCAGGTTTCGAAGACCCGCACGGCGACGATCATGGCTCGCTCGTCGCCGTTGGTCGCCGTGACGACGACCCGCAGGGCGCCCGCCCGCGTGGCGGGGTCAAGCACGTGGACCCGGCGGCGCATGCGGTTGCCGGTGACGGACACGGCCGTCTCCCAGCCGCCCGTACGCGCCACCTCGATCCGGTAGTCCTTCACCAGTTCCGGCATGACGAGGTACGGCGTGCGATGGTGATGCAGGTTGACCAGGTCCTCGTCGACGTCGTCGTTGAAGATCAGCTCCACCCGGCCGATCGCCCGCTCCCCGCTCCAGCGCAGCTCGACGTGCTGCTCGCCGCCGCCTTCGGAGACCCACAGGTTCGGCCCGTCGTAGGGCCTGGCGAGCCCGCCGGCGACCTGCTCGGGCCGGTAGGCCGCGGTCGCGGGCTCGACCTCGAACCGCGGCGTGCGCCTGCGCAGCTCGAAGGCCGACCACGCGTTGCTCTGCGGCTTGCCGGTGTCGAGCGCCGGTTCCCTGCTGAGCAGCCCGAGGACGCCGTACGGCGGGCGGTCCGCGCCGACCAGGACGGCGAGGTCGGCGTTCCGCCGGACGACCACGACCACCTCGCCCCCGTCGAAGGGCACGTCGTCGAAGCGGGCCTCCAGCCGGCCGCGCCCGGCCTCCACCCGGACCTCGCGCCGGGCGAGCGGTTCCACGGGGATGTGGTTCAGCCCGCCGCCCGTGCCCCACAGCTCGACCGTCGCGGTGGTGGCGCGGGCGGCGTCGACGCCGATCCGCACGACGTCGATCCGCGGGTCGGCGGGCAGCAGCAGCCCGAAGTCGGCCTCGCCGATCGGGAGCGGTTCCGGCTCGCCGCCTCCGTCGCCCGCCA
Organism: Nonomuraea sp. NPDC049684; assembly: GCF_044465345.1. Taxonomy (NCBI): domain Bacteria; kingdom Bacillati; phylum Actinomycetota; class Actinomycetes; order Streptosporangiales; family Streptosporangiaceae; genus Nonomuraea; species Nonomuraea sp. NPDC049684. The sequence continues at coordinate 71,761 of NZ_JBITLO010000007.1, read as the reverse complement.
GGCGGGTGAGCGTGGACGACGCCGTCACCGTGGCCTTGAGCGCCAGGTCGGACGGGTCCTGCCAGGGCACGCCCAGCAGGGAGGCGTCCTGCCGCAGGAGCATCGACTGCAACTCGCCCAGGTGCGAGGTCGCGATCTCGCGCGGCGTCACGCCCCTGCGCACGGCGAGCGCGGCCCCCGCGCCCGCGGCCTCCCCCACGACGGCGCAGGTGGCCATCACGCGGGTGCTGCCGAAGGCGACGTGGCTGGCCGAGATGTCGCGGCCCGCCAGCATCAGGTTGCGGACGTTGGCGGAGTACAGGCAGCGGAACGGGATGTCGTACAGGCCGGGGCCGAACAGGTGCTTGGAGGGGCTGTCGGCGGCGTAGATGCCGCCCGGCGGGTGCAGGTCGATGGACCAGCCGCCGAAGCCGACCGAGTCGGGGAAGCGGGTCTGGCCGACGATGTCCTGCTGGGTCAGGACGTGGTCGCCGAGGAAGCGGCGGTACTCGCGCTTGCCCGGCAGGCTGCCCACCCACTCCAGCGTCAGGTTGTCGGCCTCGAAGCGGCCGGAGTTCTTGATGTGGTGCCAGATGCCGAAGACGATGCCCCACAGCTCGTCGCGGATGCGCTCGTTGTCGGCGACCGCGTCGAGCTCGCCGCCCCACTCGATCCACCAGTAGTCGCAGCCGTTCATGCCGGGGTCGATGTGGCGGCGCAGCGGCAGGTCGAACGCCTCGACGTCCTTGGTGATGCCCGGCGGGACGAAACGGACCGGGCGGCCGGTGTCCTTGGTGTAGAAGAGGATCGTGCTGCCGAGCATGTTGTCGTCGGCGACGTCGGGGGCCCAATCCTCGCCGTACACGCTGCGGTCCTCCCGGCCGGTGGCGAACCTGGCGCCGGCGAGCAGGCCGACCAGGCCGTCCCCCGTGCAGTCGAGGAAGAGCGGCGACTCGAATGTGATCAGCTTCTCCGAGCCGGACTGCCAGCCGGTGACCGAGCGGATCACCCGGTCCTTCTCCTCGCCGTCCGCCTCGACCTCGCGGACCTCGGTGTTGAGGAAGAGGGTGATGTTCGGCTCGGCGCGCACCAGGTCGAGGACGACGTGGTCCCACAGGATCGGGTTGCCCTCCGGGTTGCGCCACTGGTTCTCCGCGAACAGCTCGCCCATCAGGCCGGTCTCGCGGGCGAACTTCTGCGCGCCGTGCGCGGTGGCGCCCACCACCCACACCCGGATCTCGCTGCTGGAGTTGCCGCCCAGCACTCCCCTGTTGTTGATCAGGGCCACTTTCGCGCCGTTGCGGGCGGCGCTCACGGCGGCCGTGACACCGGCCAGGCCGCCGCCGACCACGGTGACATCGGCGGTGTGTGCGATCTGCATCATGATTGCCGACTTTCTTGGTCGAATCGAGCAACGCGGATCTACAATATTTCCGACGTCTTGAATAAGTCAACGACGGGTTGGCTAAGGTAGGCGCAGAGCGCGACGACGGCGAGGGGAACGGGGACCAGTGGCAGCAGCCAGGCGGGAGTCGACCACGGTCGGGAAGGCAGCCAGGCGCGAGGGCGGGCCGCCGGCCCGATCCTCGGGGCTCCGGCGCGGCTCCAATCTCGAACACGTCGCGGACTTCAACGACTCGGTCGTCCTCGACGCGATCAGGCGGGCGCGGACCGGGAGCTCGCGCGCGGAGCTGGTCGTCGAGACGGGCCTGGCCGCGCAGACCGTGTCGGACGTCTGCCAGCGGCTGCTCGACCAGGGGCTCATCGCGGAGACCGGCACGTCCACGACCGGGTTCGGCCGGCCGCGCCGCACCCTTGAGCTGGTGCCTGCCAGCCGCTACGCGCTCGGCGTGCACATCGACCCGGCCACGATCACGTACGTGCTGCTCGACCTCGGCGGCAACCTTGTGGCCCACTTCAGCAGGCAGACCGCCAGCCCCCAGGACGCCGACGCCATCATGACCGGCATGGCCGCGGCCCTCGACGTCCTGCTCGCCGGATCCGGCGTCGAGCGCGACCGGGTGCTCGGCCTCGGCATCGCGGCGCCCGGCCCCCTCGACATCGCGGGCGGGGCCATGGTCGACCCGCCGCACCTGCCCGGCTGGCACCGCGTCGAGCTCGTCGACCGGCTGCACCGGGCGACCGGGCTGCCCATCGTGCTCGACAAGGACGTCACCGCCGCCGCGGTGGCCGAGCGCTGGGCCGGCGGCGCGACGGGCAACAGCGACTTCGTCTTCCTCTACCTGGGCACCGGCGTCGGGGTGGGGCTGGTCAGCGGCGACATCGTGATACGCGGCCGGTCCAGCAACGCCGGCGACATCGGCCACCTGATCGTCGACGCCGACGGGCCGCCCTGCGAATGCGGGCAGCGCGGCTGCCTGGGCACCGCGTGCTCGCCGCTGTTCCTCATCCAGGAGGCCGTCGCGGCGGGCGTCCTGCCCGCCACGCCGGAGGACGGTCAGCTCGTCCAGGCGGTCAGGCGGCTCGGCGCGCTGTGCCGGGCGGCCGACGACGGCGACGCGCGGGCGGTGGAGATCCTGCGCCGGTCCGGGCGGCGGCTCGCCCGCGCGATCCTCACCATCGGCAACCTGCTCGACACCGAGCTCGTGGTGTGCGGCGGGCCCGCGTGGGCGCCGGCCGCACACCACTACCTGCCGCTGCTCAGATCGGCGGTGACCGAGCGGTTCGTGATGCGGGAGATCCACGACCTCGGCGTCATGGGGACCGCGCTGGGCGCCGACGTGGCCGCGATCGGCGCCGCCTGCCTGATCCTCGACGAACGCTTCTCGGCCCGCCCCTAGGTCCGCTCGGGAAGCAGGCGGGCCACGAAGCCGCCGCCCGGGGGCATGGCGGGCACCCGGAACGCCTCGCCCGCCGCGACGTCGGAGACCGCCACCGCGTCGCGGTCCGCGCCGTCGCCGACCAGGCGCCAGGTGCCGCTCAGCGGCCCGAGGCGCCCAAGGCCGAGGGTGGCCGCCGGGCGCGCGACCGGGCCGTTGATGCCCGCCAGCCACCAGGTCCCTCCCGTACGGCGGGCCAGCACGACGTGGTCGCCCGGCTCCCCCGCCAGCCCGACCGTGTCGTCCCAGGCGGCCGGCACGGCCCGCAGCACCTCGCGCACCTCCGCCGGCTGCGCCCGGTAGGACTCGGGCGAGTCCGCGAAGTGCAGCAGCCCCGACTCGTAGACCACCGCGAGCGCCAGCTCGTGGGCCGCCGTGGTCCTGCGGGGCCGCAGCGCGTCGCCGAAGGTCACCGGCGTGTAGTCCATCGGGCCGATCACGTTGCGGGTGAACGGCAGCACGGTGTTGTGCCACACGGCCTCCTCCGCGAACGCCGGCCCGAACAGGTACCACTCGGCCCCGCGTACGGCCTCCAGCGTCATCAGGTGCGGCCACGTCCGCTCCCAGCCGCGCGGGATGGTGCTGCCGTGGAAGTTGACCATCAGCCCGGCCTCGGCCGCGTCCCGCAGGATGCCGAGGTAGTGCGCGATCCCGGCCTGCTTGTCGGAGTGGAAGAAGTCGACCTTGATCCCGGCGATCCCCCAGCCCGCGATCCTGGCCAGCTCCGCCCGCCGCGTCTCGGGCAGGTGCATGAGGTCGCGCGGCCCCTCGGTCGAGTCGTTGTTCGGCCCGGCGGAGTTGTACCAGAGGAACAGGCGCACGTCCCGTTCCGCGGCGTAGCGGACCAGGTCGCGGATCTCCTGCTCGGTGTGGACGGTCCAGTTCGCGTCGACGAGCGAGTACTCCCAGCCCATCTCGCCCGCCAGGTCCACGAAACGCCGCAGCGCGGCCAGGTCGCGCGGGCTGGCGTTTTCCGACCACCAGCTCCACGACACGCGTCCCGGCCTGATCCACGAGGTGTCGGTGATCGCGGCGGGCTCGGCCAGGTGCCACACGGTCGTGGACCCGATCAGCCCGGCCGCGGTGTCCGCGATCGCGACGAACCGCCACGGGAGCGTCCACGGCAACGCCGAGGTGGCCAGGACGTCGCCGTGCCCGAGGCCCTCGTCCGGGTCGGGGCCCAGCACGCCGTACTCCCGGCCGGCCGGGACGGGGGCCAGCCGGGTGCCGTGGAAGGTCTCGTCCAGCCCGGCCTCGGAGACGAGCAGCCACTGCCCGTTCACCTCGAACGTGGCCGGCAGGTCGTAGGAGCGCGCGCCGGTCGGGGTGCCGATGGGCACGCCGTTGGTGTAGAGGTTCTCGTGGGCGGGTCCGCCGCCGTCGGAGGGCGAGGTCGGCTGCGCCCAGGCCCGCCCTTCCGCCGCGAACGCGAAGGTCGTCAGCTCCCTGGTGACCGTGGCCGTGCCGGAGCTCTCGGGGAAGCGGTAGCGGAACGCGACGGCGTCGTCCAGGACGCGGAGGTCGAGGTCGAGGCGCGCGCCGTTGCGTCCGCGCACCGACAGCGTCGCCGCCGTGGACCGCTCGCGCAGCACGGCGCGCTTGCCGTGCGCCGCGGCGTGACCGTCCTCCCGCACCTCGGCCACGGGTTCGGCGACCAGCGTGAGCCCGTCGTGGAACGACGCGTCCCGCCGCTCTACGCCGAGCCTGGACCGCCGCAGGAGTACGACGCCGCGCCGCCGCACGTCGTAGAAGAGCCGGCCCCGGTCGTCCAGTGAGACGTCGAGCTCGACCGCGCCCTCGGGCGACTTCACGGTCCACAACACGTTGGGTTTCCTTTAGTCCGATGGGTGGAATGAAAAGCGGCATTACCGCAGGGTCAGGAGGCGCGGCGTCAGCGGGGCCAGCTCCGTCCGCGACCGGTCGAGCCGTTCCCCGGTGAGCAGGTCCTGGAGCTCGCGCGGCCCGCGGCCGTGGAGCCTGATCGTCACCACTTCCGGCCGCTTGCCGTAGTTCGTCACGCCGACCAGCCAGCGCCTGCCGTCGTGCACCGGCCGCCACTCGACGTCGGCGGGCGTGCCGCCGGACGTCCGCTCCAGCGTCACCACGTCGAGCCGGAGCCGCCGTGCCAGGCCGAGGACGGCGGCCCCGATGCCGGCCGGGCCGTCGGCCTGCAGGAGGGTCGCCTTCCTGAGCACCTGCGCGCGCTCACCGGCCGGAAGGGCCTGGTTCCGCTCGTCGCGCGTCAGGGCGTCGGCGCCCGCGACGACGAGCCGGGACTTGCCGGCCAGGTCCCGCAGCCCTGGCAGGCAGGCGGACGGCAGATGCGTCACCCCGGGTGCGATCACCGTCCTCACCCCCTCGGCGGCCTGCCGCCCGGACAGGCCGGACTCGGTGACGAAGTGCACGGGGATCCCGTTCATGGTCAGGGCCTTGTACACCTCGCGCACCGCGGCCAGGTGCTGCGCGGAGTACACCGACGAGGTGCGCGAGTACAGGATGCCGACCCCGGCCCCGGCGCCCTGCAGCAGGGCCACCTCGGCGGCGAACCGGTTCAGGTCCAGGCTGGTCCGGCCCGCCGCGGCGATCACGTCCGGCCGGTGCAGCATGCTGCCCGCCAGCGTGGACGCCGCCTCGGTGGTCCGCGCCCACACCCAGAAGGCGGTGGCGGAACGGCCGTGCAGGGCGCCCTGCCACAGGTCCGCCGCGACGTGCGCCGCCTCCACCTTCGAGTACGACGTGCTGCGGTCGGGGATCACGTGGTCCTCGGAGTCGAACACCGGGGTCCGCGCGATGCCGGCCTGGAGGTCGTAGAACGCGAACTTGCCCAGGAAGCCGTCGGCGCCCTGTCCCGGGTAGTTCGACGCGTCGTTGCCCGACAGCTGGGAGAAGGTGGCCCACTGCTCGGGATCGGGGCCCCACAGCAGGTAGTTGCGGTCCTTCAGGGTGCTGCCCACCATCTTGGAGTGCACCGGGACGTCCGGGGCGATGTCGTGGACCACCTCGGCCATCCACGCGTGCCACGCGGCGAACGCCCTGGTGTTGAAGGTGATCCAGTCGTGACACCGCACGGTCGGCTCGACCGCCCGCACGCCGGGGGCGGGCACCTCTTCGAAGGTCCGGTGGACGGTGCCGTACACCTTGTTGAGCTCGGCGATGTCGCGGTACTCCGCGGTGAGGAAGCGCGCCCAGCCGAGCCTGGTCGACGGGCTCGCCGTGTCGACGTAGCGGGGCTCGTTGCTGAGGATCAGGCTGTGCAGCGCCGGCGACTTCGCGATCCTGGGGACGATCGCACGCAGGAACGCCTCGATCACCTCCCGCGCCAGCGGGTGGTGGACGTCGTATCCCTCGGCCAGTTTGAGCTCGGGGTGCCTGACCGTCAGGAAGGCCGGGAAGTACTGCGGCGCCAGCAGCAGGCTCAGGGCGACGTTCGCCTCGGCCGCCGCCGCGAGCCAGCGGACCGGGCCCCGGTCGATCTCGTACGGCGACACCGCGTACTCGCCGCTCGCCGCGACCGTCACCGCTTCGTCGAACCCGCCGTTGCCCGCGATGTTCTCCGGACCCGCCCCGTCGGCGCGCGTGATGGTCAGGTCGTCGATCCACAGCGCCCCGACCTGGCCCTCGCAGATGATCGAGAAGCGGTAGGACGACACGTTGCCGGGGGTGAGGGTGAACTCGACCTGCTGCCAGTCGTAGCTGCCCTCCGGCGGGTAGTAGCGGGTGGCCCAGGTGGCGGTGGGGATCGACACCGCGCGAAGGGTGACGTCCTGCCCCTTGATCCACGCGCGGACCCGGTAGGCGGCCCCCGGCTCCACGGTCAGCAGCTGGGAGAACTGGCGGTAGTTGTTCGGCCTTCTCGGACCGGCGAACGACACGCGCAGGGACGCGGCGGAGCCGTGGGAGACCGACGCGTCGCGGGCGAAGGTCACCGCGGCGTCGCCGACGCCCGTCGTGCCCCAGCCCGGGATCGCGTCCGGCGGGACGATCGCGCTCTGCGGCCCCATCTCCAGGGCGCAGGCGTTGAAGCCGAGATCGGCCAGCCTGGGGATGTCGGCGACCACCTCGGCCCATCCCATCGGGCCGCTGAACACGACCGGGCGGCCCTTCCTGGTCGTCGTGCCGTCGGAGACCGTGCCGGTGAACATCCAGTCGTCGCGGCCGATCGGCCCGGTGATGTAGCGCGGCACCCGCGTCCCCTGGGCCTTCCCGGCGGCCAGGGATCGCAGGCGGGTGAGAAGGTGGTCGGCCATCGCCGTCATGGTGACCGTGTTGTAGGTGGCGCGCCACCTCTGACCTGCCGTGACGTCGTCGCGGGTGTAGCCGGTGAACTTCTCCAAGGTGGTCGCGTCGACGCGTTCGTAGGAGGTGGGGATACCCCGCTCCTCGCACTGTGCCAGCAGGTCCCCGGCCGTCCTGACGGATGCGGCGATCCCGGCGAGGTCCCGCGCGATCGCCTCCGCCGACATCGTGACCCGGCCGGTCGCCGCCAGATCGGTGGTCGCGCCGCCGGTCAGGTCCTGCACCGAGGCGGTGATCGCGAGCTCGCCCGCAGTCGTCGCGGTGATCGGGATCGTGAGCCGCAGGGTGGTGCGAGCCGGGATCGTCGCGGGGGTCGCGGCGCCGTCCGGGCCGGTCACCTCGACGCGGCGGTCGGCGTCGTCCCAGTTCAGGACGTAGATCGCCGCCTCGATCGTGGACCCCGCCTCGACCTCGTCCTCGTCGAGGGTGATCCAGGCCTGGCACGCGCCCGACTCGGGCAGGGCCGCCAGCCGCACGAACTCCTGCGCGGACTTGCCGGTGGCGATGCCGGGACGCCACTGGATCCAGCCCCGCCGGTGCGCGCCGTCGTTGTCGTTGACGATCGCGTTGAACAGCACCGAGCCGCCGGGAGCCGGGGCGTCGACGCCGGTCGAGGCCCACGGGAACGCCGCCAGGTAGTGCGTCTTCGTCCCCTCGCGCCGGGCGGTCAGGGTGACGTCGCCGACCGGCGAGGTGACCGGGCCGTCGCTGAACCGGTAGACCTCGGGGCCGCCGTCGAGCAGCGCGAGGCCGTACTCCGGGCCGTATCCGCCGCCGCTGTCGCCGAAGGCGATCTGGAGCCCGTCGCCCTGCCACTGGTTGGTGCCGCCGATCGGGTGGTGGACGTCGTCGGTCACCGTCGCGGCGACGTACAGCCGTTCGGCGTCGTAGCCGAGCGCGAGGTCGGCCGACAGGTCATCCGCGCCGGCCCACCCCGTGATGGACACCTGGTCGTCGCGGCTCGGCAGGCGGGCGCCGAACGCGCCGCCGAGGTCCCCCGCCGCGGCGAGCCTCACGAGCGGGAGGTGCGCGCCCCGTCCGAGCAGCGCCGTCAGCTGTTCGCGGGTCAGCAGGGCGGAGCGCGGGTCGGCGGCCGCCCACTGGGCGGTGACGGCGGGGAGCACGGCGGCGGTGGCGGAGACGCCGACGCCGCGCAGGAATGTACGGCGGGAGATTGTCACAAGGAGACCTCGAGATAGCAGGTGCGGATGCTGGAAGCGGCGTTGCAGGAGGCGGCGGCCGACCCCGGCGCGTCGGCCAGCGGCACGGTGACCGTGTCGCCGGTGAGGGTCAGTGGCGTGCGCTGACCGGTCAGGTCCACGCGGGCCGCGACGGCCGTGGGCGGCGGCGAGGCCAGGGTGAAGGTCACGTGCGTGCCCGCCCAACCGGCCGGGGTGTGGACGGCGATCACGATCCTGCTGCCGCCGACCAGGAACCCTTCGACGGAACCGGAAGCCCAGTCCCGGGCCGTCGTGAGCCCGGCGTCGTTGGTGTGGGTGTCGTAGGTCTCGGGCACCACGCCGTCGAAGAGGTCGGCGACGGTGCCGAGGCAGACGCCGTGGGAGGTCGGCGTCCCGTCGGCCTTGCGCAGGTAGCGGCCGGCGTCGGCGGCGGACGCCGAGGCGGGCGCCTGCCAGGCGTACCAGAGCAGCTTGAAGCCGTCCGGCCGCTGCGCGAGGCCGCGCGTGATCGCCCAGTGCAGCAGTCCCGGGTATACCAGGGCGGCCGCCGCGGGGCTGGCCGAGTAGCCGATCTCGGTCTGCCAGATCGGCAGCGACGTCCCCAGCGCGGCGACGCACGCGACCCGCAGCGACTCCAGGTCGGACGGCTTGTAGTAGTGCACGTCGAGCACGTCGATGCTGGACCAGGCGCCTGTCTCGGTCAGCAGGGCGGTGAAGCGGGCGATCGCCGCCACCGACGGCCAGCCGCCGTAGACAACCTTGCCGCCGTGGCCGCGGATCACCGCCGACGCGGGCTTGTGGATCTGGTCGACGTACTCGTACGGGCTGCCGTACCAGAACCCCGCCGACCAGTACGCCTCGTTCCACACCTGGAAGTACTCGACCCCGTAGGTGCCGCGCAGGATCCCCACGACATGGTCGACGAACGCGCTCCACCTCGCCGGGTCCGCCGGCGGCGTCCTGTCCTTGGGCAGCACGACGACCTCGTCCTGGAGGATTTCGCCGGTGCTGATCCGGGTCCTGGTCACCCGGCGTGACCAGCCCGAGCCGGTGTTCGCCTGGGCGGCGCCGACCTCGTACCGCACGTCCCAGTGCGTCCAGCCGTACGCCGTCGTCCGGGCGGCCCACGGGGCGGAGTAGGCCAGGACCGGGAGCAGGGTGACGCCGTTCAGCGCGGCGGCGGCGAACCGGGCGCCGAAGGCGTGGACGGCGGTGTCATCGTACGTCCCCTGGGCCGGTTCGACGGCGGCCCACAGGACGTCGGCGCGATCCCACGACATCCCGGCCAGGGCGCCGATGCCGGGACCGGCCCCGGCGGCGTGGTTGGTGCCGAGCAGCGCCCCCAGCGGCACGGGCGTCGCGGCGGCGTTCGCCGGCCCGGGGAGCCCGAGCACGGCGGCGGCCGTGCCGAGACCCGCGCCCGCGAGGACGGCACGGCGGGAGAGGGCACGAGGAACGTCGGGCGGATCGGCTGCGGTCACGGGTTCTCCTTCGCGAACGGCGACTAAATCCATACCCCGGATTAAGTGGAGACTAGAGATCCGGACCACCTCCCGTCAACGGACGCGTACGAGTGACGTGTACGCCTTCAAGTTGACGCGTTAACACGTTAGGATCACCGCCATGAGCGGCATCCTGCTGATGACCTTCGACGACTTCTTCGTCCCCGAATGGAGCGCGGTGCGCGGCCTGTTCAGGGAGTACGGCGCGCGGGTGACGTTCTTCGTCAGCGAGCCGTACAGGATCGACGACGACGGCTGGAAACGGCTGCGCGAGCTGGCGGACGACGGGCACACCGTGGGGGCGCACGGCTACCGGCACCTGTGGGCGCCCGACCGGATCGCGGCCCTCGGCGGCGACGGCTACCTGGCCGAGGACGTCACCCCGTGCCTGGCGGCGCTGCGCGCGCACGGGTTCGAGGCCGCCTGCTTCGCCTATCCGGTGAGCCGCCGCGACGAACGATCGGACGCGGTGCTGGGCGGGGTGTTCCCCCGGTTGCGCGGCGGCGCCCGGCATCCGGCCGAGGGCGGCCTGGACACCGTGGACGAGATCTTCACCCCGGTCGCCGAGCTCGCCGGGCGCCGCGTGCTGATCGGGGCCGGGATCGACACGGGCAAGCTGTTCAAGCCCGCCGGGGTCGACGACGCCTCGGTGCGTTCGGCCCTGGTGCGCGCGGCCGGGCGGCAGGAGGCGGTGACGTTCTACGCGCACGCGGTCGCCGACTCGCACGAGTGCAACCACGTGTCACCGGCGCGGCTGGAGACGGTGCTGGCCCAGGCCGCCGAGCTGGGACTCGACGTCCTGGGCTTCGACGACCTGGACCGGTCCGCTCAGACGAGCTGGGCGGAGCGGAACAGCGCCGGGTTCTTCGGCGCGCTGCCGACGCCGCTCCCCCATTCGAGGTAACCGTCGCGGGCGTCGCCGCCCGTTCCGCCGTCGGCGTCGTTGACGAGGAACGAGATCCCGATCACGCCGGTCGGCGGCTGGTCGTAGCCGAGCGACGCCCACGGCACGGCCAGCCGGTACGTGGTGGTCTTGGCCGTCTCGTCCCTGGTGATGGCGACGTCGGCGCCCGGGGTCGGCCCGGCCGGGCCGGTCCAGGTGTAGGCGGCGGGCCCCGACGGCAGCAGGGCCGCGCCGATCTCGACGCGGTCGCCGGTGAGCTCGCCCGGGAAGGCCGAGTACAGGCTGAACTGCACGGAGTCGACCTGCCAGGTCAGCGACGGGTCGGTGCGGGCGGCGTTGTGCACGTCGTCCTTGATGACCGCGTCCAGGATCAGCGCGTCCGGGCTGTGCGTGAACCGGATGGTCCCGGACAGGTCGTCGGGGCCGGTCCGGGTGCCGCCGCGCAGGCCCACCCAGCGGCCGAGGCCGTTCAGGTCGATCGGGTCCAGGGTGGTCGCCCCGGCCTTCTCGATCGGGCTGAAGCTGAGCGACCCGGTGTCGCTCGCGTTCCCGGCCGTGACCGCGTAGCTGTAGTTCACGTACGGCAGGGCGTCCGGCACCGGCACCTCCACCGAGGCCGAGCCCAGCGCGGGCACCTCGGCCGGATCGGCGACCACCCCGCGCCACGAGCCCACCTGCCAGCCGACTGAGCGCAGCTTGACCGGCGTGGACGGGCTGTTGTTGGTCACGGTGACCCGGAGCTTCCTCCCGTCGACGACCGGCCGCCCGTTGACCGTGTACGGCCTGACCACCTGGGTTCCCGAGCGCAGCCGGGCGATGGGGCCGAAGTCGTCGGCGGCCGTCACGGTGACCGGCCTGCGGCCGGTCACCGGAGTGGCGGGCAGCTCCAGCGTGACCGACGTCTTCCTGCCCTTGCGGGTGACCAGGTCGGCCTTGACGCCGCCGGCGGCCACGGCCAGCCTGCCCGGCAGCTTCGCGCCGCCGGTGCGGTCGGCGGTGACGGTCACGGCCAGCTTCTCGCCGGTGACCGACTGCCCGGGGGCGCTGACCGACAGCGGCGAGGCGCCGGCCTCGACCGAGGAGACGGGGCCGGAGACGAAGACGGGGCTGCCGTCCAGGTCGAGCCGCACCTTGCCGGCCTGCGGCCGGAGCGTGCTGACCGCGCCGAACTGGTCGGTCAGCGTGACGTCGCCGAGCGCGGAGAGCGTGACCGAGCGGGGCTGGACGGCCCACAGCAGCCGGGTGCCGCCGCTGATCGGGTAGGAGTGGACGTCGGCGTCGCCGGTGTCCTGGCGGGCGCCGAGCGTACGGCCGGCGAGCTTGCGGATCAGCACGGCCTGCGAGATCGCGGCCGGCTTGGGCGAGGGGGCGGCGACGCCGGAGACCGGGCGGCGGAACAGGCCGAAGCGGTGCTCGCGCTCGCCGGCGTTGTCGCCGTCGTCGATGAGGTCGTACCAGAAGTACTTGTCCGCGCCCGCGCTCCTGGCCAGCGTCTGCGCCCTGATCAGGTAGTCGGCCTGCTGGGCCTCGGTGGAGCCGGCGGTGTGGGTGGGCCAGCCGTTCTCGCTGATCCAGATCGGCATGTTCTTCCTGGCCTTGACCTTCGCCACGAGCTGCGGGAACTCGGTCGTCATCACGGTCCGCTCGGGCGGCGTGCCGGCCCCGGCGTCGGCGTAGCCGTAGAAGTTGACGCTCAGCGTGTCGAGGTAGTCCAGGCCGCCGAGGGCGAGGAACTGGTCGTGCCAGGCGAGCTGGGTGCCGGCCGAGGTCGGGCCGACCACGTTGGCCGCGGGCACCGCCTGGTGGATGGCCGGGTAGAGGGCCCTGACGACGTCGAGGTAGCACTGCGGGGTGATGCCGCAGGCGCCGTCGTTGAAGCCGGTGGAGTTGTACTCGTTGTAGACCGAGACGTCCTTGGTGAAGGAGGCGTAGTTGGCCGTCACGGCCGCGCCGAAGCGGCCGAACGCGGCCAGCCCGGCGGGGGTGCTGGGCGTCTTGCCGCCGTCGTACAGCGGGTTGCGGTAGCCGAGGATGGGCATCGTGGTGATGCCGTTCTCATGCGCCTTGCGCAGGCCGGTGTCGAGGGCGCCGGTGAAGTCGTAGACGCCCGCCTGCTTCTCGATGCCCGACCAGTTGGCGTCGGAGCGCACCTCGGTCCACCCGATCTGCGCGGCCGTCCTGAGCAGCTGTTCCTCGATGCCCGGCTGCCAGCCGTAGTGGATGGCGGCGGCGAAGTACGGATCCTTCGTGGCGAACGGGGTGACGACCCCGAACGAGGTGGAACGGGTGGTGACCCCGGTCGAGACGGTCAGCCGGTAGTAACCCGGGCCGAGATCGGAAATGTCGATCTTCGTGGTGCCCCCGGTCACCGCCCGCGTGCCCGACCGCAGCGGGACGCCGCTCGGGTCGCCGATCGTCCACTCGACCTGGTCGGCCGCCGCGGCGACGTCGATCGTGTTCGTCCCCTGGGTGAAGACCAGCGACGGGTTGGTGATCGTGAGCTGCGACGGGTCGGTGAAGTGCACCTCGACCCTGCTGAAGCAGACGGCGGGCATCGAGGCGGCGTCGGCCTTGACGTTGAGCCGGAAGTCGGCGCCGTTGGCCCGGTTCTTGAAGTTGATGTCGCTGAGCCCGATGACCGAGCTCTTCCACGTGCCGGCGCCGGTCAGCGCCACGTTGGCGCTGCCGGTGAAGGCGCCGGCCTTGCCGTCGTAGTGCACGTCGAGGCCGACCGGTCCGGCGTCGAAGTAGCGGACCACGACCCAGGCGCGGGTCGCCCCGGCGGGGATCGCGGCGTCGGCCACGTCCACGTAGACGTAGCGGTTGTACGGCGTGCCGGACATCTGCCAGCACGACTCGCCGCCGCGCTCGCTGACGGCGTGGGCCGGGTCCTTGTCGCCGTCGCCCGGCCACGCCTTGACGACGCCGGTGTAGACGGGGTCGGCGCCGAGCACGGCCGTGGCCGCCGCCGCGGCGCTCGCGCTCTGCGCGGGCAGGGCCGTGAGCAGGGCCGTCAGCAGCCCGGCCGCCAGGGTGGCCGCGCAGGCGGCGGCCACCCTCCTTGAGGTGATCTTCATCAGCGGGATTCTCCTTGCCGTCCGTAGCGCTCTCCGGCCGCGCGGGCGAAGTCCTCGCCCGCCGCGCCGAGGTCGGCGATCACCTGCTCGTGGGAGCGGCCCGCCGCCTGCGCGGCGGGGATGACGGTGCCGCACTCGTTGGCGTCCATGAAGGCCGCCGCTTCCAGCAGCCCGTCCTCGTCCTCGGCCGGGATCGCCAGGAACCCGTGCTGGTCGGCGTGCACGAGCTGCCCCGGCTCGACGACCTGCCCGAACACCTCGACCGGCACGCCCCAGCGCACCGGGCGGACATGGGCGTGCCCGACGCACAGCCGCCTGGCGAGGGCTTTGAACCCGGCGCCGGTCATCTCGTCCAGGTCACGGATCGCGCCGTCGGTGATGGTGCCGACGCAGCCCAGCGCGCGGTGCGCGCCGCTGTTGACCTCGCCCCAGAACGAGCCGACGGTCCTGGGCTTGTCGAGGTCCTGGACGACGACGATCTTCGGCCCGTCGACCGAGGCCACGTAGCGCCGGTAGTCGTCCCACACGTCAGCGGGGTGCTCCGGGTTGCCCGGCTCGATGACGACGGTGACCGCCCGGCCGACCATGGGGCCCATCTGGGGCATGAAGTCGCGCGATTCCTCCTGGTGGAAGGCGATGTCGCGCTGGGTGATCTGTTCCCAGCCGTTGTAGACGGTGGGGGTGTTCCAGCGTTTCAGCCGATGCATGCCACTCCTAGGTGACGCTCGTGATCGGGCCCCGCGCGAAGACCGGTGCGGGTCCCGGCGGGCAGGGTGAGGTGCAGGGCAAGGGGGTTTCGGCTACTGCCCGATGAAGCGGGCGGGGCGGAAGAGGGCGGGGTTCTTCGTCCCGGCGATGCCGGAACCCCATTCGATCCAGCCCTCGCGGCCGGTCCCGTCGTTGTCGTTGGCGACGACGGACAGGCTGAACAGGCCGTCCTGCGGGGTGAGGGGGGCGAGTGCCGCCCAGGGCAGCGACAACTCGTAGACGGTCTCCTCGGCCGTCTCGTCCCGGGTGACGGCGACCTTGGCCTCGGGTTCCGGTCCGTCGCCGAGCCAGCGGTGGAACTGCGGGCCCTGGGCGGTCAGCGCGAGGCCGAGCTCGGACCAGGTGCGCGTCTCGCCGGGCAGTCCGGCGGCGACGGCGAACTGCAGGCAGTCGCCCTGCCAGATGTCGGCTCCGGTGCTGGTCTGGGTGTGGACGTCGTCGTGGATCCTGGCGCTGAGGTAGAAGCGGTCGGCGTCCCAGGTGACGTGGAGGGTGCCGCTGAGGTCGTCCGGCCCGCCGTACGAGGGGATCTTGACGGTGCCGTCGGCGAGGTCGACGGCCGGGCGGCCGGTCAGGTCGTCGGGCACGCCGTCGACGGTGATCGTGGCGCGGTCGGCCCGGTTGAGCGCGCCGTCGGCGACGCGGGCCACCCGGCCGGTGACGCCGACGCCCGCGACGGCGTCCAGCCGCAGCTCGTACGGCCCGGCGGGCAGGTCGGCCAGCGGAAGGCGCTCGGTGCGCGAGCCGCCCGCGGGCACGGTCCCGGCGATCGGCAGCGTGCCGGTGCGAGCGCCGAAGGTCCAGCCCAGGTCGCCGGGGGCGAGTTCCCTGGCCGACAGGTTGCGCACGGTGATCGCCAGGTCGTCCGGCAGCACGTGCCTGGCGCTGATCGCGAACGGCTGCGTCACCTCGACCCGCGAGCCGAGCCTGGCGACCGGCCTCCCGTGGATCTTCAGGCGGCCGACCAGGTCGAGCTGGCCGGTGCGGGTCACTGCGGGCAGCGACACCGGGATCTCCGCCCTGCGCCCGCCGCGCACCGACACCGGCACCTCGACGTCGCCGACGGCGAAGCTGCCGCGTACGGCGGGGCCGCGCGTGGCGTCCACGGCCAGCTTCAGCTCGATCCCCTCGCCGACCACGGCGCCGCCGCCGGTGACCGTGTAGCGGGCGGCGTCCTCCAGCACGGCGTCACCGCGCACGTAGATCGGGTCGCTAGACAGCGAGAGCGTGACGCGGCCGGCGAGCGGGCGCAGCACCTCGCTCGCGCCGGCCAGGTCTGTGACGGTGAGCGGGGCGTCGGTGCGCAGCGAGACGGTCGCGGGCTGGGCCGACCACAGGACGCGCAGGTCGTGGCCGTCCTTACGGAAGAGCTGGCGGCCCTCGGCCTCCTGCCTGACATGGGCGGCCCCGGTGAGCTGCCTGGTCATGGCGGCGTAGGCGACGTAGCCGGGTTTGGGCGTCCACCGGCCGGAGGCGTCGGCGGTGTTGCGCACCAGGCCGAAGTTGTCCTCGTTGAGCGCCGGGTCGGTGCCGTCGTTCATGAAGTCGTACCAGAAGAACCGCTGCACGCCCTTGGCCAGCGCCGTCACGTGGGCGCGGACCACGTAGGCGGCCTGGACGGCCTCGGTGACGCCGCGCGCGTCGGTGTGGGTGGGCCAGCCCTGCTCGGTGATCCAGATGGGCTTGGACCGGCCGTTGTTGTACTTCCTGACCAGCGCGTCGAGGTCGTCGATGCTCTTGGCGGCCGACTCGGGCGTGCCCGGATAGACGTAGGGGTGGATGGAGACGGCATCGAGGTACTTCAGGGCGCCGAGCTTGAACAGCTCCTCCAGCCAGGCGAGCGGCACGCCGGCGGAGGCCGGGCCGACGACCGTGACCTGCGGGTGGCCGGCCTTGACCTTTTCGTAGGTGGCCTTCAGCAGCGGGAAGTAGTAGTCGGCGCGCGAGTCGGCCGGGCCGTTGCCGCGGTCGCCGAAGCCGATGTTGAACTCGTTGTAGACCTCGATCCACGGCAGGTCGTACCTGCCGATCAACGCCGAGGCGTACGCGGCGTAGGCGGCGCGGCCCGCGTCGGTGTACGGCGTGGCGTTCCCGTCGTGGTGGGGATTGGTGTAGGCGGCGATCGGCAGCCAGCGCATGCCCTCGGCGTCGAGCGTGGCGTGCAGCGGGTCGTAGCGCCCGTACTCGTAGACGCCCTCGGTCTTCTCGATCGACTCCCAGAACGCGTCGTCGCGCACGGTGCGCACCCCGGCCTTGGCGGCCAGTTCCAGCAGGTCGCCGCCGGGAGCGCCCCAGTCTGCCCGGGTGAAGTGCCCGGCCACGCCGAACGGGGAGTCGCCCGTCGCGGTGAAGGGCGTGAGCACGGCGAAGGCGGTCTCCTTGGTGGCGATCGCCGTCCCGGCCGCGGTCGCGGTCACGCTGAGCCGGTAGTGCCCCGGCCTGGCGACCGGTACGGCCAGCGTCCCGGGAGTTCCGCCGCCCGCGGCCACCTGGACGCCGGACAGGTCGCGTACGGTCCAGGTCAGCGCGTCGCCCCGGCTCGTCACGTCGAACGAGGGCTGGGTGGGCTGCACGAACACGTTGCCCACGGCCCGCTGCCCCAGGGCGAGGTCGGGGGCGGGCGCGGTGATCGTGACCCCGTCGAGCCTGAGCTGCCCGGTGCGCTCGACGAGGAACGCCACCCGCTTGGCCGGCCCGTGCCAGACGCCGTCGCCGGCCCCGCCGAAGTGCTGGTAGGACTGCCCGGCGGTGAAGGAGGTGACGGTGAGCCGCTGCCAGCCGCCGCCCGCGGCCAGCGGCAGCCGCTGCTGGTGGGTCTGCCCGGTGCTGTCCACCAGGCGGAGCGTCACCGTGGGCAGTGCGGGCGAGCGCGCCCAGAGCGACAGCGCCTTGAGGTCGGCGGCCGTGGCGTACCCGGCCTCGACGTACTTGCCGCCGGCGGTGAGGTCGGCGGTCAGCAGGGCCGAGCGCGCTCCGGTCCTCGCGTCGGCCGCGTCGCTGGTGAGGGCGCCCTTGGCGCCGGGGAACTCCGGGCCGAGCCCCAGGGCCCAGCCCTGCGTGCCGTACTCGAAGTCGCCGACGACCTGGTCGATGTCGGTGGCCGCGTGGGACGGCACGGCCAGGAACGGGACGATCAGCAGGGAGGTGATGACGGTACGTAACCAGAGATGGATGCGGGATCTCATGGGGGGTGGATCCTCTCCGTTCGTCAGAACCGGTACAGGTGCTCCGCCTCGAAGCCGAGGACTCGGCGGGCCTTGGTCACGTCGATCGGCACGGCCCGGCCGGGCAGGGCCGCGCGCAGCGGGGAGCGGGGCAGGAAGTGATGGACGAGTTCCTCGGTGGGCAGCGGGACGATGGTGTCGGGGGCGGCCACGAACAGCACGTGGGAGCCGTCGATCGGCCGGGTGACGCCGAGCCAGCAGGCGGTGGCCGCGTCCCGGGAGTCCAGGTAGGCCCACAGGTCGGCGACTCCCCTGGCCGGCTCGGCGGCGAACTCGGCGGCCCGCTCGGGCAGCCGGTCCTCGGGGCCGCCGACGAACGGGAAGCGCAGCGCCACCACCGTCATGCCGTGCAGCCGGTGGATCATGCGCGCGGTGGACTCGTCGGCCTCCTTCGACAGCGCGTACGGGTCGGCGGCCAGCAGCGGGTGCGCCTCGTCGACGGGCAGGTAGGCCGGTTCCAGGCGGTGCGGGGAGAACGGCATGCCGAGCACGCTGAGGCTGCTGGCGATGACCGCGCGGCGCACCCCGGCCCGGCCCGCCTCGTCGAGCACCGCGAACGTGGCGCCGGTGTTGTTGAGGTAGACCTCCTGCGGGGGGTTGTCGTTGGGGCTGGGGATGGCCGCCAGATGGATCACGGCGTCGACGCCGTCCAGCGCCCGCCGTACGGCCTCGGGGTCGCCCGCGTCGCCCACGACGACGCGGTCGGCCTTGAGGTCGCCCGGATCCTCCAGGACCAGCGCGGTCACCGGCACGTCCTCGGCCGCGCAGCGCGCGAGGACGGCCCGGCCGATCAGCCCGGCGGCGCCGGTGACGAGCACTCTGCTGAGCATCAGCCCTTGACCCCCGTGAACCCCACGCCGCGCACGATGTACTTCTGGAAGACGATGAAGACGAGCACGGGCGGCATCAACGCCATGAACATGCCGGCGATGACCATGTTCTCCTCGGCGAACTCCGCCAGCCTGGGCAGCGCCACCGAGATCGGGTGCAGTTCGCCGTCGGAGATGGCCACCATGGGCCACAGGAAGTCCTTCCAGGCGCCCATGATCGTCAGCAGGGACGTCACGGCCAGGATGGGCTTCGACATGGGCAGCACGATGTACCAGAACATCCGCCACGGTCCGGCGCCGTCGACCTGGGCCGCGCCGAACAGCTCGCGCGGGATCCCGTCGAAGAAACGTTTCATCAGCAGGACGGTGAAGGCGTGCGCGGCGTGCGGCAGCCACACCGCCCACGTGGTGTCGGCGATGCCCACGTCGAGCACCGTCAGGTAGAGCGCGACGAGCGACACGCTGCCCGGCAGGAACAGCGTCGCCAGGATCGCGCCGTAGACGTACTTGCCGTAGCGCGGCCGGAGCACCGACAGCGCGTACGCGCCCATGACCGACACGACGATCTGCGCCAGCCACGACCCTCCGGCCAGGACGACCGTGTTGAGCATGAAGTGGCCGATGCGCAGCCTGCTCCATGCCTCGGCGAGCAGCGACCAGTCGGGGGCGGCCGGGTAGAGGCGCAGCGGGTCGGTGAGCAGTTCCCGCGTCGGGGAGATCGCCCCCTTGACCGTCCACAGGATCGGGCCGAGCCCGGCGACGAGCACGCCGAGGAAGACGGCGAACTGGGTCGAGCCGAGCACCGCGCGTACGCCGCGCTTCTTGCGGTCGGAATCGGAGATGAGTCCGCTCATGTCGTGCTCCAAGCCTTCGTCATGCGCAGGTACACCGCCGACAGCAGGCCGAGCACGACCGCCAGCAGCACCGACAGAGCGCCGGCCATGCCGTAGTCGCCGTAGACGAAGGCGTACCGGTAGATGAGCAGCAGGACGGTCACCGTCGCGTCCTCAGGGCCGCCGTCGGTCATGACGAACGGCTCGGTGAAGACCTGGAAGGTGCCGATGACCTGCAGCAGCAGCATGAGCAGCAGCACGCCGCGCAACTGGGGCAGCGTGATGTGCCACACGCGCCGCCGGATCGACGCGCCGTCGCTCTCGGCCGCCTCGTACAGCTCCCTGGGGACGCTGGTCAGCGCCGCGATGTAGATCAGCACGGTGCCGCCCGCGCCCGCCCAGGTGGCCTCCAGCACCAGCGAGGGCATCGCCCACTGCGTGTCCTGCAGCCACGGGAACGGGCCCAGGCCGACGAGTCCGAGCAGGCCGTTGAGCAGGCCGTAGTCGCTGTTGTAGAAGAACTTCCACATCATGATCGCCACGACCGGTGGCACCGCCACCGGCAGGTAGACCAGCACGCGGAACAGGCCGCCGCCCTTGCGCAGCTCCGACATGACCACCGCGAGGAAGACCGGCACGGGAAAGCCGAGGATCAGGGCGAGGACGGTGAACCAGAGCGTGTTCAGCGCTGCCTTGCCGAGCAGCGGATCGGCGAACAGGTTGGCGAAGTTCTGCCAGCCGACCCAGCTCGCCGCCTCGACCAGGTTGGTGCGCTGGAAGGCGAGCATGGCGCTCTGCAGGATCGGCCACCAGGAGAACACCGCGAACACGAGCACCAGCGGCGCGAGGAACAACACCGAGGCCACCGCGTGGGGGTGCCGGGCCCGGCGCCGCCGGGGCGGGCGCGGCGTGGTGACCGCCGCGTCCGCCTGCTCGGCCAGCGCCGTCACTGCTGCGACCTGTCCAGGATCGGCTTCACCTTCTCGACGGCCTTGGTGATCTCTGCCGCCGGGTCGGCGTCCTGGCGGGTCAGCACCGCCTGGACGACCGTGTCGAGCGCGGCGTAGAGCTCCTGGCCGGCGACGGGCGGCTCGGAGATGAACTCCTGCGCCTTCACGCCCTCGTTGTAGGTGGCGAAGTGCTCCCAGTCGACGTTGGAGACGGCCTTCTCCGCGGCCATCACCGGGTCGGAGACCGCGGGGGCGAAGAACGGCAGCTGCGGCACGGCGGCCACGAGACCGTCGGCCTTCTTCTTCTCGGCCCGCTCGGTGGCCAGGGCCGGGTCGTACTTGGGCCGCAGGTAGACGGCGTCGATCCACTTGACCGCCGCCCGGCGCTGCTCGGGAGTGGCCTTCGGGCTGACGACGGCGACCGTGCCGCCCAGCAGCGTGCCCTTGCCCGACCCGGACGGCAGCGTGGTCTGGCCGTACACCTCGGGCTTGCCGTTGAACTTGGCGACGTAACTGCCGTAGAGGTTGGGCGCGCCCATCATCATCGCGACCTTGCCGGCGGCGAAGTCACGCAGCAGGTCGTCCTGGTCGCGCAGGTGCTGGGTGCCCATCGAGCGGTCGTCCCAGCGCATCGCCTTGAGGAGGGCGAGGGCCTGCCTGGTGGGGGCGTCGTCGAAGGCGGGGACGACCTTGCCGCCCTCCTCCCTCTCCATCCGGCCGCCGTAGGAGTAGGTCATGGTCGTGAGCATCCAGCCGCCGGTGTTGGCGGTGGCGTGCATGCCGAAGCCGGGCACCCCGGTCCTGTCGCTGATCGTCTTGGCGGCGGCCCGCACCTCGTCCCAGGTGGCCGGGGGCTTGTCGGGATCGAGCCCGGCCTTGGTGAACAGTTCACGGTTGTAGACGAGGCCGGCGGCGTACGCCTCGGTGGGCAGGCCGTAGATCTTGCCGTCCGGGGTGCTGCTCGGGGCCAGGATGCGCTTGTCGAAGTCGGACTTGGCGAGCAGCTTCAGGTCCGCGGTGAGGTCGGCGACCTGGCCGCGCCTGATCATGGCCTGCGGGTCGGTCAGCGGGACGCGGAAGACCGTCTCCAGCCGGCCCGCGGCCAGGCGCGCCGCGAACGTCTTGACGTCGTACTGCGTCTCGGTCGGCTTGACCTTGATGGTCGGGTTGGCCTTCTCGAACTCGGCGACCTGGGCCAGGAAGTTCTTCTGGCTCTCCGGCTGGGTGCTGGGCGGCATGCCGGAGACGGTGATCTCGGTCTTGCCGCCGGACGTGCCGTCCTGCCCGCCGCCGCACGCCGCGACCGCGGCCAGGAGCAGCAGACCCGCGGCTCCTCTAGCCATGTACGTGTTCATCGGGACTCCAAGTTCATGCCGGGGGGCGAGTCGAGTCGAACGCTATATATGACGCGTTAACGTGTAAAGCACGGGATGGTAACGCGCGCGAAATGCAACGAGTTAACGCGTCAACTAAGGTGCCTCTATGCCGCCGTCGGGGCGGCGGACCCGCGCGGCCCACCGCTCGTGCAGGTGCGTGACCGGCGGGTACGCGGCGGCCAGCGTCTCGTCCAGCTCGATGCCCCAGCCGGGCAGGTCGGCGGG
Source organism: Nonomuraea sp. NPDC049684 (assembly GCF_044465345.1). NCBI lineage: Bacteria > Bacillati > Actinomycetota > Actinomycetes > Streptosporangiales > Streptosporangiaceae > Nonomuraea > Nonomuraea sp. NPDC049684. The sequence goes on along the minus strand of NZ_JBITLO010000007.1, from coordinate 49,776 downwards.
ACGCAGGTGACCTCGGACGGGATTGAGCGTGCCGGGGAACACCTCGCACACGCTGTCGGGGTAGACGTGCCCCTCCTGGATGCCGAACGCGGGCGTGGTGACGTCGAGCGCCAGGTTCGCCGCCACGCCGACGGGCGAGACGTCGCCCGGGGAGTGCCAGGCCGTGCGCACCCCGGTCAGCTCGCAGAGCGCGGCCAGCTTGCGCGCCGGGGTCAGCCCGCCGATGGCCGAGACGTGGCAGCGCAGCAGGTCGACGCCGCCGCCCAGGATGAGCCTGGCCGCGTCGGGCACCGAGACGAGCAGCTCGCCGACCGCGATGGGCGCGGGCGAGGCCGCCCGCACCTCGGGCAGCCGGTCGTAGTGCTCGGGCGCGACCACGTCCTCCAGGAAGAACAGCCGGTACGGCTCCAGCGACCTGGCCAGCAGGATCGCCTCCTTCGGGGTGAGCCGGCTGTGCACGTCGTGCAGCAGCTCGACGTCCTCGCCCAGGACCTCGCGGGCCCGGTCGAACAGGGCGGGGGTGGTGCGCAGGTAGTGCCTGACGTCCCAGCCGTCGGGATGCGGCGCGTCCGGGTAGGCGTTCGCCCTGCCGGGCGCGCCGTAGCCGCCCAGCCCCGGTTGCCCGGTCTGCAGCCTGACGTGGCGATATCCGGCGGCCATGAGCCGCTGGGCGTGCTCCAGCGTGCCCTCGACGGTGGCGCCCTCGGCGTGCAGGTAGACGGGCGCCGCCGCGCGCACCCGGCCGCCGAGCAGCTCGTACACGGGCATGCCGGCGCGCTTGCCCGCGATGTCCCACAGCGCCATGTCGACGCCGGACAGCGCGTTGTTCAGCACCGGTCCGCCGCGCCAGTAGGACGACAGGTGGATCATGCGGGTGATGTCCTCGATGTCGGCCGGATGGCGGCCGATCAGCATCGGGCCCACGTGCTCGTCCACGGTCGCGGCGACGGCGTGGAAGCGCTGGGTGAAGGTGGCGCAGCCGAGGCCGTGCAGGCCGTCGTCGGAGGTGTCGATCCTGACCACGACCAGCGGGATGCCCTCGGGCGCCGTGACGACGGCACGCACGCGCGTGATCGTCAGCCCGTCCCTGGACGTCCAGGGGGCCTGGGTTTCCTGCATGCGGGGACGCGCCTTTCAGAAGCGGGTGGGACGGGCGGGCACGGCGACCTCCAGGCCGCCCCACGACCAGCGGACCTCCTCCTCCCCCACGGCGCTGAGCAGCGCCTGCGCGGCGGGTTCCGCGCCTTCCGCGAGCAGTTCCACGGCGAACCCGGCGCGCAGGACCGCGTGGTGGAAGTCGACCGGCCGGCGCGGCCCGCTGTAGAGCACCGCCTCGACGGCGACCTCGTCCTCGCCGGTCGTCAGGGCCCAGGTGGCGGGCTCGCCGAGGAAGGCGGCCGCGCCCGTGTGCACGACCGCCCGGCGCCTTCCGGCGGCGAGCTCGAAGACGCCGTCGCCCAGCTCGCGGCCCCGCACGCCCCGGCCGCGCAGCGTGACGCGCAGCCGCAGGTCGCCCACGTCGAAGACGCTGCCTTCTGGCTTGTCCAGGTTCGGATGGAAGTCGCCGGAGTCGTAGGTGAGCCACCATCCGGCCAGCGCCCTGGGCCCGTCCTGCGCCTGACGGCACCACGCGGCGGTCAGATCGTGGCCGTTGTGCATGATCCGGGCGCGCAGCACCACGGCCGGGTCCTCGGGCGTGCGCCAGTAGCCGAGCAGCGGCCTGCGCTGCACCCAGGCGAACTCCTCGTTGACCGTGCCCAGCGTGGCGTCCTCGCTGAGCCAGGTGGTGCCGGTGGTCTGGCCGTCGAAGACGGTCCTGACCTGCACCTCGGGCTCGGGCAGCCGGGCGAAGCGCCCGGCCAGACGCGGCGGGCAGGGCAGCGTGGGCACCAAGCGCGGGGTGTCGTCACGGATCCCGACGCCGGGGCGCGGCTCGATCGGCGCTCCCGTCTGTGCGGCGAGATAACACGTCAACTCCTCGCTGAGCCAGTCGGTGTACGCGCGGGCGTGCGGCCCGGCGAGCTGCCCTGTGCCCGGATGGAAGCGCTCGGCGAGCGCCGCCCAGACGCGTTCCCGCATGACCTCGATCTGCTCCAGGAACCCCTGGTCGCGGACCACCACGTGGGCGCGTTCGCAGATCTCCAGCAGGAATGGGCTGTAGGCGGGCGAGTTGTACTCGGCGAAGGCGTCGCGTTCCAGCATCGCGGCGAGCTTGCGCCTGCCGTAGGCGAGGAACTCGGGCGTGCCGAGCAGCTCGCCGGCGCTCGCGCAGGTGACGGAGCCGAGCAGGGCGATGTTGGTGTAGCGCGGGCCGACGTTGCGCCGGAAGATGGACAGGGCCGCGTGGCGCAGCGCCTCGGCGATCCGGCCGTCGAGGACGTCCCCGTGCGCGGCCAGCACCTGGGCCAGCCGTACGCCGATGAAGTCGGCCCAGTTCCAGTCGGCGGGCGCCATGGCCTGGGGCGGCTCCTCCATGAAGTAGCCCCAGATGCCGTAGTGGTCGTCGAGCGGGTCGCGCTCCTGCAGGCCGACGATCGCGCCGAGCACGTCCTTGGCCCGGTCGAGGCGGCCTGCCTGCAACAACGCGATCGCGTAGTCGGTGGAGGCGCGGGTGTCGTGCACGCGGGTGCCGGCCGGGATCGTCGTGTGGTATCCGTTGCTGCGTGACAGCTGCCACGGCAGCCGGTGTTCGGGGTCGTAGCGCTCGTCCTGAACCTTCAGGAACTCCTCGGGTGTCACCGCTGGGTGTCCTTTCGCCGAATGCGGCCCGACGTTAGTCTTAGCGTGTTAACGTGTCAACGATCACGAATGGGACGGATGGGGGCAGGATGAACGAATCGTCCGACAGCCAGGAGCCGCTCTACCAGCAGGTCAAGCGGGATCTGGTCGCGGCGATCTCGCGCGGTGAGTACGTGCAGGACGAGCCGTTCATCAGCCAGCGCGAGGTCTGCGAACGGTTCGGAGTGAGCACCACCACCGCGGTGCGCGCGCTCAACGAGCTGGTCACCGAGGGCTACCTGGTACGCCGGCGCGGACGCGGCACGTTCGTGGCCGACCGGCCCGTCCCGGCCGAGTCGACGCGGGAGCGCTCCATCGCCTACATCATGCACGGGCACGGGCCGCACAACTCCGACGTGATCGACGGCATCGAGTCGGTCTGCGCCGAACTCGGCTACCGGATGTTCCTGTCCAACACCAAGGGCTCACCGGCCGCCCAGGAGAAGGCGCTGCGTCAGGCGCTCGACACCCAGGCCAGCGGCGTCGCGCTGTACTCGGTCGACGCCCACCACGACTCCCCCGCCCTGGCCGAGCTGAGACGGCGGCGTGTCCCGCTGGTCATGGTCGACCGCTACCACCCCGAGTCCCCGACCGACGCGGTGCTCTTCGACAACTTCGCCATCGGCTACCGGCTGACCGAGTACCTCATCGGGCAGGGGCACCGGCGCATCACCGCGCTCTGGGACGCCACCGAGTGCACCTCCGTGCAGGAGCGCCTCACCGGGCACGTGCAGTCGCTGCGCGAGCACGGGCTGCCGGTCTCGCCGGAGCTGACCGCGCTCAAGACCTATCTGCGGCTGCCGGAGGACCGGCGGCGGGAGATGCTGGCCGGGCTGCTCGACCGGCGCGAGCCGCCGACGGTGCTGCTGTGCGCCAACGGGTTCGTGCTGGCGCACGCGGCCTCCGACCTCACCGCGATGGGCGTCGAGGTGCCCGGCCAGGTCGAACTGGCCGGCATGGACGACGCGGGGCCGTTCGACCTGCTGCCGCTGACGGTCGCCGCCGCCCGCCTGCCGTCGCGGGAGATGGGCGAGCGGGCGATGCGGCTGCTGGCCGAGCGCATCGACCATCCCGAGACGGCGTCGGAGGTCGAGCACGTGGTGCTGCCGATCGAGATCCGCACCCGCGAGTCGGCTTCCGCCTATCTGCGCGTGGTCTCCGCCCAAACCGCCTGAACCTCCCGAGGTCCCCCATGCCTTCCCCTCTTCGCGTCGTCCTGGTGGGCGGCGGTCAGATCGCCGACTCCACCCACATGCCGGCTTTTCGCGAAATGTCGGCCGATATCGAGGTTGTCGCGGTCGTCGACGCCACCGTCGAGGCGGCCAGGTCGTTCGCCGACCGGTGGGCCGTGCCGTACGCCTCGGACGACCTCACCGCGACGCTGCGGGACCTGCGCCCCGACCTCGTCGACATCGCCAGCCCGCCCGCGCTCCACCGCGACCAGGTGGTCGCCGCGCTGCGCGCGGGCGCGTGGGCGTGGTGCGAGAAGCCGCCGTGCCTGTCGCTGGCGGAGTACGACGAGATCACCGCGGCCGAGCGGGCCGGCGGCCCGTACGCCGCGGTCATCTACCAGCAGCGTTTCGGCTCGGCCGCGCAGCACGCCCGCGCGCTGATCTCCGGCGGCGCACTCGGCCGGCCGTACGTCGCGCACTGCCAGACCACCTGGTTCCGCGACCCCGGCTACTACGCGGTCCCGTGGCGCGGCCGGTGGGAGACCGAGGGCGGCGGCCCCGCCATGGGCCTCGGCATCCACCAGATCGACCTCATGCTCGAACTGCTCGGCGACTGGAGCGAGGTGCGCGGCATGGCCGCCAGGCTCGCCCGCGACGTGCGGACCGACGACGTGACGACGGCGCTGGTCCGCTTCGACTCCGGCGCGCTGGCCACGGTCGTCAGCACGTCGCTGGCGCCGCGCCAGGTCAGCCACCTCCGCGTCGACCTCGCCGCCGCCACCCTGGAGCTCACCCACCTGTACGGCTACGCCAACGAGAACTGGACGATCACCCCCGCCCCCGGCGTGGCCGGTCTCGACTGGCCGCCGCCCGACGACGTGCCCAGCTCCCACCTGGCCCAGCTCCGGGGCCTGATCGCCGACCTGCGGGCCGGACGGCGGCCACGCGGCAGCGGCCAGGACGGCCGCAGGGCGCTGGAGCTGATCACTGCGATGTACAAGTCGGCGCTCACCGGGCAGCCGGTGCGTTCCGGCGAGATCGGTCCGGGCGACCCGTTCCACCGGAACCTGCACGGCGACAACCCCGAGGTGTTCCGGTGAAGATCATCGGCTTCGAGCTCTTCGTCGTCACCCCGCGCTGGATGTTCCTGCGCGTCGACACCGACGAGGGCGTCAGCGGCTGGGGCGAGCCCATCGTCGAGGGCCGCGCCGAGACGGTCGCCGCCTGCGTGAACACGCTGATGGAGGCGCTGGCAGGCGCCGACCCCGGCCGCATCGAGGACCACTGGCAGGTGATGTCGAAGGGCGGCTTCTACCGGGGCGGCCCGATGCTGTCCAGCGCGGTCGCCGGGATCGACCAGGCGTTGTGGGACATCAAGGGCAAGGCTCTCGGCGTGCCGGTCCACGACCTGCTCGGCGGCCCGGTGCGCGATCAGGCCAAGGTCTACACGTGGGCGCACGGCGACACGGACGCGGAACTGGCCGAGAACGCCGTGGCCCGGGTGGAGGCGGGCTTCGACACGCTGAAGTTCGCCGCCTGGGAGGGCCGGCTGCCGCCGATCCCGTCACCGGCCCTCACCAGCCGGATCGTGGCCCGCTTCGCGGCGGTGCGCGACGCGGTGGGCGACGGCGTCGACCTGGCCGTCGACCTGCACGGCCGCTTCACGTCGGCGGCCGCGCGCAAGGTGCTGCCGCTGCTTGAGCCGCTGTCCCCCTTGTTCGCCGAAGAGCCGGTGCTCCCTGAGTTCTCCCGCGACCTGCGACGAGTGGTGGAGTCCACATCAATTCCCATCGCGACCGGCGAGCGCCTGTTCTCCCGCTGGGACTTCCGCGACGTGCTCCCGACGGGCGTGGCGGTGATCCAGCCGGACCTGTCGCACGCCGGGGGCATCTCCGAGGTCCGGCGGATCGCCGCGATGGCGGAGACCTGGGACGTCACCCTCGCTCCCCACTGCCCCCTCGGCCCGATCGCTCTGGCCGCCTGCCTGCAGATCGACTTCGCGACCCCGAACTTCCTCATCCAGGAGCAGTCGCTGGGCATCGGCTACCACGACGGCAGCGAACTCCTCGACTACCTGGTGGACCGTTCGGTCTTCACCTTCACCGACGGCCACCTCGACCGCCCGACGGCCTCCGGCCTGGGCATCGAGGTCGACGAGAAGGCGGTGCGCCAGGCGTCGTCGCACGCCTGGCGCAACCCGGTCTGGCGGCACCGGGACGGCTCGTTCGCCGAGTGGTAGCCGTCCATGGAGCGCGCGGCCGATCGTACGGCCGCGCCCGAGGGCAAGCGTCACGCCGATCATCGTCATGGGCGCCAGCTGGGGTTCCCCGGCCTCGCCCTGCCCGCCCTGACCGTCGCGTGGCCGCAGGCCGTCACCGACGGCCGCCGAACTGCCAGTCGTGCACCTCGATCCCGGCGTAGCGGTCGGCGGTGAGGACGGCGCGGGCCGCGTCCGCGTCCGGCGCCCGGACCAGCAGCGCGGTGCCGACCCAGGTGGCGCCGTCGTCGGACAGCAGCGGCCCGTACGCGATCAGCTCGTCGCCGTCGGCCGGCGGGACGAGGTCGGCGGGCTGCCCGGAGCCGAGGCCCAGCACCAGGTACCGGTTGCCGCCCTCCCGGCCGCCGGGGAACTCCCACATGGTGCGCCCCAGCACGTTGCGCCAGCGGCGCAGCAGCACGTCGCGGTAGACCCCGGCCTGGTAGTTGGGCTCGTCGAAGGCGAACGCCCGCGCGGCGGCGGGGCCGGGCAGGTCGACGATGTGCACGCTGCCGGTGGCCGCGCCGGTCTCGCGGTCGAGGGTCGGGCCGCGGGCGATCAGCTCCGCTTCGTACCGGTCCATGTAGGACCAGTGCGCTTCCCCCAGCTCCTTGCGCAGGGGGCCCGATCCGGGACGGTCACGGTGGTGGCAGAAGAACTCCATGCCGGAAGTACCTACCACGTGATCTCCTCCCGGTCACCACCGTCGCGCGGCCCGGCGGCTCAGCCGAGCATCTGCTCGACGAGGTCGGCGGCGCGGGTGGTGCCGCCCTCGGCCCGCGCCTCGGCCTTCAGCCGCGTCAGGCGGCGGGCCACGTCGGGGTCGGCGGTCAGCTCGACGAGCGCGGCGCGCAGGGCCTCGGCCGTGGCGTCGGCGGTGTCGATGCGGCGGGCCACACCCAGCTCCACGAGCCGGTCGGCGTTGGCGAACTGCTCGGCGCCCTGCGGGACGGCGATCATCGGCACGCCCGCCAGCAGCCCTTCGCAGCAGCCGCCCATGCCCGCGTGGGTGACGAACGCGTCGGCCTGGTCGAGGATCGCCCGCTGCGGCACCCACGGGTGCACCTCGACGTTGGACGGGATCTCGCCCAGCTCCGCCGCATCGGTGTACTTGCCGATCTGCAGCACGACGTGCCAGCCGGGCAGGCCGCCGAAGGCCGCCAGGCACCGGCGGTAGAACTCCGGCTGACGGGTGTAGGCCGACCCCAGGGAGATCAGCAGGACGTTCGCGGCGTCGCCCGGACGGGTCCAGCCGCCCTGCCCGCGTAGCTCGTGGCAGGGGCCGACGAAGGTCACGGTGGCGGTGTCGACCTGGTCGGCGTGCGGCTGCATGGCCCGCGGGATCAGGGCCAGCGCGCGGGGCGGACGGCCGGAGAAGGCGTCGACGTCGGTGGTGGTCGCGCCGGATCCGGCGAGCCACCCGGCGAACCTGGCCCGGTAGGCGTCGGCCCCCGGCAGCCGCCAGAGCTGCTCGGCCACCTCCTCCTCGTAGCCCTTCCAGGCCACGAACGTCGGCGACAGCTGCAGCAGCGGACGGCCCTGCGCCTCGGCCAGGGCCCGCGCGGCGTAGGCGCCGATGTCGTACAGGTAGAGGTCGGCGGGGTCGTGGTCGTAGGCGGCGCGCAGCTGCGGGAGCGCCTGGACGGCGTCGTCCAGGAAGAGGCTCATCGCCGCGATGGGGTCGTCGGGCCAGTCGTTGTCGGCGACCGGCAGCGTCGAGGTGCACGGGACCAGCTCGGCGCCGGCGCCGGTGACCAGGTCGGCGACCGCCGGGTCGTTGGCGTACGTCACCCGGTGGCCGCGGGCCACCAGCTCGCGGACGATCTCCAGGCTGGGCAGGATGTGGCTGACGGCCGGGATGCCGACCATGGCGATGTGGGCGCGGCGGCGAGACATGGGCGAATCACTCATTCCGGGTTCTGCGCGGCGGGACAGGTGAGGGACGGCGGTCAGGCGCGACGCGCGCCCGGCGCGGCGGCCTCCAGGTCGGCGACGCTGCCCGACATGATCGTGCGCACGTGCTCGGTGATGTGCTCGGCGGGCCAGTCCCACCAGGCCACCGCGAGCAGGCGGGCGACGTCGCCGGCCGGGTAGCGGGTGCGGATGAGGCGGGCCGGGTTGCCGCCGACGATCCCGTAGTCGGGCACGTCGGAGGTGACCACGGAGCCGGCGCCGATGATCGCGCCGTGCCCGATGCGCACGCCGGGCAGCACCGTCGCGCCGTGGCCGAACCAGACGTCGTTGCCGACGACGGTGTCACCCCGGTTCGGCAGGCCGGTGAGCAGGTCGAAGTGGTCGGACCACGAGCCGCCCATGGTGGGGAAGGGGAAGGTCGAGGGGCCGTCCATGCGGTGGTTGGCGCCGTTCATGATGAAGCGCACGCCGGCGCCCAGGGCGCAGAACCTGCCGATGACCAGCCTCTCCGGGCCGTAGTGGTAGAGCACGTTGCGGGTCTCGAACGCGGTCGGGTCGTCGGGGTCGTCGTAGTAGGAGAACTCCCCCACCTCGATCAGCGGGGACTTGACCAGCGGCCGCAGCAGCACCACCCGTGGCTGGGCGGGCATCGGGTGCAGGACGGCGGGGTCGGCGGGGACGCGGGCGTTCATGGATCTCTTCCTTCCGCCGCTGCTAATGCGACAACTTGTACATTAAGATGGTGGCATGCCGACGTCCGCCTCGCAAACGGGAAAGGGAGCGTTGACGCCCGAGAGCCCGTCGTCCGAGAGCCCGTCGTCAGGGCCGCGCCGCCGTCCGGGTGGCCGTACCGGTCGCATCCGCGCGCAGGTGCTCGACGCGGTCCGCGCCGAGCTCGGGGAACGCGGCTTCGACGGGCTGACCCTCGACGCCGTCGCGGGCCGCGCGGGCGTGCACCGCGCGACGGTCTACCGGCGCTGGCGGGACGTCGGCGGCCTGCTCGCCGACGTCCTGGAGGCGACCGGCGACGACGACTGGCAGCCCCGGGACACCGGCTCCCTGCTGGGCGACCTGACGGCGCTCAACCGCGAGAACCAGGCGGCCATGACCGCGCAGCCGTCGATCGCCGCGGCCCTGATCGCGGCGTCGTTCCGCTCGGAGGAGGCCGCCCGCGGCCTACGGCGGCTGTGGGAGGACCGGTACACCCGCTGCGAGGTCGTCGTCAGGCGGGCGGTCGAGCGGGGCGAGCTGCCGGCCGGCACCGACGCGCGGCGGCTGCTCGTCGCCGCCACCGCGCCGCTCTACCACCACCTGGTGCTCCTCCGCACGCCTCCGGACCCCGACCTGCCGGAGCAGGCGGCGCGGACGGCCGTGCTCGCCGCCACGGCCGGCGCCTTCACCCCTCCGCCGGGGCGGTGAGGCCGGTGCGCGCTCAGGAGGAGACGGCGACGGGCAGGCGGTACGTGCTCGGGTCGCCGAGGTGATCGACGATGAAGGCGGCCAGGTCGGCGCGGGACGTACGGGCGCCCAGGCGTTCGGTCGCGCCGATCGAGACACGGGGGCGGCCGGTGCCGGGCCGGTCGGTCAGGCCGGTGGGGCGGACGGCCGTCCAGGTCAGCTCCGTCCGGGCGAGCGCCTGTTCCATGAGCGCCATGTCGGCGTACGGATGGCGCATGGCGTGGCGCAGGACGCGGCCGAGCAACCGGGTGACGGGCCCCGCACCGGCCGGGACGGACAGCCCGGCCGAGGAGATCACGACGAGCCGGGCGGACGGCGGCAGCGCCGCGACGATCGCCGCGGTCCCCTGCGAGTAGACCGTGGTGGGGCCGCGGCCGCCGGGGCCGAGGGCGGAGATCACGGTGTCGTGGCCGGTCAGGGCGTCGCGCAGGCTCGCGGGGTCGGTCACGTCGGCAGCGCGGCGGACGAGCCGCGGGTGGGCCAGGTCGAGGTCGCCGGGGCGGCGGGCGACGGCGGTGACGGTGTGCCCGGCCGCCAGGGCGCGTTCGACGACGAGGCGGCCGGTGCGGCCCGTGGCGGCGACGACGGCGAGGGAGGTCATGAGCGGACGATCTTCCGTGGCGAGGGGCCGAGGGGTCAGGCGTGGGCGGCGGGCTTGCTGGCGGGCTGGAACTTGAAGGAGATGGCCTCCATGAGGGCCTGGTGCTTGGTGTTCTGGAAGGCGGCGATCTTCCACTCGCCGTCCGGCTGCCGGACCATCGTGTAGGTCTGGATCTTGTGCAGCTTGCCGGGCCTGCCCTTGTAGGTGTCGCCGCGGGTGACGACGAGGGCGGTGTCGGGGCCGGTGAGACGGATACCGACGGTCTCGCTGGCCAGCCTGGTGCCCTTGACGAAGCTGTCGAACAGCGCCTGGTGGGCGTCGCCGATCTCGCGGGCGCCGGTGTAGAGGGTGCCGACGTAGGTGATGTAGGTGGCGTCCTCGGTGAACAGGTCGCCGTACGCGCCGCCGTCGGCCCGGTTCCAGGCGTCGGCGAGACGGTCGAGCACGGAGGTGATGGCGGCGGCGTCGGCGGCGGTGAGGGTGCTGCTCATGGTCGTTGCCCTTCCTCAGGTGACTTCGCGGAAGCATTTGCTTCTTTGAAGATTTATCTTCTCTGAAGAAGAGATTAGAAGAGGGGTCGGCCAGTGTCAACACGGGGCGCCGCCAATCGCCGCGCCGCCTGCCGGGGCATGATCCAGGACGGCGGGCTCACGTATGCTTGCGGTCCCATGAGCGAGCAGTTGACGATCGGCGAGCTGGCCGGACGCACCGGCGTCGCCACCTCCGCGCTGCGCTACTGGGAGGAGCTCGGGCTGATCCCGGCGCCCGAGCGGGTCTCGGGGCAGCGGCGCTATCCGCCGTCGGCGGCCGAGCTGGTCGCGGTGATCCTGTTGCTGCGCGAGGTCGGCCTCACGTTGCGCGAGGTCAGGACGTTCATCGCGGCCCGGTCCGAGCCTGGCGACGGGTGGCGGGAGCTGTACCGGCGCAAAGTCGCCGAGCTGGACGAGCGCATCGCCCGCGCCCAGGTGGCCCGCACCGCCATCGCGCACGGCATGGCCTGCCCGCACGAGAACGTCCTCGAGTGCCCCGCCTTCACCGGAGCGGTCAGGGCGCGGCTGGCGGGGGCATCCCTGGAAGAGGCTCACCAGCACTGAACCATGGCCCTGCGGGCGCGGACGCCGTGACCGCCGCATGCACCGAAGGGGTGCTCGCGGCGGCCGAGGCCCGCGTCAGGCGGCAGGAGGTAAGGGGGCGGACCGTCAGGGGGTCGGGTCGGGGGTGCGGCGGGGCAGGGTGAGGGTGACCAGGAGGCCGGCGATCATCACCGCCGCGGTGAGCAGGACGACCAGGAACTCGCCGTCCGCCGTGGCGGCGCGCAGGGCCTGGCCGGTCCTGCCCGCGGTCCCGAGGTCGGCGATGACGGTGAAGACGGCCAGGCCGATGGCGTTGCCGATGTTGAGCGCGGTGGAGGCGATGCCGTTGGCGACGCCCTGCTCGTGGGCGGGGGTGCCGGTGGCGGCGGCGATCCACATGGCGGTCCAGACGACGCCCTGTCCCAGGCCGGAGACGACGAGACCGGGGATCAGCAGGCCGTACCCGGCGTCGGCGTCGAAGCCGAGGGCCAGGACGGCGGTCCCGGCGACGCCGACGGCGAAGCCGATCAGCAGCGTGGCCCGGGTGCCGATCCGGGTGGCCAGGCGTTCGCCGCCCTGGGTGCCGGCGGCGATGGCCAGCGACGGGACGAGGAAGGCCAGCCCGCTCTGCAGGGCGCTGTAGCCGTGGACGCTCTGCAGCAGCACGGTGAGGAAGTACGGCAGGACTCCGAACGTGGCCATGTAGACGAAGGTGACCAGCATGCCGACGGTCAGGCTGCGGTTGCGGAACAGCCGGAACGGCATGAGCGGATCCGCGCTGCGGGCCTCGACCAGCGCGAAGATCACCAGCAGCACGGCGGCCACCGCGAAGGCGCCCGCGACCAGGGGGCTGCCCCAGCCCAGCTCGGGCCCCTCGACCAGGGCGAAGACCAGCAGCGTGGACCCGCCTGTCACGGTGAGCGCCCCCGGCATGTCGAATCTGCGCCGTTCTCGCCTGGCCGGGTCACGCGGGACGACGGCCAGGGCGGCCAGCGCGACCAGCCCGGCCAGGGGGACGTTGACGAAGAAGACGGCGGGCCAGCCGAAGTTCTCGGTGAGGACGCCGCCGAGCAGCGCGCCGATCGTCAGCCCGCTGGCGCCCGCGCCGCCCCAGACGGCCAGCGCCCGGTTGCGCTGCCGCCCCTCGGCGAACAGGCTGTTGAGCAGCGCCAGCGTCGAGGGCAGCAGCAGCGCCCCGCCGACGCCCTGCACCGCGCGGGCGGCGATGATGACGACGGGGCCCGCGGCCAGCCCGCCCGCGAGCGAGGACAGCGCGTACAGGGCCAGGGCCAGCACGAAGACGCGGCGGCGGCCGAGCAGGTCGGCCGCCCGTCCGCCGAACAGCAGGAAGCCGCCGGCGAAGACGACGTACGCGCTGACCACGAGCTGCTGGGTCTGGCCGGGGAAGCCCAGGTCGGCGCCGATCCGCGGGAGCGCGACGAAGACGATGTTGAGGTCGAGCGCGTAGATGAGCTGGGCCAGGGCGAGCAGCGCCAGGGTCCAGCCGAGCCTGGGCTTGACGCCGTCCGCGACGGACGCGGGCAGCGTGGATGGTGTGGACATGGAACGCCCTTCGGAGGGAGCCGGTGAGCGGGCACGCGGAAGCCCGCCGCACGAAACGATCGTACGATGATTTACGTACGGTCGTACTATGCCAGACCGGAAGGGGATTGTTCGACAGTCGCGGTACAGTTGGATCATGGCTTTCCGTCATCCCGACCCTGATCAGATCCGGGTCGAAGACGTGCTGTCGGCGCTGGGGAACGGCGTGCGGCTGTCCGTCGTCCGCATCCTCGACGCCGGGGGTGAGCACAACTGCACCAGCGTGCTGAACACGCTGGGGATCACCGCGAAGTCGACCATGACCCACCATTGGCGGGTGTTGCGCGACAGCGGGGTGATCTGGCAGCAGCCGTCGGGCCGGGAGAACCTGCTCGTCCTGCGGCGCGAGGACCTGGACGCCCGCTACCCCGGCCTGCTCGACGCCATCCTGTCCGGCGCCCGCACCGACGCCGCCGCCCAGCAGCACGACGACACCGCCCCGGCCACCTGACCTACCGACCCTGCCCGCGCGTTCCCACCGGCCGGGCCGCCGGAGGCGTCACCGCGGCCGGTGGACGCGCGATTGCGGAACAGCCCCACCGGAGGAGCAGCCCTACCGGTGGAGCAGCCCTACCGGAGGAGCAGTCCTCCAGGAGGGGCGGCTCAACCGGCTTCAGGCGCGTACATTGCTGTCATGTCGCTGCGCGCCGGCCGGGTCGTCGTGGGCGTGGTCGCGCTGGCGCTGGGGGCTTCCGCCGCCTTTCCGCTGGACGCCCGGGGCCCGCGGCTCGGGGCCGGCGGCTGCCCGGTCTCGTCCGGCGGCGGGTGGGAGGGCGGTGACCGGCCCGGGGAGCTGGTGCCCGCCGACGGCGCGGTGTCGGTGACGATGTGCGAGCTGCCCCTGCCGTACGCGTCAGGGCAGGCGGCGGCGCGGATCAGGAGGCTCACCGCCGGGGCCGGCGCGATGGTCTCCGAGCTCAACGGCCTGCCCACGCGCGACGCGCTGGAGGCCGAGCTGCGCCGGAGGGAGTCGGCCAAGGGACGCGTCCTGGGCGACGACCTCCGCCTCGGCGAGATCTGCAACGTGGTCGGCCACGGCACGAGCCTGTCCTTCGTCGTACACTACGGGGACCTGCGCCGGCCCGCCGTCGTCCTGGTCGATCGCAACTGCGGCACCGCCCGGCACGCGGGCCGGACCCGGTTCGGCGATCCGAGCGATTCCTTCCTCCGCCGTTACCGGGCGCAGCTGGAGGCGCACCCGGCACCCGCGCCGCTTCCCGGCTGCGCGGCCGGGCTGCCGGCCGCCGACGTCGACCTGACCCGCCCACGCGGTTGGCCGCGCGACGACGTCGCGGCCAACCGCGGCCTCCGGTGGCGCGCCCTGCTGCCCAGCCCGCTGTCGGCCGCCGCCGCCTGCCGGTACCGGCTCGACGGGGACGTGCTGCGCCTGCGGAGCCGGGCCCGCGTCCCAGAGGATCTTGAATCCGTGCGGTCGCTGCTCAACGTCGTGACGGCCGTGGACCCGGTGACCGGCCCGGGCGGAACGGAGAGCGTCACCGACTGCGGGGTCGGCAGGTTCACCCGCCCGGCCGCCCTCGACGTGGTGTGGGTGGGCGACGTCACCGGCGCCGTCGCCGAGGTGCGGGTCTGGCGCGCGCCCTGCCGGGCCGTGCACGCCGGGACGACCGGCGGCAGGAACCCCACCGCGGAGCTGCTGTCCCGCCTGGACGCCTGGCTGGGCCGCTGAGCGACCTCCGGCGGGCGGTCAGGCGGACCTGACGGCGGAGACGTCGAATTCCAGGGTGATCCGGTCGGAGATCATCACGCCCCCGGTCTCCAGCGCGGCGTTGTACGTCATGCCGAAGTCCTTGCGGTTGATCGCCGTGCCGCCCTCGAAGCCGACCCGGGTCACGCCCTGGGCGTCGACGGCGGTGCCGGTGTAGTCGAGCGGGACGGTGACCTGCCGGGTGACCCCGCGGATCGTCAGGTCGCCGGTGACCTCGAAGGCGTCACCGCCCACGTGCTTGACGGACGTGGAGGCGAAGACGATGTGCGGGTGGGCGGCGGCGTCGAGGAAGTCGCCGGTGCGCAGGTGGCCGTCGCGCATCTGGTTGCCGGTCTGGATGCCGGCCACGTCGAGCACCACGCGGACGGCCGAGGCCGCCGGGTTCGCCGCGTCCAGGCGGGCGGTGGCCTCCTGGACGGGGATGCTGCCGCGCACCTTGGTCACCATGGCGTGGCGGGCGACGAACCCGAACCGGCTGTGGGCCGGGTCGAAGGTGTAGTCGCCGCTCAGCTCGCTGGGAAACATGCCGCACTCCAATTAGTTCAGTACTGGAATATTGGGCACGACAGTACATAGATTTATTTCAGCACGCAACCTTCCAGTACGATGAGAGGCATGACCCGCTGGCTCGACGACGACGAACAGCAGGCGTGGCGCAGGTTCGGGCTGGCCACCCGCCTGCTGACCGACCGCCTGGAACGCGACCTGATGGCGGCCGCCGGCATGCCGCCCACCTACTACGAGCTGCTCGTCCTGCTGTCGGAGGCCCCCGGGCGCACGATGCGCATGAGCGAGCTGGCGCAGTGGACCAACTCCAAGCCGAGCCGCATCTCGCACGCGGTCAACAAGCTGGAGCAGAAGGGGTGGGTGCGCCGGGAGCACTACGCCGGCGACCGGCGCGGGTGGCTGGCCGTGCTCACCGACGACGGGCACGCCGCGCTCCGGGCGGCCGCCCCGAAGCACGTGGCCGGCGTCCGTGAGCACCTGGTCGACCTGCTCACCACGGAACAGCTGCGGCAGCTCGCCGACATCAGCCAGGTCCTGCTCGACCACCTCACCGAGCAGGAGTGAGGCCGTCCGGCCGGCTCAGCGGGCGGGGGTGACGCGGACCGGCGGGTCGGTGGTGAAGGCCGCCAGGGCGTCCGGGTCCGGTGTGACGCCGACGCCGGGGCCGTCGGGCACCGTGATGGAGTCGCCGGTCAGCTCGATCGGCGCGGTGATGTCACGCTCGTAGTAGCGGGCGGTCGCCGAGATGTCGCCCGGCAGCGTGAAACCGGGCAGGCTGGCCAGCGCCAGGTTCGCCGTCCGGCCGAGCCCGGTCTCCAGCATCCCGCCGCACCACACCGGCACGTCCGCGGCCAGGGCCAGGTCGTGGATCCGGCGGGCCTCCAGGTAGCCGCCGACCCGGCCGGGCTTGATGTTGATGATCGAGCAGGCGCGCGCCCTGATCGCGGCCGTCGCGGCGCGGGCCGAGGTGATCGACTCGTCCAGGCAGATCGGGGTGTCCATGCGGGCGGCCAGGCGGGCGTGGCCGTCCAGGTCGTCCGGGGCGAAGGGCTGCTCCAGCAGGGTCAGGCCGTAGGCGTCCAGGCGGGCCAGGTGGCGGGCGTCGGCGGGGGTGTAGGCGGTGTTGGCGTCGGCGGTGAGCATCAGGCCGGGGCCGAACGTCTCGCGCACCAGCCGCACCGGCTCCAGGTCCCAGCCGGGCTCGATCTTGAGCTTGATCCGGGCGTACCCGGCGCCGACGTGCCGGTCCACGGTGTCGAGCAGGTCGTCGAGGGTGGCCGCGATGCCGACGGACACGCCGACGCGCACGCTGGACCGCACCCCGCCCAGGTGGGCGGCCAGCGACAGGCCGCGCGCCCTGAGCACGGCGTCCAGGACGGCCGTCTCGACGGCGGCCTTGGCCATCGGATGCCCGCGCAGGTGCGCCAGCGCCGGCGCGACGCCGGACGGGTCGAGGCGCGGCACCGCGAACAGGGCGGGCAGCAGGAACCGGCGGATGAGGTCGGCCGCGCCCTCCAGGTACTCGGGGCTGTAGGTGGGCTCGTCCTCGGCCACGCACTCGCTCCAGCCCTCCTCCCCCTCGGCGCCGCGCACCCGCAGCAGCAGCGCCCGGCGCACGGTCTGCGTGCCGAGCGAGGTGCGGAACGGGGTGATCAGCGGCAGGGCCACCGTGCGCAGCTCGGCTTCGGCGATCCTCATGCCGCGCGCTCCAGCACGTACCAGCCGTCCCTGGTGAAGGCGGCGATGCGGTAGCCGCGGTCGAGCGCGCCTCCCAGCGCGGCCCGCTGGGCGGCCCGCCACCGCGCGGCCTCGCCGGGCTGCTCGCGCCGCAGCCGCTCGGCGTCGGCGGGCGTGGCGCAGCGCAGCACGGCCGCGCCGCCCGGCTCGCGCGGCGCCCCGGTCTCGTCGAGGATCACCTCGCCCTTACGCGGCCCGTCCGGGGCGGACGGCTCCGGCTCCGGGTGCACGGGCCAGTGGGCGAACAGGCGGTCGGTGACGTCTCCGCCGTTGATGCCGTCGTTCATCGGCCCGTAGAAGTCGGGCACGTACCGCTCGGCCCGCGCGCCGAGCCGGGCGAGGTTGAAGAAGGCGTTGCGGCGCACGAGCGGGTCGAAGGTCCAGGAGATGGAGTTCAGGCCGCGTTCGGCGGCCCACTCGCGCTGGTGCGCCTTGATCGCCTGGCCGATCCCCCGGCCCCGCGCCTCTGCGGCCACGCCCACGACGTGGGAGTGCAGGCTGGCCCTCTCGGCGAGGAACCCGGAGGCGGCGGCGACGAGCACGCCGTCGAGGAAGGCGCCGCCGACGTACCCGCCGGTGTGCTCAAGGGCGCACATGAGGTCGACGGCCACCGGCGGGTCGTCGCCCGCCCTGGTGTTCCAGACGCGGCGCAGCAGCCGGTCGGCGGCCTGGAACTCGGAGGTCCCGTGGAGGATGCGGATTTCGAGCATGGCACCAGCATTCCGCCGGACCGCCGCCGGATCGTTGGCGCGCAAGCCCAACTTCAGCCGCCGCCGTTTGTGCCGGACGCCGGGCCGCGACCGCCGCCCGCGCCGGACGCCCCGATCTCGGCCAGCCGGAGCTGAAGGCCCAGCACGAGCCGGACGTCGGGCTCGTCGAGCGCGATCAGCTCGCCGATGCGGCGCAGCCGGTACCTGAGCGTGTTGGGGTGCAGCGACAGCGCCTCGGCCGCCCTCGGCACGTCGTAGTGGGCGGCCAGCCAGGCCCGCAGGCTGCGGACGTAGTCGGTGCCGTGCCCGGCGTCGTGCTCGGCCACCAGGGACAGCGGCTCGCCCGCCGGCGTCGTGCCGGACCGCATCGAGGCGGCCGCGTCCAGCAGGAACAGCGCGGCGGCCAGCTCCTCGTGCAGGCCCACCTCGCCGCCCGCGAACGGGCCGCCCATCGCGCGCAGGGCCTCCTCGGCCTGCCGGGCGGCGGCGGGGACCTGGGCGAGCGAGCCCGCGACCCGTCCGACGCCCGCCCGCCAGTGGCCGCCGAGCCGGTCGGTGATCCGGCCGAGGGTCTCGGCGGTGACGCGGCGCAGCAGCCCGGTCCCGGAACCGGCCGCCACGATCGCGTACGCCCGGCCGTCCACGGCGCCGACGGCCGCCCTGATCCGGTAGACGGCGTAGGCGGTGCGCAGCAGGTCGGCGGCGTGCGTGGCGGCGAAGACGTCGGTCCGCCCGGCCGGGTCCCCGGCGGCCACGACCCGGACCGGCTCGTCCGGGCGCAGGCCGAAGGAGGCGGCCAGCTCGCCGGCCGGGCCGCCGCCGCGCAGCAGCCGGCCCACCCATTCGTCCCTGGTCCGGCGGGCCTCGTCGGCGGCCAGGCTGAGGCGGGCCAGGTGCGGGGCGGCGGTCCTGGCGGCCTCGGCGAGCACGGCGGCGGCGTCGGGCGCGAGCGGCTCGTCCGCCTGGATGGCCCAGATCGTGCCGAGCGCCTCGCCCCTGGCGCGGACCGCGATGGCCAGCCGGGGCAGGTACTCGCGCGGCTCGTGGCTCCACACGGCCTCCTCGCAGCGCAGGACGGCGGCGTACTCCTCGGCGTTCGTCGGGTGCTCGGGCACGCGCCGGCCGAGGATGCCCTCCCTGCGCAGGTCGTCGATCGGCTGGCCGATCGTGGAGTAGGCCAGGACGCGCATGGCCAGGTCCTCGATGGCCACCGCGCCCCCGACGCGGGCGGCGACCTGGTTGGCCAGCGCGAACAGGTCGCCCGCCTGGCCGCCGCCCAGGTCCGCGGCCGGGGCGACGAGCGCGAGCAGGGCGTCCACCAGGGCGTAGAGCTGGCCCCAGGCCAGGCCGGGCGCGGCGGCCAGCAGCGCCACGCCCGCGGCGCGGGCCGCCTCGGTCAGCGCGCCGGCCTCGCCGAGCCCGGCCCGGACGACGACCGCGCTCACGCCCGCCCCGGCCGCGCTCTCCAGCAGGGACGGCTCCGGCCGGCCGGTGGCCAGCAGCAGCGCCCCTGCGTAGGCGGCCATCGGCTCGTCGGAGCCGTGGATGACCGGCGCGCCCACCATGGCCTGGCGGCCGGAGGGCAGGCACAGCGCGCTCACCGTCTCCGCGCCGAGGCTGTCGAGCAGCACGCCGAGCGTCACCCGGCCCTGGCCGCTCACGCCCGGCCCCCGCGCAGGAGGCGTCCGTGCCGGCCGCCGGTGAACTCGCCGTCGTCGATCACCATGCGGCCGCCCAGGAGCACGTGGGTGACCCCGGCCGGACGGATGGCGGGCTCGTCGTAGGTGCCGTCGTGGCGGATGGCGGCGGGGTCGAACACGCACACGTCGGCGACCGCTCCCCTGCCCAGCCAGCCCCGGTCGGCCAGGCCGAACTGGGCCGCGGTGGCCGAGCTTGCCTTCCTGATCGCCTCGGCCATCGGCACGAGCCCGCGGTCGCGCACGTACGCGCCGAGGAAGGTGGGGAAGGTGCCGTACGTGCGGGGATGGGTCGGCCCGGTGGGCGGCCCGCCGTCGGAGCCGATCGACACGAGGGGGTGCCGCATGATCCGGGTGACGTCGTCGTCGTGCATGGTGTGGAAGACGCCGTCGGCGTGCGGGTCGGCCATGAGCAGGTCGCACAGCGCGTCCCAGGGCTCGCGGCCGTCCAGCAGGTCGGCCAGCGAGCGGCCGGTGACGCCCACGGAGGCGTGCCGCAGCAGCCGCACGTCCTCGGGGTGCGTCTCGCGCCACAGGCCGACGCCGGTCGTGCGCTCCGGGTCCTCGGCCAGCGCGCGCAGCGCCCGCCGTTCCGCCGGGTCGGCCAGCCTTCTGAGCAGCTCCGGCTCGCCGCCTTCGCACGCCGCGGGCGGCAGCAGCGCGACCAGCCCGGTGCAGAACGCCCGGTACGGGTAGACGTCGGCCCGCACGTCCACGCCGTTGACCCGGGCGGCCGTCAGCTTGTCCAGCAGCATGGCCGACGAGCCGTGCACGGCCCGGCCCGACGCCTTGCAGTGGGAGACCTGGAGCCGCACCCCGGCCGCCGCCGCGACCTCGACGGCCTCGTCCAGCGCGTCGGCCAGCCCCTCGCTCTCGCTGCGCAGGTGGGTGGCGTAGACCAGGTTCCGGCGCCGGGCCGCGCGGGCCAGCGCGATCAGCTCGCCGGTGCCGGCGTAGGCGCCCGGCACGTACTCCAGGCCGCTGGACAGCCCGCACGCGCCCGCGGCGAACGCCTCCTCGGCCAGCCCGGTCATCCGGTCGAGCGCGCCCGGCGGCGGCGCGGCGTCCATGCCGCAGACGGCCGCGCGCAGCGTGTTGTGGCCGACGAGCGCGGCCAGGTTGTTGGTCGTGCCCTCCCGCTCGACGGCGTCGAGGTAGCCGCCGAAGGTGGCGAAGGCGTGCTCGCCGAAGATCCCGGGGGTGAAACCGGCCGCCTCCGGGGTGGCCGGCCCGCAGGAGAAGCCGCAGTTCCCGACGATCTCGGTGGTGACGCCCTGCCACAGCTTGAACGGCTGCGCCCCGGCCATGAACGGCACGGTGTCGGAATGGCTGTGCGGGTCGATGAATCCGGGCGCGACGACCATGCCGTCCACGTCCACCACGCGGGCGGCCCGGCCGAGGTGGCGGCCGGTCGCGGTGACGCGTCCGCCGCCGATGGCCACGTCCGCGGTGCGGCCGGGCGAGCCGAACCCGTCGTGCAGGGTGCCGCCACGCAGGATGAGGTCGTGCATGCAGGTGTGCCTTTCCCGGTACGAGATTCGTCGGTCATGTCAGGGGACGGCCGCCACCAGGCGCCTGGTGTAGTCGTGGGCGGGGGCGTCCAGGACGGCCGAGGTCGTCCCCTCCTCCACGACCGCGCCCTTCAGCAGCACCACGGTCCTGGCGGCGACCTGGCGGACGACCGCCAGGTCGTGGGTGATGAACAGCATCCCGGTGCCCAGCTCCCGGCCGATGCCGCGCAGCAGTTCGAGCACGTGCGCCTGGACCGACACGTCCAGGGAGGCGACCGGTTCGTCGCAGATCAGCAGCGCGGGACGGACGGCCAGGGCGCGGGCGATGGCGACGCGCTGGCGTTCGCCGCCGGACAGCGCCTTGGGCCGGCGGGCGGCGTACGCGGCGGGCAGGCCGGCCAGCTCCAGCAGCTCGCCCACGCCGATCCGGTCGGCGGGCGCGGCCCTGGAGATCGCCTCGGCCAGCGTCGCGCCGACGGTCATGGCGGGGTTGAGGGAGGTGGAGGGGTCCTGGAAGACGCACTGGACGAGCCGGTGCACGCGGGCGCGCTCGCGCGGGTCCAGGGCGGCGCGGTCGGTGACGTCGAGGCCGGCGAGGCGGATGCGGCCGCCGTCGGGGGTGATCAGGCCGAGCACCGACCGGGCCAGCGTGGTCTTCCCCGAGCCCGACTCCCCCACCAGGCCGACGGTCTCGCCGGGGTTCACGTGCAGGCTGACGCCGCCCAGGGCGGTGTGGGCGCCGTACCGTTTGCGCAGGCCCTCGATGTGCAGCAGCGGTTCGCCGGCGGCCGGGGCGGCGGGGAGCGCGGCCTCGCGCAGCGCCGGGCGGGCGGCTCCGGCGGTGTCGTGCACGCAGGCGGTCAGCCTGCCGCGGCCGATCGGGCGCAGCGGCGGCCTGGCCGCGGTGCAGGCGTCGGCGACCCGGTCGCAGCGGGTGGCGAACGCGCAGACGCCGGCCACCGCGTCCGCCCGCGGCACCGCGCCCGGGATGCCCACCAGGCGCTCCAGCGTGCGCTCGGCCGACGGCAGCGCGCCCAGCAGCCCCGCGGTGTACGGGTGCGCGGGCTCGGCGGCCAGCGCAGGGCCCGGCCCCTGCTCGACGACGCGCCCGGCGTACATCACGGCGACCCGGTCGCAGACGGCGAACGCCACGCGCAGGTCGTGGGTGATGAGCAGCACGCCCATGCCGCGCGCCTCCTGGACCCGGCGCAGCAGCGCCAGGATCTCGTGCTGGGTGGTGGCGTCCAGCGCGGTGGTGGGCTCGTCGGCGACGAGCAGCTCGGGGTCGCCGGCCAGCGCGGCGGCCAGGGCGACGCGCTGCCGCATGCCGCCCGAGAGCTGGAACGGGTAGCGCCCGGCCACGGCGGGGTCGTCGATGCCGACCTCGGCCAGCCTGCGCGCGATCTCCTGCCGGGACGTGCGCCCGGGCAGGGTCTCGGCGATGTGCGCGCCGGCCGTGCGCAGCGGGTTGAGCATGGCGAAGGGGTCCTGCATGAGCAGCGAGATCCGCCGTCCGCGCACGCCGCGCAGCAGCCGCTCGGACGCGCCGACGAGCTGCGCGCCGCCGACCTCGACCGACCCCTCGGCGCGCAGGCCGCGCGGGAGCAGGCCGACGAGGGCGCGGGCGGTCAGGGACTTGCCGCTGCCGGACTCGCCGACCAGCCCGACGGTCTCGCCCGCGGCGACCGTCAGGTCCACGCCGTCCACGAGCACCCGGTCGCCGACGACCCGCAGGCCGCGTGTCTCAAGCATCGGAGAGCCTCTCGAAGAGCTGGTCGCCCAGCAGGGTGGCGGCGGTGGCGGCGACGGTGACCAGCGCGGCGGGCACCACCGCGGCCCACGGGTTGAGGTCGAGCAGGCCGCGGTTCTCCTCGATCATCAGCCCCCAGTCGGGCGTGCCGGCGGGCAGGCCGATGCCCAGGAAGGACAGGCCGGACAGCGCGACCAGCGCGGCGACGAAGCTGAGCAGCGCGCCGGCCACGACCGTGGGCGCGATGTTGGGCAGCAGGTGCCGGAACATGATCCGGCCGCGGCCGAGCCCGAGCGTGCGGGCCGCCTCGGCGTAGGCCAGCTCGCGCTGGGCCATGGTCAGGCTGCGCACCACCCGGATGTCGCCGGGCGTGAACAGCACCGCCATCGCCAGCACCGCCCAGCCGATGCCGCCGCCCAGCACGCCCACCAGGACGATCAGCATGAGCAGCCCCGGCATCGCGATGAGCAGGTCGACCACCCGCATCATGACGGCGTCGATCCAGCCGCGGCGGTAGCCGGCCAGCAGCCCGAGCGAGGTGCTCATCGCGCACGTGGCCAGCGCGACGACGAGCGGCCACAGCAGCGCCGAGCGGGCTCCGGCCAGGCAGCGCGACAACACGTCCCGGCCCAGCTCGTCGGTGCCCGCCCAGTGGGCCCAGCTCGGCATCGTCGCGCCGAGCCCGAGGTCCTGGGCGGCCGGGTCGTAGGGCGCGAGCCACGTCCCGGACAGGGCGGCGAAGGCCATCAGGGCGAGGATCCCGCCCGACAGCAGCGTCAGCGGCCCCGGCCGGGCCCGGCGCAGCCGCCGCGCCCGTCCGCCGAGGCGCACGGTCCCCGTCACGACGCTCACGCGGCCACCGCCCCGTGCCGCACCCGCGGGTCCACCGCGAGGTAGGCCAGGTCGATCAGCAGGTTGACGGCGACCACCACGGCGCCTCCCATCAGGACGAGCGCCTGGACGACGGGCAGGTCCTTCTGCCCGACGGCGCTGACGAGCAGCTCGCCGACGCCGTGCAGCCCGAAGGCCCGTTCGACGAACAGCGCGCCGGTGAGATTGGCGGCCAGCAGCAGGCCGCCGACCGTGAGGACGGGCAGCGCGGTGTTGCGCAGCGCGTACCCGATCCAGTAGCGGGCGCGGCCGACCCCGCGCGCCCGCGCGAAGGTCATGAAGTCCTGCCCGGCCAGGTCGAGCGCGGCCGCCCGCATCTGCCTGACGACGACCGCCGCCTGCCCGGTGGCCAGCGCGATCGCGGGCAGCGTCAGGTGCGCGACCCGCTCGGCGAACGTCTCACCCGCGCCGAAGACGGGGAACCAGCCGAGGGTGACGGCGAAGCCGTACAGCAGCAGGATGCTCATCGCGAACGGCGGGATCGCCAGGCCGACCAGCGCGGAGAGCGTGATCCCCCGGTCGAGCGGGCCGCCCCTGCGCATGGCGGCGGCCAGCCCGGCGGGCAGGCCGACGGCGAGGGTCAGGATGATCGCGTAGCCGGCCAGCCCGGCGGTGACGGGCAGCCGGTCGGCGATGACGCTGGTGACGGGTTCGCGGCTGTAGAGGGAGGCGCCGAAGTCCCCGCGCACGGCGTCGCCGAGCCAGGTGGCGTAGCGGACGGGCAGCGGGTCGTCGAGGTGGTACTGCGCGCGGACGGCGGCGCGCGACTCCGCGGTGGAGGGCCGCGGCCCGAGCAGGACCTGCTCCGGGTCCCCCGGGGCGAGCGCCAGCAGCGCGTAGGTGAGCACGGACAGCACGCCGAGCAGGAGCAGCGCGGCGGCCAGGCGGCGGGCGACGAAGGCCATCAGGCACCGGCCGCCGGGCGGATGGCGCTGAAGACGTTCATGGTCCAGGTGCCGAACTGGCCGGTGAACCGCTTGCGCAGCGCGACGGCGGCCTCCTTGGTGTAGAGCGGCACGTACGGCACCTGGTCGGCGATCTCGGCCAGCACCTCGGTGACGGCGGCGGCACGGTCCGCTCCCTCGAGCTTGCCCAGGTCGTCGAGCCGGGCGTCCGTCTCGGGCGAGCCGTAGCCGCTGAAGTTGAAGCCCTGGGGCCCGGCCGAGGCGCGGCTGACCAGGTCGGGCAGCACCTCGCCGGGGTCGGGGGTGCCGTAGAGCAGGTCGACCAGTTGCAGCGGGGTGTCCTGGTGGCTGAACATGCGCTGCCGGTACTGCTCGGTGGGCAGCGGCTGGAGGTCGAGCTTGATGCCGATCACCGCCAGGTCGGCGACGATGGCCTGGAGGGCTTTGACGTCGTCGCTGCCGCTGTCGTACGGCGCGGCCAGGGTGAAGCCCTGAGGGTGGGCCGACTTGGCCAGCTCGGCCTTGGCGGCGTTCACGTCGTGGGGGTGGGCGGGCAGCTCGGGCAGCTTGCCGCCGTACAGGGCGGCGAGCTGCGGCTTGGGCAGCATCAGGTCGGCGATGCCGCCGTGGCCGCTGGTCATGAGCGTGGCCAGCGCCTCCCGGTCGAGGGCGTGGGCGATGGCGCGGCGGACGTGCACGTCCTTGAGCGGCCCCTCGCGCACGCCGAGCGACAGGTAGGCGATGTTGTTGGCCGGGTAGAAGGAGGTCGTGACGCCGGGCAGGGCGCTCCACTTGCGCGTCTCGCTGACCTGGATGTCGTTGGTGCCGTCCACCTCGCCGGAGGAGACGGCCAGGCGCAGCGTCTCGGGGTCGCCGATCGCCTTGATCTCGATCCTGCGCAGCTCCGGCTTGGGGCCCCAGTACAGCTCGTTGCGTTCCAGCGTCACCCCGGAGGTGAGCGAGAACTTCGTGACCTTGAAGGGGCCGGAGCCGAGCGTGCCGACCTCGGGCGAGCCGAGGTCCTTCGGGTGCGCGGCGGCCAGCCTCTTCGGGACGATCTGCCAGGCCAGCGCGGCGGTGGCCAGGAAGCTGGCGCTGGGCTTGCTCAGGGTGACCTTCACCGTGCGCGGGCCGGTGGCCTCGACCTTCTTGACCTGCGTGACGTAGCTGGCGGCCTGGGAGGTCACGGCGGGGTCGAGGTGGCGGGTCAGGGAGTAGGCGGCGTCCTCGGCGGTGACGGGCGTGCCGTCGCTGAACCTCGGGCCCTCGCGCAGGGTGAAGACGTACGTGCGCGGGTCGGGGTGGGTCCAGGAGGCGGCGATGCTCGGGATGACCCTGCCGTCCGCGCCGAGGGTCACCATCGTGTCCAGGACGGCGAACTGCACGGTCGTGGAGGCGTCGTTGAAGCCGTGGGCGATGTCGAGGCTGTTGGGGGCGAGCCCCATCGCCCAGCGGAGGGTGTCGGGCGCCGCGCCGGAGCCCGGGGCTCCGGCGCAGCCCGCCGCCAGCAGGAGCAGGGTGCCCGTGGCGAGCCTGGCGAGTGCGGTTGCGGATGTCATGGAACCACCTCGGGGAGTGAGCGGGGGGAATAGTCGGACGCTAGAAGCCCGGCCTCCCTCGTTCACTGACCCGGCAGCCAAACTCTGCGCGCCCCGGCTCGTGCTGCAGGCCAACACGCCCCTAGACCAGACCAGGGGGGATGCCGACGGGCGCGGTGCCCTCGGGCTGGGCGGCGAAGCGCAGTCCGAGCAGGCCGAAGCCGCTGAGCAGCAGGTCGCCGTCCCCGTCGAGGCGGAGGGTGAAGGGGCCCGCCCGCCAGGTCCCGGCGGGTGCGGGGGCTACGGGGGCCTGGAAGGTGAGGCCGACGCGCAGCGTCCCCTCGTCGATGACGGCGAGCACGCCCGTCTCGTCGTTGAGCCAGGCGCCCCGCAGGGCGGGCTCCTCACCCGGCGGGTCGCACGGCTGGTACACGTGCGGCCAGCGGATCGACCCGTCGTGGCCGAACAGCAGCCGCCCGTCCTCGGGCATGAGCCAGATCCGGCCGGCCGGCACCTGCGCGTACCAGCGGCCGTCGTCGTCGAGGGCGAGCTCCAGGTCGGTGGCGCCGGTCAAGGAGATGCCGCCGTCGCCGGCGGGTTCGAGCGTGAGCGTGGCGTCGGTCTCCTGGTCGTGCCAGTGCCCGAGCAGGGCGGGCCGGGCCGCCTCGGCGTCCTCCCGGCGGGCGGGGGCGGGACGCGGGGCCGGGTCCTGGCCGGTCAGGACGCGGGCCAGGCCGAGGCTGAGGCCGACGGGGTCCAGGCCGCTGTGGTTGGTCAGCACGGCCACGCCGAGGCCGGGCTCCGGCAGGTGGAGCAGGTTGCCGACGTAGCCGTGCATGCCGCCGGCGTGGCCGTACCCGGCCAGGTCGCCGACGGTCAGGTGGCAGATCCCGCGGGCGTACCGCAGGACGGCGCCGTCGGCGAGCGTGGTGCGCTCCAGCAGCGCGGTCCGCACGTCGGCGCCCAGCACCCGGCCGTCGGCCAGGAAGCCGAACCAGGGGGCGAGGTCGTCGACGCCGGTCACCAGGCCGCCGTCGCCGACCGCGCTCTCCTGCGTGTCGGCCCGCGCGCCGGCGCCGTCGTAGCCGTAGGCCATCCGCGGCAGCGGGACGGAGGCGTCGTCGCGGAAGACGGTGTCGTCCATGCCGAGCGGTTCGAAGAGCCGTTCGCGGGCGAAGTCGGCCAGCGAGCGGCCGGTGAGCCGCCGGACCACGACGGCGGCCAGGACGTAGCCGGTGTTGGAGTAGGAGAAGCGGGTGCCAGGCTCGAAGGTGGTCCGGCGCATGCCCGCCACGATCTTCATCAGCCGTTCCTCGTCCATCAGGGTGAACGGGACGCCGGTGACGGCCTGCAGGCCGTACCACTCCGGCAGGCCACCGGTGTGCCGCAGGCACTGGTCGAGCGTGACGGGCACGCCGAGCCGCAGCTCGGGGACGTGCTCGCGGACGTCGTCCGACAGGCTCAGCCTGCCGTCGCGGGCCAGCAGCAGCACGCACGCGGCGGTGAACTGCTTGCTGATGGAGGCGATGTCGAAGCGGGTACGGGAGTCGATCGGGACGCCGAACTCGACGGAGGCCATGCCCCTCGCCGCGGTGTGCAGCACCTTGCCGTCGGCGTAGACCCCGACCGCCAGACCCGGCCCGCCGGGGCGGAGGCCGGGAAGGGCGTCGAGCGCGCGTTCTACCTGCTCAAAATCCATCGTTCAAGTATCTGGATGTCCGGGTGGGAAACGCTTGTCCGGAGCGGCAAAGCTGAGGGCTACCTGGTTGGTCTGCCGTACAGGGCCATCCTGGCGATCATGGCGTCCGCGGCCAGGTGGTAGCAGGTCGTCACGCATCCGAGCACCTCCCTCGGGGTGGTGAAGGTGGCCGCGAGCGTCTTGTCGGCGATCCGGCGCACGCCCGGCACCAGCTCGCCCAGCTCGGCGGCGGGCGTGGTGGGCATGTCGATCTCCAGCTCCAGCACGGCGGGCAGCTCGACCGGCCGCAGCTCCCCGGCCGAGCGCACGGTCTCCGCGGCCGCCTCCTTGATCAGCCGCCGCGCCTCGGACGGCGAGAGGCTGTCGGCCGAGGTGTGCCCGTGCGCGATCTTGACGGCGACCGTGCGCACCCCGGGGAACGCCTTGCCGGCGACGTCGCAGATGACGTCGTCGCCGGTGAGCAGCCCCACCGGCACGCCGACGGCGGCCGCCTGCAGGGCGTTGACCTCGGCCTCCGAGACGATCGCGCCGTTGAGCCGTACCTGGTGGAAGTGCGAGGAGTAGGTGTGGGCGAGCACGCCCGGCGAGCCGGCCGCGGCGTGGTAGCCGAGGAACATGGCCACGTCGTGCTCGGCCGAGATGCCCTCGGCCATGCAGTCGAGCTTGGGCGTGCCGAAGATCAGCCGGGCGCGCGGGTCGAGCTCCTCGTGCAGCAGGTTGTCCATGGTGCCGTGGCTGTCGTTGACCAGCACGCTGGCGGCCCCGGCCGCGAACGCGCCCTCGATGGCGGCGTTGGCCTCCGCGGTCATCAGCCGCTGCGCCCGCGGGTAGCCGTGGCCGGCGCGGGAGACCTGGTCCATGGTGGCGATGCCCGCCACGCCTTCCATGTCGATGGAGATGTAGACGTTCGTCATCGTCACAGGCTTTCACCGGGACGGACGGACGGCTTCGTCGCCAGGACAGAAACCGCCTGCCCTCCTTGCGCCTTCCGCACAGTGGCGGGGATCACGAAGGCGGCGGCGACGGCCAGCAGCCCCAGCGCCGCCGACAGCAGGTACGTCTCGACGAAGCCCTGCTCGGTGGGCACCCCGGCGACGGCCCCGGAGGCCAGCACCATGGCCCCGAACTGCGCCCCGAACGTGCCGCCGATGCTCTTGGCGACGAACACCACGCCGCTGACCCCGGCCGCGCGCTCGCCGGGCACGTCGGCGGCCACGGCGTTGAGCCCGGCGGTGAGGCCGATGGAGGCGCCCAGCCCGATGACCGTCACCGCGACCATGATCTGCCAGGCGGCGGAGTGCCACAGGGCCAGTCCGCCGGTCCCGCCGCAGACGAGCACGCTGCCCAGCAGCAGCACCGCGCGCCGGCCGAGCAGCCTGGTCATCGGCCCGACCAGCGGCGCGATCACGGTGCCCGCGACGCCCATGGGGAACATGTAGATGCCGATCCACAGGGTGTCGGCGCCCTGGCCGTACCCGGTGCCGGCGGGGGCGGCCAGCATCATCGGCAGGGCGACGACGAGGCCGAAGGAGGCGAAGCCGAGCAGCGCCCCCATGGCGGTCACCCCGGCCGGGGTGCGTCCGGCCAGCAGCCGCAGGTCCACGAGCGGGTCGGCGACGCGCAGCTCGACGACCGCCCACGGGCCCAGCGTCAGCACGGCGGCGGCGAACAGCGCGAGCGTGGCCGGGGCCGTCCAGCCCCAGCTGGAGACGGCGGTCAGGCCCAGCATGACCAGGGCCACGCCGCCGCCGAGCAGCAGCCCGCCCGCCCAGTCGACGCGGCCGCCGGCCGCGCGCGGGGTGGACGGCACGGCGAACCAGGCCAGCAGGGCGGCCGCCGCCACGCCGGCCACGGCCAGCAGGAACAGCGACCGGTAGCCGAAGGCCGAGCTGATCGGCCCGGCCAGGATGAGGCCGAGCGCGCTGGCCAGCGCGGCGACGCCGACGACCAGGCCGTTGCCGGTGGCGGCGCGCTCGGGGGTGAGGGTGTCGCGGAACAGCCCCACGGTCAGGGGCAGCACGCCCAGCCAGACGCCCTCGACCGCCATGCCGGTGATCAGCAGGGTGATGTTCGGCGCCAGGGCGGCGAGCAGGACCCCGGCGCCGCTGATCGCCATCAGCGCGAGCAGCACGCGCCGCTTGTCGTACATGTCGGCCAGGCGGCCGACGATGGGGGTGCTGATGGCCGAGCTGATCAGCGAGCCGGTGAAGATCCACGCGAGCGCGCCGGGCGAGGCCCCCAGGTCCTGCTGGACGAGCGGGAGCGCGGGCGAGAGCGTCATCTCCATGGTCTGGAGGACGCCGATGAACAACACCGGCGCGCCGATGACGCCGAAGCCGGATCTGGACATGGTTCTGCCTTTCGGGGTGGGGTGACGTGCGGCCGTGAGGTCCCCCCGAACCCCGGCCGTGATCTAGGCCGGTCCGAGCACCTTCGGCGTGATCAGCGCCAGGGCGGTCTCGACGAAGTACTCCTCGTCGGCCTCGCAGGCGCCGAGCACGACGTTCTGGCCGAGCCCGGACAGCAGGGCCTTCAGCGCGCGGGCCAGGCGCAGCGCCTGGTCAGCGGTGACGGCGGCGCCGCCGTGCTCGCGGCCGGTGAACAGCGCGGCGAGCTCGATCTCGGTCGACCTGATCGAGGCGGTGAGCCTGCGGCGCAGGTCGGGGTCGTTGAGCACGAGGTCGAGCACGCGGGTCTCGAACAACAGCCGGCCGGCCGCCTGCGGGTCGGCCGACATGCGCAGGAAGCGGCGGGCGATCTCGGCCACGACCTCCGCCAGCCGCGGGCCGTACCCCCCGGCCTCGGGCGTGCGCAGGTCGAGGGGGCCGACGTAGTCGTCGACCATGGCTGCCATCAGCCCGTTCTTGCCGCCGAACAGGGAGTAGACCGCGCCCGTGGTCAGGCCGGCCAGCTCGGTGATGTCCTCCAGCTTGGCCTTCGAGCCGTCCCTGCCGACGATCTCGCGGGCGGCCTCGATCAGCGCGCGCCTGTTGGCGGCCTTGCTTTCCGCTCTGTTCAGCCGCATGACATCTCCTGCATGCCGTAAAGATAATCTGATTTACTAGAATAATCCAGATTATCAGGAGGCCCGAAATGGACGTCGCCCCCCACCTGAGCCGCGTGCCCGACTTCACCGCGTTCCCGACGGTTGACGAGATGCACGCCGAGCTCGACGACCTCGCCGCCGCCCACCCCGGCCTGGTGCGCCTGCGCCGCATCGGCACCTCCCGCCTCGGCGAGCCGCTGCGCGTGGCCACCATCGGCGCGGGCCCCCATGACGCCGTGATCATCGGCGGTCCCCACCCCAACGAGCCCATCGGCGCGCTCACCGTCAGCACGCTGCTGCGGCAGCTCGTCGAGGACGCCGGGCTGCGGGAGGACTTCGGCTTCCGCTGGCACCTCATCCCCTGCGTCGACCCCGACGGCGCCCGGCTCAACGAGGGCTGGTACGCCCGGCCGAGCGACCGCCGCGCCTACGCCGAGCACTTCTACCGCCCGGCCGAGGCCGACCAGGTCGAATGGACCTTCCCGCTGACCGGCGAGGACTACTTCTTCGACCGCACGCTGCCGGAGACCGAGGCGCTGATGCGGCTGATGGACGAGGTCCGGCCCGCCCTGGTCTACTCCCTGCACAACGGCGAGCTCCAGGGCGCCTTCTACTACCTCAGCCGGAACGACCCCGCGCTCGCCGCCCGCCTGACCGCCGTCGCCACGGCCGAGGGCCTGCCCCTTCACATGGGGCCGCCGGAGCTGCCGGGCGCCGTCCAGATCGCGCCGGCGGCCTACCTGACCCCGCGCGGCGCCGACATCGGCGCGACGTACGGCATCGGCGGCGGCAGCGTCGACTACGCCGACCGCTTCGGCGCCCTGCACCTGGTCACCGAGCTGCCCTACTGGGCCGACCCCCGCGTCGCCGACCAGACCCCGACCGGGCAGAAGTACCACGAGACGATCCGCGACTGCCTGGCCGGGCAGCGCGAGCTGATCGGCGAGCTGGCCGCCTCCCTGGCCCGCGCCAAGGGCGACCTGACCGTGCGCTCGCCCTTCCGCCGGGCGCTGGAGGACTTCGTCGCCGGCCACGACGAGTTCATCGGCGAGTGGGAGGACCTGCCCGGCACCGACCGCCCGGCCACGGTGGCCGAGGTGGTCGGCGGCCGGCAGCTCGTGCACTCCATGCGGCTGCGGTACTGCGGCACCTACCTGCGCATGCTGGACGCCGAACTGGCCGCGGGCAACGCGACGCCCGCCGTCCGGGCCGAGCGCGCCCGGCTCGGCGCGCGCTTCGAGGAGTGGTTCACCGATGCCGGGGCCGACGCGCAGGGCACGCCGATCCCGCTGCGCTCGCTGGTCGCGGTCCAGCTCGGCGCGGCGCTGCTCGCGGCCGACGCCGTCAGGCGGGCAGGAGGGCGGTCAGCTCACGCCTGACCAGCGGCCAGGTACGGCTCTCCGGGTCGATGAGCACGAAGTGGCCCGCCCCCGGGACGCGCACCAGCGACGTCCCCGGGTGGGCCGCCAGGTAGGACTCCGAGACCTGGACGGGGACCCGCTCGTCCGCCGTGCCGTGCACGATCACCAGCGGGCCCGTCCGGTCCGGCAGCCGGGCCGGGTCCAGGCCGGGATGGTCGTCCGGCGATCCGCCGAGGAAGTCGGCCACCGCGCCGTCGTCGAGGTCCAGCCGCGCGGCCAGCCGCAGGTCGGCGACCGGGGCCAGGGCGAGGACGGCGGTGCCGTCCGGCGCGGCGCACATGGCGAGATGACCGCCGGCCGAGTGGCCGACGACCACCGAGGGACGCAGCAGGCCGACCGCGGCCCGCAGGTCCGCGACCGCCGCCGCCGGATCCCCCGGCCTGCGGCGGTACTCGACGGCGGCCACGCTGCACCCCGCCCGGTGCAGCGCGTTGGCCATGGGCCGCAGGTGCGTCCGGTCGTACTCCGGGCGCCAGAAGCCGCCGTGGACCAGCGCCACCACGGGTCCCTCGGCCGGCCAGAGGTCGATCACCTGGTCGGCGTCGGCCCCGTACCGCAGGGCGCGGAGCGGGCCGGGCGCCGGGCGGGTCAGGACGGCACGGTTCTCCACCCTCACCTCCGGCCGGACCGGCGGGAGCCGAGCCGGGCGAGCCCGGCCGCGCCCGCCGCCAGCAGCGCGGCGCCGAGCCCGGCGGCGGCCCCGGCCAGCAGCAGGTGCTGCCGCCGTACCCGCCGCCTGACCTGCGCGTACGGCACCGTGGAGAAGGACACCAGCTCGTACCGCGACACGTAGCGGCCGGGCAGCGCGCGTTCCAGCCGGTGCTCCACGCTCTTGGTCAGCCGGTGCACCGGGGAGGCGACCTTGTCGCGCATCTCGACGAAGTTGGCCAGCGCCATCTCGGCGATCGCGTCGGTGTCGTCCCTGCGCCGCAGCTCGAACAGCGGCAGCGCGCGGGACCAGTCGCCGCCGGTCTCCGTCAGGCACCGGTCGAGCACGGTCACGTCCTCGAAACCGCAGTTGGCGCCCTGGCCGTAGAAGGGCACGATGGCGTGCGCCGCGTCACCGATCAGGCCGACCCGGCCGTCCGTCTGCCACGGCGCGCAGCGGACGGTGCCGAGCCGGCCGACCGGGTTCTCCAGGTACTCCCGCACCAGACCGGGCGCGAGGGGGGGCACGTCCGGGTAGTGGGTGCGGAAGTGGCGTTCGATCGCGGCAGGGTCGCTCAGCGAGGCGAAGCTCGACGTGCCCTCGCTCGGCCAGAACATCGTGCAGGTGAAGGAGCGGTCGGGGTTGGGCAGCGCGATCATCATCGAGGTGCCGCGCGGCCAGATGTGCAGGGCGCCGGGGTCGAAGGCGAACTCGCCGGCCACGGGCGGGATCGTCAGCTCCTTGTAGCCGTGGCCGAGGAAGTCCAGGCTCTCCCGGACGCCCCGGTGGGCCACCAGCTCGGCCCGTACGGCCGAGCCGGCCCCGTCGGCGCCGAGCACCACGCCGGCCGTCGCGCGCACCGGGCCGGCCGCGGTGTCGAACTCCATCGCGCCGGTCGCCGGGTCCAGGCCGGTCAGCCGGTGCCCGAAGAAGATCTTCACGCCGGGCGCGGACTCCGCGGCGTCCAGCAGCGTGTCGTTGAGCGCGCCGCGGCTGATGGAGTTGATCGAGCGCACCCCGTCGTGGCTGTACGGCTGGAAGTTCAGCGGCCCGTCCACCGGGTGGATCATCCGGCCGCGCATCGGCAGCGCGCCGGCCATGACCTTCTCCTCCAGGCCGATCCGGCGCAGCGCGTCCAGCCCGCGTTCGGAGATGGCCAGGTTGATCGACCGGCCGCGCTCGGCGAGCCCGGCGCGCGGGTCGGGCCGCCGTTCGTAGACGGTCACGTCGAGGCCGCGCCGGGCCAGGTAGCAGGCGAGCAGGCAGCCGGTCAGGCCGGCGCCGACCACGGTGACGTTCATCGGTCCTCCTCGACGCACTCGGCCAGCGCGACGGCGGCGCGCCAGCAGTCGTGGTAGGTCGAGTACAGGGGCGTCGGCGCCAGGCGGACGACGTCCGGCTCGCGGGCGTCGGCGATCACCCCGTGCTCCTGGCGCAGCCGCCGGGTCAGCTCGGCCGCGCCGCCGCGCCCCACGCGCAGGGAGAGCTGGCAGCCCCGGCGCGCGGGGTCGCGCGGCGTGATCACCGTGAGCGGCCTGGTGGGGGTGACCCGGTCGAGCAGGCTCTCCAGGTACGCGGTGAGCCGTACGCTGCGGGCCCGCAGGGCGGTCATGCCGATCCGGTCGAAGACGCCGAGCGAGGTGCGCACCGGGCCCATCGCGTAGATCGGCGGGTTGGAGACCTGCCAGGCGTCGGCGCTGGCCGGCGGCCGGGAGACCGGCGCCATCTCGAACCGGGTCGCCTGCTCGGTGCTCCACCAGCCCTCCAGCCGCTGCAACGCCGGGTCGCCCAGGTGCCGCTGGTGGACGAACACGCCGCCGAGGGCGCCGGGCCCGGCGTTGAGGTACTTGTAGGAGCACCAGGCGGCGAAGTCCGGCCCCCACGCGTGCAGCTCCAGCGGCACGTTCCCGGCGGCGTGCGCCAGGTCCCAGCCGACGGCCGCGCCGCTCGCCCGGCCGGCCGCCGTGATCGCCGGGATGTCCATGAGCTCGCCGGTCAGGTAGTTGACGCCGCCCAGCAGGACCAGCGCGACAGTGTCGCCCTCGCGGTCCAGGAAGTCCAGCACCTCCCGGCCGTCGCGCAGCCGGACCACCGTCTCGTCCGGGTCGAGGCCGTGCAGGCGGGCCTGGCTGCGCACGGCGTAGCTGTCGCTGGGGAAGGCGGTGTCCTCGATGAGGATCCGGGTCCGCCTGCCTTGCGGCCGGTAGAACGAGACCATCAGCAGGTGCAGGTTGACCGTCAGCGAGTTCATCACCACGGTCTCCTCCGGCAGCGCGCCGACCAGCCGGGCGGCCGGGCCGGTGAGCCGCTCGTGGTAGGGCAGCCACGGCCGGGCCCCCTCCAGATGTCCCTCCACGCCGAGCCGGGCCCATGCCTCCAGGTCCTCGGCCAGCTCCGCCGCGGTCGCCCGGGGCTGGAGGCCCAGGGAGTTGCCGGCGAAGTAGGCGCACTCGGGGTGGCCGCCGCCGTCGGCGGGCGGGATCAGGAAGAGCTCGCGGTGGCCCGGGTCGTCGCGGTCGCGGCGGAGGGCGTCCTGCTCGGCGGGCTTCCAGTCGTCGGTCACGTGTCGTCCGTCCTTCACATGTGGGTCCGGGCGGACCACAGCTCGGGGAAGACCACCCGCGCCATGCTCCGTTCCAGCCAGGCCAGGCCGTTGGAGCCGCCGCTGCCGGGCTTGGCGCCCATCGACCGGCGGACCGCCGTCACATGCTGGTAGCGCCAGTCGCCGAACTGCTCGGCCACGTCGGTCAGCGCCTCGCCGAGCAGCCGCGGGGCGTTGCCGGGGCCGGTGTCGCGGTACACCTCGACCCAGGCCCGCTCGACGGCCGGGTGCGGCTCGTGCTCGACGGCGAAATCGCGTTCCAGCAGCTCGCGGGGCAGGTCGTGGCCGAGCCTGGCCAGCAGGGCGATGGCGTCGTCCCACAGGCTCGGCGACTCCAGGGTGGTGAGCAGGTCGCGGTGGGTGCGGTCCTGGCGTCTGAACGGGCGCAGCAGGGCGGGGTTCTTCAGCCCCAGCAGGAACTCCACGTGCCGGTACATCGCCGACTGCAGGCCGCTGGCTTCGCCGAGCTCGTCCCGGAAGCGGTTGAAGTCGGCGGGGGTCATCCAGCGCAGGCCGCGCCAGCTCGCGTTCAGGCCCTCCAGGTGCAGCACGGTACGGCGGAGCGGGTCCAGCGCGGCCCACACGTCGTCGGCCCGCAGCCGCTCCTGCGCGTTGCGCAGCTCGAAGGCGATGAGCTTGAAGTAGAGCTCCATCACCTGAGTGATCATCAGGAACGACATCTCGCCCGCGTCGTCGCTCATCGGGTGCTGCAGCTCGTGCAGCACGTCGGTGCGGACGTAGGCGTCGTAGGGGGTGCGGGTCTCGAAGTCCAGGGTGGGGGCTCCGCCCGTCGCCCTGGCTCTTGCGGCGCGTTCCTCCGCCGTGGTCGGCCGCACTGCCGATAACTGTCGCGTCGCGTCCACGCGCTTGCCCTTCTCTTAGCCTTGCTGTCCCCATGATGGCGTCGGAATGAAGGAGAAGGAATGCCATATGTAAGGCTATATCGCCATATAGGCTTATGTTTCGGTATAAATCGTGATTTGTGGCTTACGAACGGAAGGCGAGATCGTGGACGAGACCGACTGGGAGTTGCTGCGCGAGCTCCAGGACAACGCCCGGCTCTCCCTCAAGGAGTTGTCGCGCCGGATCCACCTGTCCGCGCCCGCCGTGGCCGACCGCGTACGCAAGCTGGAGGAGTCGGGGGTGATCACCGGCTACCACGCGACGGTGGACCCGGTGCGGGCCGGCTGGCCGGTCTCTGCCTTCATCCGCATGTCCTGCTACGGCACCCGCTGCGTGCTGCGCGACCCCGAGGTGGCCGGCTGGCCGGAGGTCCGCGAGATCCACCGGGTCACCGGCGACGTGTGCAGCATCCTGCGGATCGTGGCGGTCTCCATGGTCGCCTTCGAGGACCTGATCGACCGCCTGGCGGTCTACGGGCCGCCGTCCAGCACCATGATCCTGTCCACCCCGCTCCCCGGCCATCCCCTCACCACCCCCGACGGCCCGTGATCCCGTCACGTCAGGCCCCGTCCACGAAGCCGTCGGTCCACGCGTCCGCGTCGAGCTCGACCTCGCCGTACCAGAAGCAGTCGGGCTCGTCCCGGAAGCCGGGCAGCGCCCGCGCCGCCGGGCCCGTTCCTCGCTGGAGTAGACGCCCAGCAGCTTGACGTCGTCCCCCTGGTCCTCCTGGGCCGAGAAGTCCCCGTCGCGGAAATGGACGACGTGCCCGTGCTCGTCCCGTGCGACATGGTGGACGTGCCAGAGGATGTAGACGCGCGGAGCGGGCATTTCGGAACCTCCGTCAGTGAGCGTACCTACGACGACGAGGCGGGCCACGGGATCGTGCCGTCGTGGCAGAAGCGGGCGAAGGCGGTGGTCATCGTGTGGGCCAGGGCGTCCACCTGGGGGCCCGTGCCGGTCAGCGGGGTTCCGTGGGTGCCGAGGTAGAGGGGCACGTCTGCCAGGTGGCAGGCGCCCAGGGCGATGTCGCCGTGGCTCATCGGCGAGCGGTGCCCGCAGACGTGGTGCCAGGCGGGGCCGTGATGGGCGTCGGCGAGCTCCTGGGCGGGCCCGGCGAAGAGGTCGCCGGTGTCCAGGCCGTCCTGGCCGATCGCGGTGAACAGGCGGGTCTCCTCGGCCGTCGTCGTCACCAGCAGCGGGACGCGCGCGGCGGCGCCCGTCCTGACGGCCTCCACCGGGTGGACGGCCAGCAGGTCGCCGTCCACGACGGGCGCGGCGGGCAGCAGCCCAGCGGCCGGGGCGCAGGCGCGTACGGCGGCCTCCTCGGCGGCCATGAGCCCGGCCAGAGGCACGGCGTACGGGTCGCCGCCGAGCGCCGAACGTGCCGCCGAGGTCCAGGCGGCGGCCTCGGCGGGCGTGCGGAACCCGTACGGGACGGGGCTCATCGCCGCCGCCCTGGCGAACAGGCCGGGCGCGCACGTCATCAGGGCCAGCACGCAGGTGCCGCCCGCCGAGTGCCCGGCCAGGGTGACGTTCGCCGGGTCGCCGCCGAAGGCCGCGATGTTGGCGCGCACCCACTCCAGGGCGGCGATCTGGTCGCGCAGCGCCAGGTTGGCCGGCACGCCGTCGCCGTGCCAGAAGCCCGGCAGGCCGAGCCGGTAGTTCACGGTCACCACGACCAGGCCGTGGTCGCGGGCCAGCGCGGTGCCGTCGTACATCGCCTGGGCGCCGGAGCCGAAGACGAACGCGCCGCCGTGCAGGAACAGCAGCACGGGGCGGCGTCCCTCGGCGGAGGGCGTCCAGACGTTGAGGAACAGGCAGTCCTCGGCCGACGTGGAAGGGTCGATCTCCAGGCCCGGCACCCAGGCCATGCGGCCGGGCCGCTGCGGGGCGGGCGGGCCGGGGGTGCGGGCGTCGGCGACGCCCCGCCAGGGGCGCGCGGGCTCCGGCGCGGCCAGGCGGCGGGCGGGCGCGGCGTAGCGCACCCCCTTGAACGCGCGCACACCGTCGAGCCGGACGCCGCGCAACGCCCCGAGCGGCGTCTCGGCGACCGTCATCCCCCGAGCCCCAGGAAGGCGGCGGCGTTGCCGCCCAGGACGGCGGCGCGGCCCTCCTCGTCCAGCTCGGCGCAGGCGCGCACGACCGCGCCAGGCTCCTGCTCCCCCAGCGGGAACGGGAAGTCGGTGCCGAGCATGACGCGCTCGGCCCCCATCACCTCGACCAGCAGCCGCAGGGCGCGCGGGTCGAACACCGCCGAGTCCACGTAGAAGCGGTCGGTGTAGGCCGACGGCGGCCTCGGCGAGTGCTCGCGGACGATGTCGCGCTGGTGCCAGGCGTTGTCGGCCCGGCCCAGCAGGTAGGCGAAGCTGCCGCCGCCGTGGCAGAAGCACAGCCGCAGCGAGCCCGGCAGCCGCTCGAACGCCCCGGACAACATCAGCGACAGGATGCCGAGGTGGGTCTCGGCCGCCATGCCGACCAGCCACGGCATCATGTGGCCGCGCATGCGGTCGGCGCCGAGCATGTCCCAGGGGTGCACGAGCACCGGCATGTCCAGCTCGGCGCAGTGCGCGAGGAAGGCGACGATGTCGGGGTCGTCCAGGTTGCGCGGGCCGACGTGGTTGCCGATGTGCACGCCGCGGTGACCGGCGGCCTTGGCCTCGGTGACGGTCCGGGCCGCCAGGGCGGCGTCCTGCAACGGCACCTGGCACAGCGGCAGCAGCCGGTCGGGGGCCTGCGCGCAGTGGTCGAGCACGCGGTCGTTGACCATGGCGCACCACTCGGCGGCGCGGGCCGGGTCGGCCGCGTAGCCGAACAGCAGCGGGGTCGAGGAGACCGCCTGCACGGCCACGCCGGTGCGGTCCATGGCGGCCACCCGGGCACCGGCGTCCCACAGCTCCGGCGTGACCGGGCGGTAGTCGTCCTCGCCGCTCATCATCATGCCGTCGCGCAGCCACGGCTCACCGGCCCCGGCGAGCGTCCTGGCCTCCTCGCGGGAGATCCGCGGGAAGACGTGCGCGTGCACGTCGATCATGGTCACCGGACCACCGGCCGCAGGTGGTCCGGCCAGTCCTTGCCGGGGTGCTCGGCGCCGCAGTGGGGGCAGGTGCGGTCGCCCTCGTGGAAGGCGCGGAAGACCGGCGGCAGGTCGTCGACGATCGACTGGAGCTGCACCTCGGCGCGGTGGACCAGGCGGTGGCAGTTGACGCAGTACCACTCGAAGGCGTCCAGCGCGCCCTGCGGGCGGGCGAACTCCACGACCAGGCCGATCGAGCCGGGCACCGGCCGCTGCGGCGAGTGCCGCACGTGCGGCGGCAGCAGGAAGACGTCGCCCTCCCCGATCTGCACGTCCACCGGCGGCTTGCCCTCCTCCTCCATGACCCGCAGCACCATGCCGCCCCTGAGCTGGTAGAAGAACTCCTCGATCGGGTCGTCGTGGAAGTCGGTGCGCTGGTTGGGCCCGCCCACGATCGTCACCATGAGGTCGGCGTCCTTCCAGATCTGCGCGTTGCCGACCGGCGGCTTGAGCAGGTCCTGGTGCTCGTCGATCCACTTGTTCAGGTTGAAGGGGGGGATCATGCCTGGCTCCTTTGCGGGACGAGGGCGATGCAGGAGATCTCGATCAGCAGGTGCGGGTGCGGGAGCTGGTGGACGGCGACCGTCGTGCGGGCGGGGCCGCTCTCGTCGAAGTACTCGCCGTAGACCTCGTTGTAGCCGCCGAAGTCGTTCATGCTGACCAGGTACGCGGTCACGTTCACCACGTCGTCCAGGCCGCCTCCGGCGGCGGCGAGCAGGTCGGCGATGTTGTCGATCACCGCCCTGGTCTGCTCGCGGATGTCCAGGCTGGTGGTGCCCAGCTCGTCAGCGCTCGCCCCGGCGAAGGAGCCGTCGGGGCGGCGCGAGCTGGTGCCCGACACGAACACGAAGTCACCGGCCCGCTTGACGTGCGGGAACCGGCCGCGGGGCCGGGCCTTGCCCTCGACCAGCAGCGCGTCGCTCATCGGGTGGTCACCTCCACGTGTCCGAGTCCGGCGGCGCCGACGCGTACGTGCGCCCCGGCGGGCAGCGGCACCGCCGCCGTGGCCGCGCCGGCCAGGACGATCCAGCCGGCCTCCATCTCGATCCCGGCCGCCCTGGTCAGCCGGGCGGCCGCGGTCAGCGCGCGCAGCGGGTGGCCGAGGATGGCCGCCGACGAGCCGCCGGCGACCTGGCGGCCGTCGATCTCCATGACCAGGCCGAGGTTGCCGAGGTCGCCGGCGTCCTGCGGGCGGCGCCAGGGGCCGACGCCGAAGCCGCTGGCCGAGGCGTTGTCGGCGATGACGTCGGGCAGGGTGAAGCTGAAGCCCTCGTAACGGGAGTCGAGCACCTCGTAACCGACCGCGACGCCGCCGACGGCCGAGGCCACGTCGGCCGTGCCGCGCACCGGGCGGTCGAGCAGGAACGCGATCTCCGGCTCGATCCGCGGGTGGATCAGCCCGGCGGTGTCGAGCCGGGACTCCACCAGCATGGCGTCGGTGAGCAGGCCCCAGATGACGTCGTCCACGCCCATCTGGGCCATCTTGGCGCGGCTGGTGAAGCCCATCTTGACGCCGATCAGCCGCTCGCCGCGGGCCAGCCGCCGTTCGATCAGGGCGCGCTGCACCTCGTACGCGGCGGGCACGTCGAGGTCGGCCGTGTCGGTCAGGCGGGGGATGGCGCGGCCGGTCAGGGTGGCCTCGTCCAGGCGTTCGGCGAGCGCGTTCACCGCTCCTCCTTCTCGTCGTCGGCGGCGAAGGCGGCGCGGACGTCGCCCAGCCCGTCGATGCGGGCCTCCAGCACGTCGCCCGGACCCACCGGGACGACCGGGCCGAGCGCCCCGGTCAGCACGGTGTCGCCGGCCTGAAGCGGGCGGCCGAGCGCGGCCAGCGTGTCGGCCAGCCAGACCGCGGCGTGCAGCGGGTGGCCCAGGCAGGCCGCGCCGACGCCGGTCGAGACCTGCTCGCCGCGCCGTTCGATGACCATCCCGGCCAGCCGCAGGTCCACGTCGCGCAGCGGCACCGGGCGGTTGCCGAGGACGTACAGGCCGGAGGAGGCGTTGTCGGCGACGGTGTCGGCCAGGGTGATGTCCCAGTCGCGGATGCGGCTGCCGACGACCTCGATCGCGGGCAGCGCGAACGCCGTCGCGGCGATCACGTCGGCGACCGTGTGGCGCTCGTGCGGCAGGTCGCGGTCGAGCACGAGCGCGACCTCGGCCTCGGCGCGCGGCTGGAGCACCGCGCCGGCCGGGATCTCCTCGCCGTCGGGCACCGCCATGTCGGCGAACAGCACGCCGAAGTCGGGCGAGCCGACGCCGAGCTGCCGCTGCACGGCCTTGCTGGTCAGCCCGACCTTGCGGCCGGTGATCCGCCTGCCCTCGCCGAGCCAGTGCTCGGTGAGCAGGCTCTGCACCGCGTAGGCCGCCTCCAGGCCGTCGACCAGGTCGCGGACCGGCTCGCACGGGCGGCCGGACGCGTACGCCTCCAGCAGCCGCGCGGCGGCGGCGCGATGGTTGTCTGTCACTTCTGTCCTCATATCTTGACGCACACGTTGACCGGCTCGGAGAAGAAGTCGAGCGAGTACTCGCCGCCCTCCCGCCCGATGCCGGAGGCCTTCACGCCGCCGAACGGGGTACGCAGGTCGCGCAGGTTCCAGCAGTTGACCCAGACGATGCCGGCCTGGATCCGGGGCGCCACGCGGTGGGCGCGCGACAGGTCGGTGGTCCACACCGTGGCGGCCAGGCCGTACGGGCTGTCGTTGGCCAGCCGGACGGCCTCGTCCTCGTCGTCGAAGGGGGCGACGTGGCAGATGGGGCCGAAGACCTCCTCGCGGACGGTCCTGGCGTACGGCGGCAGGCCGGTGATCACGGTCGGCTCGACGTGGAAGCCGCCGTCGCGGGCGTCGCCGAACTCCGGCACGCCTCCTCCGGCCAGCACCGTCGCGCCCTCCTCGACGGCCAGGCGGTAGTAGGACAGCACCTTGTCGCGGTGCTCGGCCGAGATCATCGGCCCGTAGCCGCGCAGGCCCCTGGCCCGCTCGGCCAGCGCCCGGGTGAACGCCTCGAAGATCGGGCGCTGGACGTAGACGCGCTCGGTGCACAGGCAGATCTGGCCGGAGTGGGTGAAGCTGGAGCGGATCGTGCCCTCGACGGCCTCCTCCAGGTCGGCGTCGGCGAAGACCAGGGCCGGGTTCTTGCCGCCGAGCTCGAAGGAGACCGGGGTGACGTGCGCGGCGGCGTTGCGCATGATGGCGCTGCCGGTGGCCGAGGCGCCGGTGAAGGCGATGGCGTCCACGCCGGGGTGGGCGGTCAGGTGCTCGCCGGCCGCCCCCGCGCCGTGGCCGTGGACCAGGTTGAACGCGCCGGCCGGCAGGCCCGCCGCGTCGATCACCTCGGCCAGCAGGGTGGCGGTGGAGGGGGTCTCCTCCGACGGCTTGGCGACGACGGCGTTGCCCGCGGCCAGCGCGGGCGCGACCTTCCAGGTGAGCAGCAGCAGCGGCAGGTTCCACGGCGAGATGACGGCGACCACGCCGAGCGGGCGGCGCACGGTGTAGTTGAGCGCCTCCCCGCTGCCGCTCCAGGCCGGGACGCTGGTGGAGTAGGCCCGCTCGGGACGGCCGTAGGCCAGGTCGGCGTAGGCGCGGAAGTTGCCGGCGGCGCGCGGGATGTCCACCGTCGCGGCCAGCTCGCGCGGCTTGCCGGTGTCGGCGGCCTCGGCCTCGACGAACTCCTCGAACCTGGCCTCGATCCCGTCGGCGATCCGGCGCAGGTACGCGCACCGCTCCTCGGTGGAGGCGGCTCCCCAGGGGCCGTCGAGGGCGGCGCGGGCGGCCCGGACCGCCTCGTCGACGGTCTCGCGGGACGCCTCGGGGACGGCTCCGACGGTGCGGCCGTCGACGGGCGAGATGAGGGGGAAGTCCGTCCCCGCCGTCGTGAAGACGCCGTTGACGTAGTGCGCGGGCTTCATGGTCGACATTCTGCTTATGGCTCGACATAACAGTCCAATACCGAAATGTCGCCTGGCTATCTTTATTTCGTTATATGTCGGTTCTGCTATGCCTGCCGACCGAATCGGTATTCGTTCTGGCATACCACCAGCGTGCATCCTCTTCCGTACCCTCATTCGGAAGGCACAGAGAGATGGACACAGATCGCCGCCTGGCCGCCCGCCGCGTCTCGCGGGCCGCCTTCATCGGCACCGCCATCGAGTGGTACGACTTCTTCCTCTACGGCACCGCCGCGGCCCTCGTCTTCAACAAGCAGTTCTTCCCCGCCATGGACCCGGTCGCCGGCTCCATCGCCTCCTTCGGCACCATGACCGTGGGCTTCCTCGCCCGCCCGCTCGGCGGCATCGTCTTCGGCCACTTCGGCGACCGGATCGGGCGGCGCAACACGCTCGTCGTCTCGCTGCTCATCATGGGGATCGGCACCACGCTGATCGGCGTGCTGCCGACGTACGACAGCCTGGGCGTGTGGGCGGCGGTGCTGCTCGTGGTGATGCGCATCGCCCAG
Organism: Nonomuraea sp. NPDC049684; assembly: GCF_044465345.1. Taxonomy (NCBI): domain Bacteria; kingdom Bacillati; phylum Actinomycetota; class Actinomycetes; order Streptosporangiales; family Streptosporangiaceae; genus Nonomuraea; species Nonomuraea sp. NPDC049684. The sequence continues at coordinate 6,107 of NZ_JBITLO010000007.1, read as the reverse complement.
GGCATCGGCCTGGGCGGCGAGCTCGGCGGCGCGGTGGTCCTGACGATGGAGCACGCGCCGAAGGGCCGGCGCGGCCTGTTCGGGGCGTTCCCGATGATGGGCACCCCGGCGGGCATGTTGTGCGCCAACGCCGTCTTCCTCGGCACGTCCTCGCTGCTGGGCGAGGAGAGCTTCATGGCCTGGGGCTGGCGGGTGCCGTTCCTGCTCAGCATCGTGCTGGTGGCGGTCGGCCTGTACCTGCGGCTGCGCATCGAGGAGAGCCCCGACTACGCCGACCTGGTCGAGCGGCGCAAGCCGGTCAAGCTGCCGATCGCGGTGGTGCTGCGCGACCACTGGCGCGAGGTGGTGCACACGATCGGCGTGATCATCGGCAACAGCGCGCTGGCCTACATCTTCATGGTCTACATCCTCGGCTACGGCGAGGCCGCGGCCGGCCTGTCGCGGACGTTCCTGCTGAGCTGCGTGATCGGCGGCGCCGCCGTGTGGCTGGTGACCGCGCCGCTGTGGGCCCACCTCGGCGACCGGCACGGGCTGCGTTCCGTCTTCGCCTGGGGCTCGGTGGTGCTGCTGGCCGGCGCCCTGGCGATCCTGCCGGTCGTCAACACCGGCAACAAGCCCCTCATCGTGCTGTTCATGCTGGTGATGGGCGCGGTCCTGGCCATGACGCACGCGCCGCAGGGCACGCTGACCGCCAGCTTCTTCCCGGTCGCCATCCGGTACTCCGGCACGTCGGTGGCCTACCAGCTCGCCTCGCTGCTGGGCGGCGGGATCACGCCGCTGGTGGCCGCCTCGCTGTTCGCCTCGACCGGGACCTCGGTGTCGATCACCGTCTACCTGGCCGTGGTGACGGTCATCAGCCTGGTCGCCGCCCTGCTGATCCCCCGCAACGACGCCGAACGCCTGGGCGACCAGCCGGTTCCCGCCGACATAGCGAAATAGGGCAGGTTCTCCCTGGTCATATGATGATTTCGTGATATCTCGTCCGCTGGACCTGCTGAGCGGCCGGCTCAAGCTGCGGCATCTCGTGCTCGTGACCACCATCGCCGAGCAGGGCGGCGTCCTGCGCGCCGCCGAGCACCTCCACCTGGCCCAGCCCGCCGTGACCCGGGGGCTGCGGGAGGTGGAGCAGATCCTCGGGGTGGAGCTGTTCACCCGCGGATCGCGCGGCGTCACCCCCACCCTCTTCGGCGAGGCGTTCATCGACCACGCCCGCGCCGTGCAGGCCGAGCTGCGCCGCGCCGGCGAGCGCATCGCCGGCCTGGCCGACGGCACGGCCGGCACGGTCACCGTCGGCACCCTGCTGGCCGCCACGAACGTGCTGCTGCCCCGCTCGATCGCGGCGCTCAAGGCCGAGCGGCCGGGCATCACCGTGATCGTCAAGGAGGGCACGTTCGACTCGCTGGTCCCCCAGCTCACCGGCGGCGACCTCGACCTGATCCTGGGCCGGCTCAATCCGATCGAGGACCGCCCGGACCTGCGCCAGATCCCCCTCTACAACGAGCCCGTGCTGCTGGTCGCCCGCGCCGGGCACCCGGCCGCGCACGCCCGCGCGCTGGCCGGCCTGCTGGACTACCCGTGGATCCTGCCGCTGGAGCAGACCTCGCTGCGGCGGGAGCTGGAGCAGGTGTTCCACCGCAACGGGCTGCCGCTGCCGCCCGACCGCACCGAATGCACCTCCATCCTGACGATCCGCTCCCTGCTGCTCGGCACGGACATGATCGCCGCGCTGCCCGCGCTCTTCGTCAGGACCGACCCCCAGCTCCTCGAACTCCAGGTGCCGCTGCCGTCGGTGCGCCGCTCGGTGGGGGCCACCCTGCCCGGGGCCCGCGCCCTGACGCCCGCGGGCAAGGTCATGCTCGCCCACCTCCAGCAGCAGGCGCGACGCCTCGACACCGGCCAGGACGCCGGGGACACCGAGGACACGGGAGGCGCCGGAGGCCCGTCCGGCGCGGCGCCGGTGGGAGACTGAAGGGCATGGTGGCAGGAGCCGGGTTCGAGCCCGAGTCCGTACGCGTCATCCGGCGGCTGCGCGACGACATCCTCGACGGCGTCCGCCCGCCGGGCAGCAAGCTCGTCGAGCGCGACCTGGCCACCGAGCTCGGCGTGAGCCGGGTGCCGGTGCGCGACGCCCTGGCCACCCTGGCCGCCGAGGGGCTGGTGACGTTGCGGCCCCGCACCTGGGCCGTGGTGCGCGAGTTCACCGCCCGCGACGTCGCCGACCTGGTGGAGGTGCGTTCGGCGTTCGAGGCCGTCACCTTCCAGCTCGCCGCCCGGCGGCACGACGCGCAGGGCCTGCGGCGGCTGCGCGCCGACCTCGACGCGGAGCTGCGGGCGGCGCGCGCCGGCGACGCGGTCCGCGCCCGGCGGGCCGCCGCCGACTTCCACGAGACGGCCACCGCCATCGCGGGCAACGACCTGCTGGTCGAGGTGGGGCAGGTGCTGCGCAGCCGGATGCGCTGGCTGCTCGGCCGGCACGACGACCTCCAGGTGGTCGCCGACGAGCACCGCGAGCTCTACGAGGCGATCGCCGCCCGCGACGTGGCCCGCGTCGGCGAGCTGGTCGCCCGGCACGTGGCGACCAGCGGCCGGCTCATCGGCGAGCACGCCGACCGCCGCCGGCCCACGGGCCCCTGACCCGCGCGGGCGTCCAGAAGGCCGCCGTCGCGGTCAGGCGTCCAGGAGCACGGCGCAGGTGTCAGGCGTCCGGGACCACGACGCGGGCGTCAGGCGTCCAGGAGCACCTCGCCGTCGCGGGTGACCACCCGGCCGCCGGCGACCACGAGTGCCCGCGGCGGCACCCGCACGAGCGCGTCCGGCACGTTCTCGGCGTCGACGAGCACGACGTCGGCCCGCGCGCCCGCGACGAGGTCGTGCCGGTCACGGTGCACGAACGGCGCCGCCTTGGTCGTGGCCAGCTCCACGGCGGCGGTGAGGTCGTCGTCGGAGCGCAGGCCGTGCAGCCGGGCGAAGCCGAGGGCGATGCGCAGCAGGTCGCCGTCGCCGAACGGCGACCACAGGTCCCTGATCCCGTCGGTGCCCAGGCCGAGGCCGATGCCGCGCTCGGCCATGCCCCGCCACGGGAGGGGCGCGGTGCGCACCGGCGCGACCGTCGTCCAGGAGATGCCCGCCGCGGCCAGGTCGTCGAGCAGACCGCGCTGCCGTTCGGGGGCCAGGTCGCCGAGGGCGAAGCCGTGGGAGACGGTGACCTTGCCCTGCAGGCCGGTCCTGAGCGTGCGGTCGATGATCAGCTCGTACTGGAACGCGCCCAGCTCGCCGCCGTCGTGCAGGTGGATGTCCAGGCCGACGCCGCGCCGCTCGGCGATCTCGAACAGGCCGTCGAGCTGGGCGACCGGGTCCCGGTCGATGGTGGCGGGGTCGATGCCGCCGATGCTGGTGGCGCCCGCCCGCGCGGCCTGGTCGAGCAGGTCGAGCACGCCGGGCCGGCGGACGACGCCGTCCTGCGGGAAGGCCACGATCTCGACCTCGATCGCCCCGTCGAGCCGTGCCACGGCCTCGCGCACGGCCTCGATGCCGCGCAGCCCGACGCCGAGGTCGACGTCGACGTGGGTGCGGGTGGCCGTGGTGCCGTGCCGCAGGAACTCGCGCAGCACCGCCACCGTGCCGTCGACGCCCGGGATGCCGTGCTTGTCGCGTTCGGCGCGCTCGTGCTCGATGCGGCCCTGCGTGGTCGCCACCCCGCCGTACGACACCCAGGGCCGGCCCCACCAGCTCTTGTCGACGTGGGCGTGGGCGTTGACGAATCCGGGCAGGGCCAGCAGGCCGCGGCCGTCGATGCGCTCGCCGGCGGGCGGGGCGGTCCCGGCCGGGAGCACGGCGGCGATCCGGGTACCGTCGATGGTCAGGTCCACGGGGGCGCCGCCCCAGGGGCGCACGTTGGAGATCGTCCAGGAAGTCACCCGAAAAATGGTATACCAAAAACGGATCGTCCCTGGCGGAGGGCCCTGTCACGCCGTCGTCCAGTCGTTGTCGTAGCCGTTTGGGAAAATCGGCACGGGCCGCGACAGGCGCGGCCCCATCGCCCGGAGAGAGGTGGTCCGATGGGCCCAGAGGTCTTCGACAGCCGTGACATCGGCCAGACGGAGGAGTTCCTCAGCAAGGCATACGCCAAGATGCGCATCGGCTCCGACGTGAAGAACCCCCGCACCCAGATCTCCCGCCAGGTCATGGGCTCGGTGAGCATCGACCGGCTCAATCTCGAATACGCGATGAGCTTCGACGTCAACCCGCTCGGCAAGGTGTGCCTGTGCACGGTCGAGACGGGCACCATCGCCCAGCAGGTCGCCGGCGGGCCCGACGAGCTCTTCGGCCCCGGCGACACCGTGCTGTTCGCCCCGCACGACCTGCCCTACACCGGCGAGATCCGCCGCTCGCGCTACGACATCATCATGTTCGACCCCGCGCTGCTGCAGCAGGTGGCCGGCACGCTGCCCGGCCGCCGGGCCGAGCCGATCCGGCTGGTGGGGCACCGCCCGGTCTCCGCCGCCGCCGGCCGCCACCTGCGGCGCACGCTCGACTACCTGCGCGACGACGTCCTGGCCGCCCCCGAGCTGGCCGCCGAGCCGCTGGTCGTCTCCACCGCCGGGCAGCTCCTGGCCGCGAGCGTGCTCACCGCCCTGCCCACCAACGCCGGCCAGGCCGCCGCCCCCGGCCCGGCCCGGCCCGAGGCGCTGCGCCGGGCGACGGCCTTCATCGACGACCACGCCGACCTGCCCATCGGCATCGACGAGATCGCCACCGCCGCCCGGGTCAGCGCCCGCGCCCTCCAGTACGCCTTCCGCCGGCACCTCGGCACCACCCCGCTGGCCTACCTCCGCCAGGCCCGGCTGGCCCGCGCCCACGCCGAGCTGAAGGCCGGCTCTCCCGCCACCACGGTGACCGCCGTCGCCGCCCGCTGGGGCTTCTTCCACCCCGGGCGCTTCGCCCAGCTCTACCGGGCCGCCTTCGGCTGCTCGCCCGGCGACACCCTCCGCTCCGCGGCCGGGCCCCGCCGCGACTGATCCGCCGATGCCCCGTTTCGTTCTGTGGACAGGAGTCAGCCGAATTCTTCGTCCCGTGTGCTGACCCGCCACCGCCGAAGGCTCAAGGGTTGGAGGCGAGCACCGATCGCCGCGGCACGGAGGAGATGATCGCGATTGAGTTCCGGCCGTAGCGGCGACATGGCGCGTCCACGGCGAGGCCGTAGCCGCAGGCCAGGCGATCGAGAGGCCGCCCGGTCGGGGCGGCCGGGCCCTCCGGGTGAGCGCGTCGGTCACGTGATCGAGCCGATCCCGCCGCCGGCCTGTGATGCCTGACCTCGTTCGTCCGCCGTCGCACCCGTCCGCCCTGCCCTCCGGCCGGACGGGCTTTCGTGCTGCCCGGCCTCTGGTGACGGCGTGACCCCTCTGAGCCTGAGCTGCCGCGACCTGCCCGGCGGCGTGCTGGTGACCGTGCTCGGCGAGCTCGACGCCTCCAACTCGCCGCGGCTGGAGTCCTTCACCGAGCGGCACCTGCGGCCCGGGGCGGGCATGGTGCTCGACCTGGGCGGGCTGAGCTTCATGGACAGCCGCGGCCTGCACGTGCTGTTACGGCTCAACGCCGCGGTGCTCGAACAGGGAGGCGTCCTGCGCCTGGCCGGCGTGCAGGAGCTGCCCGCGCGCGTCCTGCGGGTCACCGGCGTGTGGTCCTCGCTGAGCGTCCACGCCGACGTGGGCGACGCCGTGGCCGCGATGGGCGCGCAGCGTCCCGACGGTCTCCGCGAGTCGTCGTGAGCGGCTGCCGCCGCACCTCGGCGTTCGGGGCTGAAGATCATGAGTACCGGCTCTAGAATCCGGATGACCAACAAACACGATTGTTCCGTCAATGACCTCGATCACGGCCTCCTGATTGGGGCCGTCCGCGAGGTCACCAGCAGGACAGTCCTGACAACGTCGTAGGACACGAGGGTGACATGAGCGAAGCGATGACCGGTGGCTCCCGTTCCGCGTCCGGGGGCGCCGAGGTCGGCGAGCTTCGGCTGCGTCAGCTGCTCGGCGGGCTGACGGCGGTCCGGGACGGCGACTTCCGCACCCGTCTGCCCGAGGACGCCGACGGGTTGCTGGGCGAGATCG